>NC_011138.3:1130156-1800312 GCF_000020585.3 Alteromonas mediterranea DE
TAATCACACAACCACCCAAACCGGATACTGGTTATCGTCATTATCCAGAAGAGACGGTTAATCGCATCCGCTTTATCAAGCGTGCGCAAGAGCTTGGTTTTACCTTGGATGAGATCTCCAACCTGTTAAGCCTGAATGATTACCCCTGCAGCCAAGTGCAGGATCTAGCCGAGCTCAAGCTCATCGCCGTGAAAGAAAAAATGGCCGATTTACGGCGTTTGGAAAAGGCGTTAAAGGCGTTAAAGGCGTTATTAGCGCAATGCCAAAGCAATGACGACGACAGCCATTGCCCCATCATCGATTCCCTACAACCCTGATCAGATCGACCGATAATAAAATTCCACTTGACTCCGTACATTGGTACGGCGTTTAAGCTTTACGATATGCAACGCTCGCCCAATTGTTGATGCGCAACAGTGGAGGCATCTTGCATACCATTTACCAATGAACCTAGGAGTAACGTTTATGAGTGACAACAACCTGCACATTGCGGTGATTGGCAGCGGTGGCAGTGCCATGGCTGCGGCCCTGAAAGCGACGGAGCGCGGTGCCCGGGTGACGCTGATTGAGCGCGGCACCATCGGCGGAACCTGCGTCAACATTGGTTGCGTACCGTCCAAAATCATGATCCGGTCGGCGCATATCGCCCACCTTCGCCGGGAAAGCCCGTTTGACGACGGACTGAGTGCCCAGGCACCGGCGGTGAATCGTTCAGCCCTTCTGGCTCAGCAACAGGCCCGGGTGGAGGAGCTGCGCGAGTCCAAGTACCAGAGCATTCTCAACGACAATGCCGCGATTACCGTCCTCAAGGGCGAGGCGCGGTTCGTGGACGAGCGCACACTGACGGTTACGCTCAACGACGGCGGCGAGCAGACGGTGCACTTCGACCGGGCCTTTATCGGCACCGGTGCCCGGCCCGCCGAACCGCCTGTTCCGGGGCTATCCGAGACGCCCTATCTCACGTCCACCAGTGCGCTGGAGCTGGATCACATTCCCGAGCGCCTCGTTGTGATTGGTGCCTCGGTGGTGGCCATAGAGCTGGCTCAGGCCTTTGCCCGCCTTGGCAGTCGGGTCACCATTCTGGCCCGCAGCCGGGTGCTGTCTCAGGAAGACCCGGCGGTGGGTGAAGCCGTGGAAGCGGCCTTCCGTCGCGAGGGCATCGAGGTGCTCAAGCAGACCCAGGCCAGTGAGATTACCCACAATGGCCGGGTGTTCACCCTCCAAACCAACGCCGGCACCCTGGAGGCGGAGCAACTGCTGGTGGCCAGTGGCCGCACACCCAATACCGAGAACCTGAACCTGGAGGCCGTCGGCGTGGCTACCGAGCGCGGCGCGATCCGGATCGACAACCACCTGCAAACGACCGCGTCCGGCATTTATGCAGCCGGGGACTGCACCGATCAACCCCAGTTCGTCTACGTGGCTGCCGCCGGTGGTAGTCGGGCCGCCATTAACATGACCGGCGGTGACGCCAGCCTCGACCTCAGCGCCATGCCCGAGGTGATCTTTACCGATCCACAAGTGGCCACCGTCGGTCTGTCCGAGGCGGAGGCCCAGGCTCAGGGATACGACACCGACAGCCGCACCCTGACCCTCGATAACGTGCCCCGGGCCCTGGTTAACTTCGATGCCGGGGGCTTCATCAAGATGGTCGCTGAGCGTGGCAGCGGACGATTGCTGGGTGTCCAGTCCGTCGCGGGCGAAGCCGGTGAGCTGATCCAGACGGCCGTCATGGCGCTGCGTGCGCGTATGACCGTGAACGACATTGCCGATGAGCTGTTCCCGTACCTGACCATGGTGGAGGGGCTCAAGCTCTGTGCCCAAACCTTCACCAAGGACGTGAAGCAATTGTCGTGCTGTGCGGGATAAGACGGTGCCGCCAATGTATAACATGGATGAGATCGTGGAACGGCTGGGTCTGACCGGCGAAAGGGAAGCCGCGCTTCATGTGACGCTGTTGCGCGAGCTTGCCCTGGGACAACCGGTCACTGTTGAGCGGCTCGCGAAGTCGCTCAACTGGACGACTGATGAGGCAGAGTTGGTGCTGGAAAAACTGCCCTGCGGGACCATCGAGTACGACGGCCAGGGACGGCTGATCGGCTCCGGCATCACACTGCGAGAAACCCCGCATGCATTTGTTGTCAACGATCGGCCACTTTATACCTGGTGTGCACTGGATGCCTTGATGTTTCCAGCTGTCATCGGCGAACGGGCGCAGGTGCAATCGCGTTGCCCGCAGACGAACAACCCGGTCACCTTGACGGTTACGCCACAGGGAGTGGTTTCGCTTGAGCCGGAGGACGCGGTCGTCTCTTTAGTCTCGGTGGCCGCAGCGGGAGACATTCGAAGTGCGTTTTGTTGCGACGTCCATTTCTTTGCTTCACGGCAGGCCGGGGAGGCCTGGGGGCGGGATAAAATGCATGTGCACATGGTGAGTGTTCAGGAAGGTTTCGAACTGGGGCAGCGGATTGCGCACCTTATACTCAACAGGGCAAGGAGTGACCAACATGGGAGCTAATACCCGAATGGTAAACCCCAACCTTGAAGGTGGGCCGGGGGCGCAAAAAGAAGGCTGTGTCATTTCCGAAGCGGCCCGTCTCTGCGGCCTGTCAGTGCATCAGATCCGGACTTATCTGGACATGCGATTGGTGTACGCCTGTGGCACCACTCAGGGGGGCTCTCGCTTGTTCGATGACGGCTGCCTGCAACGGTTGGCGTTGATCCGCTCCTGTCGTGAAGCCGGTCTCGGTCTCCCCGAGATTGCCGAATTTATACAGGCGCTCGACAACGGGGATAAAGGGCAGTGTCGAGCCGTCGAACGGCAAATTCAACACACAATTGCTGTTAAACGAGCCGCACTGAATCGCTGCACCCAGGCACTCACCAAGGCGGCGCATGGAGTGAAGTTGAGCGCTCTCAAAGGGCCGTAAGTTGAGGTGGCACCGGACAGTGGCCGAATTGGGCTTTTGCAGGGAGTCGTAACTCTTCAATGCATTGGAGGTGGTTTATGACGAACAATGAGCGCGAACCGACAGAAGTATCCCGGTCGCGCAATGGTTACTTGTGGGGGATATTGGCCGTGCTCAGTTGCCCCTGTCATTTGCCGATTCTCGCCATCGTGCTGGCTGGCACGAGCGCCGGCGCTTTTCTCGGGGAGCACTGGGTAATCGTGGGTATCGCGCTGACCGGCCTGTTCGTGCTGTCGCTGAGCCGACTACTAAGGGCCTTCAGCAAGTAACGGTCCGGTGTCGTATCCGGTATGGATCGCGGCCCACTGTATGTCAGATGCTAATCACGCGAGTTTACATTTACATAATAGCTGGAGAAAACTAAATGAATTTCGACAATCAACTGTTAAGTAAAGAGAAATACATACCACTTATACTCCGGGTCATTGTTGGCCTATTGTGGGTTTGGATGGGCATCGTTCCCAAGCTAATTTATCCTGAACCGAGAGTTGCGATGGTGAGTAAAAGCTGGGTAATTGATTTGCTACCCATGAGTCCGGCGCATTTCATCTTTATTCTGGCAATAGCCGAAATAATAACTGGAGTAATGCTTCTCTTAGGCCTGTTCACAAGACTTGCTTCAATAGCACAAGCATTAATGATTATTATGATTATTGTCGGTGTTTGGAATATCGCTGCGATGCATGGCATTACTTCTCCTCATGCACATTTGCTTATGAAAGATATTCCATTATTCGGGATAAACATGGTGTTAATAATTACTGGCGGAGGTCTGTACTCCATAGACAATTGGAGAAAACAGAGTAAGGGTGTTTAAAACTCTGAAGACTCTGATTGAAGTGTTCGACATAGGCGATAATATAGCTCTCGTCAACCGCATAGGATCGTTGCCGCCATGAACCAGTTAACCCTCTCCGAAGCCGAGTACCAGACCAAGAAGAGCAAAATTCGCCGCGAAATCTTTCTCGAACGAATGGACACGTTGATTCCCTGGAAACAGCTGGAGAAGAACGTAGCGCATTATTACCCAAAAGGTCAGGACGGACGGCCTCCTGTCCCGTTGTCTTCCATGCTGCGCGTTCATTGTATGCCATTGTTCTATAACCTGAGCGATCCGATCTTGAAATGCAGTCAACGCCGCGCGATCTAGACTCGCCCGAGGCTATCGCCGAAATGCTGGACGCCTTCTACCGGAAGGTCCTGGCCGATGATCGCCTGCGTCCGCTGTTCTTGGATGTGGCAGAAATTGACCTCAGAACGCACCTGCCGTGTATCCGCGCCTATTGGTGCAAGCTGCTGCTCGGCGAACGCGACGGCTACCAGAGCAACATGGTCGCCCGCCACTTGGCGTTGCACGAGCAACACCCTTTGCAGCTAGATGACTTTGAGCGCTGGCTGGAGCTGTTTCGGGAGACCGTGAACGCAGATTTTACAGGGCCGAGCGCAGACCGCGCCAAGACATTAGCAACACGGATCGCGGGGAATCTTGTGCGACTTACACGTTCACCTATCAGCACGTAACGGACGATCGCACAACCCACTTGCATCGGGAAGCTGAATCATAAGACATCGCAAAACACTTTTTCGGGTTCGATAAGGAGTCACAACCATGAGTCATTCCAACGACCAAAGCTTCGGTGACGACGGTCACCTGAACGGGATTTTTGACCAACTTGACGTCCCTGAGGACGTTCGCAGGCGTCTGGCCCAGGCGCAGCAAACCGTACAAATCAACATCCCGATCCGCATGGACGACGGCGCCTTGCAATTCTTTCCGGCCTGGCGCATTCGTTACGACGACACGCGTGGGCCGGGCAAAGGGGGCATCCGTTTCCATCCGGACGTGAGCTCGGAAGAAGTCACTGCGCTGAGCTTCTGGATGACCATCAAGTGCGCCGTGGTGGACCTGCCATTCGGCGGTGCCAAAGGTGGTGTTCGGGTCGATCCCAAGGCGCTCTCCCGACTGGAACTGGAACGTCTGTCGCGTGGCTATATCCGCGCTTTTCATGACCTTATCGGGCCGAACAGTGACATCCCGGCACCGGACGTCAACACCAACGACACCATCATGGGCTGGATGGCCGACGAATTTGCCCAGATCGAACGCCGTCAGGTACCGGCCACCATCACCGGCAAGCCTTTAGGGCTGGGCGGTTCCAGGGGACGCACCGCGGCCACCGGACGTGGCGCGCTGCAGGTGCTTGATCTGTGGGCCGAGCGCCGCGGCAAAACCCCTGAAGAACTCCGTGTGGCGGTCCAGGGTTTCGGCAATGCCGGTTATCACTTCGCCCGACTGGCCCGCGAGCGCGGCTATCGGATCGTCGCGCTGTCGGATTCCCAGGGTGCCATTCATGCCGCTGACGGACTTGATCCAGACCCGATCTGGCGCCATAAACACAAAAACCGGGAGCTCAAGGGCATGGTTTACTGTGATGAATCGATCTGCCAGGAAGCCGACGTCGAGCAACTGACCAACGACGAGCTGCTGGCGATGGATGTCGATGTACTGGTACTAGCCGCACTGGAGGACGCCGTCACCGAGCAAAATGCCGCGACCGTGAACGCCGCCACGATCCTGGAAATCGCCAACGGGCCCGTCAGTAATGAGGCCGATGATCAACTAGCCAAACGCGGCGTCGAAGTGCTACCGGATGTATTGGTCAATGCCGGCGGTGTGATCGTCAGCCATCTGGAATGGGTGCAGAATCGCATCGGTGATACCTGGTCCGAAGACGAAGTCAATCGGCGCCTCACCGAACGCCTGGCCCGCGAGGCCGCCGCCTGTTTCGACCGGGCGGAGGAAGATAACATAACGCTGCGGACTGCGGCCTATACACAGGCCATCGGCCGCATCGCCGAGGCCATGACCCAACAAGGCACTCAGGGCTATTTCAACCATCATCAAGGATAGACGGTAAAGTCGTGCTCGGTAATGAGGTGGTCATACGGCTCGGGGTCTTCACGGGCATTCTGTGTGTCATGATACTTGCCGAAGCCGCCGCGCCACGTCGCGACCAGCGCTACACTCGCCGGCAACGGTGGCCACATAACCTCTTGATGGTCGTGGTGGATACCCTGGTGGTTCGGCTATTGTTTCCCGTGGCCGCCGTCGGAGCGGCGGTGATGGCGAATGAGCAGGCGTGGGGACTGTTAAATCTGGCCAATCTGCCAGTTTGGTTGTCGGTCCTTCTGGGGACGATCGCGCTTGATCTCGCAATCTACTTTCAGCATCGCATCTTTCATGCCGTGCCCTGGCTCTGGCGCTTGCATCGTATGCACCACGCGGATCTGGAATTTGACGTAACGACGGGCCTGCGTTTCCATCCTCTGGAAATTGTGCTTTCCATGGTCATTAAAATCTCCGTCGTGGTTGCGCTGGGAGCACCTGCGATCGCGGTACTGATTTTCGAGGTGATTCTCAATGCGACCTCAATGTTCAACCACGGAAACGTACGATTGCCTCAAGGACTGGAGCAAAAGTTGAGACCGGTGGTTGTTACGCCGGAAATGCACCGCGTGCACCATTCGATTGTTCCTGAAGAGACAAATAGCAACTTTGGTTTTAATTTGCCTTGGTGGGACCGGCTTTTTGGCACCTATCGCGATCAGCCTGCCGCTGGCCATATTGGAATGATCATCGGCATCGAGGATTTTCGCGAGCCGCAGGACCTCCGGTTGGATCAGATGCTGATTCAGCCATTTCGTCGGACCCACCGACGGCCTTGATTGTAATGGGCAATAGGATTTTCAGGAATTATTGATCTTTTATTCGGCCAGAGAGGTCCCTTAAAAGGGCCGAAATATCAAGGGATTGTCCATGAGTAGCCTCCATGAAACCGCCTATCCAAGATTGAAAGCGGCCGTCTCCGACCAGGAACTGGCAGAAATTTATACACCCACGGTCAAGGAACGATCTTTTGCCAGACAACATGGTCGAACACCCGCTGCTCGGGGCGCTCTGCTCATTCTCCTGAAAACAGTTCAGCGTTTGGGCTACTTTGTCAGTCTCAAAGCCGTTCCCAAATCGATCACATCACACATTCTCGCCTGCGACGACCTCTCACATCTCGCACTAAGCCGACTCAGGGAATACGACCGCAGCGGCGGCGTCCGTCAGCGGATGTTGGACGCGATTCGTCAACAGGTGGGCATCAAGGCGTTTACCGTCGAAGGCAAGGCGGTCGTGCGGGACTTGGCACGAGAAGCGGCGACCACCAAACAGGATCTGGCAGACATTATCAATGTGGTGATCGAAGAGCTGGTGCGCCAGCGTTTTGAGCTACCCGGTTTTTCAACGCTGCAACGGACAGCCCGTCAGGCTCGCAGCCAGGTCAACACGGGGTTCTTTCGGACACTCAATGCGGCTTTGACGGAGCAGCAAAAACAGGAATTTGACCGGCTGCTGCGTGTGCCTGACGATTCACCTCATACCAGTTGGCATAAACTGAAACAGGAACCCAAAAAACCGACCAATACAGAAGTGAAGAAGTATCTTCAGCATCTGGAGTGGCTTCAGGGCTGGTGTCAACGATTGCCCGCTGTTGATCACATTCCAGCCGCCAAGTATCACCACTTCATACTGGAAGCGCGCGCGTTGGACGCAGCCAACATCAAGGCCATGCAGAGCACCAAACGCTATGCCTTGATGATTCTGCTGGTCCATGCTCAACTGCGTCGCGCAATGGACGATGCCGTCGACATCTTTGTCCGCAAGATGCGCAACATCAAGACCAAGGCGGAAGCGAACCTGAACCAGTATCACCTGGATCACATGAAGCGGATGGACAAACTGGTCGCACAACTGCGTGACTTGCTGACCGTCGTTCAGGAAGCGCCGACGGATTCCGAGCGAGGTGCCCGTGTCGCGGCCGCCATCCAGGGCGATCCTGATGAATTGCTGGCCGAGTGTGAGGAACACATGGCCTATGCCGGCAATAACTTCATCCCGTTCATGCTGCACCCCTATCGCCCGTTACGCCCGCTGTTATTCAATTGCCTTGAACTACTGGACTTGACGGCGACCAGCCACGACCAGTCCTTGGTTGACGCGATTGCTATCTTGAAAAAGCACCGGCACAGCCGTAAAGAATGTCTTGTTCTGAGCACTCATCCTATTGATGTGGCCTGGTTACCAGAGCGCTGGCGCCGTTTGATTTTGGGTACTGGGTCAAGCCTGCTACCACCGGGCATGGTCTACCGGAAGTATTTTGAGCTGGGCGTATTGATGCAGGTGAAGCGTGAACTGATGTCCGGCGACCTCGCGGTTGCGAACAGCGACCAGTACAGCGATTACCGAGAGCAACTGGTGAATTGGAGTATCTATGAGGCGCAAATAGCCGACTACAGCAAGATGGTCGGCATTGCCTCCGAGCCCGCTGCATTTGTGGCGCAAGCCCGCTCACGGTTGAGCGCAACGGCAGAGCGCATCGACCGTGACTTCCCGGAGAATGAACACGCCGTCTTCAATGGCGAAGAACTGGTGATCCGGAAGCACCGTCGTACAGCACCTCCGGATGGGTTGGCTGAGATTGATAAGCAGTTATCCCTGAATCTGCCCGAAAAGAATATTCTCGACATTCTGGTGGAAGCCGAAAAATGGCTCGGGCTCCATAAACGCTTTGGGCCACTGTCCGGCTACGAAAGCAAACTGGAGGACCCCCGTACCCGTTTTGTTTCGACCCTCTTTTGTTATGGCTGCAATCTTGGGCCGACCCAGACCGCTCGATCCATCACAACGCTTAATCGCCGGCAGGTGTCCTGGCTCAACCTGCGGCACGTCACTGAAGAGCGCTTGGAGCAGGCTATTGCGCAGGTCATCAATGCCTACAACCGCTACCGGTTACCGCGACACTGGGGAACCGGACAACATGCCGCCGCCGATGGCACAAAATGGAACCTGTACGAACAGAACCTGCTATCGGAATACCACATACGGTACGGCGGTTATGGCGGGGTGGGCTACTACCACGTTTCGGACAAATACATCGCGCTGTTCAGCCACTTCATTCCTTGCGGCGTCTATGAGGCCATTTACATTCTTGATGGGCTGATCAAAAACGATTCCGATATCCAGCCTGACACCCTGCATGGCGATACCCAGGCGCAAAGCGCGCCCGTCTTCGGGTTGGCCTACCTGCTGGGTATCAACCTGATGCCCCGAATCCGTAATCTGAAGCAGTTGGTGTTCTACAGGTCCGATAGACGCCAACGTTACGAGCACATCGATGCCTTGTTCAGCGAGACCATCAACTGGAAACTGATCGAAACCCATGTGCCGGACATGCTCCGGGTGGCGCTATCGATTAAGGCTGGAAAAATCGCACCGTCCACCATATTGCGACGCCTGGGTACCGCAAGCCTCAAGAACAAGCTCTACTTTGCTTTCCGGGAACTGGGGAGGGTCGTTCGAACAACCTTTCTTCTGGACTACATTGGCAGCGTGCAGTTGCGGCGAACCATTCATGCGGAGACGAACAAAACCGAAGAGTTCAACCAGTTCGTGAAATGGCTGTTCTTTGGCGGCGAGGGGGTGATCGCCGAGAATATCCGCCACGAGCAACGGAAAGTGATCAAATATAACCACTTAGTGGCCAACCTGGTCATTCTTCATAATGTGGAGTCGATGACGTTAACCCTTAAAGATCTCAAGGAGCGCGGCCATCATATTGATCACGATATTCTCAAAGGATTGGCTCCATACCGCACGGACCATATCAATCGATTCGGCGATTATACGCTTGATGTTGAACAGCAAGTTTCACCCATGAGCCACCATATAAAAATAATTTAAAGCCAATAGGTTAGTTCACTTTTTGGAGGATTTCGTCAGAATCGTTGCCGACCCTCGAACTGGTGATACGCTGATTTCCGGTAGAACGCGGTATCATCATGCGGTGAGTTTGAAGCAAAGACGGTCATCGCACCGGCTAAACTATTTTGCTTTCGTAATTTAGCCATTGCCGCCTCACAATGGCCTACAAGCGCTCTATGTAACTCATTGCTGCTGGTCACGCGCTCCCCAAATGTTCTGGTGCTGTATATTTGCTGCTTGTCTGGCCTTACATCGTCCCACGCTATTCGAACTTCACCATTAAGCTCTCTGATAGTATTTTCCACCAGAATAGAAAACTGTTTGCGCATATACGTCGGCGATTTTTTAGAGAGTTCATAAGCACTGTGGATACCCATAAATTCAAGTTTTTTCCCCAATCGGCTTCCAATGCCCCAGACGTCCGTCACTGCCATTTGTTTAAGTATGGCCACTCGCTCTTCATCTGAAGAGATAACGGCAACGCCGCGGTATCCCTCAATGCGCTTTGCTGCATGACTGGCTGCTTTCGCTAATGTTGGTGTTGGTCCTCCACCGGCGCCAACGGGTAGGCGCACTTCTTTCCAAACGGTCTTTCTTATCTCGAGGCCTAGGGAAAGCCAGCTTTCATGATTTAGTGGTTTATCAAAACGTGCGAACAGTTCGTCAATCGAGTAGATATGAACGTCATCTGCAAACCGAGCAATCGTATCCATCATTTTATTACTCAGTGACTGATAGAGCGATTGTGGTTGAAAACGGAAAAGTCATTGCAGATGGTAAAAAGGAAGACGTACTTGTGCAATTTAGAAAGCCAAGTCAAACACTTAAGAGGGCACCATGATTTTAAAAAGTGGTGGTGAGAAAAAAGACTGGCTTCAACGATTAATGCGCGGGTGGCTTGCGCCACCTCCGGGGCAAGATTGGGTGTTAGAAGCCGAGTGGTCACGGATTATGCAAACGCCAGTAAAGGCAAAGGGGCTATTGTACCTCGTATCCATCGTACTTTTTCTTTTAGTGGTTTGGTCGTATTTTGCCGAAATCGACGAGGTGGCAAAAGGCGACGGGAAGGTTATATCGTCTCAACAGCTTCAGGTGCTGCAATCGTATGATGGCGGAATTGTTCAAGACATTTTAGTGGCAGAGGGGCAAACCGTAAAAGCGGGGCAAGTTTTGCTTAGGGTTGACCCGACGCGATTTCTATCCAGCCTTGAAGAGAACACCACACAATTTGCTGCGCTCGCAGCAAAAGTGCAAAGACTGTCGGCGCTTACTCAAGGTAAGGCACTGAGGTTTAATAAAGAGTTGCAAGAGCAGGCCCCCAGCATTATCGAAAACGAGCGCAAGCTTTATAACTCGAATCTGGCGGAGCTTGACGAAGTAGCCGCTGGCTCAGATTCACGTATTATGCAGCGCCGCCAAGATGTGGAAGAGGAACGTGCAAACCTTTCCCAATATCAAAATGTACTGTCTCTAACGAGAAAAGAGTTATCCGTTACAAAGCCGCTGCTTGCTTCAGGTGCCGTTTCGGAAATCGAAATTCTCAGGTTAGAGCGACAAGTGGTAGAACTTGAAGGCAATATCACGAAGTCTAAGGTGGCCATCGAACGCGGACTTAATGCCATCGAAGAAGAAATCATAAAAAAGGAAGAAAGCCGATTAAGATTGGTAAATCGTTGGAATCAAGAGCTTACTGATGCTACCGGCGAGATGGCTACTTTGCAGCAATCCCAAACCAGCTTAGAGGATGTGGTATCACAAGCTGATATCAGATCACCCATTAACGGCACGGTTCAGCGGTTACTCATCAATACGGTTGGCGGTGTTATAACGCCAGGTAGTGCCGTGGTTGAACTTGTACCCCAGGATGACCAACTTATCGTAGAAGCCAAAGTTTCGCCGAAAGACATCGCGTTTATTCGACAAGGCCAGCCAGCTATTCTTAAGTTCAGCGCTTACGATTTTACCATTTATGGTGGCATGTCAGCAGAAGTACAACATATTAGTGCCGATGCTATTACTAATGATAAAGATGAAACTTACTACTTAGTAAGATTGGAAACAAAAAGGAGCATAGCAGATGAATCCCTCGACATTTTGCCGGGGATGATAGTTCAGGTTGATATATTGACGGGGAAGAAAACCGTGCTTAATTATATATTATCGCCATTGTTCAACGTAACAGCCTCTGCGCTGAGGGAGCGTTAAATGAGACATTTTATTGCCGAAAAAGATTTACAAGGCGCGCTAACTCAGTACTCATGGACAAAATATAATACCGTTACCAGTATTGAGTGTAAGGAAAGTGACTGCATCTGGATATTAGCTACCGACGACGACTGGCGCCAGCAACTTATCGCCGCAAAACAGAAAGTTTCTCAGGTGGTATTACTTACCTACAAGTATGATCGTTTAGAAATGCAGACAGCGCTGGTGCTAGGAGCAAGAGCGTATTGCCATGCCCTTGGCGCTGAATCTTTATTAGCATCGGTTGCTCGCGTTATAGAAGCCGGAGGCATGTGGCTACCTAACGAGTTATTGTCTGTTACGACGTCAAACGTTGCTTCAAACCTCCAAACGAAGCGAATACTACCAACCCTTAAAAGCCTAACAAACAGAGAAAGGGATGTATTAAGCTGTATCCTAGATGGGCTTAGTAATAAGGAAATAGCGCGGGAACTCGGTATCACCGAGCGTACCGTCAAAGAATATGTCGGTACGCTGCTCAACAAATTCCAAGCTAAAGACAGAATTAGTCTGCTGCTTCGCTTAGGTGAGTTTAGTCATCTAAAAGATGCTCTATAACCTCAATATGAGAAACCACCCCGTCAATACCAAGCTCGATAAATAAATCTTGGTGATCAGCACGTTTAACGCCATCAGCGTATACATTAATACCAAAGGTGTGAGCTAACGAGCAGAAGCCTCTGATAAATGCGTGATTGGCGGGATTAAAGTCGATGTCCGCCATAAAAGCAGAATCAATCTTCACATAATCTAAGCCCATCTCTTGTACGTTTAATAATTGAGAGAAAGACTCGCCAACGCGCTTAAGGCCAATCATGCAATCTTTGGCTTTTAGCGTGTTACAAAAATCTTTAAATTCATCTGGGAAACGCGTGGCGGTAGACTCACGTACTTCAAAACATAATCTGCTCCAAATTTTTCTTTAACTTCCTGTTCGAGTTTTGGAAACTCGATAATATAGTGATCCTTGATTTGCTGGCCAGCTAGTAGCAGAGCTACGAAAGCTAAGCAGTGCGACGCAAATAGGGAAAGGGTCATGGTTTTTGATTATTTTTAGACTAAAGTATAAATGAGGTTACTAGGACGAACATTAAACTTAAGTATTGATTGTTATACGTTGTTATAGATATAGCACGGCTATGCTGATAAACCAACCATGAATTTGCTAGGGGATTTATTTGTTAGAGGTTATTTTTTTACTACAAAATCGTTTTCTTGGATGTTCGCGATAACGCCTGTACCTGTGTTTACCACCGTTGATGAATTGCCAAAGGCACGGTCGACAATAAACGTGCCAGGGTAGACAGCATACTGAAGGTACGTCCTGCCAAGGTTATCTATTACTTCTTTAGCTTGATAAAGATATAGTTCATCTTTCTCAGAAATGCCATTATCTCTCCCTAAAGAAATTGAAATTTTGTTGTTCGCAACGCTAATTACCCTACCTGTTATAGGCTGGCAAGCAGTGGATTCTTTGATGTCTTCTATTGCCTCGCTGATGCTTACGTCAATGGCTTGACCATAGCGGGACTGCCAAAAGGTTGACGAAAACTCATCAACATCTTCGAATCTGTCAAACGTCCATTCTTCTTGGTTTCTATACGACGAGGTATAAAGCAGGCCCCCATTTATTCCATCATAAACCTGAAGTGACATTGAGAACGCGCGCTCTGGTGTACTATCACGCCACGGTGTAAACACAGGCGGGGTATCTTTTGGGCCCATACTTAAATCGTCGATAACACCAATAATCACAAACTGAGTGTTACTTTGGGCCGATAGGGTGCGTATATTCTCTGCGGTAAACCGGCTGTCAAATTTTGCCGTATGAGGTGCAACATAAGTAATGCTAAGGTTGTTGGTTTGAGCTTTCATTGCCTCTACGAGTCGCTGAGTGAAAGCTTTGTCGAAATTAGGCATATTGCCATGGGTCAAATGACCTCTATTTCTAATTCTAAAGTGTGTAGTGGCGAAGTGTTTCTCATCAAGCTGTGCATCGCACGTCTTACCTTTAGGAAAAATATCGGCTCGGACACGCACGGTAATTACCTCACCGTTAAAGGTTTCGTTAACTAGCTCAAGCTGATTAACTTCGCCGGTAGAGCGGATTGTCATTTCTTCGTTTTTAAGCAATCCATTGGTGAGTTTGGCAACACTGTGCACTGAAGCGCCGGCAAACAGCATTGCTTGTTTTAACGCTTCTTGCGTGGCCGTGCGTTTAGCTGCTTCTTTATTACCATCTAGCACAACTGCTTGCCCCGTGGCCTCATACCACGCGGCATGCGCTTGCCCAATAAAAAAAACTAATAGGCAAACTACCGCCACAGCAATATTAAAAAATTTCGCCAGAGTTGTTCTGCTTATGCGTTGCACCACACACTCCTATTGTTGCTCAGTCTATGCGCCAGATTAATACCACGAACTATGCGAAAAAAGTGCCAAGTGATGTGGGTTTTCTATAATAAGTTAAAATGGGCGCACATCTTGCTTTCTTTGGGCTATATCAGCGAGTAAATGCGTGCCTGATGTAGGCAGGCGAATCGGTGAATACCGAAAAATTAGGCGTTAGGTCAAACAGGCCATCGAGCGTTGTCATAGCGTATCTAATAGAAGCTAACAAATAGTTAAGCCGTCAGTAACCTGTTATTGATGCAAATTGAGGTTTAGATTCATGTGCTTGAATAAATTGAAAAAATCGAAAGTGTTTATTCAGTCTTCCATTCTCGGTTTCGCTCTCAGTATAAGTGGCTGTGGCATTATTGATAAACATGTCGAGTGGGAGACGGTTGAGCCAGAAAGCTATCCCGTTCTGAAGGCCATTGGCTATGCGCCGATTTCATCTCAGCGAGGTGAAAGTGATAGTATGAAATTGATAATGGCAATGAAAGCGTCAAAATTAGATGCATACAGAGAACTCACAGAACAAGTTTATGGTCAAAAAATTGAAGGCAGCCAATCAGTTTCCCATCTTGTTGTAGAGTCGGAATCGTTGCGAGCCTCAGTTGAAGGCGTGATAAGAGGCGCTGAAGTCGTCAAAACTTATCCGGTAGGGGAGGACACCTACGTGACAGAACTCTCTTTAGATATGCAGCAAGTTTATGATATTTATTTATCTACCGCGAAGCCAAGAAGAGTCAAAGACGTAAAATACTATTAGGAATGGGGCGATATAAAGCAGCGCAGGCTACCTTGGTATATAGGGCCTAAGCGCTGACGCCAGAACCTAAGGTTCCGCCTTTTGGCTTTCCCTTCTTATCATAAGTAAGCGACTCTTTCGCACGCACTTCCATCATCAAATTCCGCAGGTGTGTGAGGCGTAGCTGTCCTTGCTCCACGGCTTTTTGATTGACTTGTGTGCGGTACTTGCAATCGTCAAGTAGACGCTTTGCTTGCTCCATTAAACCTTCATCGTATTGGGACAATGAGGCAGAGCCGGCAAGAGTACGTTCAATATCACTATCAAGTGTCTGAATGGACGTAAGTAGCTGCGTTTTTTCGTCTAGTACTTTCATCAACGATTCAGCGTCACGAGAGCTTATAAGCTGAAGCTCCTTCTCAAGCAAGGCAACAAGTGTAGAGAGTTGCTCTACTTGCTTAGCTATTGCTTGTGATAATGGGCTGTTTTGTTCAGTCACTCTTACGCTCTACTATTCACTTGATTATTTTTATTTGGTACCGAAAATTTCACCTTCAAGTTTCGCTATTTTGTTAGCGAGCACTTCTGGATTCACTTTATATTCGCCACTTTGAATCGCTTTCTTTAAACGATCTACTTTGTCTTGATTAACAGGCGCTTCAGTTCCTTTTTTCTGCACTTGATTTAGCTGCTGTGCAGATTGAGTCAGCGACACTGAGTCTTGACGTGGCGCTGGAGCCGTCTGCGCGCTTTGTGCCGCAGCCTGTTGCTGAGACTGCTGCGTCTGGTTTTGTTGCGCAACCTTCCCATTATCAACGGGTGTTTTAGGTAACCCATTGTTTATATTATTAATAGCCATAATAAGTCCTCACTACTTTTTTGCCTCTGTAAAGTATATCGGCCTTTACGCTTATTTCTTTAGCCAAATTATGCACAAAAAAGTAGATATTTACTGCCTCAATTACAAGTGTATCACGACTTCTTCAGGGCTTGCGACTCTAGCGATTACTGCTTTTCTGCTGCTTGCGTTTAAAACCTTAATATTATCACCCACGACGCCGTCTTGTTGCGCAATACCGGCAGTCTTAACTTCCATGCCAGCTACCTCAGCAGTAATAGTAATTCTATCGCCTTTGCAGACAAAGCATAGCATATTCGATTGGATTGCTTGTCCGTTAGTTACTCGGCGCTTCATTCTAGCGCCAATAAGGGCTTCTAAATCGGTAAAAGCGGTATGCCGCAATCGTCTAACGTCAACTTTTGCCAGTGTTAAATTAGAAGAAGTAAGAACCGTGCCAGGACTGACGGCTCCTTGGGTAACAACGATTTCTTTTGTGCGTGTAACTTGGCCGCTGGTAAACAGATACCACTCATTATTTTGACAGCTAACGCGCACCGATATATACGACTGACTTAGCGCTTCTTGCGAAGCATTATACTGAAAACCGGTGGGGCAATCTGGAATATTTATCCTATCGTCTATCTTCACAATAGCCACATCAATGCTAGTATCCTGCGCATTATCAGTAAGTTGAGAGAGCAAATATTGCTTTGCGCCTTCTTCTACGCGTACGTGATTAGTCATTGCCGCTAAGCAACTTATTGAAATCACACTAAGTACCACGCATAGAAGTAAGCGAGTAAGTGATTGGTGCATTGTAGCGTTATTTGGTTTCATAGTGACTTTTCGTGTTCAGTTTACGAGTTATTGACTATGCTTAGTAACACCAGTGTAAATCCGCATTGGATTTAATTGCAAAGCGTACAGTAAGGTCAATAGGTGCTAGTCTCAACGCAGGCTTATTAACGCTGTAATAATTGGCTATTACAAAAACAAAAATGACATTAAGTGTCATTTTTCTGTCGTTTGACCTGCAAAAATTTAGTGATATTGTCTATCTTTATTATCAGAGGCAATGATCATGCCCAGTATTATTTAGAGGTGACCTATGTCGGGGATTTTAGATTCAGTAAACCAGCGCACGCAGCTTGTTGGGCAGAATCGCTTGGAGCTGTTGCTGTTTAGACTGAACGGCCGCCAACGCTTTGGGATCAATGTTTTTAAAGTGCGGGAAGTGCTGCAATGTCCTCCGCTAACCGCTATGCCAAAACTCAATCCTCTGGTGCGGGGGGTGGCACATATTCGTGGGCAAACTATTTCAGTTATCGACTTAAGCATGGCAACGAGAGGCCGACGGATTGAGGACCTTTCTAATGCCTTTATCGTTATCGCAGAATACAATCGTTCGGTGCAGGGGTTCTTAGTGGGCGCTGTGGAACGTATTATAAATACCAACTGGGACGCAATTATGCCTCCTCCACAAGGTACGGGGCGAGCAAGTTACTTAACCGCGGTTACTGAAGTTGAAAATGAATTGATTGAGATCCTTGATGTAGAAAAAATTCTCAATGAAATTTCGCCGCTTAATGCAGAAGTAAGTACTGAGGTAGCTGAAGGCTTAACCACAGAGGGCCAAGAAAATAAGATTATCTTTATTGCAGATGATTCTTCAGTGGCTCGAAATCAGGTTAAAAAAGCATTAACGTCGCTTGGCCTTGAAATTGAGCTTGCGAAAAACGGCTTAGAGGCTTTGAAACGGTTGAAAGAAATCGCTGAAGAGTATGGCGATGTAACTAACCGTGTTGGGGTTTTAGTGTCTGATATTGAGATGCCGGAAATGGATGGTTATACGCTGACGGCGGAAATAAAAAATACGCCGGAATTGCAGAAGCTTCACGTCGTGCTCCACACTTCACTTAGTGGTGTATTTAACCAAGCAATGGTACAGAAAGTCGGCGCTGATGACTTTATCGCAAAATTTCATCCTGATGAGCTTGCGACCGCAGTACAAAAATGGCTAATGACAGAGTGCGAATAACGGAGCAATATAGGATTGGCTAATAAAGACGTTTCGCCAGCAAGTTACCTGAAGTTCAGAGAATTCTTAGAAAAGCAGTGCGGTATAGTACTAGGTGATAATAAACAATATCTAGTGCGCAGCCGCTTGGCTTCTTTGCTCTTCAAATATAAATACGAGTCGGCTGACGAACTGATTGATGTCGTTGTACGAGGTTTTGACAGATCTTTACTTCAAAGCGTTATAGATGCAATGACGACCAATGAGACCCTTTGGTTTCGCGACAACTATCCTTTTGACCTTCTTGTTAAAGACCTGCTTCCTAAGTTATCGGCAAAGAACCAAAAGATACGGATTTGGAGCGCAGCATGCTCTTCCGGTCAAGAGCCATACTCCATCGCTATGTCTGTACTTGAGTATCAGCGTCAGCGTCCCGGCGCTTTGCGTGCGGGGGTTGAAATTGTTGCCACTGACTTGTCCTCTGAAATGTTGCAAAAGTGCGAATCGGGCATCTATGACGAGCTGTCGTTGGCTCGGGGTTTATCGCCCCAACGACGACAAGCATTTTTTCAAAAAAATGAAAGCGGTTTGATGCAGATAAAGCCTGATGTTCGCCGAATGGTAAACTTCAGAAGCCTTAACCTTCTTTCAAGCTATGCCGCCCTTGGCCGCTTTGACATCGTTTTCTGCCGCAACGTGCTCATTTATTTTTCAGCAGACATCAAGCAGCGCATACTGCAACAAATTGCCGGACAACTGCAGTCTGAAGGCATACTTTTCCTTGGCGCTTCTGAGTCTATCAGCGCGGCAAGCGATACATATAATATGGTGAAGTGCCACCCTGGCCTCTACTACCAGAAAAAATGATCTCACTTATCGGTCTGATAAATAATAATTTTTTATCGATCAGGTCGACCACTATTTAAAAAACCTCCGTCAAAAACTCATTATGGCATCTGCCTTGCTAACTATTTTCATAGACGACATTTAACGGAAACCGTCACATCTTAATTCCGTCAAATTGTCACCATGAAATGTTTATAAGTATGTCAGAGGTCATGTTATGGCTATTAACCTAGATAAACTGGTTGGCTTTAACGAGTCGGCGCTCAAGATACGCACAGAGCGTATGGAAGTTATTTCAGGGAATCTAGCAAACGCAAATACGCCAGGCTACAAAGCGAGAGACATCGACTTTAATAAAGCGATGCAGTCGGCAATGCATGAGGCATCAAGCAGCTCATCAAGCCGGGCTTCTTCAGGTCTAGTGCGGACAAATGATCGCCACTTAAGCGGCAATTCTACGTCAGTAGCGGCAAACTTTGACATGCAATACCGCATCCCAACACAACCAGACACTGGCGACGGTAATACGGTTGAAGTTCAAGCGGAAAGAAATCGGTTTTTAGACAATGGATTGCGCTACCAAGCCAGCCTAGAATTTTTGAACGGAAAAATTAAAGGCATGAAAAAAGCGCTTAGCTCAGGAGGTCAGTAGTCATGAGTTTATTTAATGTAATGCAAATTTCGAGTACGGGTATGGAGGCGGAGAATGTACGTCTTAATACTACGGCAAGTAATATTGCCAACGCTAACTCGGTTAGCAGCAGCTATGACGAAACATACCGAGCTCGCCATCCAGTTTTCGCTACGGCGTTGCAAGATGCAATGCGCGACCAGTCGAAAGGTGCAGGTGTTCAAGTAAAGGGTATTGTAGAAAGTGATGCTCCTTTGCAAGTGGAGTATTCACCTAACAACCCGATGGCAGATGAAAACGGCTACATCTATAAACCCAACGTGAACATTGTGGAAGAGATGGCGAATATGATGTCAGCGTCCAAAGCGTATGAAACTAACGTGCAGGTTGCGGACACCACAAAGCGTATTTTCCGTCGCGTACTGCAGCTAGGTCAAGGGCAGTAACTTGCCGCTTGAATAATGTGAGGATTACTCAGTGAATACCATAAACAATACTGGCTTAAATACTGATCTGTATTGGCAAGAGGAAACCGTCAAAATAGCTGACGGCACCGAGCAGCAGTTAACCCAGGAAGATTTCTTCTCAATGTTAACTGAGCAGTTAGCCAATCAGGATCCCACTGCACCCGTTGATAACGATCAAATGGTAGCGCAGATGACATCATTTACGATGGCCGACGGTATTTCCCAGCTTAACGAAAAGTTTGAGTCGTTTGCAGCTTCAATGACATCGAATCAAGCGTTACAAGCTTCTAGTCTTATCGGGCAAAACGTGCTGGTTCAAGGTAACGTGGGTTATATGGCCAATGAAGGCGATGGCATTTCGGGTGTCATCGTGAATGAAAAAACAGTTCAGAATATGACGATCACTATTGAGAACCAGTTTGGTGAAGTCATAAAAACCATTGATGCAGGCACACAAAGCGCTGGCAACATTGAGTTTGAATGGGATGGCAAAGATAAGCATGGCAACCAGATGGCACCGGGTGAATATGTTATCAGTGCCACTGGCGAGTTGAATGGAGAAGGTGTTCAGCTGAATACCGCCGTTAATCGCCATGTTGGAAGTGTAAGCTTGGCTGGTAGTGGTCAAGGCGTAATTTTGAATTTGGATGGTGATGTCAGTATCAATCTTGATGACGTCATTCAAATCGGCAGTTAGTAGGAGAATCAATAATGTCTTTTAATATTGCACTGAGTGGCGTATCGGCCGCACAAAAAGATTTGGATGTAACCGCCAACAACATCGCAAACGTAAATACTGTTGGCTTTAAAGAATCTCGTGCTGAATTTGGCGATGTTTATGCGGCATCACTGTTAGCAGGTGGTAAAACGAAAGTGGGTGACGGTGTACTAACTCAGGAAGTTGCACAGCAATTTTCTCAAGGTAGCCTTCAGTTTACGAATACGTCGTTAGACCTTGCGATTACAGGTAACGGTTTCTTTGCGACAGTACCTGAAATTACATCACGTGACTTTTCATTTACTCGTGCCGGCCAGTTTAAGCTCGATAGTGACAACTTCGTGGTAAACAGTAATGGTGACAACCTTCTGGGCTTCCCGGTAAACGCTGATGGAACCAGTGCATCTGTTGCGCTAAGTACTACCGAGCCTGTTCGTATTCCTGACTCTTCGGGTTCACCGCAACAAACCTCAGAGGTTGATATTCGTATGAACCTTCCTGCTGGCGACGCTGGTCTAGACCCACAAGACTTCAACCCTGAAGATCCGTTGACTTATAACGCAGCAACCTCGGTAACTGTTTATGATTCACTGGGTGATAGCCATGTTATGACCTATTACTTCATAAAAGACGGTTCACCAGGCGTTGATAACGAATGGTATGTCGCTACCGCGATTGACGACACACTTGTTGATATGACCGACTCTGCTGGTAATGATACCGACCCAGCTACAGCGGTTAACTCAGTAGGTGGAAATACAGGTAATGCAGTAACTGCGTCTAAGCTTATCTTCTCTCAAGGCGGTGACTTTTCTGGTATGGAAACACCAGACGGCAATGCTACGTTAGACTTTAAAATGCAAACTGAAGCGCTAGGTGCTGGCATATTGGCAAATGGTTCTGACCCAAATCAACAAATTAGCATCGATTTTAACTTGGACGTGAACAGCGCCACACCTAATGAGCCGACTCAGTTCGCCTCTGCGTTTGAAGTTACTTCACTAGAACAAGACGGTTTACCTGTAGGTCGATTAACGGGTATCGACATTGGTCCGGATGGCTTGGTTCGTGCAACGTTCTCTAATGGTACGTCTGAACCTATTGTTCGTGTCGCTTTGGTTCGCTTTTCTAATGAACAAGGCCTAACTCAAGAGAGCAGTACTCAGTGGAAGGAAAGTATTCTTTCAGGTGAGGCACTAGCAGGGGAAGCAACAACCGGTACTTTCGGTGAAATTAACTCTTCGGCGCTGGAACAAGCCAACGTTAACCTTACCACTGAGCTCATCGACATGATTATCGCTCAGCGTAACTTCCAGGCAAACTCGCGTGCGCTTGAAGTGAACAACTCGCTAAACCAGACTATCCTTAACATTCGATAGTTTGCAGTAAGCCACATTAGCAGATTGCTAAGCGGCAAATTTTAGGCGCGGAAAACCGTACCTATTTGACCCGATTTAGAAAGGTCGCAACAATGCGACCTTTTTATTTTTCTATATATATCAATTCAATACCGCCCTTATTTTTCAATTGCACTAAATATCCACAGATTGGCACTGCCTTTGCAAAATCTTGTTTAAGGTTTAATCAGAGTCAAAAGTCAGTCATGGACAAACTTCTCTATATTTCAGCAAGTGGTGCCTCCCAAGACCTACTAGGAACAGGGATTAGGGCCAATAACTTGGCTAATGCACAGACAACGGGATTCAGAGCGCAGTTAGAGCAGGCAAGGTCAATGCCGGCCTACGGCGAAGGTTTGCCGACTCGCGTGTTTTCCATGACAGAAAGCCCGTCGAATAATTACGAGTCGGGTCCGATGATTAAAACAGACCGCGATTTAGACGTAGCCATTCAAGGTGATGGTTGGTTCGCTGTACAAGATCAAAATGGTCAAGAAGCTTACTCGCGTGATGGAAATTTCAAGTTGGGCGATGACGGAATTTTGACAGATATCCACGATCGCGTCGTGCTTGGTGACAATGGGCCAATATTCCTTCCTGTTCCTTTAGATAATCTCAATATTGCGGCCGATGGCACGTTGTCAATGAGACAGCTAGGTGCCCCTGCCAATGTTATTGAAGAAGTGGGGCGACTTAAATTGGTTAGCCCAAACTATGCAGACATGGAACGTGGGAACGACGGCTTATTTAGAATGGAAGATGGCTCAATAGCGCCAGCCAATGCCAACGTAAAAGTAATGTCAGGCATGCTTGAAGGTTCCAACGTCAATGCGGTTGACGAAATGGTAGACATGATAAGTCTGCAGCGTCACTACGAGCTTCAAGTCAAAATGATGAAGCAAGCAGAGAAACTAGATCAAAGTGGCAATGCGTTATTACGCATTCTGTAAAAGAATTTTTATCACCGTTGCCCTATGAGCAACGTCGGAGGTTAACATGCATCCAGCATTGTGGATTAGTAAAACCGGACTAGACGCCGCACAGACCGATGTGGCAGTGGTGTCTAACAACCTAGCAAACGCATCAACAGTGGGCTTTAAAAAAGACCGCGCGGTGTTTGAAGATTTGCTTTATCAGAATATCAATCAGCCAGGCGGTCGTTCGTCTGCTGACACGGAACTACCTTCTGGGCTTATGCTTGGTTCAGGCTCGAAGGTCGTTGCTACTCAAAAAGCACACACGCAAGGTAACCTGTTAACCACTGAAAACGCGTTGGATATGTCAATTCAGGGCCGTGGTTACTTTGAAATATTGCAGCCAGACGGCACCATTGCATATTCGAGAAATGGTCAGTTTTCACTGAACGACCAAGGCCAAATTGTTACATCTGGCGCGGGCTTTTTGCTTCAGCCTGAAGTGGCTATTCCCGAAGATGCGCAACAAATCACAATTTCTCAAGATGGTGAAATTAGCGTAAGTATTCGAGGACAAGCAGAGCCTCAGGTATTAGGGCAATTAAATATTTCTGATTTTGTGAACCCAACGGGCCTTCAGCCTACGGGACAGAACCTTTTCGTAGAGACAGCGTCAAGCGGTGCACCTATTCAGGGGATCCCTGGTCTGCAAGGTTTGGGTTATATCTCACAAGGCACGTTGGAAACGTCTAATGTAAACGTGACCGAAGAGTTAGTAAACCTTATCGAAAGCCAGCGCTTGTATGAGATGAACTCAAAGGTTATCTCATCGGTCGACCAAATGCTTGGTCAGGTTATTCAGCAACTTTAGTAGGTAGCATCATGCGTATTTTAGGTTTATCTGCTGCACTTCTGATACTTGGCGGTTGCGCCAGTACAAACGAGCCTCCCGTTCAGGCAAACGACCCGTCGTTTGCACCGGTAGTGCCAGATTACCCGCGTGAAACGGTAGTAGAAGATGGCTCGCTTTTTCGTTCGCAGCTTGCTAACAACTTATATTCTGACGTTACCGCAAGAAGAGTCGGTGACATCATCACTGTAACGTTAAGCGAGAATACCCAAGCGAGTAAGTCCGCGGATACATCTACTGCTAAAGACACGAACGTGAATCTTAATCCTATTACAGGGTTGGCAGGTCAAGCCATTAACATAGGCGGTGAGTCCATACAGTTAGGCGTAAGTTCGTCACGGGACTTCTCAGGAGATGCCGCAGCGAATCAAAGCAACAGCTTAATCGGCGCTATTTCCGTTACCGTAGTCGACGTTCTGCCTAACAGCAATCTTGTTATTCGTGGTGAGAAGTGGTTAACGCTAAACCAAGGTGACGAGTACATTCGGCTTACCGGTATTATTCGCCCCGCAGATATTAGCCCTGAAAACGAAATCGTTTCGACTAAAGTGGCCAATGCACGCATCCAATATTCAGGTACCGGTTCCTTTGCGCGTGCGCAAGAAAAGGGTTGGTTAACCAAGTTTTTTGATTCCACTTGGTGGCCTCTTTAGGTTTAGGAAGGAGAGTGAATATGCGTTTATTTTCAGTTGTACTTGCCGTTTTCACACTGCTTTTACCCTCGCAGGCATTTGCCCAGCGCATTAAAGATGTAGCGAGTATTCAAGGCGTACGTAGTAACCAATTAGTGGGATATGGTCTTGTTGTAGGTTTGCCTGGAACGGGTGAACAAAGCCCGTTCACCGAACAAAGTTTCAGAACCATGCTGCGTAACTTTGGTATCAGCCTTGACGCCAATACCAAGCCAAAAATACGAAACGTGGCCGCAGTGGCGGTACACGCCGACCTGCCTGCTTTTGCAAAACCCGGACAAACCATTGATATTACGGTTTCTTCAGTTGGCGAAGCGGCCAGTCTTCAAGGCGGAACGCTGCTCCAGACGTTTCTTCGCGGTGTTGACGGTAAAGTCTACGCTGTAGCGCAAGGCAGCTTAGTCGTGAGCGGGTTTGGCGCACAAGGCGGTGACGGCTCTCGTATTGTCGTTAATACGCCAACGGTAGGCAGAATTCCAAACGGTGCGATGGTAGAGCAATCTGTACCAACAGGCTTTGCCAATGGCGACACGTTAACGCTTAACCTCCATTATCCAGATTTCTCAACAGCCAAGTCGCTTGCAGATACGATCAACGAGCGCTTAGGTGCACAGCCGGAAAATGGCTATGTTATTGCTAAGCCCATTGATGCAGCGTCTGTTCGCGTGTCGGCCCCGCGAGATGTCGGTCAGCGCGTGGGCTTTTTGGCTACCTTAGAAAACTTCGAATTTACACCAGCTGATGCGCCAGCGCGCGTAGTGATAAACAGCCGAACAGGCACCATTGTGATTGGTAGTGACGTTCGCTTATTACCAGCAGCAATTACCCATGGCGGCTTAACGGTGACTATTTCTGAGAATCAACAGGTGACGCAGCCTAATGCATTTGCAGATGGCCAAACTGCCATAACCACCCAATCTATTGTTGATGTGGACTTGGCTGATAGCAGAATGTTTAAGTTTGAGCCTGGCGTTACCCTCGACCAGTTAGTGCGTGCAGTTAACGAAGTGGGCGCGGCACCGGGCGACTTGATGGCAATTTTAGAGGCACTGCGTCATGCGGGGGCTTTACGCGGTGAACTTGTAATTATCTAAAGCGAACAGTTTTTAACAGTATCTGGTGGGAATAAAACGGGTTACAACGGAATAAATACGATGGAATCACTTAGCACAAAAAGTCAGCTTGATATGGCACGCAATGTCCACGATATGGGCAGCATTAATAAAATGCGCGAAGCTATCGCATCAGGTGACGAGACAGTATTGCAAGAGGCTGCCCAGCAGTTTGAAGCGATTTTTGTGCAAATGATGTTGAAGTCTATGCGTAAAGCGCAAGATGCCCTTGCTGATGAAGATAGCCCGTTTAATTCTCAGCAAGTTAAGTTTTATCGTGATATGCATGACCAACAATTAGCGACAGACCTTACCTCAGGTGGGGGATTAGGTCTCGCTGATGTCATTGTTAAACAGCTAGGTCAGACCGAGGATAGCTATACGCCTGCCAGTGTAATCAGAAGTGACGGCGACTTATCATCACTTAACAGAAACCGTGTGTACAACGTAGCTGAGGCGCAGGATATTGCCCTTTCTTCACAGTCTATTCGTAGCCAGTCAGCACAAAAAGATGCCATGTTCGAAAGTCCCGAGCAGTTTGTAGAGAGCCTAATGCCAATAGCTGAGAAAGTGGCAGAAAAATACGGAATGGATCCTAAAGCAATAATTTCCCAAGCCGCGGTTGAAACCGGGTGGGGCAAATTTGTTATCCATAAAGCGGATGGGGAAAGCTCGCACAACTTATTTGGCATCAAAGCAAATAAGGGATGGCAAGGAGAGCAGGCTGTAGTCGACACGTTGGAATTTAACAATGGACTACCGCAAAAACAAAAGGCTGCTTTTAGGTCCTACTCGTCAGTAGAAGACGCAATGGAAGACTATGGACGCTTTATCACATCACAGCCTCGCTACAGCCATGCTGTCGAGAATGCTTCTGACGCAGCGCGTTACACCCATGCGCTTCAGGAAGCGGGCTACGCTACAGACCCTGAATACGCAAGCAAGATAATGGCAGTGTATAACAGCGACCGTCTTAGCGCGTTAATGCCATAGCATTGGAGATGATATAGTGAGTTCTGTTGATTTATTTTCATTAGCGACCAGTGGTGTAAACGCCAGCAGTAAGCTTTTACAAACGACCAGCAACAATATTGCCAACGTCAACACGCCAGGGTACGTTCGCGAGCGCACTGAGCTTCAAAATAGTCAGGTTTTCGGTGTAGAAATCGGCAATACCGAACGCATCATCAACGTATTTGCACAAAACCAATTGCGCAGGGACATAACAGCGGTAGGAGAACTGGAAGCCTTTTCTAGTAAAACTACGGCAATTGACAATCTTCTGGCCAGCGAAGCCAACTCTATTTCTCAGGGGTTAAGCGAATATTTTTCTGCCCTCCAAACTGCTGCAGATGACCCTACGAATTTGGCATCAAGAGAGCAAGTGCTTGGTAAATCAGAATCATTATTCCAAAGGGTAAAAACACTTTCTGACTTCATGATTGAAAAAGAAGAAGAGCTGAATTTAGAGTTCACAGCACTCGTAGACAGGGCAAATACCCTTATAAGCAATATTGGTGAGTTGAATGAAGGGATAGTGATAGCAAATGGGAATAGTACAAGCGACCAACCCGGCGCCTTACTTAATGAACGAGATAAAGCTGTGGACGAATTATCGTCTATTATGGGTATAAACGTAAAAGAGAGCAAAACGCAGAATGGTGCCGTCAGCATTAACTTGACTTCAGGTGAGTCATTAGTCTTAGAGAACGGAGAGTTAAACCTATTTGAAGTTAGTTCTAATGCTGATACGGCTTCCAAGCAGTTATCTCTTCAGAATGTGTTTAGTTCGGAATTTGATGAAGAAAAATCATTGCGAATTAGAGAAAGTGATTTAGGTGGCGCGCTGGGGGGATTATTTAGATACAGAGACGAGGTTCTAGGTCCCGCTATGCGTGATGTCGGCCAGCTGTCCATCGCATTTGCAGATGCGATGAATCAGCAGAATAAGCTTGGTATGGATCTAGATGGCCAATTAGGTGGCAATATTTTTGATATTCCGTCTTTTCGCGGCCTTCCTTACGAAGATACCGATGGCGACCTAATAGTGACTGGAAGGGTAACTGAAGGCAAGGGCGCCGAGCTGACAGATGCAGACTATAAAATTAGAGTAACTGCCGTTTCGGGCGGAGTACCAACTGAGATAGAAGTTACATTTTTAAATGCTGATGGCACCATTAAGAAAGCCAGTGATGGACAGGAAATTCCACCAGAGACAGTAACAATCAGCTCAGGCTTTAACGAACTGCCACGAGGTATTGAAGTCGATTTCTCTGGAACGGATCCTTATCAGGTAGATCATGAATTTTTGATAAAGCCAGCACAAACGCTTGCCTCCAAAATCGACTTGGCAACCTCAAGACCAGAAGATTTAGCCTTTGCAGCTCCAATTCGGGGGCAGGCTGATGCATCAAACCTTGGCGATGCAAACGTAGTTGATGTATCAGTGAATAACACTGAGGTGGGAACCTCAGCTTTTGACGGCGCAGGAGGGATACTTAACACAGCGCCCTCGCAGATTCGTTTTACCGCAGCGGATTCTTATGACGTACTTGACGGCACAGGTAATGTACTAGCCTCGGTTTCTGGCACCTCTGATTTAAAAAATCTCATAGATCAAGCCGCTATAACTCCAGCACCAGGTTATGACATAAGTTTAGATGGTGTACCAAGAGCGGGAGACACATTCACAATAGAATATAATACCGATGGCTTTAACGACAATAGCAATGCCCTTAATTTAGCAGATCTTCAAAATGAGAGTTTAGTGCAGTTAAGCAGCGAAGCTACTAACAAGCCGAGGACTTTTCAAGATGCTTATGCCTCAATGGTCGGCCGTATTGGTGGTGAGGCTTCTATGGCAAAAGTGTCGTTAGCTTCTGCAGAGGCAATGAAAGTGCAATCAGAGAACTGGTTTCAGTCTGTTTCTGGCGTAAGTTTAGATGAAGAAGCGGCGAATTTAATTAAATATCAACAGAGCTATGCTGCCGCTGCTCGTATTCTTACCACGGCTCAAGAGCTTTTTAACACCATATTACAGTCTGCGAGGTAGTTAAAAAATGCGTATTTCTACAAACCAAATTTATGATCAAAACATACGCTCTATCTTGAATAATCAAAGCGATTTAGCGAACACTCAAGAACAGCTTGCGTCTGGGAAAAAACTGTTGAAGCCAAGTGATGATCCTGTTGGGGCTGCAAAGGCACTTAGGCTAACCGAGGAACTAGATAGTCTCACTCAGTATCAAAGAAATAATGACTTGGTTACTGGCTCTCTCGAGTTACAGGAGACAGTGCTCACAAACGTTACAAACTCTATCAACCGCGCTAGAACCTTAGCCATTCAAGCTGGAAATGGAGCATATTCTTCTGCAGACAGAGCAGCAATAAGTTCTGAACTTAAACAAATCAAGTTAGAAATTTTAGATCTGATGAATACAAAAGATGCCAACGGCAATTATCTTTACTCTGGTTATCAATCTGGTAAACAAGCTTTTGAATTTGAACCATCATCTAATGGAAATGCTGTGTCTTTTAATGGCGATCAGGGCGTAAATTTTGTGCAACTTTCTGATAGTGCCAAAATACAGTCGACTAGTAGCGGCTTTGAAGTCTTTGAAAATGTGCAAAGCAGGTACAAATTTACTGTAGACCCTGCGTCTGTTGTTGTTCCGACCGTGAGTGAAATAGCAAATCAAGATAACTTCGATAATTTCTTTAAGGCAAACTATGACGCTACTAATAATGATTTTCGTGTGAATTTTTTAGCGAGCGGACAAGCAGAACTTGTCAATCAAGGAACTGGGGCGGTCTTAGATAGCGTTGATTTTTCCTTTGGTGTGCCTTTTACACTTCAAGGAATGAAATTCGAAGCTAATGCAAGCCCAGGAGATTCGTTCGATTTCTCACTCGATGCGCCGCAAAATAAAAGTATGGCACAAACATTACATGAACTTGAAACTTTGCTAAGCAACTCCTCTGCTAGTAATGATTTGTTAGAAGAGGGAATCGCTGACGCATTGATAGGGTTAGATAACGGGCTTGAAATAATTTCTCTGGAACGTGCATCAATCGGCGGAAGGTTAAATATTGCTGAGAGTATATCTAAAAGCAATTTTGACTTAGAAATAGCAGCCCAAGCTTCGCGCTCGTCCATTGAAGATGCAGATTTTGCAAAGTTATCAACCGAATTTGCCAAACAAGAGGCTGCCCTCAATGCCGCGCTCGCCACCTTCCCAAAAGTAAGTGAACTTTCGTTATTTAATTTTATTTAGGCGCACTAAGACTTAAGAAGTGGTCAATAAATATTATTTTCGTCAATAAATTTTATCTTTATTGGCGTGCTTTAAAGTTATCCGTTCGGTATAACATCACATCAATTTCTCCGATGCTGCCAGCTCAAGCCTATTTTGCTTCATTCAGAACAATGTTCTATTTCGACTTTCTAACATGTTGCATGTAAAAATTGTTGTCTAGCGGTAAGTTGATAAGCCTGCGAAATTAAAAATACAATTTTTGTTTTAAATAATTTTTTGCATGTCGGTATCATTGCAATGCTTTACTCATCCGGGTTTCTTTTTTTAATTTCCTATCTAATTGATTTTAATTGTTTTATTTTCTTCTTTTGTTTGCTGGAGGCCACTGTCGATAATTTATGATTGCAATGCGAAAAAGTGCTTAAGTTATTTTTTTGATTGCCGTTATAAATATTAACTGGGGCATATACCCAAACGTAAATGCTGAGATAGTGTGTAAAGGTAAATCTAAAAAACCTCGGCACACGCTTTGAAAGAGGAAAATACAATGGCTTTAACTGTCAATACAAATATCAGTTCATTAAATGCACAACGTCAAATGATGGGTTCAAGCCTTGGACTCGACCAAGCATTCGAGCGTTTATCGTCTGGTTTACGCATCAATAGCGCGGCAGACGATGCTGCGGGTTTGCAAATCACAGACAGATTACAATCTCAAATTCTCGGATTAGACCAGGGTAATAGAAATGCGAACGATGGTATATCTTTAGCTCAGACCGCTGAAGGAGCGATGGAGGAGATTACATCCTCCTTCCAACGAGTGAGAACTCTTGCGGCTCAAGCAGCTAACGGCTCTAATTCTGATGTAGATAGGCTAGCCATCCAAGATGAAGTTCGAGCTTTGATGGAGGAGGTTAATAGAATTGCGGGAGATACTACATTTGGTGGAGAAAATATCTTAGATGGTTCGTATAACGGCGTTTTTCAGGTGGGCGCAGACGCAATACAAACTATCGGCTTTGATATGAGAAATGTAGATGGAAACACCATCAGCGCCACCGGTGGCTTTACTCTTTCGGGTATTGCAAGTATCGCAAGCGCTATCGGAAGTGATGGATTATCAGTACTAGCTGCAGAAGTAAGTGAAGCTGGGGGAACTGAACAGGCTAGTGAGTTTTCCTTTGCCGGTGTCTTTACGGCAGGCGGTATTAGTGTATCTACCCAAGGGAATGCACAAGGTGTTTTGGCTGGAATGGACAGCCTGATTGCAGTTGTCGACAAAAAGCGAGCAGAGCTTGGTGCTGTTCAAAATCGTTTTCAGTCAACTATCAGCAACCAAGCTAACATTTCTGAGAATTTATCAGCAGCCAAATCTCGCATAAAGGATGCTGACTTTGCAGCTGAAACCGCAAAGCTTACTAAAAATCAAATATTGCAACAGGCTTCTCAGACAATCCTTGCGCAGGCCAATCAGCGCCCTCAAGCCGCATTGAGTCTATTACAGTAAAAGAGAAAAGCGCCCTTGATTTGTAAGGGGTAGTAACAAGGGCGCTTAGAATGGACAGCAAAAGTGGAGACTAAAGCTTTATCCATGTATGCCAAAGCTGTGTCATAGTTTTGGCATACACAATTTTAAAAGCAGAAATGATGCCATTATTTTTGGCCAAACAATCAATGCCCTACCTAGTTCTTCGAAAAGCTCTAAAAATATACTGAAAAAGAACGTCGCTAATTTTCCGTTTTTAGACGCTTTCCGGCAATGGTTTGCCGTGTTCATGGTCTGTAAAGTGAATAGTGGCCATAAGCAAAATTATTTACTCCACAGACTCCATCCTCAAAAATCTAAATTTTTTCACCTCAAATACTAAAGATAGAAGTTTTGTAGTCGATACATAAAATAGCGAATTCTAATTTGTATTCGTTAATACACACTTGAACACGTTACTTAGGGGTAGGTAGGTGTCTCAAGATTTCTAAAAGAAGTGGAGGCTACTATGGCTTTAACCGTAAATACCAATGTGAGTTCATTGAATGCTCAGCGTCAGCTAATGAATTCCGGAAATAGTTTGGATCAAGCGTTTGAGCGTTTGTCATCAGGGCTACGTATCAATAGCGCAAAAGATGATGCTGCAGGTTTACAAATTTCAAACCGCTTAGAAGGTCAAATCAATGGTTTGAACCAAGGTAATAGAAATGCCAACGATGGCATATCTGTGGCGCAAACTGCTGAAGGTGCGCTAGAGCAGGTAACTGATTCTTTTCAGAGAGTAAGAACGCTCGCGGCACAAGCTGCGAACGGCTCAAATACTGATGCTGACAGGCTAGCTATTCAAGACGAAGTTCGAGCTTTGATGGAAGAAGTAAATCGAATTTCTGAGGATACTACATTTGGTGGAGAAAATATCTTAGATGGTTCGTATAACGGCGTTTTTCAGGTGGGCGGAGACGCAATACAAACTATCGGCTTTGATATGAGAAATGTAGATGGAAACACCATCAGCGCCACCGGTGGCTTTACTCTTTCGGGTATTGCAAGTATCGCAAGCGCTATCGGAAGTGATGGATTATCAGTACTAGCTGCAGAAGTAAGTGAAGCTGGGGGAACTGAACAGGCTAGTGAGTTTTCCTTTGCCGGTGTCTTTACGGCAGGCGGTATTAGTGTATCTACCCAAGGGAATGCACAAGGTGTTTTGGCTGGAATGGACAGCCTGATTGCAGTTGTCGACAAAAAGCGAGCAGAGCTTGGTGCTGTTCAAAATCGTTTTCAGTCAACTATCAGCAACCAAGCTAACATTTCTGAGAATTTATCAGCAGCGCAGTCGCGAATCAAAGATGCTGACTTTGCAGCTGAAACAGCAAAGTTAACTCAAAGTCAGATATTGCAGCAGGCATCTCAAGCAATTCTTGCTCAGGCAAATCAGAGGCCGCAGGCAGCATTAAGCTTATTAGGCTAAGATTAATGCTTAAAAAACATGAGCGCCCTTTGAGGGCGTTTATGTTTTCTCTAAAATACATGTGAGGTGGGATATGTCTGTTAACAACCCTTTGGAATTTAGTAATTCATCCGTCTATTTAACTGACAGGGAAGTTACAAAGCGAACTTCCTTAGATGATTTTGGCTCGAAACTTGCAGAAGCAGATGGCGCGGCTGCGGTTGATAGTAATAGAAGCACAGGTAATACTGTTGTTTCTGAAAATATCGTAAAAAAAGATTTTGACAATTCTCCGAAAAATGACGGCTCAGAAAATTCTCAGCAGGAAAGTGCTCTCGCGCTGAGTACAATTGACGACAAATTGAAGATAGTTAATGAACAGCTTTCATTTAAATCTACAAGCTTAGTTTTCGAGTTTGATGATGCTAACGACCCCCCTATCGTCAAAGTGATTGACAAAGAGAGTGGGGATGTAATAAGAGAAATTCCACCAAAGGACTTACGGGAAATCGCTAAAGCTTTAACGGAAATAGCAGATAATATAAATGAAAACGATTTGAAGAAACCAAATAAACTGTCATCTGGCATATTTATCGATGAGAGGTTCTAAATTTTATTTAAGTTGAGGAGTTTTCTTTATGGCAACTATAACAAATGCTGGCGTTGGGTCGGGCTTGGACCTAGAAGCCATTATTTCTGCAACTCTACAAGCCTCCAATCAGCCAAAGCTTCAAAAGTTTGCTTCTCGAGAATCTGAGTTGGAAGTTCAGCTCACAGGTATTGGTGGAATTAAGTCAGTTATGAGCAAGCTTCAAGATGTTTTTGAAGAGCTTGCTTCCCCAGAAGAGTTCAACCAAAGAGTCGCTAGCGTTCGCCAACCTAGTAATTCAGCAGAATTAGGTGATCTTGTTTCGGTTAGTTCAGATAAAACTGCTACTACAGGGGCATTTGAAATCAATGTATTGCAACTAGCCAAGGGCAGCCGCGCACAAACAGACGCAACAAACCCAGCAAACGCATTTAATTCGGCTGATGAAGTTGTCACAACTTCCGCTGGTATTTTAACATTTACAGCGGGTGAAAATTCATTTGATATCGACATAGAAGCTGGTTCCACATTGGAAGATATTCGCCAAGCTATTAATAGTGACTCATCATCCGGTATCTCTGCCAATATTATCAACACAGGAACTCAGACTTTACTGGTTATAGAAGCTGCAGAAACCGGGAGTGGTAACGATTTAGTTATCACAAACAACAACGCAGAACTAGACAGACTGTCTACTGTTGCAAACGGTGGTGGAGCTGGAGGGTTGGAAATTGGTGCTGAAGACCAAGCCCAAGATGCGATAATTGAAGTTGACGGAATCCAAATTAGTAACACAAGTAACGTTTTTAGTAATGCTGTACAAGGTTTGACCATAACAGCAGAAAGACAAAGCGAAACGAACGAAACTGCAAATGTTAATGTTGCCTTTGATAGAGAAGGGGTCACTGAAAAGATTGATGAATTTATTTCTGCATTCAACAACACAATCGATATGATTGGACAACAGTCTTCTGCAGTAAGCTCTCCTCTGTTCGGAGATGCTACCGTACGCGCTATAAAAGATCAGCTAACTAACGCGCTAACTACAACGGTTGGAAACGCAGGAGACTTTGAGACCATTTTTGACATAGGTTTATCCTTGAATGAAAACGGTAAGTTAGAAAAGGAAAACGTTGTTAGAAGTTTAAGTGAAGCATTAGACACGAACTTTTCGGATATTGGTAAGTTATTTACGAATCCCGGAGGTATTGCTGATACTTTTGGAAGTATATTGGAAAACTATGTGGATTCGTCAGGCGTATTAAAACAGCGCCAAGATATTTTGAACCTTCAGAAAGACGACCTTGAGGATGACCGACTGGATCATCAATTTCGAATGGAGCAACTTGAATCCAGTTTGCGAAAGAAATATGCATCACTAGATACACTGATAGCTTCGATGAGAAGTTCGGGCGATTACTTAATGGGGCAATTGAGTTCCTTACCCGGTTTTACTCGAGAATAGAGAGTACCTTGTTTTTTTGTATAAAGTGAGATTAATATGAACGGTAAAATTAAGCATTATCAACGTGAGGCGTTGAAAACACGTCTTGCAAGCGCAGATCCTTTTGAAGTTACACAAATGCTAATGGAAGGTGCGCTGGAGTCGATGAAAATAGCGAAGATCAATATACAAAATAACGATTTAGAGAATAAGAGCAAATTTATAGCGAAGGCAACCTCAATTATTGACTCTCTCCGACTTTCTTTGAACCACAATGTTGGCGGCGAACTTTCATCTAATTTAGAATCCCTGTATGTTTACATGTCAGATTCATTGCTTGAATCAAGCATAAATAACGACATAGCAAAAATCGAAGAAGTGGTAGAATTGCTATCTGATATTAAAGTGGCGTGGGATCAAATACCTGAGCGTGACCGTCAATCAGCCTTCAATCAAATGCAGAATAAGACTGCTGTAAGTGGATAAAGACGCTTATGACCGCATTTATTCGTCATCGCAAACGCTGGTAGAGTATATTGCTGATGAAAAGTATGACGAAGCAAACGACGAGTTAAAGCTTATAGAGCTCAATATAAGAAGTCTGGATGAGGAAACTCTTTTTTCGTTAAACAAGAATCAAATAGATTTTTTGAAAGAATTAGCTGAGTGGCTATGTGATGTCGACGGTAAAATGGAAGAGCGTAAAGAAAAATTAATTGACATGATCGCTCCATTAAACAATGCAAGTGCGGTTAACAAAAGAAAGCAATATTAGAGATAATCCGAATGGACGATATACAATTAACGCTGAAAAACTTGGAGGCCAAGATAGAATCGGCGTTGCAAAATCAAAAGCTTCAGCTGGCCTTCGAAAAAGAGTCAGATACAAGATTTAAAAAAAATTTATTGGCGTTTGAAAAGTATTTTCCCGCACTCTGCAAAGAAATAAAAAATTTTGAACCAAGAGACGATTTTAAAGTTTTTGCTGCTAAGTCTGGCGCAGGCAATTTTATTCCAAAGGATAGTCCTGTACCATTGTATGGAGACGAGCCTATTGCACAGTGCGAAGCGCAGGTTGAACATTATACTCAATCTGCTTTTTTTGGGCGCTCAGAGATATATAAGGAAGTTCCAAAGGGGGCCGGTATCGACGACAGGCTTCACTTCCGCTATATGGTTGAGCTTGCACAGACGTTCGTGAATGCAGACCTACGTAGCGAAGATAAACTTTCCTCACTGCCACCCCATTACCCCACATGCATGATGTTTGGTCTTGGTTTAGGCTATCCGCTTAAAACTATCATGGAAAGGTTTTCATTTGATTATGTATTTGTTTGTGAACCCGATTTTGAAGTTTTTTACGCTAGTCTTTTTTGCATCGATTGGGAAAAAATATTTCTAGATTCCGATGCGAAAAGCGGCTGCTTATTTCTTAAGGTTGGTATCAGCTATGACACTTTTTTTGATGAATTAACTAGCGTGGTTCAAAGCGTTGGCAATTCTTCATTGATAAGCAGTTTTTGCTATCAGCACACTCCCGGCGCTGAAATAAACTCTTTAATAAAACGTTTTTTCGATGATTTTAGTCATCTTCAAGCCGGATATGGTTTTTATAACGATGCAATAACAGGCTTAGCGCACGGTTTAGAAAATTTCAACGAGCATAAGTGTCCAGTTTTTTTACCAAATAGAAATTGCACCGAGAAGCTTAAAAGCCTAACAGCTTATGTAGTCGCAAACGGGCCCTCTTTAGATGAAGCTATTGATGTTATTCGAGACAATCAACACCAGGTTGTTATCTTTGCTGCTGGAACTGCGTTAAATTCACTTCTAAAGTTAGGGGTTACACCTGATTTTCACGTGCTTGTAGAAAGACCGAAAACAACTTACGACTATTTATTGCAAACCTTAAATCCTGATGTTCTTGGGAAGATAAACCTGCTAAGCGTAGACGTGATGTATCCGGAAGTTCCTCTTCTTTATAATTGGTCGGGGCTCGCATTAAAAGGGCCAGAAGCGTCTTCTCTGCTTTGCCAATATGATTATTTCACGAATTATAGAAAAGTGCTTCCAGCAATTCCTCATCCTGGCCCATTAGTTGCGAATACGGCGCTTTCCTTTGCTGCATCTCTTGGTTTCGGTGAGGTATATATGTTCGGTGTTGATAATGGATACCCAACGAGCGGAAAAACACACTCGGAACATAGCATATACAATGAGAGGGACCGTCACGCGGCTTTCAACGTTGATACCAAGGGCGCTGTTTACGAGTTGGATGGTAATTTTGAGGGGACGGTAAAAGCAACTTCGTTAATGGCACAGGCACACCAACAAATGGAGTTGCTTGTTAAAGTTGCAGCTAATACACAGTTTTATAATGTGGGAAGTGGTGCAAAAGTAAAAAGAGCAATACCGCTAAAAAGCGAAGACGTTCTTCGCACCCCGAAAGTGTTTGAAAAGGAAGATGTTGTAGAAAAAATTAAATCTGAATTTTTCCAGAAATTTGAAGTTACTAAGCCATCAAAATTAGTTGGTTTAGATGAGTTTGAATCTCTATGTGATTATTTAATCGAAATATGCAACAGACCTTATAGTACGAGAAAAGAGGCCTCTGATATGCTTAAGGCTCAAGCACGTGTTGTCTTTGCGTACAAAGGACGGAAGTTTGGGCATCTATACCATGTTATAAAGGGAAGCATGATGTATTTTCATTGTCCTCTTATTAGTCTGTTGTATTTGTATAATGATGAAGAAAAAACTCTCGATACCTTTGCAAACGCACTGGGTGTATGGAATCGGTACATACTAGCAATGAAATCCGACTTTAGAAGATCCTGGCAAAAGCGTTGTGAACATTCTCTTGAAAAAGCAGCAATGCTAAAAATTTAAGTCGTCATATAGCACTATCTGAATATGTTGGACCCACGATGCTCAGACTATATAATTACCCTTATGTTTGCTGGAGCAATTTGCGTCAAAGCTTAAGTGAATTCTCAAAGGTCCTTTGAATTTGTTCAACCGAAAGAGTTAATCAAACAAGAGCTAAAGTTGAATCTGATGTCTATGTAGTATCAATGCAGTCTATACCTTGTTATCTCATTAGGTAATCAAAAAATTTTTAAAGTAACTTACTAAACGAGCGTTACAATAAAGCTCGAAAAAAGCCGAGTAAAATAATGAAGGAAGTTGTCTTGATAGTTATTGCACATCCAGATGATGAAGCAATTTCAATGGCAGGAACAATCTTTAAACACACCGAACAAGGTGATAGTGTTGTAGTAATGTCGATGACCAATGGAGTTGGTTCAAGATACGGCCAAGCTTCTTTTGATGTCGAGAACAGGAAGCAGGCTGCTAAGCTGGCAAGCAAAATTTTGGGTTTTGAGTGGGGCGATTGTTACAATTTTAATGATAATGCAATGGATTCTTACCCCCTGATTGAAATTGTGAAAGTAATCGAGAAAGCCAAACAAGAAGTCGGGCCTACGATTGTTTACACACATAGCGGTGCGGATTTGAATGTAGATCATAGAGTTGTTGCTAATGCTGTGTTAACTGCTTTTAGGCCTCAACCAAATGAAATTTGTAAAGAGTTGAGATTATTTGAAGTGGCATCTGCAACGGACTATGGTTGTGAAGCAATTACAGGCAGATTTTCTCCTAATTTATACATCGATATTACCAACGAATGGCATAAAAAAGTTGAAGCATTGGCAGCCTATTGCGCTGAGATGAGGCAATATCCCCACAGCAGATCGGTTCAATCTATCAAAAATTTAACAAGAATCCGAGGAAATCAGGTTGGGTTAGAGTTTGCAGAAGCATTTGAAGTCGTGAGAAGAATTGAGCGATGAGAATTGTAATCTGTAATTCTAAAACTTGGTTTGAGCTAAGACCTGAGATTTCAGCAATCCACGATGTTCTCAATATTGAGACAAAGTCTGATTTGAGTTTAGACGTTTTGACTAACTTCCAACCAGAGCTCATTTTTTTTCCACATTGGAATTGGCTGGTTGAGAAACAAATATTCACTAAATTCACGTGCATCGTTTTTCATGTTGCGCCTCTCCCTTACGGACGTGGCGGCAGTCCAATCCAAAACTTAATAAAGCGCGGTTTCACGAGCTCGCCTGTTTGTGCACTAAAAATGGCTGGTGGAATCGATGATGGCCCGATCTACGATAAAGAAGAAATAAGTTTAAAGGGGACATTGTCCGAAATACTTGCTAATTTAAATAGTGTCGTAAATAAATTAATCTTTCAGCTAATTAATCATCTTCCAACTCCAATTGAGCAAAGTGGAGAGGCTGAGACATTTAAGCGATTAGGTTATGAAGATAATAAAATCAGTTGCGAAGCTAATATCGGTGAGTTTTACAACGCGATAAGAATGTTGGATGACTCAAGTTATCCAAGTGCTTATTTGTCATTTAAAAAGGTCAATATCGAATTCTCAAATGTCAAGAAAGAAAACGGTGAGCTAATTTGCGAGGCTAGAATTTTAGCAAAGGAAAGGTAAAAAACAATACAAGTGAAAGTTCTTATTACAAGCTCAATAATCAAATACTAAGGGTGCTAGTTAGTTTTGCGCTGAGATTTTGCAATGAGATAGTGAAGTTTGTCACTAAAACCTATGAAATTGTTCGTACATTTTGGGGAAGCTTGGGATTTGTTAATGCTTTGCAAAAAAAACGCTTAACGTATTCGCTAAGTTTTGAGAGTAAAAAAATTGGCTAAAAATTAAATAATTCTATGAAATACCATTTCGAACGCGTAATCGCTACTTCAGATCAGACTAGGAGGTTATATGAATTGCTTGAGCGAAGAGAGTATAAAATTAGTCATACAAACCTTCCGAGCTACGAAGAACATTGTGATTTTGTAAAGAAAAATCCTTACCTGCATTGGTACATAGTCAGTGACGGACCAGAGCACCTTGGCTCATTTTACATAAAAAAAGATAATTCAATCGGTTTGAATATATACAGTCCGAGTCGAGCAGTATTAACCGCTTGTTTAGATTTCATCAAACGTAATTTTACCCCGCAAAATTCAATAGCCTCTATGGTGCCTGATTATTTTTACATAAATGTAGCGTACTCAAATAAGAAAGCGATAGATATTTTGGAGGACTTAGGGTTGTCTCCTATACAAATAAGTTTGAGGTTTTAAGTATGAAAATAGATCAAACGAATATAAATGAAGCTCACAAGCCTTATATAATTGCTGAGTTATCGGCGAATCATGGTGGCGACCTGTCTAGGGCAAAAGAATCTATTACCAAGGCTGCTGAAGTAGGAGTTTCAGCTATTAAAATACAAACATATACTCCTGATACAATGACTTTAGATAGTCTGCAAGATGATTTTATCGTCAAGGATGGCTTGTGGGCCGGTCGCAGTCTTTACGAGCTTTATACAGAAGCTTACACGCCTTACGAATGGCATGAGGAATTATTCAATCATGCAAAAAATTGTGGTGTCACTATTTTTTCTACGCCATTCGACGAAACTGCCGTAGACCTTCTCGAGTCGCTCAACACACCTGCTTATAAAATTGCATCTTTTGAAATTGTTGATTTACCGCTCGTTAAATATATCGCCAGTAAAAATAAGCCAATTTTGATGTCTACAGGTATGGCATCACAAACCGAAATAGAAGAGGCAGTAACTAGTGTTAGGGCGAATGGGGACTGCGAATTACTTTTATTTCACTGCATAAGCAGCTATCCAGCGGTAACGGAAGATTCAAATTTAAGAAATCTCAATTGGTTAAGAGAAAAATTTGGAGTAGAGGTTGGCTTGTCAGACCATACAACAAACAATATTGCTGCATTGACAGCTATTGGCATGGGAGCTGTCGCAGTCGAAAAGCACTTCAAATTAGATACAAATGATTGCGGACCCGATTCAAGTTTTTCACTTTCAGTAGAAGAACTACAAAGCTTAGTGATTGAGTGCAACGAGGCATGGACTGCAAAAGGTTCTTTCGGATTCAAAAGGGCACATTCAGAGGCTCAAAATATGGTTTTTCGTCGCTCGCTGTATTTTGTCAATAGTCTTAAAAAAGGTCAGTCAATTAGTAGAAATGATATAAGACGAATTCGGCCTGGATATGGTCTTCCACCGAAATACTTTGATAGTATTTTAGGAAGGGAAGTGACCAAGGATGTCCATCCTGGAGAAGCTGTGACTTTAAAAAATGTTTCAAAAATGTAAGTGGCTATATGTCAGAAATAATTCTTCCGTAGTCTTTGTTTCTATTAATTTATTCTAGCTATTTTTAATAAGTGGGCTTACAGAGTGAAGCGAATGATATGCTTCCTCTTGCTATGAAAGTGAGCAATGGGATGGACTCCTCCTCAACTTGAATTGTTGTCCTTTTTTTGGTCAATATGGTGATGGTGAGTTACCAGCATTCAAATTAGGAGAAGCCCATGGGTAAGATTACTCGAGTCGGTGTTGATATTGCAAAAGCCGTTTTTCATGTGCACGCGGTAGATAGGTTTGGTGAACGGCAGTGGAAAAGAAAATACTGTCGAACAAAGTGGTTGGATGCTATTGAGGACAGGGTCCCTAAAGGGACTGAAATTGCAATGGAAGCCTGTGGTTCATCTCACTATTGGGGGCGAGAATTACAAAAACGGGGTTTTAAAGTCAAAATCATTCATGCGCAATTTGTTAAGCCTTACGTGAAAAGTAATAAAAATGATGCGATTGATGCAGAGGCAATATGTGACGCTATGAGTCGTCCGAACATGCGCTTTGTAAGTGTGAAATCAAGTAAGCAACAAGACATACAATCTATACACCGTATCAGGGACAAGTTGATGGTTCAAAAAGCATCCAAAGCAAATCAAATACGAGGAATGGTAAGCGAATATGGGCTAGTTGCGCCAATGGGTATCAACAAACTGAGAGAAGCCATCCCCCTTTGGTTGGAAGATGCGGAAAATGGTTTGTCGGCGCTTTTTCGCTTGTTGCTACGTGATTTGTTTGATGACTTAAGGCAACTCCAAGAGCGAGTCGATACGCTCGACACGCTTATTGAGAAAGAAGTCAAAAATGACCCTGTGGCAAGTTCGCTACTTCAGTTACGGGGTATTGGTATCCTGTGTGCCAGCGCATTGTCTTGCGCTATTGGTGATGCGAAAGGATACCGTAAAGGTAGGGATTTTGCTGCTTCTATTGGTTTAACACCGAGACAGCACAGTACCGGTGGCAAGCCTAGGTTACTAGGTATCAGTAAGCGAGGCGATGGTTACTTAAGAAAACTACTTGTTCATGGTGCACGGTCAGTCATCCGGCATGCTCATCGACATGATGATAATTTAAGTAAATGGATTGAAAAGCTTTGCGCATACAAGCACGTTAATACGGTAACTGTTGCGTTAGCAAACAAAACAGCGCGTGCAGCTTGGGCTATGGTGAATACAAACGAAAGTTATGATCCAGAGTTAATAGCAAGCACTCAAGTTTAAACGAATTAAAAAATACGAAAAGTTTTCATCCCAGTTGCAAAGTAAAATGTGAGATGGCTAACAGGTAAGACCGACACTTGAAAAACCTTACCCGGACGAAGAGCCTTTAAGCTCGTGTGAGCGCTAAGGAGCAAGTGTGCGAATAGCCCATAGAGGTTCGATGCAGTAAATGAAAATGCATCATTGAGAAACCGGATACACGTTGGCAATCATACCCAGAGTTATCGAACAAATTACTTGCAAAAGAGGAGGAGTCCATACACGTCCGGTAATCCCCACATTCAATTTATACATTAGCTACGGCATGGTGCTCTTTTTTGCTAAGGAGAATAATCATGCAGCGATTTCAACGATGAGATATACGAGACTGTATCAGTCTATCCGTCATTCCGCACCTAATTAACTGATTTATTTTTCTTGACACCGATCCCCCATTTTGATCTATTACTCATCTTTGGGTGCAGCAAAATGGCTATTTCTACTTCCTCCCTATCAGGGTTAACTATCAAACGCATGGACCATCTTGGTTTAGTATCCGGTATGTGTCGGGAGCTTGGTATCGCTAAGATGATTGATGCGGTTATCCCAAAAAACAATGAGCATAAGGTGACTCATGGAGAAGCCTTTGTCGCCATGCTTCTCAATGGTTTGGGTTTTCACAGTCGCACCCTACACATGTTTGCAGATTTTTTCGCTGACAAACCCACTGAACGCCTGATTGGTCCGGGTGTACAGGCCAAGCACCTAAATGATGATGTACTTGGTCGGTGTCTTGATGCCCTCTATGAAGCAGACGTGTCGTCGCTATATCAAGTCATGGCTGAGCGAGTGGTCGACACGCTGGGGTTAGCCAGTAACGCTGTGCACCTGGATATCACCAGTTTTCATGTCGATGGTGAATACGCTGTTGATGAACAAGATAGCGAGACTAAACGCATTGAGCTGGTTAAAGGTTACAGCCGGGACCACCGGCCAGAATTAAACCAGGTGATACTGGAGCTGATTTGTGAAAATCAAGCCGGTATCCCTGTCTATATGCAGGCTTTAAGTGGCAATACGAATGACCAGAAAGCTTTTGCAGAAGTCACCCGTCACCATATTCAGTGTTTAAAGGCCGCACAACAATGCCGATATTTTGTTGCCGATGCGGCGCTTTATACCGAAGAATCTATCACTGCCCTGGCAACACAGAACCAATTGTTTATCTCACGAGTCCCCATGACCATCAAAGACGCCAGGCAGCACGTAAGCAACGTGACGGAAGCCAGTCTCACTGCCATGGGTAACGGTTACCACGGTTGTTGGGTGGATGCAGACTATGCCGGAGTGAAACAGAAATGGTTGATTCTGCGCAGTGAGCAGGCGACTAAACGGGAGCAGCAGACGCTGGCCCGCAATTTACTTAAAAGCAGTGAAAAAGAGCACAAGCAATTTATTAAATTGTGTAAGCAACGCTTTGCCTGCCAGACCGATGCCGAGACGGCAATGAAAGTCTTTAGCAAGACGTTAAAAACAACCCGCATCAGTGAGTTTGACTGTATAGCCCACCCCGTGTTCTTAGGTAAAGGTCGCCCCAAAAAAGGACAACAGCCAGCATACTATGAATACCAACTCGATGGGCTGATAGCCACCTGTTTGGATAAAGTTGGAATAGCTCAGGCGCAAACCGGGATGTTTATCCTCGCAACCAATGATTGTAGCGGGGAACTCAGTATGCAGACATTGTTAGATACCTACAAATCCCAGCAACATGTTGAGCGGGGATTTCGTTTTCTCAAAAGTCCGGAATTTTTGACATCCTCACTGTTTCTAAAGAAACCGGAAAGGATTGAAGCGCTGCTCATGGTGATGACGTGCAGTCTGATGATATACGCCGCCCTTGAACACCGGATCCGAACGTCATTAAAAGAAAGACAACAATACTTCCCTGACATGAAAAAGAAACCGTCCCAGAAGCCAACGGCACGATGGGTATTTCTGTGTTTTAGTGGGATCCACGAAGTCAGCATTGGTGACTCTCCCCCCGTAATCACAGACAAACAGGAGCGCCAGCAGGTGATCATTGATGTACTTGGCACATTATACCAAGAGATTTATTCCTGAATTTGATGCGGAATGTCGGGTCTATTTGAGCAACAAAAATAAAGTGGCCTCACTGCGGTGGATTCTTGTCGCCAGTAGAAGATTAATGGTCAAACTTACTACACCAGACGTCGTGATCTTCGGCTGCAACGAACAAGCCGCAAGGTCGTTCATGTGAAACGTGAAGTCACGAAAGTTGAGTCGTACACTGATTAAATGGGTTGCGACCTCCTCCTGAAATTAGGAAACGTGCAACTTAGCATGCCAACCAATTTTAACCCTCACTGTGTTGGTAACGTAATGAAAGCATTGGCCGAATGAAGATGTTTGTTGAGCCTGCCGACATTTATTTATACATGGCTATAGTCGACTTTCGCAAATCGATTAACGGTTTAATTGTCGTTGTTGAGCAGAATATGAGCCTTAATTCGTTTCGCGATGCACTGTTCGTGTTTTGCAATAAAAAGCGCGATAAGGTCAAAATACTCTGTCCACTTCCCGTAAACTGAGACAGACAAAATTAGAGTTTTCTGTAATTATTAATGCAGGAGACGACTATGAAAAAATCACGCTATACAGAATCTCAGATCATCGGAGTCTTAAAAGAAGTCGATGCTGGTAGAAAAGTTGAAGAAGTGTGCCGCCAACACGGTATTAGCAGTGCCACTTATTACAACTGGAAGTCCAAATACGGTGGCATGGAAGCGTCTGACGTTAAAAGACTGAAAGAGCTTGAAGAAGAAAATGCCAAGCTAAAGAAGATGTTCGCTGACGTTAGCCTAGAAGATAATGCGATTAAGGAGCTTGTCGCAAAAAAGGGTTGGTGACAGCAGAGAAGCGAGAGTGCGCCAGCATACTAGTTGATGCGGGGCTGAGTATCGTAAAGGCTTGCCTATTTGTTGGTATTAGCCGTTCGACCTTCTACCGCCCCGAACGAGACTGGCGCAAAGCAGATGCTGCTGTCATTGATGCTATCAATGCTGTGCTTGATAAGTCGCCACGAGCAGGCTTCTGGAAGTGCTTTGGCCGAATGCGTTTCAAAGGCTTTCCGTTCAACCATAAGCGCGTTTATCGCGTGTATTGTCAAATGGGATTGAATTTAAGGCGCAGAACCAAACGTGTGCTCCCTAAACGAATAGCACAGCCGCTGGAAGTCTTGGAGCAAGCGAACTACCAATGGGCGTTGGACTTTATGCATGACACTTTATACTGCGGTAAGCGGTTCAGAACATTAAATGTGGTGGATGAAGGAACACGGGAATGCTTAGCCATTGAAGTAGACACCTCATTACCTGCTGGCCGCGTAGTACGCGTATTAGAACAGCTTAAAACTGAACGCGGATTGCCTAAGCAACTGCGCATGGATAATGGCCCCGAGCTAATTTCAGCGACGCTAACAGATTGGTGTCAGAACCATAATATTGAACTGTTATATATTCAGCCAGGCAAGCCACAGCAAAATGGCTTTGTAGAACGCTTTAATGGTTCATTCCGCAGAGAGTTTCTCGATGCCTACTTGTTTGAGAATATCGGCCAGGTGAGAGAAATGTCTTGGTTCTGGCGACTAGATTATAACGAAGAGAGAACTCATGAAAGTCTCGGAAATCTGCCTCCGGCAGCTTACTGAGAAAAACTGGAAAACTCTAACTTAGAGTTGTGTCATTAATGGGGAAGTGGACAACTCTACTGGGATAAAACAGGCATTGCACTCTGGTATGAACGCCTCGAGAAGCAGCGGTTTAAGTGGTCTGTCGATGCGGAATTACAGCAAATGCATATGAGTGAACAGCAACTGCAGTGGCTGTTATCGTGCTACGATGTCATAGGCCATTAGTCGTTGCTCTATAGGGCATCAGGCTTATAACCTGTGATCATAAGTAGCGATTATCGTTCATGAGACGTTATCAATAATTTCGGGTAATTAGTGCCTTTTTGCATGATAATAACGTTATAAATAGTGATATCGAAAGCTTATCTGACCCATCGAAACTTGAAAAGATGTATGCTGAAGAACGTATCAAAGCGTATATTCGCTAGGAAATCATCGAGGGAAAGTTCTAAGGTCATTCCAAAAGCACGAGATGGCAATGGAGTTAGTCAAGCAGCGTCAGTTCAGTGCTCGTCTGGCCAGGGATTGCGTGGAAATAATTCAAAGTTGCCATCGGTATGTGGCAACGCTGTCGAGCGAAAATGCGCTTATTGCCGATTGGTTATTACGGCTAACTGCCCACTACCCATAAACGGTGCGGTTTTGGGCTGTGCTTTTTATGCTTGTGCTACGCGAAAGACTTCAGGTGTAATCACGAATGTGTGTATCGCATCTATAAAGAACTTGAGCTGAACCTTCGTATCAAGCCAAGAAAAAGGCTCATACGAGATAAGCCTGACACACTGAGTGTACCGATAAAACCTAATCAAGTATGGTCAATGTCATTGACGATCATAACCGCGAAGGACTCGCGATAGATGTTAGACTTATCGATGCCAAGTGCCCGCGTTATCCAGTCGTTGGTGCGGACAATTGAATGGCGAGGAAAAGCAGCAGCGATCCGATGTAATAATGGTCCAGAATACGTTTCAAACCAATTAGTTGAGTGGGCAAATTATCAGCGAACCTCGTTATTGTATATCCATCCGGGTAAACCTATGCAGAATGCATATCATATGTAGAAAGGTTTAATCGGACGGCAAGGCATGAATGGTTAGATATGCATGAATTCGTTTCAATTGATGCACAATCGATAGCTACAAAATGGTTATCTACGTACAATAAGGAAAGGCCTAACTCGGTGATTGGCGGTGTGCCGCCAGCCACTATTTTAAAGGCAGCGTGATTATTTTTGGAATCGATGCTAGTTAAAATGGAAGGATTAAAATTGTAACTACTCTTGTTTTTTGGCGATTACAGAGTACTACCAACAGGCAGGTGCTCTCTTCTCACCATTTAACCAAGAGCGATGCATTTATTATATGAATTCGGTAGTCTTATGTACTTCAATTTTTATGGTGGTTTATGTATTTTTCTAGTGTAAATATTCTAGTTGATAATCAGTCATGGATATTACAACATGCGACAATTCTCTATAATAAATTAAAAGAGTTAAATCTAAAGGTAAGGCTTGTGAGATCTCATAATGATTTGGATTATGCTGATGTGACTTTTTTATTGGGCTGTACACAAATTGTTTCAACTGAGAACTTATCTAAAAGTAAATATAACTTAGTTGTTCACGAAAGCGCACTGCCGCAGGGTAGAGGGTTTGCACCTATGGCATGGCAGATTATCAATGGGGTTAACACTATTCCAATATCCTTAATTGATGCTACAGATAAAATAGATGGTGGGAAAATCTGGCTACAAAAACAGATGTACTTAAATGGTGATGAACTTTACGATGAATGGCGAAGCATTCAGGGTGAGTACACTATAGCACTGTGTTTGGAATTTATCGTATCTTATGACACTTTAGTTGCTCAACCCCAGAAAGGTGAAGCTTCATACTACAAGCGAAGAACACCTGAAGATAGTGAACTAGATGTCAACCAATCTATCGCTCAGCAATTTGATTTACTAAGAACTGTTGATAATGAAAACTTCCCTGCATTTATTGATTACCGCGGTAGTAGATATACAATCTTAATTAATAAACAAAAATGAGTCACTTTTTTGATTTATATGTCAGAGCAGATGCATTGAGTGTAATTGAATTAGGTCACACATATAGAACGCTCGTTTTGACAAATACGTAATGCTGCATGGGTGTAAAGCGCATTATTTTGCGGAGCCCATGATAATTATGATTAGAACTGGCTACTAGAGTATGGCGTTAAGCTCCATTCAGGAAAGTCACACACAGAGCAGAACTAGACGGTATTTAAAATAAGACTGGCTACAAAAGCTGGTTAGGTGCAAAAGTATTTATGATAGCAATGAGTTTATTTTGCTTTTGTTTCAATTTCAAAAAGATGAAGCTATTGTACTAATTGACCATGATGGAGTTGACCTGTATTGGGAAAAGCACGTTAGACAACATCGTTACCAGTTAGTAACAATAAATAATAAGGCGTCATGAATCATTTGCTGCATATATGCTCGATAATCTAACATTTAATCGAACGGCTCAAGAGTTCTCAATTTGTGTTAATCATAATAAGCACGTTTTAGCTGGTGCAAGGATGTGCTTTATAGACGATAGCTTTCTTGAATTACAGAAAAAACATTAAATAGACGAGGTAAAATAACGTCAGTTAGAAATGTTTTGGTAATGTTTGGTGGTTCAGGACCATTAAACGCGAATTCAAGTCCGAAGTGCACCACTCGCTAAATTAGGTTGCATCGAGTAATTTGTTAAAGACGACTTCAGGCTGTTTGTAACCGAAGCACTCTCTTGGTCTCAAGTTCAGAGGTGCCCAGTTCAATTTTTAAATAATCTTCAGGTTGACTAAACCTTTTATTTAAAATGGCTCATCTCTTTCAGTACTTTATACATAACCTCTGCTCGCTTCCAATCTTCGGGCGTATCAATGTCCTGAACGATATATGAAGGAAGCTTAAACATCTGCGAGTTTTCCGAAAAGATTTCTTTCGAAGAATCAAGCCACGTAGAAGTGTGAGCAATATAAAGCTGACCCGCGTCATGGAAGGTATGCGGTAAATCTTGGGAGCGCTTATCGATATTTTCCGGATCAAATACGCGAATTTTACCATCCTCATTTTCAAGTAAGGCTCTTTGGATTGGAAACGAAAATTGATTTGCAGTAAATAAGTAATCAGGTTTACCTTGTTGAAACAGTGCAAAAGCTTTTTCGATAATATCGCGCGTGACAAAAGGAGCGGTCGCATAAAGACATAAGCAATTTTCAACCTCATTCCCAAGAGCTATATATTTAGTGATCGCATCACGAATTACCTCGGTTGTTCCTGTCATATCGTCAGCAAGTGCTTTATTTCGAATAAAAGGCACCTCTGCTCCCAATTCAGTGGCAATTTCCGCAATCTCAAAGTCATCAGTGGATACAATAACTTTTTCAATAACGTCAGTTTCCAATGCTGCTTTTATGGAGTAAGAAATAATTGGCTCGCCGCAAAAGCTGAGAGCATTTTTCCTTGGAATGCGTTTGCTACCGCCTCTAGCCGGTATTATTGCTATGTTCATAAAAGTTGGCTCTTTTGGTTAAAGATTGTGATACGCTCGCATTTACAAATAGAAAAAAGTTGAAGAAGTTACTTTTCAAGTTCGTCTAATAATGTCTTTACTTTATTGGCGACAAATTTAACTTGTGAAGGTTTTAAACTAGGAAAAATAGGCAACGTAATTGCCTGTTGATAATATAGCTCTGCGCTTGGTAAATCCCCACATTTAAACCCTAAAGCTTTGTAATATGGTTGAGTATGAATAGGAATGTAGTGTACGTGCGCAAGTATTCCCTCGTTTCTAAGGGATTCAATCAGTTCCTTTTTTTTCACAAAATTCAAATTAGTTACACGAATTACATAAAGATGATAGCTTGAGTAGCTCCGGTTGTTGACTATTAGTGGATAAATTTTCGGGCAAGACTTGAAAAGCTCATCGTAATTTTTAGCTATGGCATTACGTTTACCTATAAATTCAGAGAGTTTTTTTACTTGGCTAATACCCAGCGCTCCTTCAATATCGTTCATTCGGTAGTTATATCCGAGACTTATTTGCTGGTAATACCAAGGCCCATGAGAAGGTTCCGTCATTGACTGTTCTGTATTGGTTACGCCATGGCTTCTGCCCATCCGCATTGATTCGGCTAGTGCTGGATTATTTGTCATTGCCATTCCACCTTCCATAGTGGTTATAATTTTTACTGGATGAAAACTAAAAACGCATATGTCGGAATATTCGCAACTACCTACAAAGCTGCTATCGTATTTTGCTCCCACGGCATGAGATGCATCTTCTATAATTCGAAACCCATAATGGGAAGCAAGAGTCGCTATACTCTCCATGTCACACGATTGCCCTGCAAAATGCACGGGAATGACGACTTTTGGTAAAGTGTTTGTCTTTTTTGCCTTTCTCAACTTGCTTTCTAACGCAGTGATACACATGTTGCCGGTTTCAATATCAATGTCTACAAAATCAACGATAGCATTGCAGTAAAGAGCGCAGTTTGAAGAGGCTACAAACGAGTTGGGAGATGTCCAAACTCGATCCCCTTCTCCCACCGATAGTGCCAGGCAAGCCAAATGTAACGCTGACGTAGCGCTATTAACCGCGACAGCATATTTCGCACCGCAGTATTCGGACATCGCTTGTTCGAACATAGGAACTGTTGGGCCTTGCGTAAGCCAATCAGATTTTAGTGTTTCAACAACTGCTTTGATGTCTTCATCATCTATATGCTGTTTGCCATAAGGAATCATTACTTCTCTTCCCGATCAAACGAAGAGATTTCATCTACCGTAAGGAAATGTGGGTTTGTGTCTGAAACGTATTCAAAACCTTCAATCACTGCATTTCCTTTTTCTCCGAGAGCGTTAGTCTTAAAATCATTACTTCTATTAAAAAACTTTATTGCTGGTGCAATGACATAATGGTCTTCATATTCAAACGTATGGAATGCCATATCACCTGGGCACATCATCTCGTGAAGTTTCTCACCTGGACGAACACCTACAATTTTAACCGGAATTTCTGGTGCCATGGCTTTTGCTAAATCTGTAATTCGGATAGACGGAATCTTTGGAACGAAAATTTCGCCGCCGAGCATACGCTCAAAGTTCTTTAAGACGAAATCCACCCCTTGTTGAAGTGTTATCCAAAATCTCGTCATATTCTGATGTGTAATAGGTATATGATCAGTGCCTTCCCCTATTAAGCTTCTGAAAAAGGGTACAACGGATCCTCTTGACCCAACTACGTTACCGTATCGAACCACCGAAAACCTGGGTTTCCTCGCCCCCACCATATTATTGGCTGCGACAAAAAGTTTGTCAGAAGCTAATTTAGTCGCACCGTAAAGATTGACAGGGTTAGCAGCTTTGTCTGTAGATAATGCAATCACCTTGCTTACATTATTGTCGATTGCGGCGTTAATAACGTTTTCTGCACCATCTATGTTGGTTCGAATACATTCGGTAGGATTATATTCGGCAGCCGGAACCTGCTTCATAGCAGCAGCATGTATTACAAAATCAACACCTTGCATAGCTCTCGTTAGGCGATCCCTATCCCTAACATCACCAACAAAATAACGCATGCAGTTAGAGTTAAACTTTTGTTGCATTTCAAATTGTTTTAATTCATCACGAGAATATATAATCAAACGTTTCGGTTTGTACTTAGCTAAAAGTGTTTCGGTATATTTGTGGCCGAACGAACCTGTTCCACCAGTAATCAGTATTGATTTGCCATCGAACATATATATGTCACTATTTTAACACCTATGACAATAAATATATCATGAGTCGACTGCATTGCCATAAATCATTAGTTTTTAAATCAAAATTGAAGTTTATAAAGTTGTAACATTTGCCTATTTTAGTAAGAGAAAAGCCTTATTGGAGGGATAGGTGACAGCACAATTGAATAGATTATAAGCAGTATTGTGTTATAGTTTACACAGTAAAATTCTGGAGGATAGCCTTATGCAAATAAACAACGTTGGTTCCTCGTCGTTATTAGGTCAAATTCAAGAAAAACAAGAATCACTATTTGAAAAGTTAGCGTCGGGTAAAAAGGTAAATAACGCTATCGATGGTGCCTCAGCTCAACAGATTATAGAACGCTTAACCTCTGAGGTTGAGGGAAAGCGCCAAGCAATTACCAATGTGTTTGATGGTATTTCTTTTACCCAAACTGCAGAGAGTGGGCTGAGTAATATTAATTCAGACGTTGAAAGAATAAGAGAGCTAACTGTCCAGTCTGGTAACGGTATTCTGAGTGCAGCAGATCGCGATGCGATTCAATCGGAAATTACACAGCTGCAGAAAAATATTTCTCAGACCATAGAGCAAACGAATTTTGCAGGAAGGCCACTTCTATCAGAAGATGATTCAATAAGTTTTCAAGCTGGCGTGGGAGCGAATCAATCTATTAGCGTGGATACACAGAATGTAGCTTCTGAAATTGATGGTATTCTTAATATCAATATTACTTCCGGTACTAGTGTGAATGATGCACTAAGTGCGGCAGACCAAGCCTTGGAGTTTATTGGAAGCGCTCGAAGCGAGCTTGGTGCGACACAGAATCGCTTTGAGAGCGTGGCAAGGGTTTTAACTCAAGGCGATATAGATGCAGCAGAATCTCGCGGTAGAATACAGGATTTAGACTTCGCACAGGCTACTTCTCAAAGCGTTATTAATAATATTCGCTCGCAAGCAGCACTTACTGTACAAGCTCAGGCAAACATACAGGAAGGTCAAGCGTTAGCATTACTAAGTTGATAGATTGTTTTTTCTCAGCGTTAAACGGTGAGTCCGCAATGTTGCTTACCCTAAAATTTTCTACAAATTAACCAAAAGAAGCAGGGTAACCTGCTTTTTTTATTGCTATATTTCCGCAAACATTGGTTGCAGAGTTATCTTTTACCGTTACAATTTGCTTATGCGCTACACTATAAATAATAACAAAGCGTCATTGGGGAATAGATGAAGGACATATTGCTGGTTAGTGATAATCAGGAACTTATTCAAAACTTGGAAACTATCGTTACCTTCATGGGAGAGTCGTGCCAGTCACGAGGCTTCAGTGAATGCGAGCGATACCTCCATGAAAGTGGTGCAGACGCCGTGCTTATCGAGTACCGCTCGCCCACTGCAGTAAGTAATCTGGTAGAAAAGTTTCCACACATACCGTTCGTCGCTTTAGTTGAGAGTAATACACAGGCATCTGCAAGCTGTAACCTGGTTAGTGTTATCGCAACACCATTAACTTACCCAGTTTTAACGCAGGCTATACATCGCTGCCAAGAGTACTCTAGACGCAAACCCGGTTTATCTCGTGCGGCAGGCACGAAAACCCGATTGTTCAGAAGCCTTGTTGGCAAAAGTGAGCAAATCCAAATTGTGCGGCGCTTAGTTGAGCAAGTCGCACCGACCGACGCTACCGTATTGATTTTAGGTGAGTCTGGTACGGGTAAAGAGGTGGTTGCACGTAATGTTCACTTTTTATCTGAACGTAAAGACGGTCCGTTCATTCCGGTAAACTGCGGCGCTATCCCAGGCGAGCTGCTAGAAAGCGAGCTGTTTGGTCATGAAAAAGGCGCCTTTACTGGCGCCATCAGCGCGCGTAAAGGGCGCTTCGAGCTAGCCGAAGGCGGCACATTATTCCTTGATGAAATCGGTGATATGCCCCTTCAAATGCAGGTTAAGTTATTACGTGTGTTGCAAGAACGTATGTTTGAACGGGTAGGTGGGAATAAGCCCCTTCAATGCAACGTACGCATTATAGCTGCGACGCACCGCAATTTGGAAACCATGATCAGTGAAGACAAGTTCCGTGAGGACTTGTATTACCGACTCAACGTATTCCCAATCGACAGTCCTGCACTTAGACAAAGAAAAGACGATATCCCCTTACTACTCCAAGAGCTAAATAGTCGTATCCAAGGCGATGGGGTGGAAGGTGTGCGCTTTACCGAGCAAGCGGTTGCCTCGTTAATGGAGCACGAATGGGCGGGGAACGTTCGCGAACTTTCAAATTTAGTTGAGCGATTAACCATTCTTTACCCTGGGCAAATTGTTGATATTGCTGATTTACCCGAAAAGTATCAGTACGGTGATGTTCAGGCGTACGAGCCTGATTATCCAGAAGAAATTCTTGAGCGTGAAGCATTCAATGCACTCTTTGCTGAAGCGGCCGCGCAAGAGCCAGAAGAAGACCTTAACGAGCAAAACCACGAGGGTTTCAACGGAATGGTTTCTTCATCTTTACCTGAGGAAGGGGTTAATCTCAAAGAGTACCTTTCTGAGTTGGAAGTAAATCTCATTCGACAAGCGTTAGACAATCAAGATTGGGTGGTGGCTCGAGCTGCCGACAAACTCGGAATGCGTAGAACAACGCTTGTTGAGAAAATGCGGAAATACGATATTCAGCGCACTGAAGAAGCGTAATGTCAGGTAATTGACGTTACGCTTTTCTTTTAAATTCTTCTCTATCTAATTGATAAATAAGCCAATGATGAATTGGCACATCTTCTGCTTTATCTAAGCCATAGTTTAACAGCGTCTGCAATTTGACGAGGGCAATATGGCTTTTGACAGCACACCCCAATCAACTGAGTACTCAGCATCAAGCTATGCGTTAGATAGTATTGATAATGCGATATCTCGTGATGAATACGACCCTTCAAGCAGTGACGATATTTCGTCTTTACGGTTGCAGGCGAGTCGACTTGAACACTTACTTCAGGTAATGCCTGCGGGCGTTATTGTTATAGACGGCAAAGGGATCGTACGCCAAGCCAATGAACAAGCGAAAGCACTGTTAGGTGAACCGCTTGAAGAGGAAGTGTGGCGAAGTATTATCACGCGCTCATTCAAGCCCCGCGCTGACGATGGCCACGAAGTTTCACTTGTTGACGGTCGCCGAGTGAAGCTTTCTATCACGCCATTAGAAAATGAGCCTGGGCAATTAATTGTTATTACCGACTTAACCGAAACGCGACAGCTGCAAGCACGCGTGAGTCATATGCAGCGTCTGTCCTCTTTGGGAAAAATGGTGGCATCCCTTGCTCACCAAATTCGTACGCCTCTTTCTGCGGCCATGCTCTATGCGTCTAATTTAACGCGCAAAGGCTTAGGGCAAGAAGCACAAACTCAATTTGCAAACAAGCTAACTGACAGGCTTAAAGAGCTAGAGAGTCAGGTTAACGACATGCTGCTTTTCGCTAAGTCAGGGGAAGAACAAGTTGTCAGCCAAATTAGCTTGGGAGAGTTGTTTACTTCAATTGAAGGCAGTGCCCAAACCATGATAGTGCAAGCACATCAAACATTAGGGTTTTCTGGTTTTGAACAAGAGGTGTCGATAACCGGCAACCTTACTGCACTTCAAGGTGCGCTATTAAACCTTATTCACAACGCCAGCCAAGTAACACCAAAAGGTGAGCTTGTGGCTGTTGACGCTTCGGTCTCTGGAAATCGTTTAAATATCGCTGTAACTGATAAAGGCCCAGGCGTACCTGAAGGCCTCAAACACAAAATATTTGAGCCATTTTTCACCACAAAAAACAACGGCACCGGCCTTGGTTTGGCGGTGGTTAAGTCGGTCGTCAATGCGCACAACGGTACCCTTAGTGTATTTAATACACCTGAAGGCGGCGCTTGCTTTAGCGTTTCTTTGCCATGCAAAGCGAGTACTCAATCATCACATACATTGACCCATGTTGCGTAAGCCATAGGAGAGGATCATGTCTAAAACTACTATCTTAATTGTTGAAGATGACGCGGGGTTGCGCGAAGCACTCTTAGACACGCTTTTACTCGGCAACTACAACGTGGTTGAAGCCGACTGTGCTGAACAAGCGCTAATGATGTTATCAATGCAAGCGATAGACTTGGTTGTTAGCGATATCCAAATGGGTGAAATGAGCGGCCTTACGCTTCTTAAGAGTATTAAAGCAAAATATCCGAATATGCCAGTATTGTTAATGACCGCTTACGCCACTGTTAACGATGCGGTGCAAGCAATGCGCGACGGTGCGACTGATTATTTATCTAAGCCATTCGCACCAGAAGTGCTGCTAAACCTTGTAGGGCGCTACGCACCAGCACAAAAAATCGAATCTCGCACGCCAATCGTCGCAGACCCCTCTAGCTTGAAGCTGCTTGAACTCTCTCGAAAAGTCGCCAAGTCTGAAGCGACGGTAATGGTGATGGGGCCTAGCGGTTCAGGTAAAGAAGTGTTATCCCGCTATATACACGACCAGTCACCGCGCAGCGATGCGCCTTTTGTGGCCATTAATTGTGCTGCCATTCCAGAAAATATGTTGGAGGCGACGCTATTTGGTTATGAAAAAGGGGCGTTTACCGGCGCTATTCAGGCTTGCCCGGGTAAGTTTGAACAAGCCCAAGACGGTACGCTTTTACTCGATGAAATTACCGAGATGGATCTGGCGTTACAGGCGAAACTACTTCGCGTACTGCAAGAGCGTGAGGTGGAAAGGCTTGGCGGTCGCAAAACGGTTAAGCTAAACGTGCGCGTTATCGCTACAAGCAATAGAGATTTGAAAAAAGCGGTAGAGGCAGGTGAGTTCAGAGAAGACTTATATTACCGCTTAAATGTGTTTCCAATTGAATGGCGACCCTTAAGTGAGCGCCCCGGCGATATTGTTCCTCTTGCTGAACACCTTGTGCAGCGCCACGCCAGTTCACAAGGGTTAGGTTCAATAAGGCTGAGTGCTGCTGCCCGTAACAAGTTGTCGCAGTACGGCTGGCCGGGTAATGTGCGCGAATTAGAAAACGTGGTACAACGCGCGCTTATCCTTTGTGAAAATAACGAAATAGACGCCAGTGATCTCATGATTGACGAAGATATCTCAGCGCCCGTTGAAGCTGTACAAGAGCAGGCTGACGAAAACAGACTAGGCTCAGAGCTGCGTTACCAAGAGCATCAAATTATTCTCGATACACTGGTGTCGTGCAACGGCAAGCGTAAAGATGTCGCTGAAAAGCTGGGTATTAGCCCTCGTACGTTGCGTTATAAACTTGCTCGAATGCGTGAAGACGGCATCGAAGTACCTGCATAACGTTAAATACTGTAACCCCTTGCTTCCCCTCAAACCTACCCGTCGCCTTTGCTACTAAAAAGGCGGCGGTTTTTTGTTGCTCCTATGTGGTACAACGTCATTAATTTGGCTGTACGCCAAAAATTATTGTTAAGCTTTTGAAATTAAATGGTTTTTAAAGTTGGCAAGCCCTTTGCTAAATCACTCTTATATATTCGCTATTCGCCGCCGCATTGCCGGTAAATGAAGAAACACTAGGAGTGGTTATGGACGTTAAAGCCAACAGTTTGTATCAAGAAATGCAAAATATGATCGGGCAAACTCGTCTTCAAGTTAATGAACCTCAACAGCAATCGCTTAATGAGATCAATACCTCTGCAAGTGACTTCTCGACCATGCTAAAAAATGCGGTTGATGGCGTGAATAATATGCAGCTAGAGTCAAAAGATGTGCAGCAACGTTTTGAGATGGGTGACCCTAGTCTAAGTTTGGCGCAGGTTATGTTAACTAAAGAAAAATCGGGCATTGCCTTTGAGGCAACTGTTCAGGTACGAAATAAAGTACTTGAAGCCTATAAAACAATAATGAACATGCCGGTGTAGGTGGAGTAGGTTATGGCTGAAGCAACAGGTACAAACCTAACGGTTCCTGACCAAAATCAAGCGGTGGACAACGAGCCAGAGAATAAATCTGGCTTTATGGACACCCTAGGCAGCGCTGACATGATGCGTCAAATGGCGCTCGTCGTCGTCCTCGTTATTTGTGTGGCTATCGCTATTTTTATTCTGATTTGGTCACAAGAGCCTGATTATCGTCCACTCGCGAAAATGGAAACTCAAGAGCTTATAGAGACGCTTGATTACATGGATGCGAATCAAATTGAATATAAGCTTGAAGGCAATACGGTTTATGTGAGAAGCGATGAGTTCCAAAATATTCGGTTAGGTATGACCCGTCAGGGATTAACCAATAGTTCTGATGCGGGCACAGACATTATCATGCAGGACATGGGCTTTGGGGTAAGCCAGCGGGTAGAGATGGAGCGCCTTAAACATGCCCGAGAGCAGCAAATCGCCGCGACAATTGAAGATATTGCCAGTATCCAAAAAGCGCGGGTATTGCTCGCCACGCCCAAAGAAAACGTGTTTGCACGCAGAGAGAAAAAAGCGTCAGCCACTGTGGTGCTAACCGCAAAGCGTGGCGCAGTAATCGCCGGTGAAGAAGCTGATGCGGTTGTTGATATCGTGGCATCAGCGGTTCAAAACATGGAGCCGTCTAAGGTGACGGTGACCGACAGTAACGGCCGCTTGCTAAATTCCGGCTCACAAGACTCGATGAGCGCTCGTGCTAGAAAAGAATACGAAATTGAGCGCCAGCGCGAGCAAGAGTACTTAGAAAAAATTGATGCTATATTAATACCCGTACTGGGTATTGGGAACTACACGGCGCAAGCCGATGTTGCGATGGATTTCACTGCGATTGAACAAACCCAGCGTAGCTACAACCCAGACCTTCCGGCTGTTCGAAGCGAGATGATTGTAGAGGAAAACAGCGTAGGAGGCGGTGTTGGCGGTATTCCTGGCGCATTATCAAATCAACCTCCGCTGGATTCTAATATCCCAGAAAACGCCGTGGGCGGTAGTCAACAAACTATGCCTGGACGCACGGCAAAAGAGTCAACGCGCAACTACGAACTTGATACCACCATTAGCCATACTAAAAAGCAAACGGGCGTTATAAGAAGGCTTAGCGTCTCTGTAGCGGTTGACTATACTCAGGTAGCAGGCGAAGACGGGGCAATGACTCCTACACCGCGTAAACAAGAAGAAATCTTAAATATTCGAAGACTTCTACAAGGCGGTATTGGTTTTGACGTGACCCGAGGCGACTCGTTAGAAGTGGTAAGTGTACCCTTCACGCGAATGGATACCGGCGAGATTGAAGACGCACCACTGTGGGAGCAACCCGGTTTTCTGCCAATTCTTAAGTTAGTTATTGGTGGCTTGGTTATAATCGTGCTTATCATTTTTGTGATTCGACCTATGCTGCGCCGTCTTATCAACCCAGATGAGACTAATGAGGCCGATGAGTTTGATGCCGATGAAGGCTTAGACTTAGGCGATGACACAATTAGCATGTTAACGTCTGACTTTGACGAAGGACAGGTTGGCTTTGCGCCAGATGGCTCACTTATGCTGCCTGACTTGCACAAAGACGAAGATGTACTTAAAGCCGTACGCGCCCTAGTGGCCAATGAACCAGAATTATCAGCCCAAGTAGTGAAGGGCTGGTTAATGCAAGACGAGTAGTGAGATAAGATTATGGCTGAAGAACTTGCCAATGTTGAAGAACCGTCATACGACGTCAGTAAATTAGAAGGCGTAGAGAAAGCTGCCATATTACTACTAAGCTTATCTGAAGAAGACGCGGCGCAGATATTAAAGCACCTTGAACCGAAACAAGTGCAGAAGCTGGGTTCTGAAATGGCGAAAGTGGACGATATGACGCAAACCAAAATCACGTCAGTTCACAAACACTTCATTGAAGAGATTCAGAACTACAGCACTATTGGCTTCCAGAGCCAAGACTTTGTTAAGCGAGCGCTAACTGCGGCGTTAGGTGAAGATAAGGCGGCAAACCTTATCGATCAGATCCTAATGGGCAGTGGCGCAAAAGGTCTAGATTCACTGAAATGGATGGACTCTAAACAAGTTGCCAGCATTATTCGAAACGAACACCCGCAGATTCAAACCATTGTCATGTCGTATTTAGAGCCAGAGCAAAGTGCCGAAATCTTGGCGCAGTTCCCTGAAAAAGTTCGACTTGATTTGTTAATGCGTATTGCGAATTTAGAAGAAGTACAGCCTGCTGCGCTTCAAGAGCTAAACGAAATTATGGAGAAACAGTTTGCTGGTCAAGCGGGTACGCAAGCAGCCAAAATGGGCGGCCTGAAGTCTGCAGCGAACATCATGAACTATCTAGATACCGCAATAGAAGGTCAGCTGATGGACGCCATTCGCGAGCAAGACGAAGAAATGAGTCAGCAAATTCAAGATCTTATGTTCGTATTCGACAACTTAGTCGATGTGGACGACAAAGGTATTCAGGCAATATTGCGCGAAGTTCAGCAAGATGCGCTGCTTAAAGCCATTAAAGGGGCTGACGAAGAGCTTAAAGATAAAATTATGCGCAACATGTCAAAACGCGCTGCTGAAATGCTTGGCGATGATCTGGAAGCCCTTGGTCCTGTGCGAATCAGTGAAGTGGAGACCGCGCAAAAAGAAATTCTGTCCGTTGCTCGTCGACTTTCTGACTCAGGTGAAATCATGCTCGGTGGCGGTGGTGGTGAAGAGTTCCTGTAAGCCTTTCATAGGAATGTCTTTCAACGCTATGACCAATAAAGCCTAGGTAAATATATGACCGGTAATAAAAGTTTCAGTGAACACGAAATAAGTGAAGCGAAGAAGTGGGATTTACCCTTCGTAGACGACGCGACCGCGCCTAGGAAAGATGAGCCAACTAACGCCTTAAATAAACGTTCTGATTGGAAGTACGAGCCTCCTGAAGTGGAAGAGGAAATACTTCCACCCACTGCCGAAGAAATTGAAGCTATACGACAGGCAGCCTATGACGAAGGGTATCTAGAAGGCAAGGAAAAAGGGTTTGAAGAGGGCAAAACAGAGGGGCTTGAAACAGGGCTTAGTGAAGGCCAAGAACAGGGCCATGCCAAAGGGCTTGAACAAGGCTTAGATGAAGGCCGTCAGCAAATGGCTACCCAGGCAGAAGTGTGGCAAATGCTTGCGGACAAACTTCACGATCCACTCTCACAAGCCAATGATGAAACTCGCGACCAACTGGTTAAACTTGCGGTTACGCTTGCAAAGTCAGTTATTAAGGTAGAGGTAAGCACTAACCAACAGGTTATTCTGCAAGCGCTAAGTGAAGGCATAAAAGCCCTTCCTATTAATCAAACCGAATACCAAATTCATATGCACCCTGACGATATTGCATTGGTTAATGCGCACTTTGGTGACGAAGAAATGTCCAAAAAAGGCTGGAATTTGGTGGAGGCTCCCGCCATGGAAAGGGGCGGGTGTGATATTACCACGGTGCACAATGCCGTTGATGTGTCGATTGAGCGCCGTTGCCGTGATGTTATTGAAAAATTTTTGCTAAACCAAGGGCTATCCGATGACTAGCCCGTGGCATAGTCACTTTGAATCACTGACTAAGCAGGTCACAACGCCACCTGTAGTCGCAGCAGGGAAACTCGTTCGCGGTATCGGCCTTACCCTTGAAGCGGTAGGTTGCCAGCTGCCGGTGGGTAGTCAATGTTTAGTGCAGACTGTGGAAGGCGAGATAGAAGCAGAAGTGGTTGGCTTCGGTGATGATATTACCTATTTGATGCCGACAGAAGCGGTGCGAGGGATAGTGCCCGGTAGCCGCGTTATGCCATTAAACCGTCAAAGTGGTTTGCCTGTTGGAATGGGCCTTTTAGGCCGCGTGGTAGACGGAAACGGACAGCCACTCGATGGACTTGGTGAAATTGATGCTGAAGCGAGAGCCCCCACCACGCGTCCTCCTATGAACCCGCTTATTCGTCGTCCTATCAATGCGCCAATGGATGTGGGCGTGCGCGCCATTAACGCACTCAATACGGTAGGCGTAGGCCAGCGTATGGGGCTGTTTGCCGGTAGTGGCGTGGGTAAAAGTGTACTGCTTGGCATGATGACCCGCGGTTGCGAAGCCGATGTGGTGGTGGTCGGGCTCGTCGGTGAGCGTGGGCGGGAAGTGAAAGAGTTTATACACGACATACTCACCGAAGAAGAGCGTCAGCGCGCCGTTGTTGTCGCTGCCCCTGCAGACACCTCCCCGTTGATGCGCCTTAAAGGCTGCGAAACAGCGGTTACCATTGCTGAATATTTTCGCGACAAGGGGATGAAAGTTCTTCTTCTGATAGATTCCCTTACGCGCTACGCGATGGCGCAGCGTGAAATTGCCCTTGCCGTTGGCGAGCCGCCTGCTACTAAAGGCTACCCACCGTCGGTGTTTGCTCGCCTACCTGCATTAGTCGAGCGTGCCGGTAACGGCAGCGAGCGACAGGGTTCGATAACGGCTTTTTATACCGTATTAACCGAAGGTGATGATTTGCAAGACCCCATTGCTGATGCGGCGCGCGCCATTTTAGATGGCCACGTTGTACTATCGCGCACTTTAGCCGATAGCGGCCATTACCCGGCTATAGATATCGAAGCGTCAATAAGTCGTGTTATGCCAATGGTGGTGAGTGAAGAGCACCAGCTTATGGCGCGTCGCATTCGCCAGGTTTACTCAAATTACAAACAAAACCAAGACCTCATTTCTATTGGTGCTTATGCCAAGGGCTCAGACCCACGTATAGACTTAGCGATTCGTGCAGAGCCAGCGATTAATGCATTATTGCAACAAGGTATGAAGCAAGTCATTCCTTATGACGAAAGCTTAGAAGGTATGGCTGCCCTAGCTAAAGGGCTAGGGCAGGGGTGATGTGCTTTGTAGTAGAGCGTAGGTGGTCATTTGTGAACATGAAGCCAGAATCCTTTATCAAGGTATCGACAAATGTCTAAACAACTAGAACGTTTAGCCGAGTTTGAGCGAGAAAAAGAGCAGCGAGAAGCGCGGTATTACCAGCAGGCTCAGCAGAATGTTAATCAGCAAAAGCAAAAACTAACCAGCCTTGAGCAGTATCGCATCGACTATATAAAAGGTATTCAGCAAACCGGGCAATCGGGTGTGACGGCTACCTACTATCAGCAGCATCTATCCTTTGTGGGAAAATTAGATAAAGCGTGTGAACAACAGATGCAGGTGATTGCTCGCGCGCAAATGGCGGCAGACCAGCGTAAGCAAATGTGGCTTAAACAACAGCAAAAAGTGAAAGCGGTTACCTTGCTGCTTGATAAAAAAAAGCTAGCTCAGCAGAAAAAAGAAGCAAAAGCAGAGCAAGCAATGATGGATGAATTTGCTACCCAGCGTTTTTTTCGTGCCAAGCGCTCACCTTTTTGACATTTTTTCGCACACATAGCCAGTTTGGCGCAACCCTTGCAAAACTCTTCTTAGAATGTACCACCACAACTTATTTACGTAACGATTTACGCTACTTTGCCGTTGGCTAATGCGATTTAAAGGCCTAGGCGATTAGCATTGGCAAAGACATTATTTAAGAAATATTACGCCTTATGAAATGTCGAGTAAGTCATTAAAAAAACGTAAGTGTATGTAAAGTATATGGGTGTTGGTCGTTTAGTGGTTTTTATTTTTGCTTAAGGCTTGAAGCGTTTGGCGCAAAGAAACCACTTCGGGTTTACGCCTTCTATGATGAAGTCGAATTAAATGTAGGACGGTAGGACATTATGCAACAAGTTGCCGCACAAAAAACAGACATTGCCGCATTACCCTTTTCTGCCTCTAGCACAGCAAAAGCAGTAGAGACTGGAATCGGTTCACAACAAGATGCTAATAGCGAAAATAATCAGGCATTTAATCGACTTTATCAAGATGCTAAAGCTTCGCGCTCAGACTTCGTGCTTAATGATAAGTCGAGTCAAACTCCGAGCAGCCGAGCTCAAGACCGAGCTGCTTCTGAACAAATGGCTAAAAGCGCAAAAGATAAAGACGCCGGCCATACGGACCTACCCGATAATCACCGAGCGACCGACCGGGCAGACGAATACGATAGCAGCGCACAAGCCACTGAGGCAGAGGCGCAACAAGGTCGCGTTCGATCAGAAATTGAAGATACTCGGGAAACCCAAAAGCGTGAACTTGCGCAGCAGCTTGTCGCTGATGGCGAGGCAGTGGAACAGCGCAGCGTTACCGAGGCTAAGTTTGTTTTAGGCGAAGGCGGTAAAAAAGATGCTGAAGCTGGGGTAATTACCACTCCTGGAACGCCGGATGCAAAACCCATTAAAGAAGACGAGGCTGAGCCTGATTGGATTGCCTATGTTGAAACCGTGGTAAACGGTATGGCAAAGGGTGAGCAGCAAAGTGACAATAATAAGGGTAATACACCCACTAGCCAGGTTGCCGAGTTAGTCGAGGATAACGTTGATGTGCTGTCGGTTAATGAGGCGGGGAAGCTTTGGAAACTGCCTGAAAACGTAGACGCTAGCGATGCGCCTTCTTTACTTGCACACTTTCTTACGCAGCTAAATAGCGAGGGTGAAGCTAGCTTAGAAAAATTTTCCGATAGCGCCCTGTCACATGAAGCAAAGCAAACGCTTAGTGCGTTAGCTTCCCTGTTATCTAAGCAAAGTAGTGAAGGCGAACACAACGGTAGTGACACGTCATTTGAACCGTCAACAATTCAACAGTTTTCAACTGACGGTGAAGCAGAAAGTGAAGATAGCCTTTCGGCACTTTTGGCGAAGCTCATGGAAAGTAGCAGTGCTGAAGAGACAAGTAAGCCTGTTGATGCAGGCGCACTTGCATCTAACGAGCTAGATGCCGAAGCCCTTGATTTAAAAGAACTTGGAACGGACGAGCTAGATGCCGAAGCTCTTGATTTAAAAGAACTTGCAACGGACGAGTCGTTAATTTTAAGTTTGATCGCCGATGAACTTAATAACGTGCAAGAAGAGGGCGCTGAAGAAAGCGAGGCGTTAATTGATGAAACCCTTACAGAGTTAGCTAGCGATCCTACCATCACGCAAGGTGTTAATGGTAGCGTCATTAGTCGCGGTGAAACTAACAGTGCCAACGCTGCCAATGCAGCAGGCGTATCAGCTCAATCAAGTACAAATGTGCAAAGCGCTGTGATAGATCAGTCTCAGCAAGCGACAGAAATACCATCTGACTTGCTAACGGCTATCAGTGAGCTTTCGCCTCAAAGTGCACAGAAAGCAACAGAAGCCTTCGCAGAACGCATGGTTGCAACCATGCCCAGCGGTCAACAGCAACAGGCCGTTAAGGCGAATATCATAGCCGGTATTAATGAATTTCAGCAGCAAGTTGAGCAGGGCATAGAGCCGGGTATTGACTTAAGTGGTATCGTGGCTGACGCGGCAAAAGACGCGGCGGTGAGTACTGAAATGGTGGCATCTATGACTGCCAAAGTAGATAGTCAGGCGAGTCAGTTTTTAAACTTAATGTCGCAGACACAAGCAAGTGCACAACACGCTATTTTAGGTCTAGTGGCGCAAACTGACACCGTTATGCAGGAAAATAGTCAGCTTCGCGCTGAAGCGTCAAAAACTCAGCAGCAATTTGAAGGCTTTGATAAAGCGGTCAATATTCATAAAAGCGAAGGACAGCAACAGCTTAACGAGAAAATTCGCTGGATGGTTAATGCTAGAAACACGATGGCAGAAATTCGTTTAGACCCGCCTGAGCTTGGCAGTATGCAGGTTCGCGTTAACGTTGCGGGAGACGCCGCAAGCGTTAGCTTTGTGGTGCAGTCACAGCAAGCAAAAGACGCACTGGCAGAGGCCATGCCGAAACTGAGAGATATGCTGTCAGAGCAGGGCATTGAGTTAGGTGATGCTGAAGTGCGAAAAGATAACTCGTCGAACAATGAACATGGCCAGCAACTTGCAGGAGAGGCTAATCAAGGCCGTGGCGAGCGTGGAGAAAATGACGGCCTAGATGAAATGGAAGGTACACGTGTTATTGAACAGCCCGTTACGCGTGCAGCGAAAGGCGGTATCGATTTTTATGCGTAGGTCTGTGAGTTTTGAAGGCGGCACCACAATTACCAATAGGTAGCATGGTGAGAATACCCCTAGGCTGCTATGGTTGATGTAATTATCAATGAGTGCCTTGCAAAACCTGTAAATTGCTTTCTAACTTCTTAGATAAAGATAAGCATATACAAACAATGGCATTGCCATTTTTGAAGGAACCTTGATAATACGCTTTTTCTAGGACTACTGACGAGTTACACATGGCTGATGAAGAATTACAAGTAGAAGACGGCGGTAAAAAGAAAGGCAAAATGATGTTGATCATTATAATTGCTGTCGTTCTTGTTGGGGGCGGAGCTGCCGCTTATTTCCTACTGTTCGCAGGTGGCGATGAGCCCGCGGCTGAGCAGCTTGCTGAAACTGATGCTGCAGCCGCAGCCGCTACCGCACCAGCCGCTGGCCCAGGAAATGCAGAAATGGGCACCGCACTTTATGTTGCTATGCCTCGCCCCTTCGTTTTTAACGTACCTGGGTCGGGAAGAGACCGCCTCGTGCAGATAAAGGTTCAGCTATTGGTACGAGGTTCTGACAATGAAGAGTTAGCGAAAACGCACATACCGCTTATCGAAGGTACATTGCTACAGGCATTTAGCACATCTAATGCAGACGATTTGGTCACTGAGGCGGGCAAAATAGAACTTCGCGAGCAAGCGGTAAGTGAAGTCCAAAAAGCATTAAAAGACATTACGGGTAGCGACGTGGTAGAGCGCGTATTGTTTACTGGTTTTGTCATGCAGTAATGCATTGATTTGGTAAGGTAGAAGACGGTGAGTGATTTATTATCTCAAGATGAAATCGATGCCCTATTACACGGGGTAGATGATGTAGAAGAGGAAGAGGTTGGCGATAGCGACTCTGATGCTTCTACGCTCGAGTACGACTTCTCCTCGCAAGACAGAATTGTGCGTGGGCGAATGCCTACGCTCGAAATTGTGAATGAACGCTTCGCGCGCCATATGCGGGTGAGTTTATTCAACATGATGCGCCGCTCTGCTGAAGTATCGATTAACGGTATTCAAATGATTAAGTTCGGCGAATACATCCATACGTTATTTGTTCCGACCAGCCTAAATATGGTGCGCTTCCGTCCCCTTAAGGGAACTGGGCTCATTACCATGGAAGCGCGTCTTGTTTTTATTTTGGTAGACAACTTCTTTGGTGGCGATGGCCGCTATCATGCAAAAATCGAAGGCCGAGAATTCACGCCTACGGAACGTCGTATTATTCAGATGCTGCTTAAAATCATTTTCGAAGATTATAAAGAAGCATGGGCGCCGGTCATGGACGTGTCTTTCGAATACTTAGATTCGGAAGTCAACCCGGCAATGGCAAACATTGTAAGCCCCACCGAAGTAGTGGTTATCAGCTCGTTTCATATAGAGTTAGACGGTGGTGGTGGCGACTTCCACGTGTCGTTGCCATACTCAATGCTAGAACCGATACGCGAACTGCTAGACGCCGGTGTTCAAAGCGATAAAGAAGATACGGACTTGCGCTGGAGCAAAGCGCTTCGCGACGAAATTATGGATGTGAAAGTGGCATTAACTACCCACATGTTGGATGTCGATGTGCCTTTACGCGATGTGATGGAGTTTAAGCCAGGCGATATAATTCCGGTGGAAATGCCTGAAACTATCACAGTGCTAATCGAAGATTTACCTACGTTTAGGGCTAAGTTAGGCCGAAGCCGAGATAACTTGGCGCTTAAAATAGTAGAAAAAATTGCAAGACCGACTTCAGTGAAGTCTGAGCTACAGTTATTAACCCGCGGTGGGCGCATTATAGATAATGACGCAGAACTGCAAGTACTCGAAGAAGACCTGTAAGGTAGAGGGGAGTTCCCATGAGTGAAGATGGTATGGACGATTGGGCTGCGGCCATGGCCGAGCAAGCCGAATCTGAAGCTGATCAAGAAGCCGGTGACAACGAAGATGTTCAGGTTGCCGAACTTGACGAGTTAACCGACGATGCGCCGATCACCCAAGAAGAAAAGAAAAAGCTTGATACGATCCTAGATATTCCCGTGACTATTTCAATGGAAGTAGGTCGTAGTCAAATAAGTATCCGAAATCTGCTACAGTTGAACCAAGGGTCTGTGGTGGAGCTGGATCGTGTTGCCGGTGAGCCATTAGATGTATTAGTAAATGGCACGTTGATTGCTCATGGTGAAGTAGTAGTGGTCAACGACAAATTCGGTATTCGATTAACGGATGTTATTAGTCAAATTGAGAGAATCAAGAAGCTCAGATAAAACTTCTTATATACTAAGGGGTTGCGCCTTGCTGCCCCTTTTATTTAGCCAGCTAGCTGTCGCTCAGTCGACCCAGTCAATTACCAATCCCACGTCCGTACTGTCAATTTTCCTATCTTTGTTGCTGGTTGTCGGCGTTATTTTTGCGTTAGCCTATGTTATGCGTCGATTTAATGTCACTGCGATGGGAAACAACCAAATGAAAGTGGCGGCGAGTATGGTGGTGGGGACCAAAGAAAAAATAATGGTCATTCAGGTGGGCGATGAGCAGCACCTAATTGGCATCACCGGTCACAACATTTCTCATCTAAGTAAGCTTGAAAAAAATCTCGATATACCTGCTAAAGGGATGAGCAAGTCAACCGGTGAACAAGAAAATGGAGCCGATGCTTTTAAGCAAAAGCTCGTAGCGGCGATGGCGGGTAAACTCAACCCTAATATGGATAAGAATAAACCGAAGGAAGAATCGAGCGATGCGTAAGTTTGCCTGGCTACTTTTAACCCTGCCATTACTTTTATTTGTAGAGCCAGTGTATGCGCAACAGGGCATCTCAGCGGTTACAGTTACGACAAATCAAGATGGCTCTCAAGACTACACCATGACACTACAAGCGCTGTTCATTATGACGGCGCTCAGTTTAATACCCGCCTTTATCATGATGATGACGTCGTTCACACGGATTATTGTGGTGTTGTCCATTTTGCGTCAGGCAATCGGTTTACAGCAGTCACCGTCGAACCAAATACTCATTGGGGTAAGCTTATTTCTCTCTATGTTTATCATGGCGCCGGTGTTTGAAGAAGTGAATGAGCGGGCTTTACAGCCCTACCTCAATGAACAGCTTACAAGTTTAGATGCACTGGAACAGGCAAAGGGCCCTATGCGCGCTTTTATGCTTTCCCAAACCCGTGTTAAAGATTTAGAGACCTTTGTACGAATAGCGGGAGACGAGGGAAAATACGCTGATACAGATGAAGTGCCGCTGACTATTCTTATTCCAGCCTTTGTAACCAGCGAGCTTAAAACCGCCTTTCAAATTGGCTTTATGCTGTTTATTCCGTTTCTTATTATCGACTTGGTTGTAGCTTCAATATTGATGGCTATGGGTATGATGATGCTATCCCCCATGATTGTATCTTTACCTTTCAAACTCATGTTATTCGTACTGGTGGACGGCTGGAATCTCATTTTCGGCACACTCGCGACGAGTTTCGGTATGGGCGTCTAGGAGGGCTTATGTCACCAGAAGTCTTTGTAGAGATACTGCGAGAAGCCATGTTTATGGTAATCGTGCTGGTATCGGCGGTGATTGTTCCAAGCTTGATTGTAGGCTTGGTCGTCGCTGTATTTCAGGCCGCTACCAGTATCAACGAACAAACCATGAGTTTCCTGCCTCGCTTACTCGTTACGCTATTGGCATTGAGTTGGGGGGGGAACTGGCTGGTACAACAACTGATGGATTTCACCTTTAGAATGGTCGATATGATCCCTCAGGTTGTAGGCTAGAAGGTCTAATTCGTGGAAGTCGAACTCGCCACTATCAATCAGTTTCTTGCCGACATGCTCTTACCTTTTATGCGTATAAGCGGGCTGTTTGTAGCTATGATTGGCTTAAGTGCAAAGTCTATCCCTCCGCAGGTTAGGGCGCTTTTAGGAATAATGCTAACCCTTGTCATTATGCCGGTTGTACCTCCTTCACCTATTGAAAACTTAGTGAGTGTCGGTACCTTTTTAATTGTTATTCAACAATTACTGATAGGCATCGCTATTGGTTTTATTTCGATGATGGTATTGAACACCTTCGTGTTAGCAGGGCAGATCATCGCCATGCAAACCGGTTTGGGCTTTGCTTCGATTGTCGACCCGGTTAATGGTATTAACGTGCCGGCGGTCGGGCAGTTTTACCTTATTTTAGCGACCTTGTTGTTTTGGACACTCGACGGCCACTTGTCGATGATTCAAATGATAGTGATGAGTTTTGAGGCTTTTCCAATCGGCGAGGCGTGGTGGACAGGCGAACAGTTTCGCGATATTGCCCATTGGGGAGGCTGGATGTTCGTTTCCGCTATTACGCTTTCATTGGCGCCTATCGTCTCGCTGTTAATTGTTAATTTGGCCTTTGGTGTAATGACAAAAGCTGCGCCACAGCTGAACATTTTCAGCATTGGTTTTTCCATTGCTCAGCTAATGGGGCTGCTGATTATTTGGATAACGCTAGATAACTTTACTGCGCACTTTGAAACCCAATGGTTTAGGGCTGAACAGTTTATGTGTGAATTATTGAATATTTGTCCTTAGACAAGCAATACGCGTCGTTCGCAGAATATGGTATGACTGCGATCAGGTTAGGTGAGTAAACTCGTAACAGAGAAGAACAGACTCGAGCATGGCAGATTCAAGCGAAAAAACAGAAGACCCCACGGGGAAGAAACTCGATGATGCCCGAAAAAAAGGGCAGCTAGCCCGTTCCCGTGAACTATCTACCACCTTGGTGTTAATAGTCAGTGCCGTCATGTTTCTATTTGTTGGTGGCTGGATAGCGGAGTCGGTATTTAAACTTACCCGCAGAATGTTCATTTTATCTCGTGATGAAACCTATGATATCACCCACATGTTTGGCGCGTGGGGCGAGGCATTTTCAGCAGTGGGCCCTGCCGTACTGCTATATATGGTTGTCGCAATGATTGCAGGGATCTACGGCTCTATTGCCCTTGGCGGTTTTAACTTTACGTGGGAAGGGGCAAAGCCTAAAGGCTCTAAAATGAGCCCGATTCAAGGCTTCAAACGCATGTTTGGCACCAATGGCTTAGTTGAGCTTCTTAAGTCTATTGCAAAAGTAGTGGTTATTATCGGCATGGCCATTGGCGCGCTGCTGTTCTTTGAAGATGAAGCGCTGCATTTAGATATGGAGCTTTATCCGGGCAACCTGTTTCACGCTATGGACATACTTAAATGGGCTTTTCTCATTCTAGTATGTGGCATGATCCCCATCGCGCTCATCGATGTGCCTTATCAAATGTATAAGCACAACAAAGAAATGAAGATGACCAAGCAGGAGGTGAAAGACGAAAGGAAAAATGCTGAAGGCGACCCCATGGTTAAAGGGCGTATCCGTCGATTGCAGTATCAGGCTGCAACGAAAAGAATGATGCAAGAAGTCCCTCAAGCTGATGTCGTGGTGACTAACCCTACCCATTTTTCAGTGGCCATTAAATACGATGAAAAAGGAATTAGGGCACCTGTGGTTGTCGCAAAAGGCGCCGATGAGTTGGCCATGCATATCAGAAAAATAGCCACAGCGAATGATGTTCCGCTCATTCCTTCTCCTATGTTAGCGCGGGCAATCTTCTATTCCACAGAAGTGGATGATGAAATACCCAACGCCTTGTTTATGGCGGTAGCGCAAGTTCTCGCCCACGTGTATCAGCTTAAAGCTCACAGAGCAGGTAAAGGTAAACGTCCCAAGCCATTGAAACGGGATCTGCCCATCCCTCCCGAGTATCGCCGATAACACAGCCTTCCCCGCCAAGTTAGCATGAAAAAGATGCGGGAAAATGGACGGTTGTTAAAATAAGAAATGCCGTTAATTTAGGCAGTTAGTGCTGCTGCAGAAGGTGTTTGCTAAAGCTGGCACGTATGTTGAAACCCGCCTATCAGAATAGAATTAAGCGTCAATTTTCTGATAGAGAGACAATACGCAATGCAGTTATCCGGTTATCTTCAGCGTTTCGATAAAAATCAGCTGCAAAATTTCACCAGTGGTTTAGGCGCGCCTATCGTCCTCTTAGCCATAATGGGCATGGTTATTTTACCTATGCCGCCGTTCTTATTAGATGTGCTGTTTAGTTTTAATATTGCCTTGTCTCTGGTCATAATTTTGGTGGCAGTACTCACACAAAAACCTGTCGATTTCGGTATTTTCCCGCTTGTGTTGCTTATCGCTACAGTACTGAGACTGGCATTGAACGTAGCGTCTACCCGTGTTGTTCTGCTTTATGGGCACGAAGGGGGGGATGCTGCAGGTAAGGTTATCGAGGCCTTTGGAGCAGTGGTTATCGGTGGTAACTATGCGGTGGGTATTGTTGTTTTTGCTATTCTTCTAATTATTAACTTCAAAGTGGTTACCGCGGGTGCCGGGCGTATATCTGAAGTAAGTGCTCGCTTTACTTTGGACGCCATGCCAGGTAAGCAGATGGCAATTGATGCCGACTTGAACGCCGGCTATATCGACCAAGACCAAGCCCGTCAGCGCCGAGAAGAAATCACCGCAGAAGCCGATTTTTACGGCTCGATGGACGGTGCGTCAAAATTCGTAAAGGGTGACGCGGTCGCCGGTCTTTTCATTATGTTGATTAATATCGTCGGCGGGTTATTCATCGGCATGATCCAGCACGATTTGAATTTTGGTAGTGCTATTGAAATTTATACCATCCTTACTATCGGTGATGGGCTGGTTGCTCAAATACCTTCACTTCTGCTTTCTGTAGCGACCGCGATAATTGTTACTCGTGAAAACGAAACCCAAGAAATGGGTAAAGAGATCCGCGGACAATTAGGCAACACACAAGCGCTTTATATTGCATCGGGCGTGCTATTTGTGATGGGTATTATTCCAGGTATGCCCCACATTGCATTTTTAGGGTTCTCGTTTTTAATTGCGGGCGTTGCCTATTGGCAGACAGTTCAGGAAAAGAAAAAGGCTGCGGCACCGTCGGTCCCTGATAATGTGATGAAAGACGACACGGTGGCCCCAGAGGTTAAAGAGCTGGGGTGGGATGACGTTCAGCAGGTTGATACTATCGGGTTGGAGGTCGGCTATCGATTAATACCACTGGTTGATAAATCTCAAGGTGGCGAATTGTTGACGCGCATAAAAGGGGTGCGTAAAAAGCTCTCCCAAGAACTTGGTTTTCTTATTCCCCCAGTACACATTCGCGATAATTTAGATTTAGAGCCTAATACCTACACTATTGCTATGCTTGGCGTCACCATTGGCGACTCTGTTATCAGTCATGATGAAGAGTTGGCTATCAACCCCGGGCAGGTCTTCGGCAAATTAGAAGGTCGCGCCACCAAAGACCCTGCGTTTGGTTTAGATGCGGTGTGGATCAAGCCGAATAAACGAGAACACGCGCAAACCTTGGGGTACACCGTTGTTGATGCAGCTACCGTTGTGGCTACCCACCTTAGCCAGTTGTTAACTAACAATGCTTATCAGCTACTTGGTCACGAAGAAGCGCAGCAGTTACTTGATATGCTGGCTAAGCAGCACCCTAAATTGGTGGAAGGTTTAGTACCAGATATCTTGCCGCTAAGCACGGTGGTAAAAGTGCTTCAAACCCTACTATTTGAGGGCGTGCCTATTCGCGATATGCGCACTATTGTTCAAACCTTAAGTGAATACGGCACTCGCAGCCAAGACCCGGATGTATTGGTCTCTGCCGTTCGTATTGCGCTTAAACGTCTTATTGTCCAAGAAATTACCCAAGGGGCAAAAGAGATACCTGTCATAACCTTGGCGCCAGAGTTGGAACAGATGTTGCACCAGTCACTTCAAGCAGGTGGCGAAGATGGCGCTGGTATCGAACCAGGTTTGGCAGACAAGCTGCAAAAATCATTGCAGCAAGCCAGTCAGCAGCAAGAGTTAGAAGGAGAGCCTGCAGTACTCCTAACCTCTGGCATGCTGCGACCCGTTCTGTCTCGCTTCTTAAAGTATTCGGTTGTTGGGCTCCATGTGCTTTCTTACCAAGAAGTGCCTGACGACAAACAAATAAAAATAGTCAGTTCGGTCGGTCAATAATCTGACACTGGGTGATTGGAGAGGTTGCAATGAAAATTAGACGTTTCTTCGGCAAAGATATGCGTGAGGCGTTAAGCCAAGTTAAAGCTGAGTTAGGCAGTGATGCAGTGATCATGTCGAACCGCAAAGTTGCCGATGGCATTGAGCTTGTTGCCGCCTATGATAAAGAGCCTGAAGCAAAACTCTTCACTCCAAAAACATCGCCTAAAGCAACCCCTAAAGCATCAGGTCAAAAAGCCGTGCCTAGCTTAAGTGAGATTATCGGTGATGATGGCCCCGACAGTTTAAAAGCTCTGTTAGAAAAGCAGCACGGCGGTAGTGCGCCTTCATCAAGTAATGCTTCAGCATCGCAGTCGCATTCAGCCAACCATAATCAGCCTATGTCTGCAAATGCGAGACATGCCAACGAAATTGCGTCACACCTTGATTTCTCAGAAGCCTTTATTGATGACGTAGAAAGCCAGCACCTTGCACAAGACGAAGGCAGAGCAACAACATTTCCCGACCACCAAGCGTCCAGCATAGACGAGGCACCCGTCTCTCAATCTGCAGAATTGGCGCAAATTAAAGAAGAGTTAGCGTCGTTGCGCGATGTTTTACAATATCAGGTTGCAGACTTGATGGAAGCGAAAAACAAGCGTCAAAAACCGGTACATCAATACTTGATTACCCGTCTAACGGATATGGGGTTAAGCAGTGCACTTGCCAGTCAGCTAATTAACTATACACCAGCACACTACAATGAACGAGACGCATGGGTGTATCTTCTTAACCTATTGGCTAATCGCATAAATGTGACAGGAAACGATATACTTAGTGCGCAAGGTGCAGTTGCCTTAGTCGGACCGACGGGCACAGGTAAAACAACGACGGTTGCAAAACTAGCTGCTCGCTATGCACAAAAGTACGGTGCAGATTCAGTAGCAATGATTACCATAGATACGTATAGAATTGCGGCCTATGAGCAGCTCGCGACATACGGAAAAATTATTGGCTGTACGGTGAGAAAAGCGCAGACTAGTGAAGAACTTGCGGATTTATTATTCCAACTTCGTCATAAGCGTCTAGTATTGATTGATACGGCAGGGTTTAGCCAACGGGATAGCCGTTTAATTAAACAGATTAAGCAGTTTGATAATGGTCAAATGCCAAAAGTTAAAAAATATTTGGTAGCGCAGGCAAATACACAATATCCTGCCCTACAGCGCATCATTAAGGCTTATGATGATATCGAACTAAGTGGCTGTATTTTCACAAAGTTAGATGAATGCTACTCTTTAGGAGAGGTATTGAGCGCTGCAGTTGAATATCAACTGCCGGTTAGTTATGTCACCGACGGTCAGAAAGTACCTGAAGACATTAAGATTGCGGAGGCAAAATCTTTAGTTTCTGCCGCTGCAAAGCTTTATAAAAAGTACGGTTTGAATCATACTAGTAGCAACAACGCAATTAAAACAGCATAAGCAGTATGATTGACGACCAAGCGAGTAGCTTAAGAAAAATGAAGCAATCACGGTTAATCAAAGTTATCGCCGTCACCGGAGGTAAAGGTGGCGTAGGTAAAACAAACATTACGCTAAACACCGCTATCGCTATGGCGAAGCAGGGTAAGCGAGTTATGGTTCTCGACGCCGACCTCGGACTGGCGAACGTAGACGTAATGCTAGGTTTGCGGGTTGAGAAAAACCTTTCCCACGTGCTATCTGGCGAGTGCACGCTTGATGAAGTGTTAGTCACCGGCCCCCACGGTATTAAAATTGCGCCTGCCACCTCTGGCACGCAATCAATGGCAGAATTATCGCCAACGCAGCACGCGGGTCTTATCAGAGCCTTTAGTGAATTGCGTTCGCAAATCGATGTACTCATCGTAGATACCGCGGCCGGTATTTCAGACATGGTGTTGAGTTTTTCAAAAGCTTCTCAAGACATCATGGTAGTGGTTTGCGATGAGCCCACCTCGTTAACTGACGCCTATGCCTTAATAAAGATTCTTAATCGTGAGCACGGTGTATTTCGCTTTAAAGTTGTGGCGAATATGGTTCGCGATGTACGGGAAGGTCAGGAATTATTTAGCAAATTAAGCAAAGTGACAGGGCGTTTTTTAGATGTTGCACTAGAATTAGTGGCAACCGTACCTTTTGATGAGAATATCCGCAAAGCCGTGAGAAAACAAACGGCTATTGTTGATGCGTATCCGGGTTCTCCCGCCGCTGTTGCGATTACTCAGCTTGCGAGTAGAGCCCTTACGTGGCCCATTCCGGCACAACCGGGCGGTCACCTAGAGTTTTTTATTGAACAACTCGTTGCAGAAAAAGCAGTAGGAAGTCAGCGTTGAACAGCAAGGCCGCCGCTTATCGTCAACAAACCGATAAATCGCAGTTAGTCGAACGACATGCGTCATTGGTTAAGCGCATTGCGCATCACTTGATTGCGCGATTGCCGGCCAGTGTTCTTGTTGATGACCTGATCCAGTCGGGTATGATTGGTTTGCTAGAAGCTGCGCGTAACTTCGACGGGTCGAAAGGCGCGAGCTTTGAAACTTTCGCAGGCATTCGCATTCGTGGTGCTATGTTAGATGAGATACGTAAAGGCGATTGGACCCCGCGTTCAGTACATAGAAATGGACGTGCTATTACCGAGGCTATTTCACAGGTAGAGAGCGAAACAGGCCGCGATGCGAGAGATTCTGATATTGCTGATAAGCTTAATGTAAGCTTGCAGGACTATCACCAAATGCTTAATGAGGTTAATGCGGGAAAGCTGGTAGGTATTGAAGATTTAGGTGTGTCGGAAGATGTAATTACTACTGAGCAGAGTAGAGGTAGTGATGCGCCGCTTGAAGATTTAATGCAAGGCGCGTTTCAAAAAGCGCTTGCCCATGCCATTACGACATTACCTGAACGAGAAGCAATTGTTCTTTCACTGTACTATGATGAAGAACTGAACTTAAGAGAAATTGGCGAAGTTCTTGATGTTAGTGAGTCAAGAGTCAGCCAAATTCACAGTCAGGCCATGTTAAAACTCAAATCACGAATGAAGTCGTGGCAAGCTGACGAAGAATAGAAATTAATAACAATTAACCCCTCATTGGAGGCTATTTTGGACAAAAGCATGAAAATTCTTGTGGTTGACGATTTTTCAACCATGAGACGTATCATCAAAAACCTGCTTAAAGATTTAGGTTTTTCTAACATCCAGGAAGCGGATGACGGAAGCACTGCATTGCCTATGCTGCAGCAAGGTGATTTTGATTTCGTTGTTACCGATTGGAACATGCCAGGAATGCAAGGTATCGATTTGCTGCGCGCAATAAGAGCCGACGACAAACTTAAGCATTTACCTGTACTAATGGTAACTGCAGAAGCGAAAAAAGAGCAAATTGTTGCCGCTGCACAAGCGGGCGTTAACGGCTATGTCGTTAAACCATTCACCGCTGCAACTTTAAAAGAAAAATTAGATAAAATTTTCGAACGTTTAGGTTGATCCAGACGCTCACCAGATAAATGAGGTTTACTGGATGACAACGAATGTAAACGTTCCAATTTCGTTAGAAGAGGCCAAACAGCTTGTCACCTATCTGGAAGAAGGTGACAACGCGTCTGCTAACGCTCTACTTGAAGCTGCCTCAATGAAGGAAAACGTTGAGCTATTTGCTGAAGTAGGAAAGTTAACGCGTCAACTCCATGACGCGTTAAATAATTTTCAAATTGACGACCGCATCAAAAACTTAGCTACCGACGATATTCCCGATGCACAATCCCGCCTAACCTACGTAATTGAAGAAACCGAAAAAGCAGCTAATACTACAATGGACGCTGTGGAAGCGAGTATGCCGATAGCGGAAATGCTGTCGGTGCGTATCGAAAAAGTGATGCCTGAGTGGAAAAAGCTCATGAACCGCCAAATCGAGTTGGGCGAGTTCAAAGCGTTATGTGCAGATTTAGACGAATTATTGGAAGACGGTTCGCTTCAGTCAGCTAAACTTACACAGTTACTTACCGAAGTATTGATGGCTCAAGGCTATCAAGACTTAACGGGTCAAGTTATCCGTCGCGTTATCGACCTTGTAAAAGAGGTAGAAGATAGCTTAGTTAATATGCTAACCATGTTTGGCGAGCGCGAAGGTGAAGAACAAACTAAACCATCTAGCGTTAAGGCCGATAAGGTTGATGGTGTAGAGGCAGAAGGCCCAATTATTGACGCCGAGAAACGCGATGATGTCGTTTCTGGCCAAGATGACGTAGATGATCTTCTGTCTAGCTTAGGTTTTTAGGGGAGCGGGCGCATGTCGTTTGATGTTGACGAGGATATATTACAGGACTTTCTGGTTGAGGCTGGAGAGATACTTGAACAATTACAAGAACAGCTCGTTGATCTTGAGAACAATCCTGAAGATGCGGATTTGCTGAATGCAATTTTCCGTGGATATCACACAGTTAAAGGTGGAGCGGGCTTTCTTTCGCTCACAGAGTTAGTAGAAATTTGTCACGGTGCAGAAAACGTTTTTGACGTAATGCGCAATGGACAAAGAACCCTAACCCCAGAACTGATGGATATTATTTTGCAGGCCACTGACGTGGTGGTAGAGATGTTTGAGCGGGTTAAAGCTCGCGATCCACTCGAACCTGCAGATGCACACCTTGTCGACTTATTGCACAAATTAAGTCGCCCGGAAACGCCAGATGAAAACATTTTTGGCGCCTCTGAAGAGTCAGCCACTGCACCTGAGTCATTTGCTGCGGAGCCTGAACTTGTCATTGAAGAACCTACAGCGCAAGTGCCTAGCGGCACAAGCGACGGTGGTATTGACGAAATAACCGAAGATGAATTCGAAGCGTTACTCGATGAACTTCATGGTTCAAATGCGCCAGGTCAATCTTCTTCAGCAAGTAAGCCATCAGTCGCGCCAGCATCACCTTCAGCACCCACGACACCGACCGCTGGCGGCGATAGCGACGATATCACCGACGAAGAATTTGAAGCGCTTCTCGACGATTTACACGGCAAAGGCCAGTTCGCAACTAGCGCTGCTCCTGCCTCTGAACCTAAAGCACCGGTAGCGCCCGCACCATCGAACTCAAGCAGCGATGAAGAAATTACTGACGATGAGTTCGAAGCACTTCTTGATCAGCTGCATGGTTCAGGTCAAGGCCCTACGCAACAAAGCGCAGCGCCTATTTCACCTGAGCCACCAGTAGATAAAGCGGCGACTGAAGCTGTTCAGAAGGCTAAACAAGCAGCACCTGTTAAAGCTGCGCCTACGTCAAATTCAGCCGCACCATCTAAGCCAGGCTCAACCGCGAAACCCAAAGCGGCTAGCCCAGCGCCTAAGAAAGATGATAAAAAGGCAGCTGCCGCAGCCCCACCGGCTGAAACCACGGTGCGGGTCGACACTAAGCGTCTAGACCAAATTATGAACATGGTGGGCGAGCTAGTATTGGTAAGAAATAGGCTAATCAGCTTAGGCATAAACAGCAACGACGAAAGCATGTCGAAAGCCATTGCGAACTTAGATGTAGTGACTGGAGACCTCCAAGGTGCGGTGATGAAAACCCGCATGCAGCCTATTAAAAAGGTTTTCGGCCGCTTCCCCCGTGTTGTACGTGACCTAGCGCGAAGCTTGAAGAAAGAGATTACTTTAGAGCTTGTTGGTGAAGACACTGATTTAGATAAAAATTTAGTAGAAGCTCTGGCAGACCCATTAGTTCACTTGGTTCGAAATTCGGTCGATCACGGTATTGAAATGCCTGATGATCGCGCCGCTTCAGGTAAGCCTCGTATGGGAACGGTTAAATTATCTGCTTCCCAAGAGGGCGATCATATTTTACTTACCATCGAAGACGATGGTAAAGGGATGGATGCCGAAAAGCTCAAGGAAATTGCCATCAGCCGTGGCGTTCTCGATGCAGATGCGGCAGCGCGTATGTCAGACGTTGAGGCGTTCAATCTAATCTTTGCACCGGGCTTCTCAACGAAGACAGAGATCAGCGATATTTCTGGTCGTGGTGTCGGTATGGACGTGGTTAAAACCAAAATTAACCAGCTAAACGGTACCGTAAACATTGATTCTCAGTTAGGAAAAGGGACCAGGTTAGAAATAAAAGTGCCTCTAACCTTAGCTATTTTGCCTACGTTAATGATTGTTGTAGGAAAACAGACCTTTGCGTTACCATTAGGTGCGGTGAACGAAATAATAAACATGGACATCAAAAAGACCAACACGGTTGATGGCCAACTAACAATGATAGTTCGTTCAAAGGCAATTCCGTTGTTCTTCCTTGGCGAATGGCTAATTCGTGGCCCTAAAGATATTAATAGAGAAAAAGGGCACGTGGTTGTAGTACAAATTGGTACACAACAAGTTGGATTCGTCGTAGACGCGCTAATAGGTCAAGAAGAAGTGGTAATCAAACCTCTTGATGCTTTGCTTCAAGGCACGCCGGGTATGGCGGGAGCAACCATTACTTCAGATGGCGGGATTGCACTTATTTTAGATGTTCCGAGCCTGCTAAAACGGTACGCGCGTAAACCCATCAAGTAAGGCGATGAATTAATAGGAATAATAATCCATGGTCTTTAAAGTCCTAGTGGTGGACGACTCGACATTTTATCGTCGTCGAGTAAAAGAAATACTCGACGATGATAGAGAGCTTGAAGTTGTTGGGGAAGCAAGAAACGGGCGCGATGCCTTAGAAAAAGCAGAGGCACTTAAACCTGATGTCATAACAATGGATGTGGAAATGCCCGTAATGGACGGCATTTCGGCGGTAAAGGCTATCATGGAAAAACGGCCTACGCCGATCCTCATGTTCTCTTCGCTTACTCATCATGGAGCGCAAGCTACACTCGATGCACTAGAAGCCGGTGCACTCGACTTCTTGCCGAAAAAATTTGAAGATATTGCTCAAGATAGAAAAGATGCATCGCGCTTATTATGTACTAAAGTTAGGTTAATAGCGCGTCGAGGTATTGGCCTTAAGCGTCCATCTTTTAGAGCCACAGAAACAAGAAAGCTACCGGATAACGCACCCAAGCAGGCGTTTTTTAAAACATCGGGGTTACTTTCTGGCCATAAAGACGCGGCAAAACAGCCCACCGTCTCATCTGTAAGGGCGACGGGAAAGCAATATAAATGCTTGGCGATAGGTGCATCTACAGGTGGTCCTGTGGCGCTACAAAAAGTGCTGTCACCACTACCTGCAGAATTCCCATATCCCATTTTTCTTGTCCAACATATGCCGGGCACATTTACCACGGCATTTGCTCAGCGCTTAGATTCAAACTGCAATATAAAAGTAAAAGAAGCTGAGCATGGCGATATAGTGGAGCCGGGCCACGCTTATTTAGCGCCGGGCGGTAAACAGATGTTGTTAGAAACCATAGGCGCGAATAAGCGTATAGCTATTGTCGATGCAAGTGCGAGCGACAAGGTTAATTATAAGCCCAGCGTTGATTTAACGTTCAGCTCGCTGGCCAAAGCCTATGGGGGAGATGTATTAGGCGTCATTTTGACAGGCATGGGCGCAGACGGCAAAGAAGGGTGCCGCATGCTGAAGGACAAAGGTGCGACTATTTGGGCACAAGACCAAGACTCCTGTGTGGTGTATGGCATGCCCCAAGCCGTAGCCGCTGCTAATATATCAAGTAAAAGCATTAATATTGACGATATTAGCAGTTGCGTTCAAACCGAAATGCGATAGCGGCTTGGACACTAACGGAATATAAATCATGAAAGTGTGGACAGTAGCGAATCAAAAAGGCGGCGTGGGAAAAACAACCACAACAGTAAGCCTTGGCGGGTTGCTTGCGCAACAGGGCAAGCGAGTGCTGATGATCGATACTGATCCTCACGCATCACTGAGTTATTATTTCGGCATTGACGCCGAAGCGACAAGTCATTCAGTTTACGACATTTTTATTCAATCAAACGCACTTTCTGCCGATAATGTAATGGACTGCCTTTGTCCCACTAAGTTGGACAACTTATATGTGCTTCCTGCCACCATGGCACTGGCTACATTAGACAGAACCATGGGTAGTGAACAAGGCATGGGCTTGGTGTTAAAAAAAGCGCTCGCCAAGATAGCAGATGAATTTGACGTAGCGATTATCGATTGTCCTCCCGTGCTAGGCGTATTGATGGTGAATGCACTCGCGGCATGTGACAAAGTTATTGTGCCAACGCAAACGGAATACCTAGCATTAAAAGGTTTAGACAGAATGATCCGCACCATGGAAATAATGGGGCGCTCTTTGAATAAATCATTTGATACAGTCATCATTCCCACTATGTTTGATAAGCGCACAAACGCAGCGTTAGCATCGCGCAAACGATTAATAGACGACTACGGAGAGCGTGTGTGGGAAGGGGTTATTCCCGTAGATACTCACTTTAGAGACGCCAGTTTAGTACAGCTGCCAATTTCGGCGGCGTACCCTAAAACTCGTGGTGTGTCAGCCTACGCAAAGCTGTTAGCCGTACTGGAGAATTAATACAAAAATGAGCAAGCAATCGCCTTTCGCCCGTGAAGAAGTGATGGAGGCCTACTTAGATAGCCTTCTCAAAGAACCAGAGACACCTGAAGATGTCACTGCGCGCACGGCTAAATTGCTTGAACAAGCGTCTCAACAGATGACTGAGTCGGCACTGACTCATGTAGACGAGTTGAAAACAGAGGCTGACTCTACGAGCGCTGACCCACAAACCGTAATCGCCGAAAAAGTTACCGCTTTTATCGAGACAGAAAAAGTAGAGGTTTCTGAAGACGAAGCGGCATCGGCAATAGAACCTCAAGTAGAGAGTCAAAATGAAACCGCGTTAAGTGACGCAAACAAAACAAAAATTCCACTAAAGGATACTCTCGGTTTTCGTTTTCAAGCGCTATTCTTTGAGGTCGCTGGTTTAACCTTGGCTGTACCATTAACTACATTAGGCGGCATTCATCAAATTGAAAAGATTGGGCCGCTGTTTGGCAAACCCGATTGGTTTATGGGTGTAATGTTGCATAGAGAGGCTAAACTAAATGTAGTTGACTCAGCTAAATGGGTGATGCCAGAAAAATATGATGAAAACCTCGCACAATCGCTCAACTACCGATATCTTATAATGTTAGGAGAGAGTGTGTGGGGCTTGGCAAGCGAAAAGCTTGTAAATACGGTCAATTTGACCTCCGATGACGTTAAATGGCGCGAGTCCACAGGTAAACGTCCCTGGTTAGCGGGGATGGTTAAAGAGAAAATGTGCGCGTTAATTGACGTTGAAGAATTAATATCTATGCTTAACAAAGGCTTAGGCAGTAACGACCAGACGCCATAGTATCGGGAGCCAGGTTCATGAGCGACGAAAGAATAAATAGCAATGCCACCGACAGTAACGACGAAGTCCTTCAATGGGTAACGTATCGCCTAGGTGATGAAACATATGGTATTAACGTAATGCAAGTACAAGAAGTATTGCGTTATACCGAGATAGCCCCAGTTCCCGGTGCGCCCGACTACGTATTAGGTATTATTAACCTGCGTGGTAACGTTGTGACGGTAATCGATACTCGCGCGCGTTTTGGTTTACCGCCAACAGAAATTACTGACAATACGCGTATCGTTATAATTGAGTCTGACGAACAGGTAGTCGGTATCCTTGTAGATAGCGTGGCAGAAGTGGTTTATCTGAAGTCTTCAGAGATTGATAGTGCCCCTAACGTGGGCACGGAAGAAAGCGCTAAGTTTATTCAAGGCGTGAGCAACCGAGACGGTGAACTACTGATACTTGTTGATCTCAATAAGTTGCTAAGTGATGAAGAGTGGGATGAGCTTAGCAGCATCTAAATAAATGAACGGGCGGCATGGTTAGTCATGCCTCCTGCGTTTCCCCAAGGGTTATATCCATGGATTGGCAGCTCGCTGCACCTACCGTGTTAGAAATTGTATTATGCGTTTTCATCCTTATACTTATCGTTGCTATAGGTGTAATTTACTCGCATGTATGTACACTTCGCGCCGCGCTAAATGATTGTGAAAATAAAAACGCAGAAGCTATTTTACGCGTAGAAGCCATAGCTAATAACGCCAATAATCAGCAAACTGAAGCGCAGGCAAGAACCCTTGTTATTACACGCCACCTGAAAGAACTAGAAGAAAAGCAAACCGATATTGAAAACCATGTTCGTGAGCTGAAGCTTCAAGACCCTTCACTGCGTCTATATCAACGTGCCGCGGAACTAGTGAAGCAAGGGGCAAGTATTGATGAAATCATTGAAGCGTGTGACATTCCGCGTGCCGAAGCTGAAATGTTGGTGATGGTGCACAAGCAACACAGCTAAAAACATTGGCAGAAGGTGATTAATCATTCCAATTCGTTTCTATCGACGAGAAAGTCCCTCCATTACGTTACTCAAAAAAACGTTTAGACGTCTAGACGTAAAGATGTTGACATATTCCCAGTTATAGACACAATACGGGTATTGTAATTTATCACTGGAGCCCTCTATGCCAATTCGTATTCCTGAGCAGTTACCCGCACAGAATGTACTACTAGGTGAAAACATTTTTACCATGGACATGGACAGGGCGGCTAACCAGGATATTCGTCCTCTTGAAGTGGGTATTTTAAATTTAATGCCGAATAAAATTGAGACAGAAGTGCAACTGCTGCGTCTGCTCTCAAACACGCCACTACAGATAAATGTGGATTTGATCCGCATAGACAACCAGGCGCCCAAGAATACACCCCAGTCGCACATGGACGCTTTCTACCATGACTTTTCGTCGGTGGTGAACAAAAAGTATGATGGCCTTATTGTTACCGGCGCCCCATTAGCGCTTATCGATTACGAAGAAGTGAAATACTGGGAAACCATGACCACTATTTTGGAGTGGGCGCAGCGCCACGTAAATTCGACGCTTTATCTGTGTTGGGCGGCCCATGCAGCCATGTATCACTTTTACGGCATTACCCGCGAACTGCGAGATGAAAAGTTTTCAGGGGTGTTTAAGCACAAAGTTAACGATCCAAATAATGAGTTATTAAGAGGCTTTGATCCGTCATTCTATGCCCCCCATTCACGCTACGGGCATATCGATACTTCGTTGTACAACAGTGTTGACGGGCTTAACGTGGTCGCAGAGTCTGATGAGGTAGGCGCCTATATTGTCGCCTCTGAAGACAAGCGCATGGTATTTGTTACCGGCCACCCAGAATACGACCCTGATACACTAAAAGACGAGTATTTACGCGACATTGCTGCCGGCCAAACACCGCCCATTCCGAAAAATTATTTTGAAGGAGACGACCCAGCCACGTCTCCCATTGTACAGTGGCGGTCGCACGGCAGCCTATTGTTTACAAACTGGCTGAATTATTATGTTTATCAGACCACGCCTTACGATTTAAGTCAGCTTGCTGAAAAGTCACAGCCAAAGAGGTAGCACGTGAGCAAAAATACAATATCTAGCGCGCAGACAACGCTTACAAAAGCCGCTAAAGAGCGCATTCTTATTCTTGATGGCGCTATGGGCACTATGATTCAGCGTCACAAATTAGAAGAAGATGATTACCGCGGAACACAGTTCTCAGATTGGCACTGTGACGTGAAAGGTAATAACGATATGCTGGTTATTACTCAGCCGGATATTATTTATCAAATTCACTGCGACTACTTCGAAGCAGGCGCTGATATCATTGAAACAAACACCTTTAACGCCACCACAATTGCTATGGCCGACTATGACATGCAGGCCCATTCGCGGGACATCAATGTGGCGGCGGCCAAGTTGGCCAGAAAAGCCGCTGACGAGTTTACTGCGAAAACGCCAAACAAACCGCGATTCGTGGCAGGCGTTTTAGGCCCAACAAATCGCACAGCCTCGATTTCGCCAGATGTAAATGACCCAGGTAAACGCAACGTAACGTTCGATGAACTTGTCGATGCGTACAGCGAGTCTACTGAGGCACTCATTGAAGGCGGCGTAGACTTAATTATGTTAGAAACTATTTTCGACACATTAAATGCCAAAGCCGCAGCCTATGCGGTGGAGTCGGTGTTTGAAAAGTTAGGTAAGTCTTTACCTGTTATGGTTTCAGGCACAATTACCGACGCTTCAGGGCGTACATTATCAGGGCAAACCGCCGAGGCATTTTATTATTCGATGCGTCACATTAGCCCGTTTTCTTTCGGGTTAAATTGCGCCCTTGGCCCCGACTTATTGCGTCAATACGTGGATGAAGTGGCGGCAATCAGTGAATGCTTTATTTCGGCACACCCCAATGCTGGTTTACCTAACGAATTTGGTGAGTACGATATGGAAGGGCCAGAAATGGCCGAGCACATTAAAGAATGGGCGCAATCAGGGCTTGTGAACATCGTAGGCGGTTGCTGCGGTAGTACGCCAGACCACATTCGCGAAATCGCCAATGCGGTAGCGGGTATAGCGCCACGTAACGTACCTGCATTTGAACCTAAAATGCGTTTGTCAGGCCTAGAGCCGTTTGTACACTAGGAGGGCATTATGAGCGCAGAATTTTCCACATTTATTAATATCGGTGAGCGCACCAACGTTACAGGTTCCGCTCGCTTTAAACGCCTTATTCTTGAAGGTGATTATGAAACCGCGCTTGATGTCGCTAGACAGCAGGTAGAAAACGGTGCCCAAATCATCGATATCAATATGGATGAGGCCATGCTTGATTCCAAGCAGGCTATGATCACCTTCTTAAACCTCATAGCTTCTGAGCCCGATATTAGCCGCGTACCCATCATGATTGATTCATCAAAATGGGAAGTGATAGAGGCGGGCCTTAAATGCGTACAGGGCAAAGCTATTGTTAACTCAATTAGCTTAAAAGAAGGGGAAGCGCTTTTTTTACATCAAGCTAAGCTCATTAAACGTTATGGTGCTGCAACCGTGGTTATGGCGTTCGACGAAACCGGTCAGGCCGACACCCAGGCCCGTAAAGTCGAGATTTGTCAGCGCAGCTATAAACTGCTGACTGAAGACATCGGTTTTCCGCCAGAAGATATTATTTTTGACCCCAACATTTTTGCTGTAGCTACAGGTATCGAGGAACATGATAACTACGCGGTGGACTTTATTGAAGCTACCCGCGAAATACGTAAAACCTGTCCGTACTCACATATCTCCGGCGGCCTATCTAATATCTCTTTCTCGTTCAGGGGTAATAACCCAGTACGAGAGGCCATGCATTCGGTATTTCTATATCACGCAATTCGTGCAGGTATGGATATGGCTATAGTTAATGCAGGCCAGTTAGAGGTATATGACGAAATTCCACCTGAACTTCGCGAAGCCGTTGAAGACGTGATTTTAAATCGCAGAAGTGATGCCACCGAGCGTTTGCTAGACATTGCACCTAACTATCAAGGCGACGGTAAGGCCGCAGTAAAAGAAGATTTAAGCTGGCGCGAACAAGACGTAAATAAGCGTTTAGAGCACGCCCTTGTAAAAGGGATCACCGACTATATCATCGACGACACCGAAGAGGCCCGACAACAGGCTGAACGTCCGCTACACGTTATTGAAGGGCCTTTAATGGACGGCATGAACGTAGTAGGTGATTTGTTCGGCGAAGGTAAGATGTTCTTACCTCAGGTCGTAAAGTCTGCCCGCGTAATGAAAAAAGCGGTAGCGCACTTACAGCCCTTCATCGAAGAAGAAAAATCAGACGATGCTAAGAGCAACGGTAAAATTCTACTAGCAACGGTAAAAGGCGACGTTCACGATATCGGTAAAAACATTGTAGGTGTGGTACTACAGTGTAATAACTTTGAAGTTATCGATTTAGGCGTGATGGTACCAGCCGCCACTATTTTGCAAACCGCCAAAGACGAAAACGTAGACATGATTGGCCTGTCGGGGCTGATTACCCCATCGCTTGACGAAATGGTGCATGTTGCGAAAGAAATGGAGCGTCAGGGTTTTGAAATTCCGCTGCTTATTGGTGGGGCAACCACGTCTAAAGCGCATACTGCCGTTAAAATTGAGCAAAATTACCACGCCCCTGTTTCCTACGTACCTAATGCCAGTCGAGCGGTGGGTGTTTGTCAGCGCTTACTTAATAAAGCGTCCCGTGACATCTACGCCAAAGAGTTAGCGAAAGAGTACGAAACAGTGCGCGAGCAGCATGCCCGTAAGAAGCCTCGCAGTAAGCCTGTCACGTTAGCGCAGGCTAGAGATAACGCGTTTAAGCCCGACTTTAACACGCTGCCTGTAAAACCTGCGACATTAGGTGTAACCCCTGTTACCGCTGATTTAGCGACACTGCGCAATTATATTGACTGGACACCGTTCTTTTTGACCTGGTCTTTAGCGGGTAAGTATCCTCGAATACTTAACGATGATGTAGTCGGTGAGCAGGCGCAGTCGTTGTTTAATGATGCCAACGCCATGCTAGATAAGATCATTGAAGACAATACGCTTCAAGCGAAAGGTGTTATAGGGCTATTCCCCGCCAATCGCGTGGGCGATGATGTAGAAATTTATAGCGATGAATCGCGCACAAAAGTAAGCGGAGTAGGCCACCACCTTCGTCAACAAACGTTTAAAGACAAGTTCGCTAACTATTGCTTAGCCGACTTTGTGGCTGAAAAGTCGAGCGATATTGAAGACTATGTAGGCGCTTTTGCGGTCACGGGGGGCATAGGTGAAGATGAGCTGGCTGATAGTTATATTCAAGCGGGTGACGACTACAATGGCATTATGGTAAAAGCCGTAGCCGACAGGTTAGCCGAAGCTTTTGCTGAATATCTTCATGAGCAGGTACGTAAACATTACTGGGGTTATGCAAAGGACGAAGCGCTAAGTAACGAAGCGCTCATTCGCGAAAAATATCAAGGTATTCGCCCGGCTCCAGGTTATGCAGCCTGCCCAGAACATACTGAAAAGCAGCTTATTTGGGATTTGTTGTCTGTTGAAGCGCATACGGGGATGAAGCTCACCGAAAGCTATGCGATGTGGCCCGGGGCGTCAGTTTCTGGTTGGTATTTCGCGCATCCTGACGCTAAGTATTTCGCGGTTGCTAAAATTCAAGGCGACCAAGTAGAAGACTACGCTAAGCGCAAAGGTTGGACGCTAGAAGAGGCCGAGAAGTGGCTTGGTCCTAACTTAAGTGACTAGCGTTTGCTAATAAACAGGTAAATAAACAGGTAAAAAAGATGCAATGCGAAAAGCCATTTAGCCAAGCCTGTGAAAATAACAAGCGCGCCATTTTAGGCGTGCTTGAACGCACGTTTGCGAATTGTAAGCAGGTGTTAGAAATAGGCAGTGGCACAGGTCAACATGCGGTGTTTTTTGCCGAACATTTACCCCATCTAATATGGCATACCAGCGACCAGCCTCAGTATCACTCGGGCGCACAAGCATGGCTTGCTGAGGCTAGTTTAGATAACATAAGCGCGCCCGTGGCGTTTACTGTGGGACGCGATGACTTTCCTCATATTGACGTCGACGGCGTGTTTACTGCGAATACTGCGCACATTATGCAAAAAGAAGAGGCAAAACTTCTGATGGAGTTGATTGCCTCGAACCTGCCGCAAAACGGTGTTTTTTGCCAATACGGCCCTTTTACTCACAGGGGTAAATTCACTTCACAAAGTAACCAAGCTTTCCACTTATCGCTGATAGAAAGAGGCTACGGCGGTTACCGAGATATTGACGAGCTTACCGCTTGGGCAGGCGAGTTGAGCTTAAAAGAAGTGATCGACATGCCCGCTAATAATCACATGCTCATTTGGCAAAAGCGCTAGATGGCATTAATCAAAGGAGTAGCTATGAGCTTTAAAGTAAACCATTATTTCGACAACAAAGTGAGCTCGATTGGGTTTGAGTCTGCGAACGGACGTTGTACATCAGGTGTTATGTCACCCGGTGAGTACACTTTCTCAACCTCACATAAAGAGCTAATGAAAGTGGTAGAAGGCGAGCTTGTTGTCAAGCTACCAAAAAGCGACGAGTGGCAATCTTTTGTAACCGGTACGAGCTTCAATGTGCCTGCCAATGTATCGTTTGATGTAAAAGTCTCTACACCCACCGCTTATCTTTGCTTCTACAGCTAACACCAATAAAGATAAAGGTGGCGCTGGGCTTGGCTGTTAGGCCGGCTCAGCCGAAACGTTCTCAAGGCTTATGCGCCTGAGACAACGCTATAAAATCGTCAACAAAGCCCAACACGTCTTGGGCTTTTCTATGCCCTAAATAAAGGGTTTTTGATACGCCTACCTCACCAAGTGAGCGATAAGTGAGCAGATCTCGCTCCTTCGATTCATCAATTAGCCACTTTGGCAGCGCTGTAACTCCACGCCCGGCCGCCACCATTTGCAGGATAATTTCTGTGGTTTCAATCGTTTTGTGTTGCCTAACTGTGCAGTTAGCCGGCGTAAGAAAGTGGGTGAATATATCTAGCCTGCTAAGTTCTACCGGATAGGTAATAAGCGTTTCGTTAGACAGATCTTGTGGCTTTATAAACGGCTTATCAGCGAGCGGGTGATGTTTGTCCATAGCCAGTACCTGCTCGTATTCAAACACCGGCGTATAAGCAATAGTATCAAGAGACAAAGGGTCGGGAGTTAGCAAAATATCTATGTCGTAGCCGTGTAGTGCTTGAAGACCGCCAAATGAAAAAGCGCGGCGAACGTCTACATCAACATCGGGGAACGCTTTTAAAAATGGTGCAACCACCTTTAAGAGCCACTCGAAGCAAGGGTAGCATTCCATTCCAATTCGCAAAATACCTTGTTTGCCATCGGCAAACCTACGCAACTGCGCCTCTGTGTGTTCAAACTGGGGCAAAACACGATGGGCCAAACCCAGCACACTTTGCCCCGCTTGTGTAAGCGTTAACCGTCGACCTTCTTTTTTCCAAAGAGGAACTTCAAAATGGGCTTCCAGTTTTTTCATTGCATGGCTTAACGCAGACTGCGTTAAAAAGAGTGATTTCGCCGCTTCGGTCATTGTGCCTTCGGCATCAATCGCTCTCACTATTCGTAAATGCTGTCTATCAATCATAATGTGTCACAACGATACTAACGGTTAAGGGCATGTTTGGGTGTATCATTCACAATCGTTACCGCATTGGAAAGACGAGTTTCAATGATTTCTTTAATGATAATTGAGATTTCCCTAAAAGTTTTTCTGCCCGGTGCTGTATTTCTCCACGCCAATGAATGCTGACGCTCAATAGGCATATCTGCAATTTCACACACGTGTAATGCCTCAGGTTTATGTAACTCAGAGTGAATATACAAGCCGGGAAGAAAGGCCACCCCCATTCCCATCACGACCATTTGGCGTAGTGTATCAAGGCTGGTACCTTCATAATCGCGCTGCAAATCTGCGCCAATTTCATCGCAAATACGTTGTACTTGATGGTGAAAGTGGTGACTGTCTTCCAAAGTCAGTACTTTTTCACCGGTTATTTCTTCTGGTCTAACGAACGCTTTACCTGTTAATTTGTGATCAGAAGGCGTCACAAACTTTAAAGGTTCTTTAAACAGCGGTTGCGTGATGAGCTGTGAATTTTCGCCAGAAAGGGGCGATAGAATAAGATCGTACTCCCCCCGCAATAAGCCGTGTTGCAGGGCGCTTGGTGCCCCTTCACGAACATAAAAACGCAGGCCAGGCTTGCGCTTGTGTAAATCGGGTAAAACAAACGGTAACAAATAAGGGCCAAGAGTAGGCGGGATCCCCAACCGGTATGTCACCACTTCACCTTCCGACAAGTCCCGGGCTATCTCGCTGAATCGCTGTGATGCTTGCAGCACCTCTTCTGCTGCGTCTAACAGCGCTTTACCCTGCGGCGATAATAAGGTTCCCGTGCGAGAACGCTCGAACAGCGTTAGTCCAAGGTGTGTTTCTAACGCATTAATTTGGCTGGTCAGCGTAGGCTGACTAATACCAAGAATTCCCGCAGCCTGCCTAAAGCTTAAATATTTCGCCACAGCCACAAAATAGCGGATTTGGTTAATTGACGGGCTTTTTCCGTTAAATTGCATGGTGTATTTACCCTTCTCTTACTAACCTTAGTAGTAGTGCTGTTTGTAGGGTGATAGTATTTAGCTATCGCGAGTTAGTATATTAAACTATTAATCTATCAGGTGAAACTGGCGTAATTACATAATCATTACAATTATTAAAAAATTGGGAGTTTTATATGGATCACGTTATCTCAGGTGTTGCTAAATTCCAAAAGGAAGTTTACCCGAATAAGAAAGCGACGTTTCAAAAGCTGGCTAACGGGCAAAATCCTGAAGTGCTTTTCATCACGTGTTCAGATTCACGTATTGACCCGAACCTAGTTACACAAACCGACCCAGGTGAACTTTTCATTTGTCGTAACGCGGGCAATATTGTTCCTCCGCACAGCAACCAAACAGGTGGAATGACAGCGTCTATTGAATTTGCAGTGGCTGCTTTGGGTGTTTCACATATTGTTGTGTGTGGTCACACTGACTGCGGCGCAATGAAAGGTGCGATTAACCCTGCTGGTCTAGACTCGCTACCTCATGTTAAAGAGTGGTTGGGCCATTGCCGTGTTGCCACAGACGTAGTTAAAGAGCGTTGTGGTCACGATGAACTTTCTATTGACGATTTAGAAGCGGTAACGAAAGAGAACGTAGTACAGCAGATTCAACACCTACGTACGCATCCTGCGGTAGCTGCAAAAATTGCAACCGGTCAGGTTAAACTTCACGGTTGGGTGTACAACATTGGCACTGGTGAGGTGCTTTATTATAACACCGAGTCGGGTGAGTTTGATGTCATGGACGAGTCTACTGCAGAAGCGCAACTTGCGCGCTCCGAATAAGGCTCATAACTATGGTGAAAATCAATTTTTCTAATTTACGTGGCGATTTTACCGGTGGTTTAACCGCCGGTATCGTTGCTTTGCCACTGGCGCTTGCACTTGGTGTAGCGTCAGGTCTTGGCCCGATGGCTGGCCTTTATGGTGCTATAGCCGTGGGCTTTTTTGCTGCACTTTTCGGCGGTACACCAGCGCAAATTTCAGGTCCTACGGGCCCGATGGTTGTTGTACTCGCAGGCCTTTTTGCAAGTCTATCCGGCGATACTAGCCTTATCTTTACCGCGGTAATATTGGCAGGTGTCTTCCAAATCGTATTCGGCGTACTTGGGGTAGGCCAGTATATTCGCTTGGTGCCGTATCCGGTGATTTCTGGTTTTATGTCAGGCATCGGTGCCATCATTATTATTCTGCAGTTAGGCAGACTGCTAGGCCACGAGCCTCCAGGCGGCACAATTGGTGCGCTATCGTATTTGCCTACAGCGCTTGCTGATATCGACTTTGCCACACTTGCTCTGGGCTTGGGTACTTTAGTTATTGCTTACAAGTGGCCTCCACAACTAGGAAAGTTTGTGCCTGGTGCACTTGCTGCGCTAATCATTGGCACCTTGGTAAGTCTAGCGCTATCTGTCCCTGTACTTGGCGATATTCCCACGGGCTTACCGAGCCTTCACCTTCCGGTGTTTGATCAAAGCAAAGCGCTACTTATTTTAGAAGCTGCTTTTATCCTTGCCGTACTTGGTGCAATTGATAGCCTATTAACCTCACTTGTCGCTGACAACATGACCCGAACTCGTCATGACAGTAACAAAGAGCTTATTGGCCAAGGTATTGGTAACACGTTTGCAGGCCTTATTGGCGGTATTGCTGGCGCAGGTGCAACCATGCGTACAGTGGTAAATATCCGCAGCGGTGGTAAGTACAACGTTTCAGGTATGGTTCACGCGTTGGTATTACTTGCCATTGTACTAGGTCTTAGTCCTCTAGCGGCGCAAATCCCTCATGCTGTTCTTGCCGGTATTTTGGTGAAAGTAGGTTTAGATATCATTGATTGGAGCTACTTAAAGCGTGCACACAAAGGCCCGCGTTGGGACTTCGGCTTGATGATTATGGTACTTGCCTTAACCGTATTCGTAGATTTAATCACAGCGGTAGGTGTCGGTGTAGTATTTGCGGCATTAGCTTATGTTAAGCAAATTGCTCAACTGCAAATTGAAGAACTCAAGAAGATCCCTGAGTCTTTAAATGACCCTAAGGAAAACGCGTTGCTTGAATCGCTAAAAGATAAAGTATCAATCTTTAGCTTCGGCGGCCCGTTAAGCTTTGGTGCAGCGGCTGATTTAGGTCACCACGTACGTGAGCGCGTGCGTCCGGGGGCTACCGTGACTATCCTTGATTTCTCTCGCGTACCGCTAATGGACGTGTCGGCTGCAATGGCGGTTGATACGGTAACTTCAGACGCATTAGCCGCGGGTCGTCAACTTGTTATTTGCGGTGCTAACGCAGAAGTTAACAAAGTGCTGGAGGGCGTAAATGAAGCGCATCCTGGTATTCCTAACTTCGACACGTTACATGACGCCTTGCTTTATGCAAAAAAGCAAGTAGACGGAACTGAAAGCGAACACACCAGTTTTCAAGCCGCAGCGCAGTCATAAAGTAAGAACAAGGTAAGATAATCCTTTCCCTTCTTTAGCCCTCCTTCGCGAGGGCTTTTTTTATGTCTTTTCGCTTATAAAACTTCAGATACTGTGTAGAAGCCTAAACATTGTTGTAATCTGTTTATTAATTGATTGTTCAATTAAACTTAACGCAACTGTAACAAATGCCCCCTATGGTAGTGGATAACAATTACACAACACTAATGGGAAATGCATGAAAACACACAACAAAATTTCGTTAGCCGTCCTCGCAGCCTTATCGTCAATGAGTGCGTCTTACCTCGTACACGCAGAGGAAGAGAGTGAAGCGACTAATGAACAACGCATAGAAGAGATTACCGTTGTAGGGCGAAGCGTTTCATATGCGAACAATGCGACTAGTGACGATATGTTCAAGCAGCAGGCTAACCTTAGCAGCGTTTTAGCTGCGGTTGATAACCTTCCAGGTGTCCTTATTAACGAAGGCGATACATTCGGTGCCGATGACTGGTCAACGTCTATTGTTATCCGTGGGTTTCAGGTAAATCTAAATGAACAACAGATTGGCATGACGGTAGACGGCATCGCCAACGGTAACTCTAACTATGGTGGTGGCGCAAAAGCGAATCGCTATATCGATACGGAAAACGTACAAGCGGTTGAAGTATCACAGGGTACCGCCGACATTGCCTCACGTTCTCACGAAGCATTAGGCGGGACACTTAACTTCACGACCATCGACCCTTCAATGGAACAAGGCTTGGTAACCAGCGTTACTGCAGGTGAGTTTGATGCGTCAAAGTATTATGTCCGTTATGAAACCGGCGAAATTTTTAAAGATACTTACGCATGGGTAAGCCTCTCTAGTCAGGAGAGCTCTGACTTTATGCAGCAAGCGGCAGAAAATACCCGTGACCACTTAGCCATGAAGTTTATTTCAACGGTGAACGATGTATCGCTTACCGGTTACCTGTCTTATGACGATACTCATGAAGACAATTATCAGCGCATTTACGGCCTAGCGCAATATGAGCAGAACCCCGATTGGGACCAGCTGACTGATGAGTGGACAGGTGTGCCATATCAAGATCAGGCTTACCGTCGCGGTTGGTCAACCCTGCGGGAAAACCTGTTCGCCTATCTTCAGGCAGAGTTCACTATCGGCCAAGTCGATTTTATGACCAACGTGTATTACCACGATAACGAAGGTCGCGGTGAATGGGTTCCGCCTTATATCGTAGATATTACCGATGATGGCACAGCGGGGCATTCTGAACTTGTAGTGGGCAACACGGTTTACGGTGGACAGGAGTTAGGACAAATCTATTTTGTAGATAGACAGGGCAATCAGTTAAGCCCCATTGAAGGGTGTCAAAGTTCGCTTACGTTCCCTTACGGGGGCGCTGGAGCACAATACGACCCGGGCTGTCATGAACAGGGCGCGATTCCAGTTGGTTCATATCGCCACACCCACTACGATAAAGAGCGTGTCGGGGTTAACGCTGACGCTGTGTGGTACACCAAAATTGGTGATTTTGATAACACAGTGCGCTTTGGTATTTGGTGGGAAGATTACGAGCGTGGCGAGTCTCGTGATTGGCATAAAATTACCAATTCATCTATCAGCGTAGACTACGATAATGTGCCTTACTGGGTGCAGTACGACAGAACCTTCCCTGTTGATACGTTAATGTATTATGTTGAAGACGAACTAGATGTTGGGTTTGCTCGCGTTCGCTTAGGTGCCAAGAAGTTTAACGTTGATATCGAGAAAAGCGATAACTTTGATGCTTCCAATAACCTTGCGGTAAATACCGATTCAGATACATTATTTTCAGCAGGTATCGTAGCGCCACTTCCTTACGAAGGACTTGAAGTTTTCGCAGGATATGGGGAAAACTTCGCCGCTATTAAAGATGCTCAGCTTGAGCGTAACGATACTGACCTTCGTTTTATCAAGCCGGAAACAGCAGACAATATTGATGTTGGCTTTCGTTATGCATCACCAGGTTTCAACGCTAGCGTGACCTATTACAATATTGAATTTAACGACCGCATTCAGTTCACCAGTAACGAAACGTCAGAAGGTATCGACTTTTTAGAAGCCGCCGCGGGTGGATATAAGAACGTAGGAGGTATTGAGTCTAGCGGTTTTGAAATCTCTGCTGACATTACACTTACGGAAACACTTTCACTGTTTACTTCAATAACGCTTAGTGAATCTGAGTATGTAGCAACCGTGGGAAGCTCGGGCACCCAGTACGATACCCTTGCCGAGGCTCAGGCCGCAATTGCCGACCCAGATAATGCCGAGGTGTCATTAGTGGCCATTGAAGACAACACGGTAATAGGCACACCAGATACTATGGCAGTAGTTAGCCTTGACTGGGCGCGCGATAACTACTTCGCCGGTCTTTCTACCAAGTACGTAGACAGCCGCTACCTCGATATCAACAATGCGGCGCAGGTAGATGATTATATCGTTAGCGACTTTTACATCGGCGGTTTTATCGAGAATATTGGCCCCGGTGTTGAAGAGCTTGAAGTACGCTTAACGGTGAACAATCTGTTCGACGAAGATTACGCTTCAACTATCGCCCCAGGCGCATTTTGGATAGGCGCGCCACGCGCTGTAGCAGTGAACGCACGCTTAACCTTCTAATCGTGATATCATGCCTTGGGCAGCGCACCGCTGCCCCAGGTTTATTATTTGATTTAAGGTTTGGAGTTGTAGCATGCCCAAGGTGGGAATGGAGCCAGTTCGTAAAAAGCAGTTAATTGAAGCAACGTTGGAGGTGATGGCAGAGGTTGGCTATCACGGTACGACAATCAGTCTAATAAGTAAAAGAGCAGGGCTTTCTTCAGGAATCATTAGTCATTACTTTGGCGATAAACAGGGGCTGATAGAGGCGACTATGCGCCACCTTCTCGAGGCACTAAAGATCACCAAGCGCATTGATGACCCACTTAAACGCATTGACTTCATCATAGAAAACAATTTTTCTCAAACGCAGGGCGCGAGTTCTGCAACCAATACGTGGTTTAACTTTTGGGCATTGTCACTTCACAACGAAGGCTTGCACCGCTTGCAATGTATAAACCACAAGCGCTTAGAGCGTAATCTCGCTTTCAGCTATCGCAAATTGCTTAAACCAGAACAAGTGAAAAACGCTGCGGCATCGACAGCTGCGTTGATTGACGGCTATTGGTTGCGTTATTCAATGGGAAGCGTAGGTAATGGCGACTTTACAGAAGAGGTTACTCGCTGTAAGCAATATGTGCGAGATCTAATTACTCAATACGCGAAGTAGTAATCGGATTCGTTAAGGTAGGGGACGTTTTTAGCAAGGCTGTTTGACTAGCGATACGCATTAAACGCTGACGGCAGGTTAAAAAAGGCGGTAGGTTCATAGCCTACCGCGCTTTTTGCAACGTACTGACCCGCCTTGAAGGGGGGCCAGGTTACCTGTTTAATTACCAGATTCTTACGCGCTTTTCTGGTGGAAGATACAAAGCATCACCTGGTTTTACGTCGAATGCTTCATACCAAGCATCGTGATTGCGCGGTGCTTGAGCACGGTAGCGACCTGGAGCGTGTGTACCGGCACGTAGCTGGTTAAGCATGCTCTCTTCGGTGCGTTTTTCTTTCCACACTTGTGCCCATGCCAGGAAAAAGCGTTGATCGCCGGTTAGACCATCAATAACGGGTGCTTCTTTACCGTTCAGGCTTAGTTTGTAAGCGTGGTAAGCCATAGACAGACCACCCACATCGCCGATGTTCTCACCTAGACTGTTGCGGCCGTTCACGAAGTTACCTTCAATTGGCTCGTATTGACTGTATTGTTCAGCCAGCATGTCTGCTTTTTCTTCAAACGCTGCGCGGTCTGCGTCGGTCCACCAATTGCGCTGAATTCCGTTAGCGTCAGATTTTGACCCTTGGTCGTCGAAGCCATGGCCCATCTCATGACCAATAACTGCGCCAATAGCACCGTAGTTAACGGCTGGATCGGCATTAGGATCGAAGAACGGCGGCTGCAAAATAGCTGCAGGGAATACAATTTCATTGAACGAGCTATTGTAGTAAGCGTTAACGCGCTGAGGTGTCATGCCCCAGCGATTGCGGTCTGTTTTCTCAAGCTCGCGCTCAACCGATTGGTCTTGGAAGAACGTGCGTAGATTGCGAACGTTACCCACTAGGTCTTTATCGCTAATAGTCACGCCGTCAAAAAGCTGCCATTCATCTGGGTAACCAATTTTTGGGTTAAAGGCCATCAACTTTTCTTTGGCGTTAACCTTGGTTTCTTCACTCATCCAGTCAAGGTTTTCAATACGCTCACCGAGTGCAGTACGCAGGTTTTCTACCAGTTCCGCCATTTGCTCTTTAGAGCTTTCCGGGAAATACTCATTCACGTAGATTTTGCCGATAGCAAAACCGAGTGATTCAGTACCAGACATCTGGCTTACCGCGCGCTTCCAGCGAGGGCGAGGCTCTTGCTGACCACTTAACGTGCGTCCGAAGAAGTCAAAGTTAGCAAGGTAAATTTCTTCTGAAAGGAAGCCTGCGTTGTTAGAAATCGTATGATATTTCAAATACGACTTCCAATCCGCTAAGTCAGCTTCATTGATAATTTTAATCACTTCTTTGACTGGCTCTGGCTGCGTGATATTGAGCTCAGGGACTTTATAACCGGTCTGTGCGAAGTAAGTATCCCAGTCAAAACCCGGGTATTCATCAGATAATTTACTGCGCTCAATTTGGTTAAGCGTTAGGTCGCGATCACGACGCTTTTCCCGTGGCCACTGTATTTGAGCAATTTGTGTTTCAAGCTGAAGAATATTTTGTGCTTTTTCCGCCGCATTTTCCTCTCCAGCAAAGTTAAGCATTTGCTCGATGTGAGCTACATAAGCTTCGCGAATTTTAACAAAGCGCTCGCTGTCGCTAAGGTAATAGTCGCGATCAGGAAGGCCCAAACCGCCTACACCCACGCTTAGTTGATATTCGTTGGGGTCTAAGCGGTTGTACCACATTCCGCCGTAGATTGGCGTGCTTGAACCAACAAGCCAGCTATTGCCGAACGCCTTAGTAAGGTCGGTGGTGTTTTCAATACTATTAATTGACGTCAGTACGTCTTCAATGGGCTTAATACCTTTTTCGTTAATAGTATCTGTGTCCATGTATGCAACGAAAAAGTCGTGAACAAGCTGCTCTTCAGCGTTAAGCGAAGACTTCTCCATTAAACCATCAATGATGTTTTTCACCTGCTCTTCACTTCGCTCAGCAAGACCAGTGAAAGCACCATAACGGGTTTTGTCTGCTGGCAGTTCATAGTTGTCATACCATGTGCCGCTTGCATACATGAAGAAGTCATCACCCGGTTTTACTGCTTCGTTGCGTGCAGATAAGTCTACGCCAAAAGAGCCAAGCTCAGCTTCGTCGTTTGCTTCAGGCGCTTCAACTGCGCTTACCTGATCGTTTGTTTGTTCTTTTGCTTGGTCAGGCTGGCCACAGCCTGTAAGCCCTAGCGAAGCCGCAATAGCTACGGCTAAAAGTTTATATTTCATCGTTTTTCTCTTTGTGATTATAAGTGTCGTCGTTAGGTGCAGTGACACTTGTCGTTTTTAAAGTAGGCACAAATTCCTTGTTAAACGGTAAAGCATTCCGTGCCTGATTAAAATAGCTGCCGATATGCGGGGTTTCTCTGTGTAAAAAGTCTGCTACAGCACGGTGAAACGCCGTATGTCGTAACGTGTGATGTGAGCGACAATAAGTAGGCTCGAAGCCCCGTAAAATTTTATGCTCACCTTGTGTGCCGGGATTGAATAGCGCTAACTGGTGCGCGATTGCAAATTCAATACCTTCGAAGTAACAGCAGGCGAAATGAAGCCCGTCAATCTCTTTTAACGCGCCCCAATATCTGCCGTATAAACCCGTATCGTCAAAAAAGAATAATGCGCTGGCAACAGGCACATCATTTTCAAAAGCAGTGACAATAAGCATATTGTCACTTAAATTTTCTACAAGTTGTTGGAAAAAGACATCATTTAAATATCCCACATGACCACTTCGCTTTAAATAGGTTGCTTTGTAACATTTTGTGAAGAACTGAAGGGTGTCTGGCGTAATGGCTTGGCCTTTTTGATGGCTAAAGCGTATTCCTCGCTCATGTAGTTTTCGACGGCTTTTCTTGATGTCTTTGCGTTTGCGAGACGTTAACGCTGCTAAAAAATCATCGAAGTTTTTATACTGGTAGTTATACCACTGAAACTGAACCGCATAGCGGGTCAAGTAATAAGGGGCAAGCGCAGAGGCATCGCCAAGCGTCTCCTTTATTGCATCTTCAGTCTTATCGCTTGAGTGTCCGTGCGGGCTACAGTTTTCCGCTTGGGTCAATAGCTTAGACGTGATTTCATCGGTAAAAAGCCAGTGTAATGAAGACAGTGTCTCGCCATAGACTGACGCCACATAGTCTACAAGCTTGTTTTCAAGTGCATTAAAAAAGGCCGTACCGAACTCAATTTTACCGTCGGATAAAATTCGAGGGCCAGTGACAGGAGTGAAGGGAATGGCAGATATCCACTTGGGGTAGTAGTCGAGGCCGTGTTGCGCATAGGCATCGGCCCACGCATGGTCAAACACATACTCGCCGTAGCTATGCGTTTTCAAATAGCCGGGAATAATTGCATGTACCGTATCCTCTCCCGCGCCAGTGATCGCGATATGACAAGGCTGCCAACCCGATTCATTGTTGCAGCACTCACTTTGTTCAAGCGCGAGTAAAAAGTGATAGGAAAGAAATGGGCCTGCATCTTGTGCTAGCTTATCCCAGCGCGCTTGGGACAGCAGCGCAACGGAATTTATTATTTTTATCTGATAGTCAGTTGCTGTCATGCTTTGTCAGTCGTGTAGAAATCATCGTTTATTGGCGCAGAGATTATCGCTATTACGTAATATTTAGCGCTAAAATAGCCCTGTTTCTACGTTTTAAACAAAAGAGTAAGTTCATAAAAATGTCAGACTTTGACCGAAAAATCATTACCGACGCGATTACTCGCATGCTGGCACGACGAGAGCATAGCGTTAATGAAATAGCACGAAAGCTGCAACAAAAGGGAATAGCAAGCGAGGCGTTTACGCCTATTTTAGACGAGTTTAAGGATGCAGGAATTCAAAGCGATACGCGTTTTGCAGAAAGTAGAGCCCGCGCCCTTTATATGAAAGGTAAAGGTCCTCGCGCTATCAAGTTAGACTTGCAGCAATACGGTGTTGATGAGGGAACGGCAGAGCAGGCGTTAAACGAAATTGAAGCCGACTGGTTTGAAAGCGCGAGAAACGTAAAGGTAAAGAAGTTTGGCGAGTTTTACGAAACTGAATTTGCGTTAAGGCAAAAGCAGAAACAGTTTCTTCAATATCGCGGTTTTTACCAAGATCATATCGATTACGCGGTCAGCGAGAGTAGCTGCGAGAACTAAAAGTTAAAGTGGTAACTTACAATTTTGCAAAATACACACCTGTTGCAATCACGTGCATGAATATCGACTGTTTTTGTTGAATTTAAGCAAAATTTGGCCCTATCTCTTGGCCGTTACACTTAACAAAATTGCGCTATCCGTGGTATTGTTGCGCAAATTTGTGTGCATTTTAATTATCCCGAGAATTGTAATGCGGCATTGTACATTGAGTAATGGCAAAACGCCCCGATATAAAACTCATTAGAACAGGCAAATCGCACGTCTCGTAAATAGAATAAAGGAAGTTAGGTTTTCAATGACATTATCAACTGCTGACTTACGTAACAAGTTTATCAATTATTTTAAAAGTCATGGCCATCAGGCGGTGGCAAGCTCGTCACTGGTGCCGGCAGATGATCCCACACTTCTTTTCACCAATGCGGGAATGAACCAGTTTAAAGATACGTTTCTAGGTACCGAAAAGCGTAGCTATACCCGTGCAGTATCGTCTCAGCGTTGTGTACGGGCAGGGGGCAAACACAATGACCTTGAAAATGTAGGTTATACAGCCCGCCACCATACCTTCTTTGAAATGATGGGTAACTTCAGTTTTGGCGACTATTTCAAGAAAGAAGCGATTGAATTTGCGTGGAACTTTCTAACAAGTGAAGTTGGGCTTCCTAAAGAAAAGCTATTAGTAACCGTTTACTCTGAAGATGATGAAGCGTTCGATATTTGGGAAAACCACATTGGTGTGCCTAAAGAGAAAATTATCCGTATTAGTACGTCAGATAACTTTTGGTCAATGGGCGATACAGGCCCATGTGGTCCTTGCTCTGAGATCTTTTACGATCACGGCGCGCACATTTGGGGTGGTCCTCCAGGAACACCTGAAGAAGACGGTGACCGCTTTATCGAAATCTGGAACCTGGTATTCATGCAGTTTAATAAGCAAGCTGACGGTACCATGGAGCCGCTTCCAAAGCCGTCGATCGATACTGGTATGGGTCTAGAGCGTATTTCAGCTATTTTGCAAAACGTTCACAGCAACTACGAAATCGATTTGTTTCAGAATTTAATTAAGTCTGCAGCCTCAATCGTTGGCACAGAGGATCTTGAAAATAAATCGCTACGGGTTATCGCCGATCACATTCGTTCGTGCAGCTTCTTAATTTGCGATGGCGTTATGCCATCAAATGAAGGGCGCGGATACGTATTACGCCGTATTATACGTCGCGCGGTACGCCATGGGTATCAGCTTGGCGCCAACGACATCTTCTTCTATAAACTGGTTGCTTCTCTTGCTAATGAAATGGGTGAAGCGTATCCAGAGCTAGTTGACCAGCTTCCGGTTATTGAAAAAGTACTGCGCGTAGAAGAAGAGCAGTTTAGTAAAACGCTCGCACGCGGTATGGCAATGCTAAACGACACACTCGCCTCGCTTGAAGGTGATACTGTGCCGGGTGATGTGGTATTTAAACTGTACGATACTTACGGATTTCCAACAGACCTTACTAACGACGTGGCTCGAGAGCACGAGCTTAAAATTGACGAAGAAGGTTTTGAAGCGGCAATGCAGGCTCAGCGCGCTCGCGCACAGCAAGCAAGCAACTTTGGGGCAGATTACAACAGCAAACTTGCCATCGACCATACAACGTCGTTTACGGGCTATACCGATGTGGAAGGCCAGGCGAATGTGGTTGAGCTAATTGCGGACAACGCATTTGTTGAAAAATTAGAAGATGGCCAAGAAGGCGTAGTGGTGTTAGACAGCACGCCGTTCTACGCGGAAAGCGGTGGTCAGGCAGGTGACAAAGGGGTGCTGCGCGTTGCCAACGGTGAATTCATTGTCACTGATACCCAGAAAATGGGTAACGCGTTTGCGCACAAAGGAATAGCGAAAGGCTCTGTTTCTAAGGGCGATACAGCAACCGCCGCCATAGATTCGGCTAACCGCGAAGCCATTAAGAAAAATCACAGTGCTACCCATTTGCTTCACGCGGCGCTGCGCGAAATTTTAGGTGAGCACGTAACGCAGAAAGGTTCATTGGTTGAAGCGCCGCGTATGCGTTTTGACTTCTCGCACTTTGAAGCCGTTACTACAGAACAGCTTGCAGAGATTGAACGACGCGTGAATCAAGAAATACGCGCAAATCATTCACTGGCTACTGAACTAATGGACCTAGAAGAAGCCAAAGCCTCAGGTGCAATGGCGCTGTTTGGCGAAAAGTACGACGAGAAAGTTCGCGTGGTAACTATGGGGCCATTCTCTGTTGAGCTATGTGGTGGTACTCACGTAGCGCGAACTGGCGACATTGGTTTGTTTAAAATTACCAGTGAAGCGGGCATTGCATCGGGTGTTCGACGCATCGAAGCGGTCACTGGCGAGCAAGCAATTGAAGTCGTGCAAACGCAACAAGCGACGCTGTCGTCGTTGTCGTCATTATTAAAAACAGATAGCCAAAATGTACTTGAACGCGTAGTTTCTCTACAAAATCAGACTAAAGAACTAGAAAAAGCGCTCAATTCTGCAAAACAAAAACTGGCGAGTCAGCAAGGTGCTGATATGCTTAGTAATGCAGTAGAGATAAATGGCGTTAAAGTGCTAATCGCTAATTTGGAAGGTGTCGAAGCGAAGTCATTGCGTTCAATGATGGACGATATTAAAAACCGAATTGGCGAAGGTATCGTAGTACTAGGTGTGGCTAACAATGCGAAAGTGAACCTCATTGCTGGCGTGACTAAAAATCTCACTGATAAAGTTAAAGCGGGCGAGTTAGTTAACTTTGTCGCATCACAAGTAGGTGGTAAAGGCGGCGGTCGCCCTGATATGGCTCAAGCGGGTGGCGATAAGCCTGAAAACTTGGGGCAAGCGTTAGATTCGGTTAACGTTTGGTTACAAGATAAGCTATAATTATTTTTGTGTATAACAGTGAGTTTTTGAAGTGACGCAGAAACATGGAGCCACTGTCGCTACCATCGGGTCGTGCCGAAGGGTTAGCAAAATTCAAAGGATTACGTTCAGTATTAAGGAACAGGAGCAAGCGAATGCTTATTTTGACTCGTCGAGTTGGTGAAACACTTATGGTAGGTGACGATGTAACCGTTACTGTACTAGGTGTAAAAGGGAATCAGGTACGTATAGGTGTGAATGCACCAAAAGAAGTTTCTGTGCACCGTGAAGAGATTTATATGCGCATTCAGGCAGAAAAAGGCGGTCAGCCAGGTTCTGCAGAATAATTGCATTATACGCTTCACAGGAAAAGGTCAGCTTATGCTGGCCTTTTTTGTTTGTGTTAACACTTATGACGTGAACGCCGTTGCTATGGCGGTCGTGCTTTTATGGCTGCAACCGCGGATTTTTGCAATACCAACTAAGGTTTGGCAAAGAGTAGGCGGCCACTGTCACTAGAAAGTTTGTTTACAGGCTTTGCGTATTCGCTTAATTGTTCTATACCTTAAAATAGTAGGGCCACCGCTTATAACCGTGTTTGGACGTGTTTTGTGCACGCTTCCTATTAATAACGCGCAGCATGGTACTAGAGGAAACTTTGCAAAATGAAATGGAAATTGGCCTAAAACGCCGTTTTCATTTTATAAAAATATACGATGTTGCCTAATGATCGATTTTGCGCGTTGAAAAAGCGTACGGTAAGGGCAACAGATTTTTTATTTAATTGCTTGTATTGCGAACAAATTACTGGTTTTTTGCACGAATCGTTAAAATGGCAGGAGTGAACAATTTCTTTATAAAAAAGGTTTGACTCAGGCCAATGAATNNNNTGACGGCAGCCAGCAATTTTTGTGCGCGTGTTTAGCTGGCTGAGATAAAGTACCTGCCAACGAACCAGGCGGACGGAGCGTATACTCCTTCCCGACGCGCTACTTATTTTACATGAGTCTTCGTTCGAAATTAACGTCGGAAGACAAGTTGTTAACGCGTGTGTAGCTCAGCTGGATAGAGTACCTGGCTACGAACCAGGCGGTCGGAGGTTCGAATCCTTCCACACGCGCCACATTGAAGAGCCCACCTTTTTAGGTGGGCTTTTTCATTTCTGCTTCCCTATTTCTTCTATTTGTTTTCCCACTTTCGTGCAAGCGCGCTGATATAAAATTGATTTAAATTAAGTTCGATACGCTTTTATTGCAATTTTATTAAAAAATAATGCATTAAGTTTCATTTTGATGGCTTCTATTCAATTTTAAGTGATTTTTTATGCTGCATTGTTGTGTTTTCAAAACCCTCGTGATACTTATTCAGGTACAAAATAACAATAGGATTGAATATGAATTCGGAATCCGTCGCTAGCTTGCTCGTTGAAGCAGGCTCGCTCATGCTGATAGGAATGGTGTTTGTTTTCTCATTTCTCGGACTTCTTATCGTAGGTATACACTTAATCGCACGCTTTTGCGAAGCTTTCCCCGGTGATATTGAAGAGCCCGCTGTCAACGTAAAAAGAAACAATCAAACGGTACAACCCGGAATAGACGGTAATGTTATCGCCGCTATTTCCGCTGCAATTCATACCCATCGCCAAAATTCAAAAAAATAAGTCTAATCAGGAGTTACCATGTCTAAGCCTCTGGCCCTTACCGAGCTGGTCCTGCGTGATGCCCATCAGTCACTACTAGCTACGCGAATGCGTATTGAAGATATGCTTCCCATTGCGGAAAAATTAGATAAAGCTGGCTTTTGGTCAGTAGAGTCGTGGGGCGGCGCTACCTTTGACGCTTGCATTCGATACTTGGGAGAAGACCCATGGGAACGTATTAGAAAGCTAAAAGCCGCCATGCCTAATACCAAGCAGCAAATGTTGCTACGAGGCCAAAACTTGCTGGGGTATCGACATTACGCTGACGATGTTGTGACTCGCTTTGTAGAGCGCGCCCATGAAAGCGGCGTTGATGTATTTAGAATTTTTGATGCAATGAACGACATCAGAAATTTAAAAACGGCAATTAAAGCAACCATAGACAGCGGTGCGCACGCGCAAGGCACCATTTCATATACCGTAAGCCCAGTGCACAATCTAAAGCTTTGGCTTGATATGGCCAAACAGCTTGAGGACTTAGGCGTTCATTCCATTTGTATTAAAGATATGGCAGGGCTTTTAAAGCCTTACGAATGCGAAGCGCTCATAACAGGGCTGAAGGAAACGGTAAGTGTACCTATTGCCATGCAGTGTCATGCTACGACAGGGTTAAGTACTGCCACCTATCAAAAAGCCGTAGACGCGGGCATTGATATGCTCGACACCGCTATCTCGTCAATGAGTATGACATATGGCCATACCGCCACTGAAACGATGGTATCGATTGTAGAGGGTACAGAGCGTGACACCGGCATCGCATTGCCAGAACTGGAAGAAATTGCCAGCTACTTCAGAGATGTAAGAAAGAAATACAGCAAGTTTGAAGGAAGCTTAAAGGGCGTTGACGCACGGATTTTGCTAGCGCAAGTGCCAGGCGGCATGCTAACCAACATGGAAAGCCAGCTAAAAGAACAGGGCGCTGAAGATAAATTCGAAGAAGTACTAAAAGAAATTCCACGGGTACGGGAAGATCTCGGGTTTATTCCTCTTGTTACGCCAACCTCTCAAATTGTAGGCACGCAATCGGTACTTAACGTACTAACAGGCGAGCGCTACAAGAGCATCACGAAAGAAACCGCTGGCGTACTTAAAGGCGAATACGGCGCCACCGCGGCACCAGTAAATAAAGCGCTGCAAGAGCGTGTGCTTGATGGTGCTGAGCCTGTGACGTGCCGACCGGCTGATAACATTGCCCCCGAACTTGATGCACTAAGTAAAGAGCTTGATGAACTCGCAGAGAAAAAGCAGCTTTCGCTATCAGATGACAAAATTGATGATGTGCTTACTTACGCCTTGTTCCCGCAGATAGGCCTTAAGTTTATCGAAAATCGCGGTAATCCTGATGCGTTTGAACCTGCACCTAGTGCACAGTCATCGCAGTCAGCAGATGTAGCTCAAGTAGAAAAAACTGCAGCAAACACGTCTACATCTGGCAGCGAAACTTACGATGTAAACGTTGATGGTAAGGTGTATCACGTAGAAGTCGCACCATCCGGTACCTTAACAAGCGTAACACCAGCAGGTGCTGCTCAATCATCGGCGCCAGCGTCAGCGAGCAATACTCAGGCATCTGCAAGCACTTCCCAGTCTATTGATGCACCGTTAGCGGGTAACGTATTTAAGATACTCGTTAAAAACGGTGACAGTATTGCCGAAGGTGATGTAGTTATGATCCTTGAAGCCATGAAAATGGAAACGGAGATCCGCGCTGCGTTCACCGGCACGGTAACGGAAGTTACTGTTGGGGAAGGCGATGCCGTGTCCAGTGGCCAACCATTGATCTTATTGGGGTAGGGCATGGATAAGTTAATGGTACTTTGGGATAGTACCGCGCTTGCGCATTTTGAAGCGGGTCAACTGATAATGATGGCAGTTGGCTTTGGTCTGCTGTATTTGGCAATTGTGAAAAAGTTCGAGCCTTTGCTGCTTTTGCCCATAGGGTTTGGCGCATTACTTACCAATATCCCTATTGCGGGGTTTTCTGAGGTAGGTGGTTTGCTTCACTATATTTATAAAATAGGCATAGATACAGGCGTGTTTCCGCTGCTTATTTTTATGGGCGTAGGGGCTATGACAGATTTCAGCGCGCTTATCGCTAATCCGAAAATGCTGCTACTGGGCGCCGCAGCCCAGTTTGGTATTTTCGCTACGCTATTTGGCGCCATCGCATTGAATCTGATCCCTGGTTTTGAATTTACGCTTAAAGACGCAAGTGCGATTGCGATTATAGGGGGCGCTGACGGCCCCACTGCAATTTTCCTAGCCTCTCGGCTTGCGCCAGATTTACTTGGCGCAATCGCTGTAGCAGCTTATTCATATATGGCATTAGTTCCTATTATTCAGCCCCCAATAATGAAGGCGTTAACCACAAAAGACGAGCGTGAAATTAAAATGGGTCAGCTTCGTCCCGTGGCCAAACGTGAAAAAATTATTTTTCCATTGGCGGTTCTGTTTATGACCATTCTGTTTCTACCGGCAGCCACACCACTGGTAGGAATGTTCTGCTTCGGTAACTTAATGAAAGAGTGCGGGGTTGTGGATCGCCTCAGTAAAACAGCGCAAAACGAACTTATTAATACCGTTACCATTTTCTTAGGATTAGCGGTGGGCTCTAAATTATCGGCAGACGCATTTCTCACCGTCGAGACTTTAGGGATTTTAGGCCTAGGCGCCATTGCATTTGGCATAGGTACGGCAGCTGGCGTACTGATGGCTAAGCTAATGAGCCGGCTATCGGGCGGAAGCATAAACCCACTTATAGGTGCAGCAGGGGTATCTGCAGTACCTATGGCGGCAAGGGTCGTAAACAAAGTGGGGTTAGAAGCTAACCCTCATAACTTCTTATTAATGCATGCTATGGGGCCAAATGTCGCCGGAGTGTTGGGCAGCGCGGTAGCCGCAGGCATTTTGTTAGCACTTGTCGGCTAGATGCACAGTTAGGCTCTAGCCACGCTCAGAGCCAATACATTGATTGGTAAGTTAATAAGGTAAGGGGCAAAGGGTTTGCCCCTTTTTAATACCCAACGTTAAAACCCACGGTGGGCTTTAACGAATTGTGTTTTGCGGTACTAACGACTGATAAGCAGTGATAAGCTTTTTTGTTCGGGTATGCTGCGGCCATCTGAAAATGGTTTCTGTCTTGCCTTCTTCTACGATTTCTCCACCTTCCATAACAATCACCCTATCTGCAATGTGCCTTACTATACCTAAATTATGGCTTATAAAGACGAATGCCAAACCCAATTCTTGTTGAAGCTGAAGTATAAGGTTTACGGTTTGAGAACGAATTGAGGGGTCTAATGCCGCGAAAGGTTCGTCAGCTACGAGTACTTTAGGTTTTAAAACAATGGCTCGTGCTAGCGCCACGCGCTGTTGTTGACCATCAGAAAGCATGTGCCGGTAAAAGTAATAATGCTCGCGCAGCAGCCCTACTTTTACCAGCATATCCTCAATAATAGGCTTGCGTTCTGCTTGAGGTAAGCCGGTATTTAAACGTAGGGGCTCATCTAAAATTTTACCCACGGGAACAGACGGATTCATCGACTCCGCGCTGTGCTGCAAAATCATTCTAATATCGTGGGTACGTTTTTGCTGGCCATCTTTGGATTGGTATTTTGCTAAGTATTTGTGAGTATTAATCTCAATTTCGCCCGCGTCAGCCGGCAAGGCACCAACCAGCAGTTTAGCAAGCAGTGATTTACCTGAACGGTTTTCACCGATAATGGCAATGGTTTCGCCGCGCTTTACATTTAAATTCACAGGGCCCAGTTGAAATACTTCTGGCCTTTTTAACCAGCGTTTCTTTTCATTGTGAATAAACGTGAGATCTTTTACCTGCATGATATCCATCACAGCTTCTCCATGTGCAGCGGGTAGTGGCAGCTGTAGCTGTGATCATGAATTTTGCGTACGGCAGGTGTTTGCACACAGGCACGCTGGGCTCGCGGGCATCTAGGGCCTAATCGGCAACCAATTGGTAAATGCTGAAGCGTTGGGATAGAGCCGCTGAGCGTGGGTAGCAGTGACTTAGGGGGCAAGTCTTTCCTAAAGCTCGGCGCGCTGTCCAGCAGTGCTTTGGTATAAGGATGTAACGGGCGCTTTTTGATATGCTTCATTTTACCCGACTCAACGGTCTGACCGGCATATAGAACCGTCATCGAGTGTGACATACTCGCAATTGCCAGCAAGTCGTGGCTCACGAAAAGAATAGATAACGAACGCGTTTGGTTTAGCCGAGTAAAAAGCTTAAGAATTTGTGTTTTAGTGGTGGGCTCCATACCGCGAGTTGGATCATCAGCAATCAATAATTTAGGCTGTGATACTAACGCCATTGCAATCATAAACTTCTGCCCAATGTCGGCAGGTATTTGGTGTGGAAACGCACTTAAGTAATGTTTGTGGTGCTTTATACCCACTTTATGCACCGTACTAATGGCTATCTTTTTACGCTGCTGTGCACGCTGCCAAAACCAGCTTCCTTGAACAAACTCATCAGGGATACTTTCCTCTAGCTGTTCGCCAAGGGTTGCCGATGGGTCTAAGCTCGCCTGAGGATCTTGGAATACAACGGCAATTTCTCGACGCATTACTTCGCGGCGCTGTTGCACCGACATACCTAATAAGTTTTCACCGTTCCAACTCATCCTGTCGGCCGTCAAATTCCATTGATTGGGTAGTGCGCCGCAGATAGCAGAAACAATTAAACTTTTACCCGAACCAGACTCACCCACAAGGGCACGAATTTCGCCGCTACTTACAGATAAGTTAACTTTATCCAGTGCTTTGATAGCGCCTTCACTACTTTGCATTTCTAAGGTGAGATTTTTAATATCAAGCATTGGCATATTAATGACTCACTCTTTTTCGCAGGGCCGAACGCAATCCGTCACCCACAATATTAATGGATAACACCATAAAAAATATTGCCATACCCGGTACGGCTACATTCCAAGGTGCAAGGTAAGCAACGTCTAGGCCGTCGGCTAAAATTACGCCTAATTCCGGTAGGGGAGACTGAGCGCCAAGGTTTAAAAAGCCTAAGGCGGAAATATCTATAACCGCGATGGAAAGCGCAAGGGTACTTTGCACCACCAGCATTTCGGTCATATTAGGCAATATAGAGTGAACGAAGAGTTGCCACTTACTCGCGCCATCGAGTTTAGAGGCCACTATGTATTCTTTTTTCATCTCTGCCCGCACGAAGCTGCGAGTATGGTGCACGAACTGAGGGATAAGCGCCAATGTAATCGCCCACATGCTATTGACCAAACCTGTGCCTAAAATTGCTACAATAATAATGGCAATAAGCAGAGTAGGAATAGCCATTAACGCATCGAGTAAATGGTTAGCAATACTGGAGCGCACTCCTCGCAACATGCCTGCGAAGGTACCAAGACTAACACCCACTAGCATGGCTAGTACGACGGTAATAAACGCTGAACCTAGCGTTATTCGACAGCCATAGATAATGCGGGTAAAAAGATCGCGACCTAACGCGTCGGTGCCGAACAGGTGTGAAATAGATCCATTGGTTACCCAACTAGGTGGAATTAATAAGCCGTCTATATTTTGCTCTACTGCGTCGTAGGGCGTAATCAGAGGCGCAAAAACGGCGCACACGACAAACAGCGCGAGCATAATCAGGCCCAACATAGAAATGTGGCTTGCTTTAAAAGAGGCCCACGTCCGCTGCCACGGCGACGGATGGAACTCTTCGTCGTACAAACTAAACTGTGGCACGTTCGTATTTCTCTCTGCTTGGGTCAATCATGCGGTTAAACAAATCGATGAGGATTGTTAAAGTTATAACAACAAAAGATACCGCCATCATTCCAATTCGTAAGGCGGGATAATCCCGTTGGTAAATGGCTTGAATAAGCCAATTTCCTATGCCTGGCCATGAAAATAAGGTTTCAACGATCATCGCATTAGTAATAAGCGTGGTAATTTGAATAGCCATTAGGGGCAATATGGGAAGCAGGGCGTTGCGCAATATATGTCGGAAAAATATTTGCCAGCTTGATAGGCCGCGGGACAAAGCGGCTGCAATGTAAGGTCGGTGCTTTACATCAATAACTGAGCGTCGAGTTACTCTTATCATCGATGCGGTAGCGATAGCGCCGATTGAGAAGGTAGGCAATGCAATGTGCGACAGTGCGTCTTTAAACGCCAGAGACTTGTTTTCAATATCAGATAGTAAAATATCGATAAGGATAAAACCAGTTACAGGCTCAATGTCATATAGCAGGCTGATACGTCCAGACATCGGCGCCGCGTCTAACTGCAAACTGAAAATAAGAATGAGTAAAAGGGCAAACCAAAAAACAGGAAAGGAATACGTAGTAATGCTCACGCTATTAATAAGGTGGTCTGACGTTGAATAGCATCGAATTCCAGCGTAATAGCCCAGCGGAACACCAACGAATAGGGCCATTAGCATAGCGTAGGTTGCTAGCTCTATCGTGGCTGGCATCGCGATGCCTACCTCTTCTCTTAGCGGCAGCCCGGACGTAAAGCTATAGCCCCAGTCACCGGTGAGTAGGTTGCCTACATAATAAAAGAACTGAAAAATATAAGACTGGTCTAGCTTGAACTGCCGCTCTAAGGCTGCACGCTGAATGTCGTTTTCTGGCACTAAGCCTGTTAAGTTTTCCAGTGTGTCACCGGGAAAAAGGTAAGCGAGCGAAAAAGAGATAATCGCTAACACCAAAAGGGTTAACACAAATAACGTGCAGTATCTTACGAGAATTTGGATCACAGTGTTTTTTCTACTCCACCAAAGCGTACGCCGCCATAGGGATTAATTGTCATTCCTTCCAACTCATCTCGGTATGCCTGGTAGCGATAGGCATGGGCTATTGGAACTAACGGAAGGCGTTCATACAGTAATCGGTTTACCTGCCGGTAAATAGCTGTGCGGGCTTCAATATCATCAGTTTGAAGGGCGCTGTTAAGTAATCTATCATAATCTTCGTTACACCACATGGCGCGGTTTGTGCCAGAAGGGATAGCGCCACAGCTTAGCAGCGGGCGATAAAAGTTATCCGGGTCGCCATTATCTGCTGACCAGCCGATAAGCACAGAATCGTGTAAACCTTCTTGTAAATGCCGTCTAAAGGTTGTCCAGTCGTAGCTAACAATGGTTGCTTCAACGCCTACATCATTTAAATAACGCTGAATAAGTTCGGCCATTTTAGTGGCATTGGGGTTATAAGAGCGCTCTACAGGCATGGCCCATATTGTCATTGAAAAGCCAGGTTTTATACCTGCATCTGCCAGTAACTTTCGCGCTAAAACTGGGTTATAGGCCGTATCATCAGCATCGTTTTGAAATGCCCAACTCGCTGCAGGAAGAAGGGTCTTAGCTCGCGTTGCGCTGTCAAAGTAAACGGCTTCTAACAGCGTGTTTTTATCAATGGCCACGGCTAAAGCGCGTCTTACATCGGGGTTATCAAAAGGCGGACGCTGAGTATTAAAAGCCCAGAAGCCAACATTCAGCCCTGGCTTTTCAGCGAGCGTAAGATCGTCTCTAGCCCTTATTACCTCAAGCTCTGTTTGAGCGGGAAAGGCAGTGGCGTCGCACTCGCCAGTCATTAACTTAGCCAGTCGTAGTGAGCTGCGTGGCGTAATATCAAAAATAAGCTGTTCAACTACGTGTCCGTCTGTCTTTTTAGAAAGACCATCTGCTATCGCTTCGCTGCTATTTTCACTTTTTGCGTTGGTTTCAATATTTTCAATATCGCGGGTAATGTTTGCATTTTCGGTCAATAACTCGGTGCGCCAATAGTTTTCGTGCTTAAGGTACTTTATGAAATGGTCTTTGCGATAGCTATCAAATTTAAACGGTCCGGTCCCGATGGGAAGCTCATCTATTTTGCTCGGTGTGCCGGCGTTGGCCAACTGAGTAGCGTATTCCTCTGACAATATTACCGCGAAATCTGTCGCTAAATTTGCTAAAAACGAGCTATCGCGATGTTTGAGTGTTATCTCTACACGGTAGCCGTTGATCCGTTCGACAGATTCAATGTTTTGAGCAAGGCCAATACTTTCAAAGTAGGGGTAGCGACCGCCGGACACATAGTGATAAGGGTGTGAGTTTAGTCGCCACCTGTCGATGCTAAATATTACATCGTCGGCGTTAAAGTTTCTTGTCGGCTCAAAATAACGAGTAGAGTGAAACGACACGTCTTTTCGAAGCTGAAAGGCATAGGTTAAGCCGTCATTACTTACAAGCCAGCTACTGGCTAAGCTTGGCACAATGCGGCCAGATTCAGGATCGAAATCGAGAAGCCTGTCGTAAAGTTGGTGAGAGGAAGCATCTGACGTTGTGCTTGACGTATCAAGTTGGGGGTTAAACGTCACTGGATTGCTTTCAGAGCAGTAAATAATACCCGTATTGTAAAACGCTTGTTTATTCTGTTTTGCACAGGATGCAACAAGAAGCGCTGTACATAAACATAATGACAAACGCTTTACCAAACTATGGGACATGCTTTACGCCTCGACGCTTTCAGCGGAAGAATCTAGTAAGTTATATTTTTTGAGATAGCCACGCAGCTGATGATATGTCAGGCTCAATTTTTCAGCGGTTTTCTTTTGATTAAACTGACTGTCAGCAAGTGCCTGTTTTATCATATCTATCTCATATTGTTGAGAGCGTTCTTTCAAATCTATGGGATATTCGACAGATTCTTGCTGATTGCTTGGCGTTAAAGGCGTAATGTCAGCGCTTTCTATCACATCTTTTGTATGGTCGGGTTGTGAGGACACGATAGGACTTGCTGACTCAGAAGTGCTTACTCTATCCTTAGTCTTAACTCTACCCTGTGGACGATAAACGGATTCAAAGGGGTCAAGAATGATTTCGTGAACCGGTAGGTGAGGGTTGTTAGTGCGGTAAACGGCGCGCTCAACTACATTTTTCAGTTCTCGAATATTTCCGGGCCAATCGTAATCAAGCAGAGTACGCTTGGCTTTTTCAGTGAAGCCGCTAAAGAGCTCCATCTCCATCTCACGGGCCATATTAATGGCAAAATTTTCCGCTAACATCATGATATCTTCCCGTCGCTCTCGAAGCGGGGGGATGGTAATCACATCGAAGGCTAGCCTATCTAGCAAGTCGGCGCGAAACTCGCCTGCATCGGCAAGGGCAGGGAGATCTTCATTTGTCGCTGCAATAAGCCTTACATCGGTTTTCACCGATTTACTGCCGCCCACGCGTTCAAACTCCCCATATTCGACAACGCGAAGGAGCTTTTCTTGAATTAGACCCGAAGTATTGGCAAGTTCATCGAGAAACAGTGTGCCGTTATGGGCGACTTCAAAACGACCTTCTCGTCGTTTCGACGCACCGGTAAATGCCCCAGCTTCGTAACCGAAAAGCTCACTTTCTAAAAGGCTTTCATTTAGGGCTGCGCAATTCAGTTTGATATAGTTTTGGTCCCAGCGCTTAGATAAGAAGTGAAGACGCGCTGCAATCAGTTCTTTACCTGTACCTCGCTCTCCTATCACAAGGACCGGTTTATCTAACGGTGCTATTTGTGAAATTTGCTCTAGCACTTCTAGAAAACTGTTCGCTTGACCTAGCAAATTGTCTTGCTGACGATACCTACTCATTAAAAACCTCAAAAGTTAGTCATTTCGACCAATTAGTAGTGTAGAACAAAAAATATTGAGAAACGAGCATTATTTGAACTTATAAAAACGGTATGAAAAATAGAGACTTAGCGTAAAGGTAGAGTTGGCAAGCATATTGAATACGATTAATACCAAGAGTAATCTATTTATCAAGTGTGGTGTTTTTTAACACTTACCATTTTTAGCAAGAGGTAATTATTATGGGTATCTTCTCGCGTTTTACAGATATTGTGAATTCGAATATTAATGCGATTTTAGACAAAGCCGAAGATCCTGAAAAAATGGTTAGATTAATCATTCAGGAAATGGAAGACACATTGGTTGAGGTGCGCTCAGCGTCGGCGAAAACCTTGGCCAATAAAAAAGAAATAGCCAATCAAATTGCGAAGTACGAAAGCGATGCAAGTGATTGGGAAGCAAAAGCAGAACTTGCTTTAAGTAAAGATAGAGAAGATTTAGCGCGAGCAGCACTGCAGGAAAAGAAAAAGTCTGCAGAAGCCGCAGAGACGTTAAGTAAAGAGCTTGCAATTGTTGAAGAGCAAATCAGCAAGCTTCAAGATGAAATTGGTCAGCTACAAGATAAACTGGCCGACGCGAAGAGTCGTCAAAAAGCCATTATCATGCGCCAGAAAACGGCTAGTTCTCGTCTTGAAGTGAAAAAGACGTTGGACAGCACTAAAGTAGATAATGCAATGGGACGCTTCGAACAATACGAGCGTAAAATTGATGATCTTGAGTCGCAGGTTGAAGCCTATGACTTGGGCAAGAAAACCTTACAAGATGAGTTTGCTGAGCTAGAAGCCAGTGATAAAGTTGAAGACGAACTGGCTGCACTTAAAGCAAAAGTAAAAGGTGCCAATAAAAGCACCGAAAAATCAGAATAAGAAAAATAGGGTGTACCCTTTGTATGCCAAACGCAGCAAAGGGTAAATACATCAGGGTTTGAGGAGAGATTGAGATGGATGAAGGTATAATAGCAATGCTGGTGATGCCCCTTGTGGTTTTCACAATATTTGTTGCTCCCATTTGGCTAATTCTACATTATCGCAGCAAAAAGCAAGTCAATCAGGGCCTTAGCGCTGAAGAGCATGCGTCGTTGAAAAACTTAGCAGAGCAAGCCGAAAAAATGAGCGAGCGCATTGAAACGCTAGAAGCCATTTTAGATAGTGAGGCGCCTGAGTGGAGGAATAGAGCATGAGAAATGGTAAACAGCTCTACCGAAACCCAGAGAATGCGCGTATTGCAGGTGTGTGTTCAGGCGTTGCAGAATACTTCGGTTTAGAAACATGGCTAGTAAGAATTTTAGTCGTTACCGGGTTCTTTTTATTAGCCGGGCCGTTCATTTTTGTCGCTTACATTGCCGCTTGGTTTATTCTAGATAAGAAACCTGCGGGATTAAACGAGGCGCCAACGCCCCCAGTTTTTTCACGGGGAAAAGGCTGGACTAACCCAAACAACGGTCAGGTTAAAAGCCCAAAGGTGGAGGTAAAAACCAAAGTCTGGCAAGCCGGCGAGCCACCTAAACAGGCGTTTCACGATATTCGAAATCGTTTCGAAAAAGCGGAAGAGAGACTTCGCAAAATGGAGACCTACGTCACATCTCGCGAATATCAACTTAATAAAGAAATTAGCCGCTTGTAACCCCTTCAAAATTCTCTGCGATAAGCAATGAAAGCCGCTTTTTAATAGCGGCTTTTTCTTTTAAAATCAGCTTCTTTTGTTGTTGATGTAAAATTTATGTTACAGTTAAATCTTTACCCCCATTGCGCATTTGTCTTTTACAAGCGGCTAATTTCATTAGACTGATAGGTAAGTTTTTTAAACCTTATTGGTTACAGAAGTTATGCCAAAATCAACGCAATACCAGTCGAGACAATCTGATGAAAATGGGGTCATTCATTGGTCAGATGAAGAGAACCAAATTTGGTCGGAACTGTACGAAAGACAAATTCCGCTGGTAAAAGAAAGAGCATGCCAAGAGTACTTAGATGGGCTAGACCTGTTAAAGCTTAACGAAAAGAAAATTCCACAGCTGCCTGATATCAACAAGGTACTAATGGAAAAGACCGGTTGGCAAACGGCTGAAGTGCCCGCCTTAATCAACTTTGGCGAGTTTTTTAGGTTACTGGCTAACAAACAGTTTCCAGTTGCCACCTTTATTCGCTCCAGAGAAGAGTTTGACTACCTGCAAGAGCCCGACATTTTTCACGAAGTATTTGGACACTGCCCGCTGTTAACCAACCCGGCGTTCGCGCACTTCACACATACTTATGGAAAACTAGGGCTGGCGGCGAGCAAAGAAGACCGGGTATATTTGGCGCGGTTGTATTGGTTTACTGTCGAGTTTGGCCTAGTGAGAGCGAAAGGGGGGCTTAAAATATATGGTGGCGGTATCTTATCTTCGCCGGGAGAGACCATTTACGCGTTAGACAGTGATGAACCGTTGCGTAACCCACTTACTGCAGTTGATGCGCTGCGAACGCCGTATCGCATTGATATTATGCAGCCGCTTTATTATATCCTACCTGAATTCGACCACTTATTTGAATTGGCCGAAATGGATATTATGGCATTGGTTGAAGAGGCTAAATCTCTGGGGTTATTTTCCCCACTTTTCCCGCCTAAAGAGAAAAAAGCGAGCTAACACTATTGTTAATTAAATGTGTTTTATATAGGATGCCGCTCGTTGTAGTGGCATTTTTTTTTAGGCCCGATTTTACCTATCGCTCGTCATTACCTCGCTCTTGCCACTACCAATTTTAACCTTCTGTAACATTTATCTTGTTATCTTTTTGTAAAAGTATGATACTCTGTACATATATGTTTACAAAATAGCTATAATACCCTATGCGTCTAGAAATCAGTTGTCAGGATCGTCTTGGTATTACTCAAGATGTGTTAGATATTCTCGTAACCAAAGAAATAGATTTACGCGGTATAGAAATCGATCCCGCGGGAAAAATTTTCCTTAATTTTCCCAATATTGAATTTGCCGACTTCCAGCATCTCATGCCACAAATTCGCCGTATCGATGGTATTGATGACGTGAAGACCACGCTTTTTATGCCTGGTGAACGTGAAAAGAATCAGCTTTCAGCAATTTTAAGAACGCTGCCTGACCCTGTTTTTTCCATTGATGCCAAGGGAAACATCGTGCTGTGCAACGAAGCGGTAAGCGCGGGCTTAGAAATGCCGACTAGCGACATTGAAGGCACAGAAATTAGTGAAGTCGTAAAAGGGTTTAACTTTACTAAGTGGATGGACGGTAAATCGCCGGGCCCGCAGTCGTCAAAGGTTAAGTTTATTCAGCAAGATTATCTTGCTGATATGTTGCCTATTACCGTACCTGACGGTGATAAAAATATGATTATGGCCGGTGCAGTGGTCATATTGAAATCTGAAATGCGTTTGGGCCAGCAATTTACTGCTTTCCATCAGTCGCCTACGGATAGTTTTGACCGCTTTATTGCGCAGTCACCGTTTATGAAACGCGTGGTGCATGAAGCCAAACGCATAGCCGATTTAGATGCCCCTATTCTTATTTTTGGTGAGACGGGAACAGGGAAGGAAATGATTGCGCGTGCGTGTCATCAATCTAGCCGTCGAAGTGAAGGTGCATTTTTGGCACTAAACTGTGCGTCATTACCCGATAGCGTGGCGGAGACCGAGCTTTTTGGTTATGCGGCGGGCGCGTTTAATCAGCCGAATGCTAAAGTGGGACTTTTAGAGCAGGCGAAAGGCGGCACCCTGTTGCTCGATGAAATTGCTGACATGTCGTCACAGCTTCAGGCTAAATTGCTACGGGTTTTAGAAGACGGTGAATTTAGACGCGTAGGCGATGCTGAGCCGGTTAAAGTGGACGTACGCTTTATTTGCACTACCTGCCGAGACTTAGGTCAGCTGGTTGAGGAGGGGCGATTTAGAAAAGAGCTCTATTATCGCCTCAATGTACTTAGCTTGGTCATGCCATCATTAAAAGACCGCAGGCAAGATATCGTGCCCCTTGCCGAATCGTTTATTGTGCAGCATAGCACAAAACTGGGAAGACGACCGGCGAAGCTTAGTAAGTCATGTGTCGACTTTCTGCAGCAGTATCCGTGGCCTGGTAACGTAAGACAGCTACAAAATGCCCTTTATCGCGCATTGTCGCTGCTGGATGGTAAAGAAATTACTAAAGAAGATATTCAGCTTCCCAGCTGTGCACCTAGCGTAACCTACATTGACGAGAACTTTGAAGGTACCTTAGATGAGGAAGTTAAAAAGTTTGAAAAAGACTTGCTAAAACGCTTATACCCCTCTTATCCAAGTACCCGTCAGTTAGCGAAAAAGCTTGGTTTAAGCCACACGGCGATTGCTAACAAACTTCGTGAATACGGTATTAATAAAGCAACCGTGAAGTTGTAATGACAAGGGCGTGGCGAGCGAGCGTTTATTGCGCTGCGTTATAATAACGCGGGGTTTACGGGCGCAAGCTCGCACGACTTATTTCATCGTCAAACGGTAATTGCGGACCATTTAGCTACAAATAAAATAATGAATAGGTAAATAGCTCGGAAAACCGGCACATGGCTTTTCGCTGTACGTTAACCTCTCTACACGCCTTAATTTGCGTGTTACGAAAAATTTACAATCAACGCAAAGCTAGTGGGATAAAGCGGCGCGTACCTTATTAATGCTTACTGCCGTACACCCTTTCTTACAGGCCAATAAAACTTCGTCACTGTAAGTCTTCTCACCTATACCAACTAGTGGCATAACTATACTACGCATTTGTATAAAGTGTTGGCGTGCTTGTGCGCTCGTTATTGAGTATGTAGTGAGCGTTAAAAAATATGAAAATAGCCACGCCTGCCAACCGTTTTCGAGGAAAGAAGAATGAAGTTAGCAACCTATAAAGATGAACCCGAGATGGCTGCCTAATGTGTGTCGAAGACCTTTCTCGAGCATGCAGTGCACAAGACATGCAAAACAATGCAGGATGCGTTGGACAATTGGAAGGAAGTTGCGCCACAGCTTCAGATGAAATACCAGGCACTTAATGAGCAAAGTTGCGAAAGCGTGACTTTTGATGAGTCTCGCTGCGAATCGCCGTTGCCAAGAGCATACCAATGGGCAGATGGCAGTGCGTACGTAAATCATGTGGAACTGGTAAGAAAAGCACGTAATGCAGAAATGCCTGAAAGCTTTTGGACAGACCCACTGATGTATCAAGGCGGGTCTGATGATTTTATCGGCCCAAAAGACGACATTATCCTTCCTAACGATGATTGGGGAATTGATTTTGAAGGTGAAGTTGCAGTGGTTACCGACGATGTACCGATGGCATGCACACCGGATAAAGCGTCAGAGCGAATTCGCCTTATTATGTTGGTCAACGATGTATCCCTTAGAGGTCTTATCCCGGGGGAATTAGCGAAAGGGTTCGGCTTCTTCCAATCAAAGCCTGCGTCAAGCTTTTCACCAGTAGCGGTAACGCCAGATGAATTAGGAGACGCGTGGAAAGACAACAAAGTGCATTTGCCGCTGCGTTCAACCTATAACGGTGAACTGTTTGGTAAGCCTGAAGCCGGACAAGATATGACCTTTGATTTTGGGCAGCTTGTTGCTCATGCAGCAAAAAGCAGAAACTTGGGGGCAGGGGCTATCATAGGCTCAGGCACTGTGTCTAATAAACAAGGTACTGACCATGGTTCAGCCATTGCTGAAGGTGGTGTTGGTTATTCGTGTATTGCCGAAGTGCGTATGATTGAAACCATTCGCGACGGTAAGCCTTCAACGCCATTCATGCAATTTGGCGACCGAATTCGTATTGAAATGCTTGATGAAAACGGGAACTCAATATTTGGCACTATAGAACAACAGGTAAAACCACTTAGCTAAAATAAGTAGTGGTAACAGCCGCTGATCTAATGAGCCGCATTGCGCGCATGTTGCGAGCAGCGGCAATTAGCCTGATTTAAGGCGTTAAACACTACGATGACCCAGCGCAATGTAAAACAGGCGAGGTAATACCATGAGTATTAAACTTTATGGCTACTGGCGTTCAACCGCCTCTTATCGTGTGCGAATAGCACTAAATTTAAAAGGTGTTGAATATGACTATGTGCCCGTACACTTGGTAAATAATGGTGGGGAGCAGCATAGTAGTGAGTATTCACAGCTGAATCCTGCTCACTTGGTCCCAACGCTGGTCGACGATGATGAGGACATCATTCTCAACCAGTCCTTAGCGATCATTGAATACCTTGATGAGCGATATGAGAGTGAGTATCGTCTTATCCCTGAGCATCGGACAGAACGGGCAAGGGTGCGAGCGTTGGCGCAAGATATTGCCTGCGATATACAGCCTATTGGAAACCTTCGCGTGTTAAATGCGTTGAAAGGAAATTTTGAAGCATCACAGGATGATGTGGCTAAGTGGGCAGCCCATTGGATAACCCTTGGGTTTGACGGTATCGAAAAAAGGCTGCAGACCCAAGCGGGTAAGTTTTGCTTTGACTTTGATGTTACGCTTGCAGATATCTGTTTGGTGCCGCAAGTTTACAACGCTCAGCGGTTTAACGTAGACATGAGCCGCTACCCGCTTATTAGCAAAATAGCAAAAAACTGTAACGAGATTGACGCATTCAAAAATGCAATGCCTGAAAATCAAGTAGACGCCAATTGAGTGGAAGGGGCAGAATATGTACTCTGACCCCCAAACTTGAGCTACTGACGTTTAATGGGAAGCTCGGTGGTATTTTTAACCTGCTTCAATGCAAACGTTGAGCTTAGGTGGTCAACGAGAGGCAGGTGCGTTAATTTAGTCTTAAGCAAAAACTCATATTCTTCAATGCTCTCTACGATCACTTTTAGCAAGTAATCTTTTTCACCACTAGTGGTGTGGCACTCCACAATTTCATCAATGTTTTGTACCGCACTTTCAAAATCAGTGAGCGAGTCACCGTCGTGGTTTTTCAAAGTAACGTAAATAAAAACCGATACGCCTAAATTAAGCTTTTTACTATTGAGCAAGGTGACTTTACCGAGAATAATGCCATCGGCTTCCATCCGCTTTACCCGTCTCCAACAAGGAGTATGAGATAATCCTACGCGTTGGCTTAGGTCGGCCATTGACACCGTGGCGTCTTGTTGAAGAACGCGTAAAATCTCACGGTCAAATTTATCCAATTTCATTAACACTGTTTCCGTCGCTTTTATGATGTCTATTATATATCAAAAAAAATTCTAGGATAGCTATCCTAGAAAAATTGTATTCAATTCTTATGCGTTTCAGTTTGTAAATGTCATTAACAAACTTTGCAACGCCTGTCCTCAGGACAATCAGATACACTTGGCAAAATGTTGGTGATCTTTGCGAAGCCCGCGAGTGTAACGCAAAACATCATCAGACTCTCATTTCACCCCAAGTGGATGGTGTGTACTTTTCGTGACAGCGCCATCTTGGGAAAGTTTTAATTCACCACAGTTGTAATAGGGAAAATATGTCAGTTTTTGATCACCCAGAGTTCGATAATCATGAACATGTTGCGTTTTATCACGATGAAGAAGCGGGCCTGAATGCCATTATTGCTGTACACAATACGAATCTGGGCCCAGCGCTTGGCGGCTGTCGTATGTGGCCTTACGTAAATAGTGGTGAAGCGCTAACTGACGTATTGAGACTTTCAAAGGGCATGACCTATAAAGCCGCCATGGCGAACCTTGAACTTGGTGGTGGCAAATCTGTCATTATTGGCGACCCTCGAAAAGCCAAAACGCCAGAAATGATGAAAGCCATGGGTAAGTTTGTAGAGTCGTTGGGGGGTAAATACTTTACGGCTGAAGATTCTGGTATCTCAGTGACCGACTTACAAACCATGGCAACTGAGTCAGATTACATCGCAGGGGTACACGCAAAATACCACTACGCGGGTGAGGTGCCCGATGGCAACCCTGCACCTTCAACGGCGTACGGTGTGTTTGTTGGCTTAAAAGCCACAGTAGAGTTCGGCCTTAAGCGCAGCTTAGAAGGCGTAAGTGTGGCTATACAAGGTATGGGGCACGTTGGTTATCGCCTTGCTAAGCATCTTCATGAGCATGGCGCAAAACTCTACGTTGCCGACATTTATCCTGAAGGGGTAGAGAAAGCCGTATCTGAACTTGGTGCAACAGCAGTAGCGCCAGAAGAAATCTTAAGTTTAGATGTAGATGTTCTCGCTCCATGTGCATTAGGTGCAGCTATTAACGACCAAACTTTGCCTTTAATAAAAGCTAAGGTTATTGCAGGGGCGGCTAATAATCAGCTGGCTCGCGAGGACATGGGTGAGTTATTGCAGCAAAGGGGTATTCTTTACGCGCCAGACTATGTGATTAACGCAGGTGGTGTTATTGATATCTTCCACCAACGTATGGAAACGAGTTCAAACGAAGCGTTGCGCGCACATATTGAGCAAATCGGCGATACACTGAAAGAAATTTATACCCGTGCAGAGCAAGAGGGGGCGGCGACTAACCGCGTAGCAAACCTTATTGCCGAAGAGAGATTTAATTTAAAGGGTTGAAAACTCAGAGCCAAATAGTCATAATGCGCCCCGCACTCAAGCAGGGGCGAATGACTTTGCTTTGAATGCAGTTTCTATGGTGGGCTTTTGGTCCTCCCGCAATGATACTCTGTGAACTCGGTCAGGCCCGGAAGGGAGCAGCCGCAGCAGACGACTCATGTGCCGGGATGTGGCTGGAGGCCCGCCACCCAAACTTCCTTATTCGCTAATCTCTTTGTTTTTTTCTGTTTCATCCAAATACTTTATTGCTTTACTGATAGCGTGCTCAACGTTCATTTCCATTTGATTTCGCTCGCTCTGTGGTAAGTAAAACGCCATATCAACTTCATACCGAATATAGCGGGGCGGCACTTGGTTTAATGCCAAACAGCATAAATCGGCCAAGTAGTCTGGACTTTTACTTCCATCTAACCCTAGTTTGTTGATTCGCTCGAGTACCAAGTGCTCGTAATAATTATGAATGTCGTCATCTAGCTTCATGTTCCCTACCTTTCTTATTTTCTCTGCGACACATGTTTATTTGTCGTCTTTTTAGTGAGCAATATATACATCATTGTTAGGTGTGTGTATTGAACGGACACATTTTTATACACGTAAAATGTTCGGCTCTGACCTTAGCTATATATCCTTATAATGTATAGCTTGTATTCTGTGGATGTCGAGACATCGGTGCTAGAATTGCGCGCACATTGAAAAAGTTATCAATAAACACGCGTTGGTTTCTCTTCATCTTGATTTAGGAATGAAAACGGTTTATCGAGTGTATAGCGCTCAATAAATAGAGTGATAAGGCAAAAACGACATGAAAAAGAACATAGAGCCCTGCTATTACGGCGATTATCTGCAATTAGATAAAATATTAGGGGCCCAAGACTTACAAAGTGAAAAATACGGTGATGGGGCTCACGAAGAAATGCTCTTTATCATAGTGCATCAGGTTTACGAGTTGTGGTTTAAACAAGTCCTTCACGAACTTAACGCGGTAATTGATACATTCAATCAAGAGGCGGTAAAAGATCAGCAACTCACGCAGGTGGTACACAGACTGCAGCGCATAATTCAAATTCAAAAGTTAATGAATGACCAGATTGCCATTATGGAGACCATGACGCCTCAGCAATTTCTTTCATTCAGGGACTATCTGGTTCCCGCTTCAGGTTTCCAAAGTATTCAGTTTAAACGGTTAGAAATATCCCTTGGCTTAAAGCGAGAGTTTCGCATTGATTTTGATAAGCAAAGTTTCTACAACCGTTTAACTGATAAAGACAGAGCCTTATTAGAAAACCTCGAAAATAAACCTAGCTTGTTTGAATTGGTTGATAAGTGGCTGTCTCGAATGCCATTGCTAAAAACAGAGGATTTTGATTTTTGGCAGTATTATAAAGATGCGGCTGACGAAATGTTGAAAGATGATCATCACACCGTCTCAACCAGCGACATGTTGTCTGATACAGAAAAGCGACAAGAGATAAAAGACTTGCAAGCGACCATGGAAAACTTCGACGCGTTGTTTAACGAAACACAGTTCGAAAAGCTAAGAGGCGAGGGCAAGTTTCGTTTAAGTCATAACGCCTTACTATCAGCACTGTTTATAAAGCAGTACTCAGAAGAACCAATCTTTAATCTACCTTTCCAACTTATTACTGCGTTAACCGAAATAGACGAGCAGTTGACAATCTGGCGTTATCGTCACGCTATGATGGTTCAACGCATGCTAGGGACCAAAATAGGGACAGGGGGCTCATCAGGCCACCATTATCTTAAGAAGACCACAGAATCCAACCGTATTTACTTAGACTTCTTTAATATGGCGACCTTTCTATTACCAAAAAGTGCATTACCGGATTTACCAGAATCCGTTCGTCGACGGTTAGGGTTTTATTTGCAATAGGTTGTGATATTCGAATGCATTGCCTGACTTGCCAGAGCCTGTAAGAAAGCAGTTGGGCTTTTATCTACAATAAATCTACATTCGAAAAAATGCATTTAAATTATATATTTAGTGAAAATTAGGGCCGGTTCAACCGGTCATCGCTCAAAAGGATTGTTTCGTCGCAAGCTGCGCATAAATGAGTTGATTACTTTGCTTTGCTTAGTCAATTATCTTTTCGGATAATTTGTACTATGTTAACGACAGTGACCCTGCGAACGAAGAAATTTACCAAGTTCGTCACCGTGACTATAACGTTGGTGGTCAATTTGATTCTGAAAACTTCGCTTTTTATGTCCAAGATCAGTGGCAAGTTACTGACAACTTGGTTATCAACGCAGGTCTTCGTAACGATACGTTTGAAAACTTTAACGCTGACGGTGAGTCTTTTGCCAAACTCGACAACCAGTGGGCACTTCGTTTAGGTGCAGTATGGGACGTATTTGGTGATGGAGAGACCAAAGCATGGGCGAGCTACGGCAGATACTATTTACCTATCGCAGCAAATACGAATATTCGTTTAGCAGGTGCGGAAACGTACACACAAGAATACTACGAGTTTGAAGGCTTTGCTGATGAAGCGCTGGGTATTCCTAATCTAACGGGCGCTAAAACACAGCCTGATGATGTGTTTGCAGACGGCACGGCAAAATCACCTGATGAGATCGTAGACCAAAACCTTGATTCTATGTACTCAGATGAGTTTATCGCTGGTTACCAGTTCCAATTAAATGATGAGTGGAGTATGTCAATTCAAGGTACATACCGTGAATTGTCTACCACTATCGAAGACATGGCAATCGATGCGGCTGTTATCGAATGGGCTGCAGCGAATGGCTACGGTGACGTATCTGACATCTGGGATGGTTTCCACCAATATGTACTAACAAATCCTAATTCTGATATGCGCATCGGTACTACTGAGTTGCCGGGCGCTGAAGGTGAGTTAGTTTATATGGACTTGTCTGCTGAAGAATTGGGTTACCCAGATTCAATTCGTAAGTATGCAGCTGTTGATTTTATGTGGCAGAGAGCATGGGACGGTGTGTGGATGCTTAACGCCGCATATACATGGTCACATAACTGGGGTAACAACGAAGGTTACGTGCGTTCAGATAACGGTCAGGATGATGCAGGTTTAACGACGTTATTTGACCAACCAGGACTACTTGATAACGCCTATGGTGACTTGCCAAACGACAGACGTCATCAGGTTAAACTTTACGGTGCTTATGCAGTGACTGAAGATTTAACCCTTGGTGCAAACCTTCAGTTTTGGACCGGTCGCCCAATCAATGCGTTTGGTTATCACCCGACAGATACTTTTGCTCAGGCGTATGATTCAGAGTCATTCTTTGCCGGTGGTGAGCCAGCGCCTCGAGGTTCTCGTGGCCGAACAAGCAGCTACTACTCTATCGACGTTTCTGCATCTTATAATATCGATATTGGCGAAGACCAAACATTGGTAGTGCGCGCGGATATTTTCAACCTTCTCAACAACGATCGCGTAACAGAAGTTAACGAGATTTATGATGATGAAAGTTCAGCTGATCCAACAAACCCAGATGTGAACCCAAATTACGGTCTACCGACTGCGTGGCAAACACCTAGATACGTTCGTTTTAGCGTAAATTACTCGTTCTAATTAAAGGGCAGAGCAGAGATTTAAGGTTAGGGCGTGGGTATACTTTAGGTGTATATTCCGCCCTTTTTACCAAAGCGTACGCAAAGTGAGCAGCGTGGTTATTTAATGAGCTTGAAATGTTAAATGTAAGTTAATATTTACAAAAGAAGGTAAAAAGACGAAAAAAAATTGAACTTTTACCGAACACCCGTCTAATCCCAGTTGACCGTTCGCTTAGGATGTGGTTATTATCAAAGTGAGGCTTTGACCTTACTAATAATAATTCGTTATATAAACGATTTAAGAAACACACACTAAGAGTTTTAGTGGTCCAGGGAGACAATACATGTTTACAAACTCTAAGCTGGCTAAGTCAGTGAAGCTAGCGTGCGCATTCGGTGCGGCATCAACTATCGGCTTCACTGGTGCAGTTAACGCACAGGAAACCGAAGAAGCAGCGGACGCAGTAGAAAAAATCGAAGTAACAGGTTCTCGTATCCGTCGTACCGACATTGAAGGTGCAAACCCAGTTACTGTTATGTCACGTGTAGATATCGAAAAATTTGGTATTACTTCAATCGGTGACGTTCTTCAAGCAATTCCTTCTGCAGGTTCTGCTATTAACACCAATAACAACAACGGTGGTAATGGTACAACGACTATTAACATTCGTGGTATTGGTTCAAACCGTACGCTAGTTCTTGTTAACGGTAAGCGTTGGGCGCCAGGTCTTACTGGCTCTGTTGACCTTAACAACATCCCAGCATCGATCATCGAGCGTATTGAAGTGCTTAAAGATGGTGCATCTGCGGTATATGGTTCTGACGCGGTTGCTGGTGTTGTAAACATCATCACTCGTCAAGATTTTGAAGGCGTTCACGCATCTGGTTACATCGGCCAATATGACGAAGGCGACGGCAACAAAGAGCAGTGGGATATCGGCTTCGGTACTTCTAACGACAAAGGCAATGTTTACTTTAACATCAGCTACGTAGAAGAAGAGCCAACACTAGCGGGCGACCGTGAAATCTCTGCAGTACCTACTTTTGGTACGCCTGAAGGCTTCGGTGGTTCATCAGCTCCACCTCAGGGGCGTTTCTGGACTTTTGACCAAGCCGATAATGGCTTCAACGAACAAGGTGACGGCAACGGTGGTTTAGAGCCATGGGTTGAACCAGATAGCCGCTTCAACTTCGCGCCGTTCAACTACCTATCTACACCACAAGAACGTACTAATATTTATACTCAGGCACGTTATGAACTTACAGACAATTTATCTGTAAACGTAACAGGCTTTTACGGCAACCGTAAGTCAGAGCAGGCTCTGGCGCCTACTCCACTATTCATCGGTACCGCGTTTGGCGACACGGGCTTCACTTTATCGGCTGACAATCCATTTAGCCCTTACGATTTCGACGTTACGACCGACCAAGACGTACTAGATGCAGATCCAAATGCACGTGAAATGTTCTTGTTTGGTCGCCGTATGATGGAAGCGGGTTTCCGTAGCTTTAAACAGAATGTTGACCAGTTCCAGTTCAACGGTGGTTTTGAAGGCGTTATCGAATTTGCTGACAGAGAATTCTTCTGGGATGCAAACTACACGTACGCAGATATCACGCAAAACACGTCTACCGACGGTCTTCTTAATATGGACCGCGTAGCGCAAGCTATCGGTGACCCTGCGAACTGTACAGGCGAATGTACTCCGCTTAACTTGTTCGGTGGTGCGCCAAACGTAATCGGTGAAGGCACAATTACGCAAGAAATGCTTGATTACATTACGTTCACTGCGCAAGACGAGCTTAACTCTTCATTAGAAAGCTACTCTGCTAACATCTCTGGTGAGTTGTTAGAATTACCAGCAGGTTACTTAGCATTCGCATCAGGTTATGAGAAACGCTGGCAGTCAGGCTACGACCAGCCAGATGCAATCATCGCTGCGGGTATTACTTCAGGTAACGCGCGTCAGCCTACCTCTGGTGCCTTTAGTGTAGAAGAAGTTTACTTAGAACTTGCAGTTCCGCTTCTTTCAGATATGCCTGGTGTAGAGCAGCTAGACCTAGAACTTGCTACTCGTTACTCTGACTACAGCAACTTTGGTGACACTACTAACTCGAAGATTGGTCTGAAGTGGCGTATTAATGACGACCTACTTGTACGTGGTACATGGTCTGAAGCATTCCGTGCTCCATCTCTTGATGAATTGTTCTCAGGTAACAGTGATAGCTTTGCGCCGCTAACTGACCCATGTAATGGCGGTGCTGCGGGTAACCCAGAGCTTCCAGGTTGTGCAGGTATTCCAGCAAGCTACGAGCAACCTAACACGCAGATTCGTACTACTGTAGGTGGTAATGCAAACCTAGAAGCAGAAGAAGCAGAAAGCTTCACATACGGTTTCGTATACTCTCCTGAAGCAGTTGAAGGCCTGTCAATCACGTTTGATATCTTCGATATTGAAGTTGATAACGCAGTGTCATCTGTTGGTGCACAAACCATTCTTAATGCCTGTGCCCAAACTGGTGTAAACCTATGTTCGCTTATTGAACGTGGTGCTGGCGGTAACGTAGTAGACTTGTTTAACGGTCAAGTAAACCTTGGTGGTCAAACAACGTCTGGTTTCGACTACAACGTAGCGTATAACTTTGAAACTGAGTACGGTGATTTCCGCGTTAACTGGGATGGTACTTATGTTGATGAACGCACAACGATTGTTGTTGACCCAGTAACAAACACATCTACTGAGTTTAACGATGCTGGTCTTGCGGGCGACCGTGACGTTGTTCCACGTCTACGTACTAACCTTGCAGTAACGTGGGCGTACGATGACTGGACAGCTAACTGGTTAGTTCGCTTCATCGGCCACACGACTGAAGAGTGTTCAATCGATGGCGATACGCTAGATCAACAACTATGTAGTGATCCAAGCGACGAGCTTGGTGGCGATAGCTTCAACGAACTTGAAGATATGGCATACCACGATGTATCACTAGGTTACGCAGTTAACGATAACCTACGCATCACGCTTGGTGTGAACAACTTGTTCGACACTGATCCAGAAGTTTCTTACTCGACGTTTGCTAACAGCTTCGACCCGTCTATGTATGAAATTCCTGGACAATTCTTCTACTCAAGAGTAAACCTTAACTTCTAATTGAAGTTGTAGATAGAATTTAAAAAGCCTCTTCGGAGGCTTTTTTGTTATGTGGACAACAGGTTATGAATATAGAACAGTGTATCAACAGTGCTAACGAAGCTCATTCTTCAGGCAATACTGATGAGGCAATGCTATGGCTAAAGCAGGCGGGCGAGTTAGGGGATATCAATGCGGCGCTGGATTATGCTTATTATAAATCGGGTGAAAACCCTAACGAGTCTGTTGCGTTTCTAGATGGAGCAGGGTGTGCTGATAGTCCCGTTGTTCAGTTCCATAAATTGCTGATTGGCTATTTTGGTGATATAGCATGGAACCCTAAATTTGTCGCACAGACGTTACTTTCACTTGGTGAGGAAGGCGTTATTGAAGCCTACCTCGTTACGCTTTCTTACTTATCGGTAGAAAGCAGCGCGTTTTCTTATATCGCAGGTAAGGTTTGTCATTTAGCACCAAATATTAGTAGCCAGCTTAAATTAACTTCAGAAGTATCAGTTTCTACTGCTCTGAGCGCCCATCAACAAACCGTTGATGAACTATCCAGTGCCCTCATTAGAGTATATGAACCTTCAAAGATCTTAGATAAATCGTTACCCATTGAAGTATATGAAAGCATTTTATCCGAATATGAATGCCGCTATTTAATAACTAAATTTAACGCATTGTTAAAACCTTCAATGGTGGTAGACCCTGTGACGGGGAGAGGAAAAATTGATAGTGTGCGAACGAGCTATGTTGCGGTTATAGAGCCTGCTCACTGCGACTGGATTACCCGTAAGCTCGATAAAACAATTTCGCAGATCACGCACACCTTAAGACAAAATGGCGAAGCGCTAAATTTACTGAGGTATTCACCTGGTCAGCAGTATAAACCGCATTACGATGGGCTGAATGAAATAAACGATGCACTAATGTTTAAAGACGGAAAGCAGCGTATTAAAACTGCACTTGTTTATTTAAATACCATCAGTGAGGGGGGAGAAACCCTTTTTCCAAAACTTGATATTCGTATAGCGCCAAAAAGTGGAACTATGGTTGTTTTTTCCAACAGCGATGAAAACGGAAAGCTACTGTTGAATAGCTATCATGCTGGTGCGCCAACAGTTTCGGAAAATAAATGGTTAGTTACAAAATGGATTAGAGAATGTACAACAATGTATGGTAACTTAATCTACGGTACTTATACTAAGGGATAACACGGATGAAAATGGTTACAAAAATAATTCTTGCATCAAGCCTTGCTCTAGCACTTGGTGCATGTGGTTCAACTAGCAATCAAAGTTCTCAATATGCAAAAGCTGATACCAATGCAGAAGACGATGGTATGGTTTGCAAAATGGAAAAGAAAATAGGTTCAAACCGCATGCAACGCGTCTGTTACTCTGTAGAAGAAAGAGAGCAAATGCGTGAAGCGGGTCGCGATGGTTGGTTGCGTATGCAGCGCGGTACAGAAACTGGTGGCGGTGACCTGTAAATACACCGAATGTTAGTTTAAGATGGGAGGCAAAACGCTTCCCATTTTTGTATGACTAATAAAAACAATAACGATAGCCTCGAAGAAACACTCGCTAGAATAACTGCCGCTATAAACGCGGGGCATTATAATGATGCTTTTCGTCTTTATAGTGAAGTCTTCTCCCTGTGGCCCGAGTATTTATCTCCAGCAACGAGTGTTCCACTTACTAAATCTCAAGCTACACATATTCATAACGTGGGGAATTTAGCGCGACGTGATTTATTTGTTAAAACACAGTCTATCGGTTCGAGTGATAGGATAAAACGGGCCGTCGCAATATTTTGTGGTGCTGAGCAAAAGCAATTTGATAAAGCTTTGCAATCGCCAAGTTTTCTGTATGTTCCAAATCTCCCATCTGCGCCGTTTTCCGATGTAAATTCAGTAAAAGGGCTAAATGCTTATGTAGCTGCGCTTTCTGAATATAAGGGTGTATTTATATCTCGGTTATCACAAGCAAACGAGCCATATATTCACGACACTGGAGACGTGCCAAACACCAAAGAATGGGCGCAGTTGGCGCTAAAGTGGAACTCACTTCACCTAATGAAAGGCGGTGAGTTAACCAAGCATGGAAGGCAGCTACCTGAGGAAATCAAAGCGCTCTTCGATTCTCCGATTTTAGCTCACTGCCCAGTTCATGCGCCTGAGGTTGTGATATCTGTGTTACAGCCAAATACAAAAATACCTCCTCACTTCGGTATTTCCAATATTAAGTGGACGCTGCACATCCCCCTGATTATCAATGATAAATCCTATTTAAATGTTGCTAATGAAAAAGTGTTTTGGCGTGAGGGGAAGACGGCAATTTTATTTGATGACAGTTATCAACATAGCGCGGAAAATGGCGCCGACACCGCTAGAGCGGTATTAATTATGGATGTTTGGAATCCACATTTAACGCTTGACGAGCGGGCAGACATTACCCAGTTCATTTCAGCCTACAGCGAATGGTCTTCGCAATACGGAGCGTTAGCAACATTGGATAAGAGGTTATACGCATAATGCAGCTGCAACCACATATAATAATTCCAAACCTTATTAATGCCTTTAACAAAGGTGATTTCCTCTTGGTCATCAACACGGTGAAGCAAAATGCCGCCATAGCACGTGCTGATGCAGTTGTTCCGCAGTTGTACGGCAGTGCGATGAGGAAAATTGGTAGGCTTGATGATGCCGCAAAAATTTTTGAAAAAGGTTTAAAGCTTTTTCCTCAATCTTCTGACTTGATGAATAGCTACGGAAACCTGCTTCTCGATAAAGGGCAGACTCACAAAGCTATCTTATGGTTTACTAAAGCTTTAAAAGTTAAGCCCGGCGCATTTGATTACAAGTACAATTTGGCAAGAGCCTTTCTAGTTTCCAAGCGTTATAAAGATGCGGAAATGCAATGTCACGATTTGTTAAAAAGAGAGCCTATTAAAAGCACAGTTCTACTGCTGATCGCATCCATTTTAATTGAAAATAAACGCGATGCTGAGGCTGAGCGCTATTTGAAAAAGTTGTTAGAAACCGAACCGAAAAATGTTAAAGCGCTCAATAATTTAGGAAATATTAAGCGAAGAAATAATCAGTTTAACGAAGCAATTTTGTTATATAAAAAGGCACTCTCGACGGGTCAATCAACCGCTGAATTGTTTCAAAACCTGGCGGCAGCCTTTGCACTTAATGGTTTGTTGGACGAGGCTTTCGCCACCTATAAAGAGGGGTTAACTACGTTTCCTGATAGTGTCGGTTTACACAAAGAATATGCACATCTAGCGTGGGTACAAAACGTCGAGGCGCCGTTTGCTTTGTTAGAAAAAAACTTGTCATTAGACAAGCCTGATTTAATTCTTGCTTATACCGAACTAATGATAAGAGTAGAAGAGTTTGACAAAGCGAAAGTGTGGTTAGAAAAACTGGTCGAAGCTAAGCTTCCATCTTATCAAATTGCAGCGGCGGCGAGCTTATCGAATACGTTAAGAGAACTTGGAGATTTTGATAGGGCGCTGGCTACGGTTAGCGTTAACGCCTCGAAACCGACAGTTGAAACGCTCCCTTTACTTATTGAGAAAAGTTACGCTCTATTAAGCCTCAAGCGATATAAAGAAGCAGTTAAGGCACTTGAACTTGTTTGCCGCATCGCGCCATTCAACCAAGGTTATTGGACGCTTTTATCTACAGCGTATAAGGCGTGCGGAAATGAGCAAAAGTATAGCGAGTTATGTAATTACCAAAAGTTTGTTGAGGTCACACCGCTTTTTGAAAGTGAAGGCAGTAATCTAAGCTTCATAGAAGCATTGGAAGCGCATCTTAATACGCTACATAATAATGAACGGCATCCTATTGGCCAGTCTTTGCGCAATGGCTCTCAAACCTTCGAGAATCTATTAGAGGCCGAACACGATTTGATCAAAGCGCTTAAAATTGCAATAGAAGATAGGGCGACATCTTTTTTATCTGCGCTGTTGTCTCAGAAAAAGCACCCGTTTTTATCTCGACTACACCCAGATGTTAACTTTATTGGTAGCTGGTCTGTAAGGCTACGTAAAAAAGGTTTTCATAAATCACATTATCACTCGGAAGGTTGGCTTAGCGGTGTATTGTATGTAGATGTGCCTAGTGAAGTAGAACAAAACGGTAATGGTTGGCTGGTTTTTGGCCGCCCCGACATTACCGGAGTGACCATGGTAGAAGACTTTGCTATTAAACCAAAGAAAGGCAACCTAGTACTCTTTCCTTCATATATGTGGCATGGAACAAACCCTATTTTAACGGACGAACAACGACTAACGGTAGCGTTTGATATCGTGCCTGCTAATGAGAGCCAAGGTTAAGCTGGCTCTAATTTGAAAGCTAGGGTATACCTAGGTGTATAGCAAATTCTATTGGGCGGACGTCCAACATGCTTGATGGCGCCGTGAAAAATAACCGTTCTTCCGGGTTTTGGCGTGCTTGCAAAAACGCAATCGTCGTTATCATTATAAAATAACGTTTCTCCGCCCCATTCAATATCCCATTCGGGACACAGATAAACTAACACCGTTAGTTCGTCAGCTTCTGGAAGGCAATCGGTGTGAGTAAACAACATATCGCCATAGGAAGCATAATTTACGTAACCACGATAGGCGCGATAGTGCTTTCCTGTGGTATCAAATATGGTTTTTATGGCATGTTGATATACTGCTAGCCCACGCACTTGAGTATCGCTTAACGCGACCGCCCAATGCTTATACTTTGCTGTATCGGGTCGCGCAATTTCAGTGTGTTTAAACGCGCTAAGTTCTAGCCCTTTAAATATCCCAGTCGCTTCTTCGACTGAGCATAAATCATCGAAAACCCAAATCGGTTTGTTATTCACTGTGCAACTGTAGGTAGGTGAGTTCATGTTTTATTAGTTTTGCTTGTACATAGATGGCGGTATAAATAACAAATTGTAAGTAACAATCCAATGTAAATTTGTGCTGGTTTTTTTATTCTGTGGGATTAATAAGCGCCTTTATACGGCAATGAGCAGCATGCAAAGGAGAAGCAACGCACCACAAGTAAGTGACGATAATAATGTTGCCCTAAAACAGTGCAGCTTAGAAAGTATCTTTTTGCTCCAATACGCAATTTATCCTATCAAAAAGCAAATTTTCTGGATGAATATTAAACGATTAAGAAATGGCCGGAAATATGCTGGAAAAAATACAACACATATTACATCTAACTGAACGTTAAACGAGCAGTTAATTGAAAATCTGTTAGGTGTAAACAGTGTGTTACTTGACTAAACGTAACATTCCATGTGAGTATACTACGTTCGTAGTACTGGCTATTGAAGTCAGCGCTACATTCCTGAAACAAAATTGTGAAAGTTTTATACGCCCCTTGCCCGAATATTTTCCTATCGGCGAGGATTCAAATAAGAAATTTGGTTGGGAACTATGTCCAAAATGAGCAAGAGAACTCTTATTGCTTCTACTGTTATGGGTGCATTCGCACTAACAGGTAGTGCAGTCTCTGCAGATACGCTTGAAGATCTTCATAAAGAAGAAGCGAAAATCCACGCGGCTGCAGCGAAATCTCAAGAAAAAATCAACACGCTGTTTGAACAGTCTCAAGAACTACTTGTTGAGTATCGTCAAACAGTAGATGAGACAGAAAACCTTAAAATCTACAACGACTACATCGCTAGCCTAGTTGCAGACCAGCAACGTGGTATCGACTCTCTACAGCGTCAAATCGACAGCATCGAGCAAACTAAGCAGGGCATCGTTCCTCTTATGTTCCGCATGATTGACAGCCTAGAGCAGTTCATCAAGCTAGATCGTCCAATCACCTAGAAGAGCGTCTACAGCGCGTTGAGCGTCTTCGCGATCTAATGGCTAACTCTAACGTTACTGTTTCTGAGCAGTTCCGTCAGGTGCTAGAAGCCTACCTAGTAGAAGTTGAATACGGTACGAAAATCAACTCTTACCAAGGTACGATTGACGACGCAGGTACAGAAGTTACTGTTGACTTCTTTAACCTAGGTCGCGCAGCGCTAGTTGCACTTTCTCTGGACCAAACTCACGCATGGGTATGGAACAACGAAAGCCGCGCATGGGAAAAACTGGGTGACGAATATCTGTCTTCAGTTGTTGACGCAGTTAAAATGGCTAACAACGTCATTCCTGCGGATCTGATTAAACTACCAATTAGCGCAGCGGAGTAATTGTTAATGAAACCAGTATTCAAATCTCTTTTAGCCGCTGCGACAGTTGCAGTTGCGGCAACCGGAGCGCAGGCTCAGGAAGCAAAGAGCCTTAAAGACCTTCTAGATCAGGTTCAACAGAACCGCGTTTCTGAAGCTCGTCTAGATAAAAAACGTGAAGCTGAGTTCCAGTCTGCACGTGCTGATAAGCAAGCGCTTCTTCGCAAAGCTCAATCAGACCTAAAAGCTGAACAGGCTCGTGGTGACCGTCTACAGAAGCAATTCTCAGACAACGAAGTTACTCTTAACGAAAAAGCTGCTGAGCTAGACCAAGCGACTGGTACGCTTGGTGAAATGTTCGGTGTGGTACGTCAAGCGTCTTCTGAAGCTTACGGTCGTATCTCTACTTCAATCGTTAGTGCACAATTTCCAGGTCGTGGTCAGTTCCTAGCTGAAATGTCAGAAGACTCTAAAGGTCTTCCTAACATTCAAGAACTTGAAGACCTTTGGTTCGCGCTTCAAAAAGAAATGACTGAAGGTGGTGAAGTTGTTAAGTTCACTACAGAAGTTGTTAACCTAGACGGCGGTTCTTCACAGCAAGAAGTTGTTCGTGTTGGTACATTTAACCTTGTTGGTGAAGCTGGTTATCTAGCTTACGATTCAGAAGCTGAAGTAGTTCAGCCTCTAGGTCGTCAACCAGACGGTCACTTCGTAGCGTCAGCTGACGAACTAATCGACGCGACTTCTGGCATCGTTCCTTTCTATGCTGACCCTTCTCAAGGTGCAATCCTTGGTCTACTGAAGCAGAAAGCGACTATGTCTGAGCGTTACCACGCTGGTGGTCCAGTAGGTTATACAATCACGCTAATGCTTGCTATTGGCCTATTGATTGGTATCTACAAAATGATCACGCTAACTATCGTTGGCGGCAAAATGCGTTCACAGCTTAAGAACGTAAGCAATCCTTCTGAAGGTAACCCTCTAGGTCGTATCCTAAAGGTTTATCAAGAGAACAAGACTGCTGACGCAGAGAACCTTGAGCTTAAACTTGATGAAGCAATCCTACGTGAACTTCCACGTATCGAAAGCGGTATCAACGTAATCAAGATTTTCGCAGCGATTGCTCCTCTACTAGGTCTACTAGGTACAGTACTTGGTATGATCGAGACGTTCCAAACCATCACACTATTCGGTACTGGTGACCCACGTATGATGGCAGGAAGTATCTCAATGGCTCTTGTAACTACGGCTCAAGGTATTATCGCGGCTCTGCCTCTAATCCTTACTCACAGCATCGTAGCTTCTCGTAGCAAATCAATCATCCACATTCTTGATGAGCAAACTGCGGGTATCGTAGCTGCTCACACAGAGTCGGAGAAAGCGTAATATGAATTACCTGATTGGATTATTCGAATCGGTCAGGGACTTTATCGCTACCGGCGGTGACGTACTTTACTTCGTTGCTGCCGCGCTCTTTCTCATGTGGGTTTTAATGATTGAGCGTTACTGGTATTTAACCTCGGTCTTCCCAAAGGTGAAGAAAAACATCATCGCGAATTGGGATGCCCGAGCAGATACCACATCATGGTATGCGCATAGAATCCGTGACGCGTGGATTTCTCAAGCGTCAGACGATCTAAACGCTAGAATGCTGATTATCAGAACCATTATTGCAATGTGTCCGCTAATCGGTCTACTTGGAACAGTAACCGGTATGATCAGTGTTTTCGAGACAATGGCAACACAGGGCACCAGCAACGCTCGTCTTATGGCCGCTGGTATCTCTATGGCAACTATCCCGACAATGGCGGGAATGGTAGCCGCGCTATCTGGGCTGTTCATCAGTTCACGTCTTGAAGCGAAGGTGAAGCTGGCAAGAGAAGGGCTAGTTGATAGCCTGCCACATCATTAGAGAGAGAGATTATGGCTCGAAAAGTCAGAACCGAGGAAGAAGATGCACAGATCGACATGACGCCCATGTTGGATATCGTGTTTATTATGCTGATCTTCTTTATCGTTACCACTGTTTTCGTTAAAGAAGCAGGGATCGAAGTCAACAAGCCAGATGCGAGCCAGGCGATTCTTCACAAAAATGCAAACATTTTCATCGCCGTAACGGAAGACGGAAATGTTTGGCTAGACAAGCGTGAAGTTGCGCCGGACAGCGTAAGAGCGAATATAGAAAGACTGCTTACCGAGCAGCCTACTGACTACGTAATCATTCAAGCTGATGTTAAAGCGAAGCATGGTTTAGTAGTTGAAATTATGGATCAGGTTAAAGCCGCTGGCGTTAACCGAGTCTCGGTAGCGGCAAGGGGATAAGATGTTACGTATACTTGTATCTATTGTATTAGGTGCTGCGGTCGCATTTGCCCTGTTCGTTCTAATGGCCAAGTTGATTGAAAATTCATCTAGACCAGCAGACGAAGTACCGCCTGCACCGGTGATCGATATTGTAATGCAGGAACCAGACGACCAAACGCAAACGCGTACTCGTGTTCCACCACCGCCTCCGCCTCCGCCTCCACAGCCTCCGAAAATGGAGCAAGTTGAGCCGGAAACAGCGGAACCTGATGCAGATGGCTTTAGCTTAGCTATTCCAGCTATCGACACAGGTGGTGTTGGTGTAAACATTGGTGGTGTTGGTGCTATGCAACGTGACGGTGAAGCAACACCTATCGTTCGTATCGACCCGAAATATCCACCTGATGCAGCCCGTGATGGCCGTGAAGGTTGGGTAAGACTATCTTTTACTATCAACGAAGTTGGTGGTGTTGAAGATATCGAAGTTATTGAAGCTGAACCTAAGCGCGTATTCGACCGTGAAGCACGTCGTGCTCTACGTAAGTGGAAATACAAGCCTAAGATCGTTGATGGCAAGCCGGTTAAACAACCTGGCATGTTCGTACAGCTAGACTTTAAACTGGAGCAATGATCATGATGAAACGTACATTCAAAATGTCAGCCGTTGCTTTAGTGTTAGGCGCAGGTGCGGTGCTTTCAGCACCCGCTGCCCTAGCGCAGTCTGCACCTGTTGTTTGTCCTGGTTATGAAAAGGGTAAAACAACGCTAGTAGGTGAGCGTACCGGTAAGAAAGTTCAAAAAGCTTTTGAATTCTACAATGAAGACCAAGTCAACGAAGCGTTAAACGTGCTTTATGAAATCGACCCTTCGGACGATTTTGATAGAGCCTACGTTAAGCGTTTTATTGGTAACTTGCTTGCTGCGCAAGAAGGTCAAGGTGGAAAAGCGTTAAACTATTTGGTTGAATCTGTTGAACCAAAAGTGCTTAACGACCTTGAACACTCTCAAACACTTAAGCTATTAGGTGATTTGAGCATGCAGGAAGAGAAGTACACCAATGCCATTAAATGGTATAACGAGTGGATGGACTTCACGTGTAAAGAAGACGCAGACGTGTATACGCGTTTGGCACAGGCTTATTTCGAATCTAAGCAGTTAGCGAAGATGGTAGAGCCGGCAGACAAGGCAATTGCTTTGTATGAAGAGCCAAACAAGAACCCGTATGTGTTGAAGCTGACTTCTTACTACGAGCGTAAGATGTACCCAGAAACGGTTGCTGTTGCGGAAGATCTTGTTAGAACTTTCCCGCAAGAGAAAACGTGGTGGTCGCGTTTAGGATTTTTCTACATCTTAGTTGAAGACTATAAAAAAGGTCTTTCAACGCTAGAACTTGCTTATATGCAAGGTTATCTAGAAAAAGAGTCGGAAATTAAAACGCTTGCGCAGCTTTATCAAAGCAATGGTATGCCTTACAAGGCGGCCAAATTGCTTGAAAAGCACATGAAAGAAGGCTTGTTGAAAAATGATGCTGATATGATTGCTAATGTTGCTAATGCATATCACCAAGCTAAGAACTTTAAAACGGCTGCTAACTTGTATGCACAAGCGGCGGCTAAGAGTTCAGACCCTGAGCATTATCGTAAGCAAGGTACGCTTCTACTTGTAGCTGAAGACTATAAAGGCGCCATCAAAGCACTACAAAATGCCTTGGATCGCGGTGCTGAAAACCCAGAGAAAATTCACTTCACACTTATGGAAGCGAACTTCTATGCGGGTAACTTCAAGTCTGCTTACAAGCACGTGCAAGAAGCTAAGAAAGATCGCTCACTACGCCGCAACGCAGCAGCGTGGGAACCTTATATTAAGGAAAAAGCGAAGAACCGTGGTATTAACATCTAATATTCGGTTTTAGCCAAAAAAGCCTCCTTCGGGAGGCTTTTTTGTTTGCCCAGCGAAGCTGGCAAACCCGTCAGGTTGAAAGAAACCTGAATCACCCTGACTGAGGGGAAGATAATCCGAATGGCAAGGGCGTTGTTGGCCAACGACAGGGTCCGAAGGAAGCCATAGGAAGTTAGAGGTACACAATGAAAGTGAACCTGATTCGGCAAGGCAGGTGGGTAAGCGTGCAAAATAGCGCGAAGCCCGATACTCAGTCAGACCTGTTTTGTGTTTGAGGGTGGAATTTCTAACAGGGAGCCAGTGCAGTAACTGGGGAAGCCTGGCATTGGATCCAATCAAATGGTTGGACGTATCGTTCAAGGAGTGATCCAAGAATGTTGCGAGTGTGAGGTGGCAGATGAACCCGTAGTAGTGAGTAAGGCTAGGCCGATGAAAGCCAGTAATGGTGTGGAGGGTAAAACCAAGCCGACTATCAGCATTGTGTTTGATAGGATCCATTTTAGCCAAAAGCTTAAATGGATTGCGAAGGGGGGAAGCAGACTTTAAGACTCTGATGAGTTGTGAGTTTTTTTATCATTGATACACAAGCCGCCTGATCAGCGGGACAAGTCGAATCGGTGCGCTAGGAATAGTGATGTCTGGTGAGACAGGCCGTATATGGGAAGTAATTGTAGTCAAATTTGGTAGATTGCCTCAGTGCTAGAACGCCAAACCCTGCAATGAAAGTTACCACAATGTTAGAAAATGAACGATGTCCATAGGGCGCACGATACTAGATTGCAAATTAGCATTGTGTCACTTAGCAAGTGATATGAAGTATGCAGGAGCCGTATACGAGGCCCGTAGCATAGTGTTCTGAGGGAGGGATGAGGCGCAAGCCTCACCCTACTCGATATGCTTTATTGTTTTTGGGGAATTGTTGAAGAGATAGAAAGTTATCTACAGGCTAGGTTCTTGTATTAAATAGCTTCTTGTTTTCGGTAGGTACACAACGCTCGTTTACTAAATTCTCTCTGAACGTATGTAGCGTCGGCACACTCGTTTCTCTAAAATAATGCTGGCTTTAGTTTTTCTCTTAATTTTTTGGTTGCTTCTTTCAAGCCTTTTGCATCAAGCGCACTACAAAGCTGTTTGAGTTCGATATTTGACGTAATAAATACATCTATCAACCGCGAATTTTCGTTAATTATTTTAGCGATATTTTGTATTGGCTTATAGTCGCTATACTTTGCACTATCCGCACTATCCGCACTATCCGCACTATCCGCACTATCCGCACTATCCGCACTATCCGCACTATTGGCATTATCCAAACCACTCGCATCACCAGGCTTGTCGTTGAAAGTGCCGCCATCAAACTTCGCAATTTTACATAGTATGGGCCATACATCATCTAGCGCCCGTGAGCCGTCGATAAAGTGGTGTAGTTTTTGTTGATAGGTATTAATAACGCTAGTCGGTAATGAAAAAAGCCCAAGCGTAGACTGATAGCTTTTTTGTAGCGTTATAAGCTCACTGACGAGCATTTTTACCTTGTTTGTATGGGCGAGCACGGCCAGAGCACTGGTTTCTCCACTTGCTTTATTGGGCTTTCGGCCGTAATCAACAACCTCAAAGCCGTTTCTACACCAAAAAGCATCAAGTTTAGCCGTAGTGCCATAGGATGTGCATATCGCATCAATGCCATGCCTATAACTCTCGTTAGTAATTTTTCTAAGAAGCTCGCTACCAATTCCTTTACCTTGCAGCCTAGTGTGCACCGCTATGCGGTTGATTCGCCAGTACGTAAAGGTAGCAGCATTACCGTTTGCTGATAATAAACAAAGTCGCTGTGCGCCTAAGTGACCTTTCGGCCTGCGCTTTCCCGAAGCTATAGCCTCTGCGGTTTCTTCAAGACGGCTACCTCCTTCGATATTGATAATAGAGGCAGCTATTATTATGTTATCTAGCGAAAGCGAAGCTATTAGAACATCTGGGCTATCCATTAAACGCATGAAATCATCAGGTGTTGTTTGATAATGGGCTAGCGCGAGTAAAGACATAATTTGTTGTAGCGTCTGTTCGCTAACATTTTCAAAGGTAGATAAATTAAATGCGCTATGCTCGATGATGTCAGCTGCACTTTTTTCGATGTGCTTGTCGTCTATCAGCGCTGAGCTATCGCTTTCGAACAAACATGTTTCGTTAAGAAAGGTTTCAAGTGGGTCGTGCTGATACCATCTTAAAGGGGCTGTCAAAGTAAGGTGTATAGCCGAAGGTGGCAAGTTAGGTAGAAGCTTGTGTATAAAGCCGCTGCCCGAACCTTCATAACCTAAAAGGGTAGTGCTTAATATCCACTGCTTATTATGTTTGATGATCTTATGCACTAGTGGCAGTGGCAATGATGCAGCTTCATCTACAATTACTACATCGTAATCTTGCTTATCAGTATTACACAGCAGGTCGCTATCTGGTGGTACCCACTTTACAGTACCATTGGTTATTATTTCTTTTCCTTTAAATGGTAATGTAGCGGGTTGTATCTGCTCTATGCCCTTAGTGTGGTTATCTTTAGTATCTTCGCTTGGATTTTGAATATCAAAAACATTTTTGACGTTTTCCTGACGTTCACTGGTTAACAGTACGCGATGGCCTTCTCTTATCAGCTTTTGTATAAATAACCCCAAAAGAGACGACTTTCCCCTACCTCTTGGCGCGGTGATAAGCGCATTAAGTTGGTTATGGTAGAACCCTTGGCTTAGCTTGTTAAATGCGTGCTCTTGCTCATAAGACTTAAACAAAGCGCCACGATAAACATTTGCAGCATCAAGTTTATTTACTTCATAGCGGGCTATGTCTGGCAAGGAAGTCGCGCTTTCACGGTAAAAAGCAATGGATGGATTGCCTTGAAGGCGGTCTATAAAGCGCGCAAGATAAAGGCTGCGTTTCAGGCTATAGCCTTCAGAAATAAACGAAACGGCAGCGTTTTCAGGCCACTTTGTAAACGGGGGGCAGATAAGAATTAAACACCCATGCTGTTTTACCGTGCCTGCTACAGCCATGACATCGCCAGGTCTGAAAAAGTCTCTACAGTCTAAAAATGCGATATCCCACTCACTACCTAATACTTGCTTGCGTTTCTTTCCCTTTAGCATTTCGCCGGTAAAGAGGTTGTATTTAACGGTATTAGATTTATCGATAGCATTAGTCACTGTGGTTAGTGCGTTGTGACAAAATTCGTCGTGGCTAGAAATCACCAATAACCTGCGATGCAACCGCAACGTTGAGTTTTGATGTTCGGTAAAGAAGGGGGCTAAAACCCACTCACATAATTGAGATAGCGCCATGAAACTGTTTTTTCGGTATAATCTAGCGCTATAGTAGCGATTTATTATGAGGAATTCGAATGCGCTTTCTTTCTCGGCGTTTAGTGATGCCAAATGACCTTAATTATGCCAATTCTCTGTTCGGTGGCCGCGCGTTAGAATGGATTGACGAAGAAGCCGCAATTTGGGCAATTTGTCAGTTGGAAACTAATTGCTTGGTTACCAAGCATATCGGCGAAATTAGCTTTGAGTCACCAGCCATGCAAGGTGATATCGTAGAGTTTGGCTTAGAAACCAAAGCGGTGGGCCGCACGTCTATTACTGTTAGCTGTTTAGTACGCAATAAAGCTACAAAGAAAACCATCTGTTTTGCAGACGATATTGTTTTCGTAAAAGTTGACCCAGACACACGTCAGCCAACAGCACACGGTAAAACGCTGGAAGGTTTAAAAGCGCAAACTGATGACGAAGTTCGTCGTTTAAATATGAACATAGACGCTGAATAAAACGCAGCGTCCTTCGCTATATATCATATAAAAAATATGAAGTTAGCTTAACGTGTTATCTGCTTGACGATGTCTATCGAACTGGTAGACTCCGTCGCAGAAGTTGAGGCTTTATTAATGAGGGCTCAACGCTATACCAAGGGGTGTCCGTTTTCGGTCTGAGATCCACTTTAGTGGGAACCCTTAAACCTGATCCGGATAATACCGGCGTAGGAATGGTTCACAACATAGCCTAATAACCTGCCGTTAGACCCGGATCTTTTTTCTTAAGTAAGAATAAGAGATCCCATGTATAAAACACTTTTCACACTTACACTCATTGCTACTTCTGTTGCCGCGTATGGCCAGCAGCAAAGCGCTAATGCCGATACAACTATCTCTAATACTGATATCGAGCGCATTGTGGTAACCGGGGACTTTCGTCAAACTACACTAGACCAGCTAAGTGCGAGTGCCACTATTTTAAATCAGGAGCGACTTAGTAGCAGACAGCCTACTCATATTGATAGCGTGCTAAACAGCATTCCTAACGTGAACTTTGCCGCAGGTGCCTCTCGTGGGCGATTCGTTCAAATTCGAGGTATTGGCGAGCGTAGTCAGTTTGCCGAGCCTATTAACCCATCGGTTAGCTTTATCGTTGATGAGTTCGATTTTTCTGGTCTAGCTGCTGCAGGCTTAATTTTTGATACTAAGCAACTTGAAGTGTATCGCGGCCCGCAAGCTACCCTTTACGGTACAGGCGCATTAGCCGGTGCGGTGAAGCTCTCAAGCAATGACGTTGGTAGCGACGCCCCTGATTATGTCGAGGCGCGAGTGGGCAATAAAGATACCTACCGAATTGAAGGCGCTACAGGGAACGACATAGGTGGTGACTGGGGTTATCGCGTGGCGCTGGTTCACAATAGCAGTGATGGTTTTGTTGAAAACACATTTCTCGGTCGAAGTGACACCAACAATATTGATGAAACCGCATTGCGTTTTGCTGTAGAAGGGCATGTTGATGAGCGTACAACGCTTGCGCTTACTTATCGATGGTATGATATCGACAATGGGTATGATGCTTTTTCACTAGATAATGATAATAGAACCTTATCTGACGAGCCTGGCTTTGATGAGCATCAAACCCATGCGGTAAGCGCGCGTTCGACAACAGAAACGGCGGCAGGCGATCTAATTCTCATTGCTACTCACGCCTCGCATAATATCGCTTATGGCTACGACGAAGACTGGACATTCACTGGCTTTCACCCTTGGGGTTATACCTCATTCGATGCGTATTATCGCGATGTAGATACACAAACAGGAGAAATTCGTTTTGTGTCTAACGAGAGCGCCGCATTGTTCGATGGCATAACCGACTGGACTATAGGTGTTTTTTACAAAAACACCGAAGAGCAACTGCTTCGACAATACACCTACCTCGATAACGACTTCGCCAGTGAATACACGCCAACAACGACGGCAATTTACGCTAATACTGAAAGCCGTATCAACAATAATTTAGTGTTAGTTGCGGGACTAAGGCTAGAAAACTACGATTTTGACTACGCTGACAATAACCTGCTTACACGCGCTTTCGATACTACCATGGTCGGTGGGAAAGTGGCGCTTCAGTATACACAGGGCGAGCACTTCTATTACGGCAGTATTTCTCGCGGTTATAAAGGCGCTGGCTTTAACCCCGACAGCCGTGTGAATGACGAACAGCGCTTTTTCGATGAGGAATATAACTGGAACTATGAAATAGGGTTTAAAGGCCCTTTGATGACGCCAGAACTTATCGCAAGAGCAGCGCTTTTCTACATGGATAGGAAAGACACACAGGTAAGTGATTTTGACGTTATTACTCGCGATGACGGTACGGCAGGGTTCGTTGATATTATCGATAATGCAGATTTGGGAACAAATAAAGGTGCTGAGATAGAGCTTAGCTGGTTTGCTACCGACGCATGGCAGGTCGATGCAAGCGTGGGGTATTTGAGCGCGACATTTGAAGGTTATACTCTTGCCGACGGCACGCAAGTAACAGAGCAAAGGCAAGCGCAGTCTCCTAAATGGACTGCAAACCTTTATAGTGAGTACGTACTTACTGAAACGGTGCTTTGGCGTGTAGACATAGACTACAAAAGTGAATACCGCTTCTCAGACGGACATGATGTAACTGCGCCAAGCACCACATTAGTGAATTCTGAAATTGTTGTATTACACGAAAATTGGCAGACGACGTTGTGGGTTCAAAATGCCTTTGATAGAGAGTATTACACCCGAGGATTCGGTGGCTTCAGTAACGACCCTCGCGATGAGTATGCGTTTGACGAGCCGTACTATCAGCTAGGTAACGGTCGTCAATTTGGTGTTACCGTAAAGTACACGTTTTAAAATAAAAGGAAGCAGTTATGCAAGTTATGGTTGAACTCTCGTTGTACCCTCTGGTAAACGAATACATTCCGCCCATCCAAGATTTTATCGATAGGCTAAATAACTACCGCGATATTTCGGTGTCGACAAGTTCAACCAGCACTCAGGTAACAGGTGACTACGGGGTCGTTATGAAGATATTAGGCGAGGAAATGCAAAGAACCCATGAAGAAGTAGGGCAAGCTATTTTTGTGGCTAAGTTTCTCAACTTTGATGCTATGCAAGCCAGAAAGTCGTCTTGATGACTCATTTTCTTTCTGAATTTACCTCACAAATTGCCGCTACCTCTTTATTGGAATGGGTAGCGGTAGTGCTCGCCATAGCCTATGTGCTATTGGCTGCTAAACAGAATAGCTGGTGCTGGCTGTGTGCTTTTGTCAGCACCGCTATTTATACCTGGTTATTTTGGCAAGTTACCTTACCTTTTCAGTCAGCGCTTAATTTCTTTTATATGATCATGGCAGGTTATGGCTACTATCAGTGGTCTAAAGGCACTGAAGAGGGGAGGGTTAAGCCCGTTCGTCATTGGCCTTTATGGATACATTTACTAATAGTACCTAGTATGCTTTTAATGGCGTGGGGCTTATCTTTGGTGGCAGGTTCGCAATTCAATAGTGAGTACCTACTATTAGATGCGAGTATTAATTTACTGAGTGTCGTCACCACATTTATGGTGGCCCATAAAATCCTGCAAAACTGGGTTTACTGGTTTTTCATTAATCTGGCTTCTGCCTATTTATATCTGCAAGTGGGCTATGCATTATCTGCTTGTCTGTTTCTAGGCTATGTGGGGTTTGCCGTATTTGGTTATTATCAGTGGTTAGTGCAATATAAAAAACAAGGTGAGCACGTTGGATATCATCGCCACGCTGCGAAAGGCGCTTAAACTTAGTGACAGTGCCCAGCTTTCGGTGCATCCATCTGGGGCTGTAAACCATGTTTATCGACTCCAAAATGTTGCTTTACACTATGAAGGCACTGAAAGAAAACTGCAGTTTCACAGTGTTTCTGAGAAAGCATTCAGGCACCGCCAAACAGGCCAAGTGGTTGAAGGAGAGCAAAACCAAGGCCGAGACCCAAAACAATCGTGCTGTGTAGGTGATTTTGCTGTTAAGTGGTTAGGTGACGATCGCTTTAGCGGTATTGACCGCACTTATCAGTTCGCTTTGCAGAAAAAACTATGTCGCTTAGGTTTAGCACCACAACCTATCTGGTTAAGCGATGATGAAACAATTTGGGTAGAGCAATGGCAAAGCGACACAACTAACCCTAGTCTAACCCCTCAGTGTTTAGCTCAAACCCTTGCCAGCGTTCATCAGCTGTCGATAAAGGCCCACCCGCTAAAACTTGCCGCAAGATGGCAGCACTATATTGATATCGCTAAGCTAAACACGGATAGCACTTTGTACCAAAAAGCTAGGCGATTGCGGCCTAAGGTTTTGCAAAGCGAGCAGGCCGAAAACGATAGTGTGTTATGTCATAACGACTTGGCAGTAAATCACATATTGATTAGGCGAGATAACACGCTCACTGTTATTGATTGGGAGTATGCTGCGATGGGAAACCGTTATTTTGACTTAGCTAGCTGTGCACTTATCAATAAGCTAGATAGCATGACAAGTACCGAACTCGTAAAGCGCTACGCAGATATAATGAGAATTAATCAACAGATTGCACTCGCGGAGTTCAACCTTCATAAAGAGATAGTTTCGGTAACGAATGACCTCTGGTTTGCGGCGCTAAAAGCCAACGACGCATTGATTTAACCCGCATTCGATTGAAAAAACAGCGCATTGGGTGTTAATTGAGCATGCGAACTTTAGTTGTGATAAAAAGGCTTTACCTTTTTAATGTCATCCGTATAATGCACAGCGCGCTAGGGGTGTAGTTCGAATTGGTAGAACAGCGGTCTCCAAAACCGATGGTTGGGGGTTCGAGTCCCTCCACCCCTGCCACTTTCTCTTCTTGAGTACTTTTCTTTTTCCTTGTCTTTATTTTCAGTTTTGTTTCTCCTTTATTAAAAGCTTTTTCATTTATTAGCTGGCTATTTGCGCTTTTGTTTTAACAGGGCGGGATTTAAACATAGTTAATAGCGCATTTCATAGCGGCTTGTAAGAGCACCTAATAAAACGCCCGCTTTATGCCTATAGCGAAGGATATTGTCCAACGTTATAAATAATGGCTATTCAATAGAACAAGCACTTTTAGTAAACTGTGATGGAATGCTAGTGAATTTACGCTGCGTCTTAATTTAAATGGATGGTGAAGTGTCTTTAACCTCTTATCAACAAGCAGTACTCCAGGAAATTGGGATCCCAACGTGGATCACAAAAGAAGCCTATAATGAGAAGGTCAAAGAAGGCACAGCACGCACCAATCACCAATTGAATAGTTCACCATCTTCACAGGTTGTGGGTGCAAACGAGGTTCCTGTAACTTCAACACCGATTTCAAAGGAAGAAAAGCAATCTCGTTTGGCTCAGCTTCGCGCTAGTGTGAGCGGTTCTGTGGGTGATAATAATAACGAGAAAGGGAAAACAGAAAAAAGCACGGCGTCTTTGCCTGAAACCAAAGCCCCGAATAAAAGGGAAAGTGCGTCAATGTCTTCACCGTTGCCTGTTTCTCCTGATGGTATTCCGTTAAGCGCAGAGCAAAAAGCTAAGTCACAACAGTGGTTAAAAGACTTGCAACTCGCCTGTATACAGCTAGGGGTACCCTCGAACTGGGCAAGCACAATCATGATTGGTCGCACATTATCGATAAGCGATACTGCCATTATATTACCTGCGACTCCTCTTAAGCTTACCGTTCAACAAAAGCGAGAGCTTTGGTCGCAGTTAGTGTCTGTTGGCGCTGCCTTAAATAATTCAAATAGCGAACAGCAGTAGTGGCGGTCAAACTAAAGCTAACACCCGAAAAAGGTACAGAAGCCGAAATTGCGCATGCCCATACAATCCATCAGCAGGCGCAAGTTGTACCGTGGAAACTCAGCACCTTCGAAGATTGCTTTACCAAACCTTATTATGGCGTATTTGCTTATGAAAACGAGCAGGTCATTGGGTATGCCATTGTTTTAGAAGTAGCAGATGAAGCAACATTAATGGATATTGCGGTGGATGATGCCTTCCGAGGGCAGGGCGTAGGACGTGCCCTAGTAGATTATGTGCTAACAGCCTCAGAGCAAAACGGCATGATAGAAATGTGGCTAGAAGTGAGAGAAAGTAACCTCGCTGCCATTAAGCTTTATGAAAGTTCGGGGTTTGAACACATAGAAACCCGCAAAAATTACTACACCACGAAAAGTTACGAGGCCAACTCATCAAGGACGGGGAAGGAAAACGCCAAAATAATGAAATGGTCAAAAGCCGTTTATTAAGCTCATTATCAGCAGCGATACGTTCTGCTTTTACATATAGCGCTAGTGAATAACAAAGTACAAACCCGCCTCATCAAGTATTCTAGAACGGTAGCGTGCCCAACCTTATATTGAGACAATATTCCTGCACGGCAAACATAACTAGCTCGACCCAATAACGCGACATGTTGCATCTATAAGTGCCTTATTTAGGCGCTTACGAAGCGCGTGTTTGAAGCAAGAGTGTTGCAGACTTTATTGAAACTCTACAAGGAAACCCCTCATGGCTAAAGTCCTTAACCATCCTATTTTTTCATCAAGGCGTTTTGCCATTAACGTGGTTACTTATCAAGAAGGGCATCGCGTGCTAGAGCATAATGACCCAATGGGGGCCGGGCGTTATTTTAAATTTAACGTTGTACTGAAAAAGCCCGAACAAGGCGGCGTATTCTGGGCTGAGAAAGTCATTGTTAATCTTTTTAATCGTGTTTACTTTTTCCGCCCTGATAAATATATGCACAGTGTAAGCAAAATAGGAAAAGGCCAAAGAAAGCTACTTTCTATTGCTGTGTATATTTAGGGAATATGTATGTAACTCGTCTTTGAACTCTCCTCATTTCAGCTTTTTATCAGCGAATATCGACATGAATTATCAAATGACTTTCTTAACAAAAAGAGAGCTTCAAACTTTATTCGAAGTCGCAAACTCAAATGGACAACCCGCCGTATAACAAAGTTTCCACAGTAAACTAAAAACTTGACCATTTGGTCGATAAATTGGCGTGTAAACAGGATGGGGAGGTTTTATTCCCTCGCGAATTGGCTTATATTTGCGCCCATATTATATCCCGCTCAAATTTAACCCCTGTGGCGGTGATGGCTTCTCTCAAATCAGTTCGTGTAATTGGATTTTTTAAAACGCATGTCTTCATTATCGGTGACGGAAAAAGCGCAATCTAAAGGTATAAAAATGCTTTTAGTTGCAGTGTTGTGTTTAGGGCTTAATTGGCCGGGCATGAAATTGGGCCTAGAGATTGTTGGCCCGGTGTGGATGGTTTGCCTACGTTTTCTACTCAGTCTTCCAGTACTCGCGCTTTTTGTGCTTATCACTAAGAAACGTTTGCCGGTATTGAATCGTAAAGACCGGTCAGTGGTTTTTGTGGTCGCGTTTTTCCAGTTTATCTTGTCGATGGGCCTTATTACGGTGTCGCTGCAATATATCCCAGCTGGAACCGCTAGTATTCTCATTTATACAACGCCGCTTTGGATGCTACTAATTGATACGTTATGGTATCGACAACGCCCGCCCTCAAAGCGATTAATTCTTACCGGAATTTCTACTATTGGCTGTGCGATGATTTTATTTGCCTCGGGGCAACCGGGCGCATGGCTGCCGCTCTTTGGTATGTTGCTGGCTTCTGCATTGTGGGCAGTCGCTATTCGAAGGGTGTCTTTCCACAAGTGGAAAGGAAGCGTCATTGAAGCGGTGTTCTGGCAGTTTACTATTGCAGGTTTCGCCATGCTTGCTATTGCTCTTATGGTAGAGCCAACGCCGAATTTTGGCGCTTACGATATAAGCGACTGGTTGTTGCTAGCGTACATAGGGCCGGTGGCAACAGGGCTTGGTTTCGGCCTTATGGTAGCGGCGGGGCCAAAATTGCCGCCAGATAAAATCGTTTTAATCAGTACGCTTACGCCAATCGTTGGGTATGTAAGCTCAGTGCTACTGCTTAAAGAAACCCTGCTGCCTATGGTGGTGGCCGGCGCTATATTGATGATTGCAGCGCTTATTGTGAATGGCCTTCCTCAAAGTACGCTTAAAAAAATGCTAGGCAAGGGGCAGGCTAAATAGCCGTTCTTTAAAGCGTGAGTCGCGGCTGGATAAAGTCTAAAAACGCAGAAATACGAGAAGATACCGCGCTATTTTTGTAGTACACCGCTTGAACCGATTCGCGTCGGTTCGGGCTGACGATGTCGTCGCTAAACACATCGACAAGCGCGCCCGCGCTAAGATCTCTGTGCACCATAAAGTGAGACAGTAACGCAATACCTTGCCCTGCTAAGCATAGCTGGCGAATAGTTTCCCCGCTTGAGGCGCGAAGACTGTACTGCAAATTGACATCTTGTTTAAGTGGCCATTTATTCAAACTCGGCGAGTCGCTAAAGCCAATCAGTTTGTGTTTGTTTAGCGTGCTAATGCCACCTTCGTTTTCAGATAGGGGATATTTTTCAAGGTACTGTGGGCTTGCCACAATATGCAGCTTACTTTTCCCTAAGCGTCTCGCGTGCAAATTCGAGTCGCTCAAATCGCCAATGCGTATTGCGATATCCGTCTTGTGTTCTAATAGGTCGATAATGCTATCGTGACTAGTGATATCCAGAGTGATATCAGGAAAGGCTTCTCGAAAGTCACCTACTAAAGGGGCAAGTTGGTGTAAAACGAAAGGGCTTGCCGCATCTACCCGAAGTTTTCCAGAAGGTGTGCGCTTTAAAAGCCGCAGCGCTTCTTCGCCTTTCTCCAACACGTTTAAGCCATCTCTGGCATATTGCAGAAAAAGCTCGCCTTCTTCGGTTAACTCTAACCGTCTGGTAGTACGATTCAATAGGGTTACATCTAAGGTATCTTCAAGCCGCGTTACTGCTCGACTCACTTTCGCTACTTGCTGATTAAGCAAGTTAGCAGCACTTGAAAAACTACCCGTATCAACAACGGTTAGAAACGCTTCTAAATCTTCAGTCTTTGATGAAACTGGCATCACACACCTTACCTTTTCAAATTTCGCAAAAGTATTTTGTCATTAGTGCTGTTTTTTGCAAATAAATTCATCGTCAAACTGTACGCACTTTAAAAATGACTCCCCAAAAGACGGTTTAGTTGTCCGCTTGAAAGGAGTAGGTGGCGTCGGCAACGACACCCCATCACGTTAATTACTTTTTGAGGATAATTGAAATGCCTATTGCATTATTTGCGTTAACGTTAAGTGCGTTTGCTATTGGCACAACAGAGTTCGTGATAGTGGGGCTTGTCCCCACCATTGCTACTGATCTTGGCGTTACGTTACCAAGTGCTGGCTTACTGGTAAGCTTGTACGCCGTTGGTGTTGCCGTTGGCGCACCGGTTCTTACCGCCCTTACGGGAAAGTGGAATAGAAAGCATGTTCTGCTTAGCTTAATGGCGCTATTTGTGGCTGGTAATATTCTTGCTTGGCAAGCGCCTAGCTACGAGAGCTTAATTTTAGCTCGCATTTTGACAGGCTTAGCGCACGGTGTGTTCTTTTCCATAGGGTCAACTATTGCTACAGGGCTAGTGGCGAAAGAAAAAGAAGCCAGTGCTATTGCCATTATGTTTACGGGCTTAACTGTAGCCTTGGTTACTGGCGTACCTTTGGGTACCTGGATTGGTCAAAACTTCGGTTGGAGAGCAACCTTCCTTGTGGTTTCCGCGCTTGGCACACTTGCGCTAATAGGCAGTGCGTTGCTGGTACCGAACAATCTTAAACAAAGTAAACCGGCCACCTTGAGTGAACAAATGAAGGTGTTGGTTCAGCCTCGTCTGGTATTAGTGTATCTAATGACGATATTGGGCTATGGCGGCACATTTACGGCATTCACCTATCTCGCTCCTATATTGCAGGAAGAGGCGGGGTTTGCGCCCTCAGCCATCAGCTTAATTATGCTGGTTTACGGTGTATCTGTCGCGGTAGGCAATATTTATGGCGGCAAGCTTGCTGACAAAAAAGGCCCAATCTGCGCGTTAACTATCATCTTTTCAGCCCTTGCCATCATCTTATTTGCGCTGACGTTTACCATGGGCAGTAAAGTTGCCGCAGTGATCACCGTTTTAGGTGGGGCGCCTTTGCCTTTGGCAATGTTCCAGGACTTCAGGTGTACGTTGTTCAACTAGCAGAGAAGTTTACCCCTAATGCTGTTGATGTGGCGTCAGGTTTAAATATCGCGGCATTTAACATTGGCATAGCAGTGGGTTCAATACTGGGCGGTGCAATTGTAGGCGGCATGCAGTTATCTGATACCGCATGGATTGGCGCAATTATTTCTGTTGCAGCGTTACTTGTTACACGTTACAGCGGCTACTTAGACAAGCGCGCACTCAGTACTGCGAATACGGCGAATAACACAACGAGCGCGTAGGGAGGTCACAATGACGACAAATACCTTTGATAAGCTTGCACAACACACGTTCTCAGTAGGTGTAGAGCTTCCGCTAGATAACGACTGGCCGCATTTCGACGCCACAAAAGGTACGCCGTTTGGCGTACCTGATATGACACAGCATCACAGCCGTATACAGTTAGCCGATAAACTAGGGTTTAAAGCAGCGTGGGTACGAGATGTACCAGTTTACGACCCTAGCTTTGGTGACGCAGCTCAGGTTTTCGAAACCTTCACTTACTTGGGCTATTTAGCAGGTATCACAGACAATATTCTATTAGGCACAGCCGCCGTTGTTTTACCTCTTAGGCAGCCATGGCTTGTCAAAAAGGCGGCAGCAACGGTGCAGCAGCTAAGTAACGACCGCCTTATACTCGGTGTAGCCAGTGGGGATAGACCGGTTGAGTATCCGTTGTTCGATGTCGATTTTGACAGTCGCGGCGAGCACTTCAAGCAGTCACTGGAAATTGTAAAGCACGGTGAGAATTCCCTTAAGCCTGGCATGTCGCTGTTACCGCGTTCAACAACGCCGCCATTGTACGTTGCAGGGCTCGCTCAGCAAAGCCCTCAGTGGGTTGGAAAAAATATGGACGGTTGGCTGGCGTATCCAGGTACACCGAACGATCATAAAAAGCGCGTGAAGCTATGGCGAAATGTAGCGGGTAAGAAGCCTTACGTTAGCTTTATTCATCTTAATTTGGTTGAAGGCGATGAAGCGCCCATAAAACGCCACCGATTCGGGGTTGAAACTGGTGTAAATGGGCTTATCAAAGAACTCAATGCAATGAAAGAAGCGGGGGTTGATCATATTGGCCTGCACTTCAGACGTAATACGCAACCAGTAGAAGACGCGATGCAGCGCATTGCTGACAACGTATTACCTCACTTTCATAAATAACGGAACCAACAAGGAGGCATCATGCCGAATGTAAATCAGTCACAAACTAAAATTCCTTCGCTAGGTGTAGGCACGTTTCGCTTAAAAGACGATGAAGCCTATAACAGCGTGACAATAGCACTTGAAGTGGGTTTCCGTCATATTGATACGGCGCAAATATACGGCAATGAAGAAGCGGTAGGTCGCGCTATTAACGACGCTATTGCAAACAACCTTGTTGCACGTGAAGACCTTTACGTCACCACCAAGGTGTGGAATGACAAACTGAATAAAGCAAGCTTTGTGGATAGCGTAAAAGAGAGTTTGGAAAAGCTTCAACTGTCGTACGTTGACCTGCTACTTATTCATTGGCCGTCACCGGAAAATGGCGAAAGCATGGAAGAGTACCTAGGTGAATTGGTGCGCGTTAAGGAAATGGGCCTAACAAAAGAAATTGGTATTTCTAACTTTACCGTAGCGCAAGTTGAAGAAGCGGTGAGTATCTTAGGTGAGGGCGTTATCGCCACGAATCAGGTAGAGGTTCACCCTTATCTGACCAATGAAAAAGTACGTGCCGCATGCGAAAAACATGGCATCACAGTTACAGGGTATATGCCGTTTGCTGTTGGTAAAGTGCTAAAAGACGAGACTATCACTGCAATTGCAGATAAGCATGGTGTAAGCACAGCTGAGGTAGTCGTAGCCTGGGAGCTGGCTCATGGTTTAGTGACCATTCCATCGTCGACTAAGCGCAAAAACCTGGAAACCAATTTCAAAGCGCTTGAACTTACCTTAGACGCAGACGATATCGCAAAAATTGACGCGCTAGATTGTGGCGACCGTCAAGCTAACCCAGATTTTTCACCTGCGTGGGACTAATCGGAAAAATCACTGTGTTAAGGAGCTTTTATGCAAGCTAACGTTTGGCAATTTGAACAGGCTAGCGCAGCACTCATACGAAACGAACGCGAATTTTCTAAGCCGGAAGCAGGGCGTATTGTCGTGCGCAACTACGCCATAGGCATCAACCCAGTAGACTGGAAGTTTATCGATGATAACCCGCGCGACTGGGAAAAAGGGCATATTCCCGGTGTGGACGGTGCGGGTGTTGTTGTCGCTGTAGGTGAGGGCGTTGATAACAGTCTATTGGGTAAGCGTGTGGCTTTCCATCATAGCCTAGGTGAAAACGGAAGTTTTGCCGACCATAGTGAAGTGTACGCAAGTCGCGTAATGCTAGTGCCAGAAAGCGTAGATTTTGCATTGGCTGCTGCCTTGCCATGCCCGATGCTTACTGCTTGGCAAGCGTTCAGTAAAGTGCCGGTAAGAGAGGGGGCAGACGTGTTAGTCAGCGGTATGGGCGCCGTTAACAAATTGCTGGCGCAAATACTTTCTCAGGCTGGTTTTAATGTACATGTTATCTCAGGAAGCTTTTCGCAAGAGCAAGCCGATGAGATGGGAGTAAAAGCCATCCATCGCGGTAAACCTGAAGGGCAAACCTTTTACGCGCTTTTCGACGCGAATGGTCCAGACTATGCGGCGTCACTTGTACTGCTTCTTGAAGCTAATGGTCACGTAGTGAGTATTCTAGGACGTATTGAAGTGCCTGTAGATGCGCCTTTCACGCGTACTATTTCTTATCATGAGATAGCCCTAGGCGCGCTGCATGATTATGGCGATTTACCGCAATGGCAGCGCTTGGTGAAAGACGGTGAGGCTCTGCTTGAGCAAGTTGCAGAGCACTCTTTGGTTGTTGAAATTCCAACGCTTTTCGAATTTGATAATCTGAACAAGGCGTTGACATTTTCAAAAGAAGAGAAGCGAAAGGCGGTGGTTACGGTGTCATAAAGCTGGAACGATTAAGTTTCTTCCTTTATCTTTGGTAACGTAAAGGGCTTTATCAGCTCGCGGAAGAAATAGCAAATCAACTATTAGTCCACGAATTGTAACCAGTAAGCGTTATAACGACAGGATTACTAAGTAAACGTGTGGTGTCGTGTAGGCTGGAATTTGTTAAGTAGACTGTGTACTACATAAATAACACACAGGCTAAGCGCAATGGCTACCACTACCGATGAAAAGCGATACAGCGCACTATAAATAATATCCTGTTGCGGAGAGAGTGACTGGCCGTACAAAATGCCAAATGTGGTAAGTACGCCAAAGCCCGTGCCGGCAACACCACCGCCTAGCACATGTTGGCGGCTGATGAAAAATACCAATATCCATAAGCTGAAACTTGCGAAGAACAACGTGTCACTGTAATTCAGCAAAACCAGCTGAGCGAGCAGGGCAAGGTTACACCCTATTAGTGTGCCGAGTGCTCGCTGCCAGCCACTCATGGTGGCGCCTTTCCAGCAAAGAGGGAAAAGAATGAGTATGCTCGCCGCTTGCGCCGAAATGGAATCAACTAAATCGAAGGTTTGAAATACAGCAAAAGATAACGTAGCCACTGTAGTGCATAAGATGACTTCGTGTCGGATGCTCGCTTGATCTTTAGAGACCTTAGGCGGTGGTGTTCGCGGTGCTCTATCTGGGAATATTAGGTGCAACGCAAAAGCGATGCCTAAAGCAAGTAAAATTGCGCCAATATTTGAAATCACCAACGGGTAAATGTCTATTCCATCGTTACTGTAACTTGCGAAGTGCAGCTGTAACGACAGCCCAACCAGAGAAAATGCGCCAAACAAAAATAATGTGCCCTTACTCATTTGCCAAAATAAAAAAGCAAAGGTTGCTGCGATTAATGGTGTAATAAGCAGCGGGTGGGTGCCAAACAAACCATACACTACTAGCACAACCATTGCTGGGAATACGGTCGCTGCAAGAAACTGTCTTATTATGTGCCCATTTAAATCGGCTACCAGCCCTAACAATAAGATGGGATAAAGGGTAAAAAATATCGGGTTCGGCCAGTCCATTGCTTTAGATATCGTAAACCCGAGAGTCGCGCCGCTGGCAATTCTGAGCATCTGTTGAACATCATTATCGCTAAGTTGTGTTTTCATAACCTGTTCTAGTAGACGTAGTGCAATAAACTGATAAAGCGAATTTGAACATTCGCGACAAAACTTTCAATGGGGTTATTAGGAACAATTTGAACCGTCGCCCGGGCACCACTGGTCAGGCGATTTAATGGCGCTTCACTTTCATCTAAGCTGATATGAACGCGCTGGCGTTGCGCGTCACGCACCCATCGGTTCGATTTTTCAACAGCGGCCAGCTTGCCATTTGCTGACAGTTGGCCATCACTAACGCCAGCCTCGAAATCTTCCACCTGCGCCGCAAACACCTTCCCAGGTATCGCATCAAAAACAACTTTGGCACGCACGCCTTTTTCTACACTGGTTAGCGACTTTTCTCTAAAATCAGCAACCAAGTCAAGCTTGTTATCTACAACAGATGCAAGGGGAACGCTTTGTTTGGCATAGGTTCCTTTTGTCACCTGCATGTTTGCCATAATGCCTTCGTGCGGAGCCTTTATTCTGGTGTATGCCAGATTTAATTCTGCACGATTTAGCGCGTTGCGAGCTTCCCGATATTTGAGGTTACGTTCTCCTCTTTCTCCCCTAGCTACAATCTGGAGGTTTAACTCAGCTTTAAGTGCGCTCAAATCTGCCTCTGCGCTTTGAAGTTGGGCGTTAGCTTTATCCACGTCTTGTTGAGAAACTACGTTGCTTTCTATTAAGGTGTTTAATCGTTGATATTCACTTTTGCGTTCTACGAGTATGGCAGTCGCGGCTGCTATTCTTGCCTTCATTGCGTCCACCTGGGCGTCAATTTGGGCATTTTCTTGTGCCACATTCGCCAATTTAATCTGCGCTTTTTCAAGTGCAATATTGTAGGGAGTATCGTCAATTTCGAACAATACTTGCCCTTTTTCAACGTGTTGATTGTTGCTAACTAAGACCTTAATGATTGGGCCATTAAGCTGAGGTGATATTTGTGTAACCTGATGGTACACCCTTGCCTGAGGTGTCATTGGCATGCGGATATCAGCAACTACAAAATATATAAAACAGACAGCAAAGGCTACTAAAGCCAGTTTCACGTACCTTGCAAAAGCTTGGTCGGGTGTTCTTTCACTCACTTAGATGCCTCCAGAAGCCTAACGGCATTTTGCTCAATTTTTTTAAGACATAGGGCCACCGTATTCAGCTCCTCGTCGGGTATACCTGCATACACCTCATCCCGCAGCGCCGCCAACGTGCTTTCAATATCGTTCATACGGCCTTTGCCCATTGGTGTGAAGTAAAGCAAACGGCTTCGTTTATCCTTGTCATCAACAATACGCTTGATCAAGCCCGCGGTTTCTAATTGCTTGATCGTTCTAGTAAGACTTGGCATCTCTATTTCAAGACTTTCCGCTAATGTTTGTTGGGTACATCCTTCGCCAAGCAAAGCCATATGAATCATCACACGCCACCTCGATTCAGTGAGGTCAAGGTGGGCTACAAATTTGGTGACCGTTTTTCTGCATCTTCTTGAAGTACGTGCAAACAGTGCGATTAAGTGAAGCGGCATAGGTTCTGAAAACATCATCGTAATACTTGTAAATTTATTTAGCATGCTAAGTATTTTATTTGGTTAGCATGCTAAGTAAATGGTTATGGGGCGAATAGGTGAATAAGTTCGTTGAGCGTCTACGTGAAGGTTTTCGTTGAATTGAATGTTAAAAACTTGAAGACATCTTTGAAATTAAACCGTCGATTCATTTAACCCGTCATGAGACAGGTGCTACGTAATTTCGCTCTACTGTTACGCCCAGTAAAATGCTAAAATCCGCGCAATTAATTACCAAGCCGTATCAAGCGTTTCACCGCAATATACAATTTGCGCGGACAAGCATTGCTTATCCGATATAAAACGCGCCTGTAAGTTATTGTTTTGCAGGGATAACAGATAACGAAGATAAGTATTGATGTCAGATAAGAAACTTCTAGAAGAGATTAAAAAGCGACGTACGTTCGCAATCATATCGCACCCGGATGCGGGTAAAACCACCATTACTGAAAAAGTATTGTTGTTTGGACGCGCGCTGCAGACCGCCGGTACCGTGAAAGGTAAAAAGTCAGGCCAGCATGCAAAGTCAGACTGGATGGAAATGGAAAAAGAGCGTGGTATCTCGGTAACCACCTCGGTTATGCAGTTTCCCTACAGCGACCATTTGGTGAACCTGCTAGATACCCCGGGGCACGAAGACTTTTCAGAAGACACTTATCGTACGCTAACGGCCGTTGACTCGTGTCTAATGGTTATCGATGCCGCGAAAGGGGTAGAAGACAGAACCCGTAAGCTTATGGAAGTTACCCGTTTGCGCGATACGCCAATTGTGACTTTCATGAACAAGCTTGACCGCGATATTCGCGACCCAATGGAGCTGCTTGATGAAGTAGAAACCGAGCTTGATATCTTGTGTGCGCCAATCACTTGGCCTATTGGCTGTGGTAAAAGCTTTAAAGGGGTTTATCACCTTCATAGGGACGAAACTATTCTGTATCAAAGCGGCCATGGTCACACCATTCAAGATGTGCGCATTATTAAAGGGCTAGACAACCCAGAGCTTGATACTGCAGTGGGTAGCGACCTTGCCGAAACCCTGCGCGACGAGCTTGAGTTGGTGCGCGGTGCGTCTAACGAGTTTGATCAAGAGCTATTCCGTGAAGGTCAGCTAACGCCGGTATTTTTCGGTACAGCATTGGGCAACTTTGGTGTTGACCATATGCTTGACGGGTTAGTTGAGTGGGCGCCAGCACCACTTGGCCGCGAAACTGAAGAAGGCACAATTGAAAGCACCGACGGTAAGTTTAGCGGCTTCGTGTTTAAGATTCAGGCTAACATGGACCCGAAACACCGTGACCGCATCGCGTTTTGTCGTATCGTGTCAGGCAAATACGAAAAGGGCATGAAAATGCGCAACAGCCGCTTAGGCAAAGACGTGCGTATTTCTGATGCATTAACCTTTTTAGCAGGTGACCGTTCTTTGCTCGAAGAAGCCTATGCCGGTGACATTATTGGTTTACATAACCACGGTACTATCCGTATTGGCGATACTTTTACATCAGGCGATAACTACCGCTTTACCGGTATTCCAAACTTTGCGCCCGAGCTATTTAAGCGAATTCGCTTAAAAGATCCGCTTAAGCAAAAACAGTTGCTTAAGGGACTTATTCAGCTATCCGAAGAAGGCGCGGTTCAAGTGTTCCGCCCCCTTGCGAATAACGATTTGATTGTGGGTGCCGTAGGTGTCCTTCAGTTTGATGTGGTTGTGGCGCGTTTAAAAGCAGAGTACAACGTAGATGCACTTTACGAGCATGTTAACGTTGCTACTGCCCGCTGGGTTTACTCTAGTGATGAGAAAAAACTTGATGAGTTCCGCCGTAAAGGGGAGCAGAACCTAGCTCTAGATGGTGGCGACAACCTAACGTATATCGCACCTACCATGGTGAATTTACAGCTAGCGCAAGAGCGCTACCCAGATATTCAATTTACGAACACGCGCGAAAATTAAGAAAAGATACATTATGAATATACATGCACTATTAGTTAACCGTTTCACTGAAGCTCTACAAGAGATGGGCGTAGAAAATGCGCCAGTACCCGTTTCGCGCAGTGCTCGACCAGAGTTTGGTGAATATCAGTTTAATGGCGCCATGGCGCTGGCTAAGCAGCTTAAGCAAAAGCCTCGTGATATCGCAGAAAAAATCGTTGAGACAGTAAAGCTCGACGATATTGCCAGCAAGCTAGAAGTGGCGGGCCCTGGCTTTATCAACGTTCATTTAAACGACGCATGGTTGGCTAACCAGTGCGAATTATCGTTAACCGACCCTCGATTAGGCATCGCAAAGTCGCCTGAGCAAAACATTGTAGTAGATTACTCATCGCCTAACTTAGCGAAAGAAATGCACGTAGGTCACTTGCGTACCACCATTATTGGCGACGCAGTAGTTAAGGTACTCGAGTTCTTGGGTCACAATGTGATTCGTCAAAACCACATGGGGGACTGGGGTACACAGTTCGGCATGTTGCTTGCGCACCTTTCTGATAAGTTGCAAGAAGAAGTGGCTGAAACAGCGCTCTCTGATCTTGAAGACTTTTACCGCGAAGCCAAAGTACGCTTTGACGAAGAAGAAGGTTTTGCCGACCGCGCCCGTGAATACGTAGTTAAGCTACAAGGTGGCGATGCTCAATGTCTGGCGCTGTGGGAAAAGTTCATTGACGTGTCTATTACTCACTCTGAAGAAGTGTACGACAAGCTAAACGTAAGCCTTACCCGTAAAGATATTATGGGTGAGTCGGCTTACAATGACGACTTGGCCAACGTAATCAGCGACCTTAAAACGAAAGGCCTTGCAGTAGAAGACCAAGGTGCGCAGGTGGTGTTTATACCTGAGCTTGCTGATAAAGAAGGTAATCCTGCGGTTTACATCGTTCAAAAGTCTGGCGGCGGCTATTTATACGCAACGACGGACCTTGCGGCAATGCGCTATCGCAGCGGCAAGTTAAACGCTGACCGTACGCTTATTCTCACTGACGCGCGTCAAGCGCTGCACTTTAAGCAAACGGAAATTGTAGGCCGTAAAGCAGGCTTCATGAAAGAAGAGCAAACCTACGAGCACTGCCCATTTGGCATGATGCTAGGCAGTGACGGTAAGCCATTTAAAACGCGTACTGGCGGCACGGTTAAACTGGTTGAATTGCTTGATGAAGCCGTTGAGCGTGCAGGTAAATTAATTGCTGAGCGCGACAACGATTTAAGCGAAGAAGAGCTTAAAGAAGTCGCTCGCAAGGTAGGTATTGGCGCGGTGAAATACGCCGACCTTTCTAAAAACCGCACGACTGATTACATGTTTAACTGGGACTCCATGCTAAGCTTTGAAGGTAACACCGCGCCTTACCTTCAATACGCCTACACCCGTGTGAAGAGTTTGTTTAGAAAAGCGGGTGTTGATATGGCTACTATGCCGGTAGATATCAAGCTTGTTGAGAAACAAGAGCACGCACTAGCCGTATTGCTTATGCAGTTTGAAGAAGTGATTGGTATGGTATCGCGCGAAGCGACGCCTCACGTGTTGTGTACGTACCTTTACGATGTAGCGTCAGCATTCATGACATTCTATGAAGCGTGCCCAATGCTGAAAGAGGGTATAGAGCCACAAGTACGCGATAGCCGTCTAGCGCTGTCAGCTTTGGTTGCCAAAACGCTAGAGAAAGGATTAACCTTACTCGGTATTGAAACACTAGAAAAAATGTAGTGCTCACGGTACAACGTACTTATTGATATTGAAAAAGGCTGACATTGATGAAGTGTCAGCCTTTTTTGTTTGCCCAGCGAAGCTGGCAAACCCGTCAGGTTGAAAGAAACCTGAATCACCCTGACTGAGGGGAAGATAATCCGAATGGCAAGGGCGTTGTTGGCCAACGGCAGGGTCTGAAGGAAGCCATAGGAAGTTAGAGGTACACAACGCAAGTGAACCTGATTCGGCAAGACAGGAGGGTAAGCGTGCAAAATAGCGTGAAGCCCGATACTCAGTCAGTCCTGTTTTGTGTTTGAGGGTGGGATTTCTAACAGGGAGCCAGCACAGTAACTGGGGAAGCCTGGCACCGTCTCTGGTTATGAGCCAGAAGCATCTATGCGAGAGGCGACTCAAGGTAGGTGTTGGTGTGAGGTGGCAGATGACGCCGTAGTAGTGAATAAAGTTCGGCCTGTGAAAGCCAGTAATGGTGTGGAGGATAAAACCGAGCTGACCATCAGCAGTGTTTGATGGCGTTCTTATCAGCCAAAAGCTGATTAGGATGGCGAAGGGCGGAAGTACATAGTAAGTCTGTGATGAGCAGATGTTTTTTTTTAGTGGTACACGAATCGACTAGCTATCGACGTCTTCGTACTTGGTTTGTCGCGGAAGCGACGGACTGGCTACGAAACGGTACATAGGAGTAATGTGGGAACGTTGAGTAGATTGCCATTGGGCTAGCACGCTCTACCACCATGTGAAATAGACCAACACGAAAAGAAGTCATCGGCCCCCACACAGCACACCATCTTCGAGGAGAAGCGTGCGGGTTTATTATAGTTTGTACGGTCACTTGCTTAATAAAGCCAGACTGTTCAAGGGATTTAAAAAGGTACTCAAAGCGAAAGGCGCGGCCGGAATAGATGGGCAGAGCCTGAGCGCGTTTGCCTCAAATCTGGATAATGAACTTACGCAGCTTCTTCTCGAACTCAAAACCAAACGCTATCAAGCGCAACCGGTAAGACGGGTGGTTATCCCGAAAGACGGTGGCGGCGAGCGTCTGTTGGGTATCCCAACGGTAAGGGATAGGGTCGTTCAACAGTGCTTAAATGACCTCCTAACCCCCATCTTCGAAGAACAGTTCCACCCATCAAGCTTTGGTTATAGGCCGAAGCGGAGCTGTCACGATGCTATCAATAAAGCCACGATGTTTATCCGTCGATATAGGCGTCAACACGTGGTGGATATGGACCTGTCGAAGTGCTTTGATAAGCTGGACCATACGCTTATCATTAAGAGCATCAAAAGACGGGTCCGTGATGGCAGCGTGCTGAGCCTTATTACTCAGTTCTTACAAAGTGGGGTGATGGTCGATGGACATTGGCAGCAAACAGAAACAGGCAGTCCGCAGGGTGGGGTAATAAGCCCACTGATAGCGAACATCTATCTGGATGCGTTCGATGAGGAAATGAAACAGCGGGGGCACAGAATAGTGCGCTATGCTGATGATATCCTTATCTTGTGTTGCAGTCGTACAGCGGCAGAGAATGCCAAAGCACAAGCCACACATATCTTAGAAGGAAAGCTAAAGCTCAGCGTAAACACGGAGAAAACACATATCACACACAGTGACGATGGTGTGAAGTTCCTTGGCGTTGAAATCGGGACGAAACATACCCGCATCCAGCCCAAGAAACTCACCGCGTTTAAGGCGAAGCTCAAGCAGATGACGAAACGCAATGGCGGAATGCCGCTGCAATCAGTCATCAATGCACTAAACCCACTGCTAAGAGGGTTCAGTTATTACTTCAAGATAGCCAATGCGAGCAGGGCATTTAAGCAAATAGCAAGCTGGCTAAGACGCCGCTTGCGCAGTATTCAACTCAAGTTATGGAAGAAGGCGAGCCGCCTCCATCGCTGGCTAAGACAGCATGGTTATAAAGGTCGGTTTGCCCACATCAACATGACGAGTTGGTGCAGTGCACGCAGCCCCTTAGCAAGCTATGCGATGCCAAACAGTTGGTTCGATGAGCTCGGGCTAATGAACTTGGAGAATGTTGCAACGGGATATGTGTTTAGCCATTACGCTAAATAACTATGTACATGAGCCGTATACGAGGCCCGTATGTACGGTTCTGTGAGAGGGATGAGGCGGTGACGCCTCACCCTACTCGATATGCTTAACACGAACGTATAAACACACAGCTTGCCGGTGAAAACTTTAATGCTTACATTTTTATTAAAACCGATAAGACGATAGATTCTTATAAGTTAGACAAATAAAAACGACAGGAAACCCGTATGACTAAGATCCTTGCCTTTGCAGGCAGTACCCGTAAAGGTTCATTCAACCACGCTATAGTAAACGTAGCCGCTGAAGGCGCACGTGACGCTGGCGCAGAAGTAACCGTGATTGATTTGGCTGATTATCAGATGCCAATTTTTAATGAGGACGACGAAGCAGAGTTTGGCATGCCTGAAAAGGCCCAAGCATTTAAAGAACTACTTATGAGTCATGATGGTTTTCTTATTGCTTCTCCAGAATACAACTCTAGCTACCCGGCACTGCTTAAAAATGCGATTGATTGGGCGTCACGCATGGGCGAAGGCGAAAAGCCCCTGCAAGCCTATCGCGGTAAAGTGGCGGGCATCATGGCCGCGTCGGCCGGTGGATTAGGCGGAATGCGCGTGCTGGTGGTACTTAGAATGTTGCTTGAAAACCTAGGTACTATGGTGCTGCCAAATCAAAAAGCTATCGCAAAGGTAAATACGCTCGTGGAAGACGGCGTAATTACCGATGAAAAAACGATAAAGCAACTTAAGAATTTGGGTAAAGAGACCGCTGAGTTGGCAGGTAAACTGGCCTAATGGCAGATGAGTATAATGGCTAGAGCGACCCGTCGAAGCTTTAGTTCGAAAAAACTACGCAAAACACGTCCCATGGTCAGTGGTTAAATTTGGTTTGATGTCATAGTCTAGCTCAGTGCACGTGCACAAAACCTCAAGTTCCTTAGTGTAATTAAAGCAGGCTTAGGCCTGCTTCTTTAGTTTTATTTAAGCATGGACAAAGGCAAATAATCATGGATAAGAAAAATTACAGCCACGTAGCATTTTGGTTTCTTGCGGCAATAAATATTATTTCTCTCTTTGAGAGTATCATTTCAAAAGAAGGGTTCTCGCTCTTAACAGAACCTGAGTTTCAGAACCTACTTTTACTCGCAATTCTTCAAAAGCTTGTGAAGCTCTCAAGTGTAAGAGTACCCGATGCAGGCGACATCAATTAACGTGTTATATTCCGAACTCTCTGTATTAATGTAGTGTTCGGTGCCGACAGCAAGCCGCTTAATTGAGTGCGGCTTGCTTGGTTTGATTTCTCACTTTTACGTCTGAATTATTTTATACCACGTTGAGTTTCTAGGTAGCTGGCAAAGCTGCCAAGCCAGTGGCTGCCCATGTAGTGCATATCGCCAAACACAGCGTTTAATCCTGCTTCACGGTGTGCTTTTAGCGTTTTCTTCAGTACCGTTAAGCGTGCGTCATTGTCTGGTAAAGCGCTTATAATGCCTTCAATCATCCACGCACGGCTGATATTCAGCCCGTCTAGGTGAGCGAGCTTACCATCCGTTTTGTCCGTCACAGTCGCAGGCGCTAGCCAATTTGATGTGCTAGCTGTGAGGCTAGGAAAGAATGCTGAAAGCCATTGGCTGTATTCATGTTTAGCCATTACTCGGCGCATTAGGTCGGCTTCGGCCAAACACGGTGATAGAAAATCCTGTCCTGAAGGCTCGTAGGCTAGGGGGCATTGCTTATCAGCTTGGTAATATTCTTTTACTCTAGATGTAAGCAGTGCTTCAAACTCTTTATTACCTGATATTTTCGCCCAGTCTAACATTAGGCCAAAAGCAAAGGCGGTTTGACTGTGTTCACCGGTTCGGATTGGATAAGCCAGTTTGGGTAGCCAGGCACTTACTCTCGCCACAATTTCTTCTTCAAGCGGTAGTAGCGTGTCCAACCAGATCTTTGCTTCTGGAGTTGATGATTGACGTAGTTCCGCGGTTAATTGTAGAAACCAAGCAAGACCATAGGGGCGCTCAAACGACGCATTATTCTCACGGTTAAGACTTGCCAATTCACCTTGAATGTTCTCTGTCGTAAAGCTGATATTAAGTTTTTCAATAATCTCTCCTTTATTCACCGCGTCTTGCGCAGTGTTTAGCATTCTTACTAAAAGCCAATGGCCATGAACTGATGAATGCCAGTCTAAACAACCATAAAATGCTGGGTAGAGTTGACTTGGTGCTTTAACGTCGTCGGCGTTATTCATCATGTGTTTCACTACATTTGGAAACTCTTGATGAATACAATGAAGCGCGAGGTTAGCAAAAACGCTTTCGTAGTTGTTGTTAGAAGTACCTGTGGAGTCACTTGTAACTGTATTGGTACTGCTGGGGTCAACGGCTTCCGCAGTTGGCGTACTAGCAGCGAAGGCGTTGTGGGTAGCGATTATTGCAGTTAACGCCACACTGCGGCGAATAAAGTTCTTTATTTTCATCATGGCTTCGTAAGCTTTTTTATTACAAATCTAACGCCAATGTATAGTGATAGGTGATTTGAATAAAGAGCTGCGCGACATATAGCGTGCCAGCACTTTAAGTAGCAGCTTATAGTGTAAACCCAGCTGAGTTAGTTTTAATTCAGCTTTCGATACTTTCTAGTTTGTCAGTAAATACACTTGTACAACCAATATTGTTTAGTACCCACTGTGCATTGTAATAAGTGTCGCCATACCTTTCCCCGCTGTCACACATAAGCGTAACTATTGACCCCGTTTCACCCTGTTGCTTCATTCGTTCGGCAATACTTAGCGCGCCCCATAAGTTGGTACCGGTAGAGGGGCCGGCTTTTATTCCCATGGTACTGTTTAACCAATGCATAGTAGCAATACTGGCCGCATCGGGAACCGCAATCATGTCGTCTATAACGTCGTGCTGAAAAGAAGCTTCCACTTTAGGGCGTCCAATCCCCTCTATGCGGCTTCCGCGGGTAGCGGTAAGTGTATGATCCCTATTTTTGAAGCTATCAAAAAACACACTGAATTCTGGGTCTACTACAACGAGTTTGGAAGAGAGGCCTTTGTAACGTATGTAGCGGCCTATAGTAGCTGATGTTCCGCCTGTTCCTGCACTCATAACCACGGTGTGTGGTACCGGGTGGGGCTCGGCTTTCATCTGCTCAAAAATACTTTCAGCAATATTATTATTGCCGCGCCAGTCTGTTGCGCGTTCTGCGTAAAGGAACTGATCCATAAAATAGCCGTTAAGTTCTTTCGCTACCTTAGTGGCTTCGCAGTGCATTTGTGTAGGGCAGTCGACGAAATGACACTGACCACCGTAGCGTTCAATAAGCGCTATTTTACTCTGGGCGGTAGACTTAGGCATAACCGCAACAAACGGCACGCCAATCATTTTAGCAAAGTAAGCTTCAGACACGGCCGTGCTGCCTGAAGATGCCTCTACCACAGTCGTTCCCTCTACAATTTTTCCATTACACAGGGCGTACAGAAAAAGGGAGCGGGCCAAGCGGTGTTTTAAGCTGCCCGTAGGGTGGGTGCTTTCATCTTTAAGATAGATGTCGATGCCTTGAAATGCTATTTGCTCAAGTTTTATCAAATGGGTGTCTGCAGAGCGCTGATAATCTGCATTGATGGTATTAATCGCTTTTGAAACCCAGCTTTTCATAACACATCTCTCTTTCTATTAAATTCTTGCTCACCCCTTAAAAATACGCGCTGCAGTTAAAGTTCAGGGGAGCTGTACTCTCTAAACGTTAGAAAAAGAATATCAGTACAATACGAGCAATTGATTCTATTAATCCACTGTATGGTTGTTTTTGTGCAATTTCATTGCATTAATAGTTTTAATGGTAAAATAATTTTTTAAAATGATGCTAGCGCGAGAGTTTAAGAGATTAAAGCTAACTCAAGGTTGTGAAGACAAGGGCAAAAAATAGCCGAAAGGAAGGTAACTTTAGGTAAGGTTTATTGCACCTAACGCTAAACAGACCCTAGCTATTCTTCAGTACAAAAAAGTTCAGAATCCTCATCTATATTGGTATCGTTAGCAAACGACTTTATTAAAAGGTAACAACATGAAAATTAGGGCGCTTTTCTTTGCCACACCTCTTATACCCGCGTTATGGGTATCTACGTTGGCTTATTCGAAAGAAGAGCAAATGCTAAAAGTTGCTACATTTAATGTAAGCATGGAGGCGACTAACTACAAAGCCTTAGGCATGAAGCCGAGCGACAAAGTACTTCAGCATGTTCTGTCTACAGGTGAGTACCCTCAAGTTAAAAATATTGCTGAAATTATTCAGCGTGTTAACCCTGATATTTTATTGCTGAATGAGTTTGATTACATTGCAGATAAACGTATAGGCATAGAGGCTTTTATGGAAAACTACCTGAACGTTTCTCAGCAAGGGCTTGAACCGGTTGACTACCCTTACACGTACGTAGCGCCAGTAAACACGGGCGAGCCCACCACCTTCGACTTAGACAATAATGGCAAAGCAGAAGGTTTTGGTGGCGATGCATACGGCTTTGGGCTTTATCCCGGGCAATATGGCATGGCGCTTTTGTCAAAATACCCTATTGATGTTGATGGTATTCGCACCTTTCAGACGTTTAAATGGCATCACATGCCTCATCCACAGGTTCCAATTATTCCCGACGAGAGCGGAAGTACTGATAAGGGCAAGCCATGGTACGACGTAGAAGAGTGGGCCGCGCTAAGGTTGAGTTCTAAGTCTCACTGGGATGTGCCGGTGAAAGTAGCGGGTAAAACCGTACACATACTTGCTATGCATCCAACACCACCTAATTTTGATGGAAACGAAGACAGAAACGGAAAGCGCAATTTCGATGAAATAAGGCTGATGGCGGATTACCTTTCTCCTGACAAAGGCGCCTATATCTACGATGACAGGGGTGAGAAAGTCAGTTTAGAAACCAATACGCGCTTTGTACTTTTAGGCGATTTTAATGCTGCCGATATCGGTAACAAACACCGCGAGGGCGTAATAGAACAATTGACCGAACACCCGTTAGTTAATAATGACATCATTCCTACAAGTGCCGGTGGTGCGGGCGCATCTGGCGCTAAATTCAGTAATCGCTTTACTGCTTACTGGGGAGCAAGAGCTGACTATGTTTTGCCATCTCGATTTGGCTTCGATGTGAACGATGCTGGCGTTTTCTGGCCTGCAAAAACCAGTGACCTATATCGATTAGTTAGAGACCGTGCTGCCAGCTCAGATCACAGGTTAGTCTGGATTAGCTTGTCGTTGACCGAAGATAACTAAAAACCACAATTTTTGTGTTAGTTAATAGATAGAGGTATTATTACACCGTCTATCTAATAACGTACCGAGAAGCCATTGAAGTTTGTGTCTCTCACTTTTGTGATGTGTTTGCTGTGGGTGATACCCATAGATGGCTTTTCGGTAGAGTCTTCTCAGCTCATGCCGCTCAACCGGTATTTCCCTCAATCGTGGGGAACGAAAGACGGGCTTCCTCACAATAGTATTCACGCATTAGCACAAACGTCCAATGGGTATCTATGGGCGGGTACTTGGGAAGGTGTAGCTCGGTTTAATGGTCAGCAGTTCACTGTATTTACCCGCGGCGCGCAAACAGGATTACCAGACTCCGGCATTCGAAGCTTGTATTACAACAAGCCCCGCGACGAGCTACTGGTGGCAGGAAACCGAGGCGGTGTAACGTCGCTTATTGCAGAGCAGTGGCATGCTCAAGCGCCCCTGCCTGCAATGGTTAATCATGCGTTCAGAGACAGTAATAACGTGTTGTGGTTTGCGCTGGAAGACACGGGGATTGCAATGAGAACGCCTGATGGCACGCAAAAAGAATACATTGTAAATTCGAGTGCTTACCGCATAATCGAAGACGGATTTGGAGTAATCTGGTTTGCAACAAATCAAGGCTTATTCAAATACATAAACGATAAATTTCAGCTAGCTGTACCCGACCACAACATACTGTCTGGTCCATCATTTACTCTCGCTCTTGATAGCAAAAAACGTGTTTTAGTTGGCACGGAACACGGTGTTTGGCAGCAAAGAAACGGAACCTTCGCGCTACTTCACAGCTCACTTGCCGACAAATCAGTTAGTAGTATTTTGCTTGATCATCAAAATAGCATTTGGGTAGGCACCATTAATCATGGCCTCTACCGTCTAAGTGGCTTAGGCCTAGAGAAACTGGATGCGACAACAGGTCTTCCCAACAACCGCGTTTTTTCACTGCTTGAAGATTTGGAAAAAAATATCTGGATTGGCACTAATGGTGGTTTGTTTAGGCTGCGTCGTGCGCTATTTACCACATTCTCGCAAAGCCAAGGAATGAGTGGAGACTTTTTGCGAACTGTTTTGCAAACGTCTGATGGCCAACTTTTAGCAGGTGGAAGTGCTGGATTAGATATATTTTCCAATGATGCGTTTTCCAGCGCATCGCTCACTACGGGTGAAGCCTTTTCTGTACTCAGTTTGGCAGCGGTAACTGAAGAAGTAACGTTAGTTGGCACCTATACAAAAGGTGTGCTGCGATATGAAAACGACCAACTTACTCCTTACCTCAATAGACATTTAGGGTTACCGAGTAATGAAGTAAGGGCCATTCTTTTAGCGAGTGATAACAGTGTTTGGTATGCCACTGCGCAAGGTGTAGTTCAACAAACGCCAGATGGAAAGCTAATCCATTTTAATGAACAAAATGGGCTACCTGCTCATTTTTCAATGGGCTTGGCAGAAGATCGTGAAGGACGAATCTGGATTGCTACAGGGACAGGGCTCGCCTATATCCAACAGGGTATTGTGCACACAGTGTCGTTTCCTGAACATTCAGATGCGCAGCACGCGTTCAGTTTTAGCGTTGTTGAAAAGGGAACTTGGATTACAACCGATCGAGGCCTTGCGTATTTTGACAATGCTACTCAGGCACTTAGTGTAATCGAAAAGTCGCAGGGGCTTCCCGTAGATAAACTGTTTTCAATCGGTATAGATCACAACAGCGGTGTATGGCTAAGTTCAAATCAAGGGGTCATTCTCACTTCACTATCAAGTCTTAAGGAGTGTCTGACACATCCAAGTGCTTTATTGGAATTTGAGCATTTTAAAGAAGAAAATGGCCTGGCGAGTATTCAAATCAATGGTGGGTCACAGCCATCTCAGTTTGTCGATGTAGACGGAAATGTTTGGCTTCCTACTGCGAAAGGGCTCGCCACAGTAACGCCTGCAAACCTTGCCATGTTGAGTGAATTCCCTATTCCGGTAAGTATAGAGGCGGTACTACTGGACGGTGCTGACCAGCAATTTGATACGGATAAAAGGGAAGTAGACGTAACGCCGTTAACCACACGAGTTGCGTTTCAGTATGCAGGGTTGGGATTCGCTATGCCTTCGCGTATAGAGTATCAGGCTATGTTAGTAGGATATGACCAAGATTGGGTTAACCGTCATCAATTTAGAATGACTGAATACACTAATTTAGCACCTGGTCGTTATCAGTTTAAAGTACGTGCTCGTTATATTGGTGGTCCCTGGCAAGAGATTACGTCACCATTTTCTATTCGCGTGCTCCCCAGCATTTATCAGACATTTGCTTTTAAATTCTCGGTTTTTCTTTTCTTCTGTTTTGTTATCTATGCACTTTATAAAGTACGTTTTCATCACTTGAAAAAATCAGAAATGATTTTAAAACAAAGGGTCGATGAACAAACCAGATCACTAGAATTACAAACCAAGCGGTTCGAGTTCCAAGCAACTCATGATGATCTAACGGGTATTGCAAATAGACGAGCATTCGACCGCTGGCTTGTACAATATTTTGAAGAGGCTAAAGCGAAACAAACTCCTCTATGTCTTGCCGTTATCGATATCGACCATTTTAAACAGGTAAATGATCAGTACTCTCACTTAGTAGGAGATAAAGTCATAACTGAGGTGGCCCGTATATTAAATCGCGAAGTTCCGCATTATGCTAAATGTGCAAGGTGGGGCGGCGAAGAGTTTACTGTGTTGTTACCCGAATATGACTTGATAAATGCAAGGGTAGCTATGGATCATGTTCGAAAAATCGTGGCAGCACATGATTTCAGTTTTATAGCGCAAACGCTGAAAGTCACAATCAGTATTGGTGTAGCAAGTGCAGATGGCGCGAGAGATCACGACAGAATGTTAACCCATGCCGACCAAGCACTTTATACTGCAAAAGAAAATGGCCGCAACCAAGTGACCATTTTCGAATAAACGATAAGTGAGGTAGTGGTTAATTACTACAACATCTTTAACCTGACTTTGCCGTAAAGCTTTACTGTGGCGATTGACCCAACTGCGCTTCTTCGCGTTCTCGTGAAACTGCCTCGAACAGCGTAAAGTAAGCCACCACAGCAAGATTAGCGACAAACCAAAGGTCTTTAATAACGAACTGTCCTAGGCGATTGATGATAGTCGTGCTGTTAAAGGTATCCGGTACAGTAAACAAAAACGTTTGTGTCATTATAAAAGCCGATAAACAAGCCAGTCCGCTCGCAATGATCATCGGCTTGTTCTTAGTAAAGATGCCCGCACCCAATAGCAGTGCAAAGAGGACATCAAACCCACCAATTACATTCGATGCACCCTGTACGCTAAACACAGCATATAGCCACGACATAAACGGTGATGTTTCAACTAGCCCCACAATCGCATTAGCTTCAAACTCGAAAAACTTCATGCCTCCTATCCATAATAAGACCATGGTTACAGGAGCAAAGTTAAGGTATGTCAGTTGCTTGTGTGAAAATTTTTCGCGATAAAACAAGAATAGGAAAAGCGGTAATACTGCGAAGTACTTAATGATGCCTTGACCGCTGCCAATAATCGGGAAGCCCCCTAAATCGGCCATCCATCTCGTTGGTGATAATAACGTCAGCAATGGAATGGCCGTTACAAAAGTGGCATATAGTGTTACTGCTTTTGCTGAAACAAGGTTAAAACGTGCTGCAATGGTCATTAACGGTAGCAACAGCAACGCGATACCAGAAAAAGCACCAAGGGCACTCTCGCTCAACACAGAGTCTAACGAGTAGAAATTAAATGTAGCGATAAGTGCATTGGGGTTTGCACCCAATAAAAATGTTAGGCCAAGAACTGCGAAGCTAAAAGTGAGCAATGCGGTGACCATGTTTTCGGTTTGGTTTAGTGTCATAAAGCGTCCGTAAATACTGCTAGTTTTGCGAAGTGTATGTAGAGACCCGTCGAGGTAGCACTAAAATTTCATAGGTTTGATAATTTATTAGGCATAGCGCAACAAGCAAATAAGGATTTATCGACAAAATAAGAACTTATCTAATAGCGGTTGTCATAAGTAGCAGCGGTCTTAAATAAATTAGGTCTTAAGTAATGTGGGGCTTAAATAGTTTGGCTTTTAAATAGTAGTGGTTTAAAAAGTAAAATAAATTGAGAGAAAAAATGAAACAAGCAAGCAGTAGAGCACAGAAGCGTTTTAGGATCTGGTTAATAGCAGGCGTGTGTGCAGCCTTGTCTGCTTGTGGCGCTCAGCCCCCAGAACCTATTGATGAGCCAATCGCGAGTGTTGAAGACGTCGAAAGATTAGAGCAAGTTGTTGATACCTCATTGCCTTTGGTGCAGCAGGCCTATTCCATTGAGTCTGAAAAAGTGTGCGATAAACACGGTGGTAACTGGAAGAAAGTAGGCCGACAGCAGGCGCATGCTTGTGTGCTTCCCGCGAACGATGCTGGCAATGCGTGTAATGACAGCAGCGAGTGCGAAGTGGCTTGTGTCACGGAAAACAATAAGATGGAAGCTGGGCAAAAAGCCAGTGGGGTGTGTTTAGAAACTACCGACCTATTTGGCTGCAGAGCTTATGTGTCTAATGGTGTGGTGGAGCATACCCTGTGTGTTGATTAAGCGAGCGTTAAATGAAGCGCGCGCCATCGGCAATGCGCTAATTGTGCAACACTCGCGTATCCATATTTTAAATAACTTACATTGGCAATTTGCTCATTTACAGGGATAGGTTTCATGCTTTCCAACATCATTCGTTTTGCGAAAAACATCGTCGCGTCGTTACTGGCAATCTTTGTGTGCTTTGGCGTGCTCGACTTCATGTGGCTTGGCGTTATTGCGGATGGCTGGTATCAAAGTGAAATGGAACCGCTGCTTAGAAGCCAGTTCATCACGTGGCCTTGGGTAGTGTTTTACTTAATGTATGGATGCGTGGTGTTTGTACTTGCTGTGGTAGCTAACAGAGACAAATCGCTGCTTTACGCGGGTATTGATGGCGCGCTGTTAGGGTTGGCCAGTTATGGCGCCTACAATTTAACGGCGTACAGCATAATTGAAGGTTTTACTTTGTTTATCATGTTTATTGATTGGGCGTGGGGCACGTGCCTAACCAGCGCAAGCGCCATGGCCGGCTGGTTAGGGTTTCAACTGGTTAAGGGAAAGAGTAGCGAATAATGCGTTTTAACACGCTGGCGTATTGTTTTAAAAAGCCGCCAGTGTTGTAGTGCATGCCGTGCTGTTTGAATACGGCTTGTACCTTGGGGGCCATTTCTCTGTAGCGTCTTGCTGGGATATCTGGAAACAGGTGGTGCTCAATTTGAAAGCTTAAATGCCCAGTCAGTACGTGAAACAGGTTACCGCCCTTGATGTTCGATGATCCCAGGGCCTGACGATAGTACCACTGACCGCGACTCTCATTTTTGCAATCCTCTTCTTTGAAGGTTTCTACATCGCCAGTGAAATGACCACAGAAGATGATGGTCGACGTCCACAAATTGCGCAGTAAGTTAGCAATAAGGTTGCCTGCAAATACCCATAAAAATAGGGGGCCAGCTATCAGAGGAAATAGCACATAGTCTTTTACTAATTGACGCGCCCCTTTGCTGAAAAAGCGTTTCTTAAGTTCATTATGGGTAACTTGGTTCTTACGGTTGTCCTTCTTTTTTCCAAAAAAGACCCGCTCAGCGGCCATTTCGTGGTACGACACACCCCACTGAAACAAAACGCTAAGTACGATATAAGTTGCGAACTGCCATAAGTTTTTTACACGCCATCTAAAATCATTAGACAAGCGAAGCAAACCGTAGCCAAAGTCTCTGTCTTTACCAATAATGTTGGTATAGGTGTGATGCTCGTAATTATGAACGCGATTCCAACTTGCGCCATCGCAGGCAATATCCCACTCATAGCCTTTTGAATTGATATGTTTATCGTTCATCCAATCGTACTGACCGTGCATCACGTTATGGCCAATTTCCATATTGTCGAGTATTTTAGCCGTCGCTAGGCTTAATACGCCGGCAACCCAAAGCAGAGGCTGTAAGAAACCCAGCATTAATAATATACGGCCACTCCATTCACAAATACGCTGAATAAAAATGATACGTCGAATGTAGGCAGCATCTTCAGCGCCCACTTTCTGTTTAATATCGGCTTTGATTTCATCAAGCTGTGCGGCAAGTATCTCGTAGTTCGGTTTCTTTCTAGCGCTCGTAGGCTGAGTTGCTAGAGTTTCCTGAGTTTCGTGCATCGGCAAGTTCGCATGCTTGATGGCTTCTTCACGGTGCTGATTGTCTATTGCAACGTTAGTGTTCATAGTTGAATCTCCACATCGGTAACGGCTTGTGATACACACAACTGAATAAGTTGCTCTGCGCTATCTGAAAGTTCGCCAGTACGGGTATCTCTTACCACGCCCCTTTTCTTAACACATTGGCACTGATGACAAATTCCCATTCCACAGCCATAGGTCACAGGTTGTTCTGCTTGTTGAAGCTGCAAAAGTAGGGTTTGCTGATTGTCGATAGTTAAAGACTGGCCATTGTGAACCAACGAGAAAGTTTCGCTTTCGGTAAGGCTTGTGTGGCTCACCACAGGCAGCGCAGCGAAATGCTCGCTTGAAACAGGCGCGCTAATCGTCTTTGCATAAGTTTCTACTTGCTCGAACATGGCATGTGGGCCACACACTAACCAGTGTGCATCGGCAAAGTAAGATAAATGGGCTTCTACATCGCCATCTCTTTGCTTAGTTAAAGTGTCATAGGTGAAGCTTTCACAGCGCTTGCTGAAAGTTGAAAGCTCCTCAAGCAATACGTGTTCATTGGGCTTTGCAAAATAAAGCAAATGCACCGCTTTTTGATTTACCTGTGCATTGTTAATGGCATCGTCAAGCATGGCAATGAAAGGGGTAATGCCCGAACCGCCCGCAATCATAAGTAGAGGTTTTTCCGTCTGCGGCCATACAAACTCTCCCATGGGGGCCGAGATATTAACCCATTGATTAGGCACACAGGTATGAAGGTAAGGTGTTAGCGCGCCTTGGGCTTTTACCTTAGTCACCAAGCGAATCTGCTTGTCTCTTTGGTGGGTATTAGCACCACTTGCTATAGTAAATACGCGGGTGGTGAGCCTGCCATTAAGCTCTATGGTCAACGCGATATGTTGCCCCGCGGCATGCGTGGGCCACGAACTATCTGGCTCGAGTACCACCTCGAGTATATGCGTGTTTAAGTTTTTTACTGTCACAACTCTGGCTCTGAAATATCCATCGCGCCATGCGGGTTTAATTTGCTGCATCAGTACTTCCCAATAGCCCTTCCAAGAGCCGTGGTGGAATATACGATCAGTAAATTTATCTAGTAATAGTCTCAATGTAGAAATCACACCTATTTATGGTCGGAATATCTTTAATACAAAAAATGATCAAAATATTTAAGCGTACAGTTGTACGCTGATTCAGCGCACAAGTGTAAGCTTAAAATTTTCTGCGTCAAGAGGAGAGGAAGAAAATTTAGGGTAACGTCGTCGAAATGGGCTAATACTTTTGCGAAAAATGCAAAAGTGATTTGTGGGCGGTGAGAAAGGCTATACGAATTATACGTTTGCTAAATAGCCGTAAACGTAACAAGGTGAACACTGCTGCGCATAAAGGGGCTCGCCTCCTTTATGCGCTTGAAATATCACAACGCGCTTAGAAGTTGCGGTTTCGAAATAGCCAAGCGGCGATACCACTTCCCGCTATTAGCATTGAAGTGACCAGCCATAGTTTTGAAATAGGTGCGCCGTTGGGGCATTGTAACGACATGGTTGCGCCGGCTAAATTTTGACAGTCAACAAGTTGGCCTAATGCCAATACTAAGAGGCCAAGCAGTACTCCGATAACAGCATAAGACAAATTATTTAACGACATACTTTTCCTATTATTTTTCCACTTGTCGTTCATAACGACGGTAAAGTTTGCACTGCACCCTTGAGGAAAGCGAGAATGTGCTAAACCAGTGCACTACGTTAAGATGCAACGAAGCGTTAAATGCTTTATAAGTTTATTCTTATGGGCTCTGACCGTTTAACCAATGCGTGTTGTGCGCCACTGAACGGTAAAATTGTTCACCTCATCGGAAGTGGTCGAAAAATGCACATAGGCTCACGTAAAACAGTGTCGCAATATTTGCGCCAACCCCTATCAAAATTCCTTCAAATTCGGTACTATCCGCGGTCTTAAATTTTTAACGAAATAAGCGGACTATGTTTGAAATAAACCCCGTTACGAATGCGATAAAAGATATCCGCGAGCGCACCGACGCGCTTAGGGGGTATCTTTGACTTTGATGCAAAGTCAGAGCGTTTAGAAGAAGTTAGCCGAGAATTAGAAAGCCCTGATGTTTGGAACGAGCCAGACAGAGCGCAGGCACTTGGCAAAGAGAAAGTAGCCCTAGAGCAAATCGTTGAAACGATCCATAAACTCGACCAAGGCACAGAAGACGTTGAAGGTCTTGTGGAGTTGGCGGTAGAGGCTGAAGACGAAGACACCTTCGTTGAGGCCCAAAGTGAACTTGAAGGCTTAATTGAGCAACTAGAAGTGCTTGAGTTTCGCCGTATGTTTTCTGGCCCGAATGATGAAAACGACTGCTATATTGATATTCAGTCGGGCTCTGGCGGTACAGAGGCGCAAGATTGGGCCAATATGCTGCTACGTATGTATTTGCGTTGGGGCGAAGCCCATGGCTTTAAAACTGAGCTGATTGAAGTATCAGACGGTGATGTGGCCGGTATAAAAAGTGCGACCCTACGTATTCAGGGGGAGTACGCGTTTGGTTGGCTACGCACAGAAACGGGTGTGCACCGTTTGGTTCGTAAGTCACCGTTTGATTCGGGTAACCGCCGTCATACGTCGTTCTCATCGGCGTTTGTATATCCAGAAATCGACGATGATATTGATATTGATATTAACCCGTCTGATTTGCGTATAGATACTTACCGTGCATCTGGCGCGGGTGGTCAGCACGTAAACAGAACGGACTCTGCGGTACGTATTACCCACGAGCCAACGGGCATTGTGGTGCAGTGTCAGAACGATCGCTCGCAGCACAAAAATAAAGATCAGGCGATGAAGCAGTTGAAAGCCAAACTTTATGAGTTTGAACTGCAAAAACAAAACGCCGAAAAACAAGCGATGGAAGACAGCAAGTCAGATATCGGCTGGGGAAGTCAGATACGTTCGTATGTATTGGATGACTCTCGCATTAAAGATTTGCGCACCGGCGTGGAAACGCGTAACACTCAAGCCGTGCTAGATGGCGACTTGGACAAATTTATTGAAGCTAGCCTAAAATCTGGGCTGTAAACCGAACAACGAAGTGAAAGGTTATGACTGACCAACAAACAGACGATAACAAATTGATTGCAGAGCGCCGTGCCAAATTGAGCGCTATTCGCGAGCAGTGCCGTGCCAACGGTTTCCCAAACAGCTTCCGTCGTGAAAACTATGCGGATGAGCTGCAAGCTAAGTTCGGTGAATTCGACAAAGAAACCTTGCAAGAGCAGGGCAACAAGGTAAGCATTGCTGGCCGTATTATGGCAAAGCGTGGTCCTTTCATGTTGCTTCAAGACATGACAGGCCGTATTCAAGCTTACGCAGACAAAGACACGCAAAAAGCACTTAAAGCAAAATACGGTGCGCTAGATATTGGTGACATCATTGGCGTAGCGGGCGACCTGCACAAGTCAGGTAAAGGCGACCTTTACGTAAACATGGAGCAATACGAGCTGCTAACAAAAGCACTTCGTCCGTTGCCAGAAAAATTCCACGGTTTGAGCGACCAGGAAACCAAGTATCGCCAGCGCTATGTTGACTTGATCACAAGCGAACAAACCCGCAAAACCTTTATGATCCGCAGTAAAATTGTGAATGGTATTCGCAATTACCTGACCGAGCGTGACTACCTAGAAGTAGAAACGCCAATGCTACAGGTTATTCCAGGTGGCGCGACGGCGAAGCCGTTTGTCACTCACCACAATGCGCTAGATATCGACATGTATCTGCGTATTGCGCCAGAGCTTTACCTTAAGCGTTTGGTTGTTGGTGGCTTTGAGCGTGTGTTCGAAATTAACCGAAACTTCCGTAACGAAGGCTTATCAACCCGTCATAACCCTGAGTTTACTATGCTTGAATTCTACCAAGCGTATGCAGACTACAACGACCTGATGAACCTTACCGAAGATATGCTGCGCACGTTAGCGGAAGACATTCTTGGTACCAGCATTATCAAGAACACAACGAAAGACGCTGAAGGTAACGTAACGTCTGAAGTAGAGTATGACTTTGGTAAGCCGTTCGACCGTTTGAGCATGGGCGAGGCGATTCTTAAATACTGGCCTGAAGCTGATGAAGCCGCTATTCGCGACCCAGAAGCGAACCTAGATTCGCTTAAAGCGATGGCAAAGCAGCTTCATATCAAAGAGCCTGAAGTTGACGGTATTTGGGGCGCGGGTAAATACCTGTGCGAAATCTTCGAAGCAACAGCTGAAGAGAAGCTTGAACAACCTACGTTTATCACTGAATACCCTTGGGAAGTATCGCCGCTAGCACGTCGTAATGACAACAACCCGTTCATTACCGACCGTTTCGAGTTCTTCGTAGGCGGACGTGAATTAGCCAACGGCTTTAGCGAGCTTAACGACCCAGAAGACCAAGCTGAACGTTTTGCAAAGCAAGTTGAAGAAAAAGACGCGGGCGATGATGAAGCCATGCACTTTGACGATGACTATATTCGTGCACTTGAGTACGGCTTACCGCCAACAGCGGGTGAGGGTATTGGTATCGACCGCCTAGCTATGCTATTTACCGATAGCTCAACTATCAAAGACGTTATCTTGTTCCCACATATGAAGCCTCAAGCGCCGAAAGACGCGCAAGAAGCCGGTGAGCAAGCGTAATAGAAAAAAGGAGCCGCGTGGCCAGTTTTTATATAAGTAGGCCAGCTCTTCGTTTAAAGACTAGTGTTCTAAGCTCAAATGCTTTTAAGCGCTAGCTCTTTTACAAGCGAAGCGCCTTAACACGCTCTACCAAAAGGGTGTTCTCGGGAACGGGGATACCCTTTTTCTTTGCCATTTCCACAATATACCCATTAATGGCGTCTATTTCTGTCGGCCTGCCGTAAAGCACGTCTTGATGCATACTTGAATAGTTTTCGCCGGTTGCTTTAGCAACGGCTAATACTTTCTCATGCACATCATCTTCGTTGAAATCATACCCATAGGCGTTCGCCACTGAAGTAAACTCATGGCAAATTGCGTGGCGAGTCTCGGCAAACGCCGCCTCGGCAATGCGTTTGTTTTGCATATTATTTAGCGCCGTTAGTGGGTTGATGACGGCGTTAATCGATAATTTTGTCCAAAGTGAGGTAAGGATATTTGCTTGATAATGCACAGGCGGCAGTGCACGTTCTAATAGGGCTATTGCGTTGGCCTGTAGTGGATAAGTCAGGGTCAACGCAGACAATGTGGCTGGTAATCTGCGTGTTGCTTTGGCTAGCCCAATTTGGGTAGCGCCAAGCCCCGTATGCCTGACCTGTATTTTTCCAGACGACGTCGTTTCTTTTAACGCACCGTGGCTGGTGGTGGCAAGTAGAATGGGGTAGTCATCAGGCAATAATGAGCGTGCAGTTTCAAGCCCGCCCATGCCATTGTGAAGCAATACAATAGTTGGAGTGTTTTCAAGATAGGGAAGCCACTGCGTAATGGCTTGTTGCAGTTGATATACCTTAAGAGGAAATACCAATACGTCGCTGCTATCTAGCACCGTTGGTGTGTTAAAAGGCGGCTGAAGCATAGTACTACCGCCATCTTGCCATAAAGCCTCAGTTGGCATCGCGACTATATTTCGCGGGTAGCAGGCATTACCAATACCGTTTTTCTGTGCCCCAGCGGCAACCAAGCTTCCAATAGCGCCACCGCCAACAATATGAAGCTTTTTCACGGTTAACCTAACACGTTTAATTTATCAATAGGGGGAGTTGAAAACCGGGCTGGCAGCGATGGCCAAGGGTAGCTATCTGGCTGTTGAAGAGCGCTATACCAAGCCTGTACTTCTGATTCATTGACCACGCGACCGGTATCGAAAGGCGCAGTGATGGTAAGCTCTCCGGCAGATAAAGGCAGGCGCAAGTGCCATGCGTGAAGGTAAAGTCTGTCGGAGGGCGCACCACCGTATAGACTGTCGCCTAAAATGGGGGCGCCAATACTTTTTAATGCCACGCGGATTTGGTGTGTTTTGCCTGAATGGGGTTTGACAATAAAGCCTCGTGTGCCCGGTTTAGCGGCATGGCTGAAGAACTGGGTAATAGCGGGGTTTTCCTGCGACTTTAACAAGATGCGCTGACCGCCACGACGGTTTTTCATATCGCCGATGATTGCACCTTGTTTCTTCTTAGGCTTGTGTTCACTTAAGGCCAAATAAAATTTACCGATGCGTCGTGAAGAAAACAGCTCGCCAATTTCAGCCGCTGTTTTTGCATTCTTCGCCAAACACAAGCAGCCCGATGTTCCCGTATCTAACCGGTGGCATAAATGCAGTTCGCTAAGGCTAAGCTGCTTTTTAAGCTGGGTGACAATACCATCAGTACGCAGCGTATCTTCGCCTTTGCAAGCTGAGCTTTCTTTTTGTGCAGCATTTTTGTCGGTGTCTTCATGCTCGATAGCTAGCGCGTTATCTTTCGGGTCACCTGACTTGCTGTCTAGGGCGTCGTGCATCGCAACGCCAACAGGCTTATTTACTACAAGTAAGTTTGCGTCTTCAAAAAGAATAGGTATGGGTTGCACTAGCTATTTTCTAACTCTGAAATGGCTTCTTCGTAGTCAAGTTCGTCAACGGCATCAACAATGGCAGTTCGCTTATCCTCAGGCAAAGCAAGGGCATCTAACCACTCATCTAGCTTTTCTTCGGCAATAAATTCGCTGGCCTTCAGTGCAGCCATTAATTGTTTACGTGCTTGCTCAGCCACTGCGCCGTTAGCCGGCGCTGCGACACTAGGCGCAGGTTCTTGTATAAGCGTATCTACTGCAGCAATCGTTTCATTAAGCACAGTAACAAAAGCGGGATATTCATCGGCAATTCGTTTATCGTTTCTAAAGGCACTCTCCACTGGCTTACTGGCATTGTGCAGAGCAAACATGCCCAAATTGCCCGTCACGCCCTTTAAGGTGTGAGTAAGTGAATAGGCTTCATCGAAGTCACCTTTTGCAACATGCGCTTGTATGTCAGCATCAAGAGAACGATATTCATCCGTAAACTTACCCAGTAGCGTGAACAATAGCTTTTTATTTCCACTGAGTTGTGACATTCCAAAATCAATATCAAGTACTGTTGTTGACTGATCCATGCAACTTTCCTTTTAACCGCTATTTTCTATTCCAAATGGAAACCATTTATTCGCTCATTCGTACCACTTACCAATATTAAGCGGTGAAAAAACGCATTTGCAAAGAGCTTTTGCGTACAAGTGTATTTCAGAAATACATAAATTAATACAATCATAGCAAAGTCCAGAGAAGTAAAGCGTTAAAAAGTCTGGTAATCTTTCAAAATTCGCTAGTTCATTAAGGTCGGTGACCCTAACATTGGGCTTGAGCAGTTTGTTACTTAGCGAAGGATGAAGGTGTCGTTATTTTAAAAGGAATCATCATGTCAGGAAAACTGGCTCTACGAACTCTGTGTATGGCCTTAGGGGTCATTGTTGTAACAGCGTGTCAACACGCACCGGTAGATCATGCTCAAAGCCAAGCTGAGGCTGCAACAAATTCATCTAATACCGTCTCTATTCCCTACGAGAAGTACACGTTAGAAAATGGTCTTACTGTAATACTGCACGAAGATCATTCAGACCCGCTTGTTCACGTTGACGTTACTTACCACGTAGGCTCGGCGAGAGAAGATGTAGGTAAATCCGGTTTTGCTCACTTCTTCGAGCACATGATGTTTCAGGGCTCAAAACACGTAGCAGACGAACAGCACTTCAAAGTGATTACCGAGTCAGGCGGTAACTTAAACGGTACAACCAATACCGACCGCACGAATTATTTTGAAACGGTTCCCGCCAACCAGCTAGAAAAAGTGCTGTGGTTAGAGTCAGATCGCATGGGCTATCTTTTAGAAGCAGTGGATCAAACCAAGTTTGAAAATCAAAGAGAGACGGTGAAAAACGAGCGTGCACAGCGCGTTGATAATCAACCATATGGCTTGCGTTATGAGCTTAACGGCGAAGCCTTATACCCAGAAGGTCACCCTTATTCGTGGATGACTATTGGCTATGTAGAAGACTTAGACCGGGTTAACGTTAACGACCTAAAAGCTTTTTTTAAACGTTGGTATGGCCCCAACAATGCCGTACTTACTATTGGTGGCGATATCGACGTAGCAAAAACCAAAGCGTGGATAAAAAAGTATTTTGGCGAGATACCGGCTGGGCCTGCTGTAGAAGAGCCTGAGCCGCAACCTGTCACGCTTACTGAAACACGCTATATGACATTGGAAGACAAAGTCCATTTGCCATTGCTGCAAATTACCTATCCCACCGTTTACGGTCGCCACGAAGATGAGGCCCCGCTTGACGTGCTGGCTGATATCTTAGGGGGAGGGAAAACCTCACTTTTCTACAAAAACTTGGTTAAAGAAGGGATGGCGGTTCAAGCAGTCGTTTCTCACCCTTGTCGTGAGCTTGCCTGTGAATTTCAGCTACTTGCCCTAGCGAACCCGGCAAAAATCACGTCGTTATCAACCTTGCAAGAGGTGCTAAACCAAACACTCAAAGAATTTGAAACGCGCGGCGTGACGGCAGACGATTTAGCACGCACAAAAGGTCAAATTGAAGCGCGTACCGTGTTTGGGCTTCAAAGTGTATCTGGCAAAGTATCAGCATTGGCCGCTAACGAAACGTTTTACCAAACCCCAGACTTGATAGCAGAAGACATTGAACGCTATAACGCAGTAACGGCAGACGACGTGATGCGGGTTTACAACAAGTACATCAAAGATGCCAATAGCGTTGTACTAAGTGTGGTACCAAAAGGGCAAGTACAGTTAGCTGCCGCCGAGCAAACCTTTGAACGCCCGGTAAGAAATATTCACGTTGAAACCGTTGACGTTGCCGGTGAGGAAGCGTTTACTAGCGCACCTTCAAGTTTCGATAGAAGCGTGATGCCTAAAGCCGGTGATGCACCTGTCGTGGAAGTGCCTGACTACTGGGAAGCTGAACTTGCCAACGGCATTAAAATACTGGGGGTAACCAGTACAGAAACGCCAACGGTTACCTTAACGTTAGGTATGGACGGCGGCATGTTGCTAGATTCAGAAGGCAAAGCTGGAACGGCCTACCTTACGGCACTATTGATGAACGAAACGACCAAGCATTACTCCAATGAAGCGTTGGCCAGTGAACTTGCCAAATTGGGAAGTTCTATTCGATTCAGTACCGCAGGCAGATATTCACAGGTTTATGTGTCTACGTTAACCAAGTTCCTAGATGAAACCTTAGCGCTTTTAAAAGAAAAGCTTTTTAACCCCGCTTTCACAGAAGAAGATTTCGAGCGCATGAAGGAGCGGGTGGTTCAAGGTCTGCAGCAGCAGGCGAAAACACCATCGAGCTTAGCACGACGGGCACGAGATCTTATTTTGTTTGGCGAAGACAATCGCGTGAGTTTGCCAGACGAAGGCACCCTTGAGACTGTGCAAAGTATCACGCTGGACGATGTGAAAACCTTCTATAAAAATTACTATTCGCCAGATAAAGCAAGCATTGTTGCTGTTGGAAACTTATCGAAGAAGAACATGGTTGAAACGCTTGATTTTATAGGCCAGTGGCAAGGTAACGCCTACGAATTTGCTGATTATAGTGACTTTCCTCAGTACAACCAAAATCAAATTTTCCTTATTGATAGCCCTGAAGCAGTTCAGTCGGTTGTCTATATTGTGGACAGAAGTTTACCTTTCGATGCGACGGGCGATCATTTCAAATCACGTTTAATGAACTTCCCGCTAGGCGGGGCATTTAACAGCCGTATCAACCTAAACTTACGCGAGGATAAAGGTTTTACTTACGGCGCAAATAGCGGCTTTGTAGGCGGCAAAACGCTGGGCTGGTTCGAAGTGAGTACCGACCTTACCGCCGCTAATACCGGCGAAGGGATAAAAGAAATTTTAGGTGAAATTGAGCGTTACAGGTCTGAGGGTGTGGAAAAAGCGGAAATTGATTTTATGCGCAATGCTTTTACGCTTAGCGATGCCCTTGAATTTGAGACGCCTACAAGCAAAGCGCGCTTCTTGCGTCAGTTACTGAGCTACGGTTTAGAAAAAGGTTATCGAGAAGCGCAGCTCGATATTATCAATAACATTGATAAAGAATCGATAGACGCGCTTGCAAAGCAATATTTGAATCTTGATAAGATGCAAATTATTGTAGTGGGCGATAAAGCGAAAATTTTGCCTCAGTTGAACGCGCTATCAATGCCAATTATCGAGTTATCAGTAGAGGGTAACAGGCGAGAAGCGTTAAACTGACAGATTAATTTTTGTTGAATTTACACTATTGCCCCCCATAACAGGGGCAATATTGACATAACGGACCACCATTTTGACTGTAGACTCATCCCGTTTTGAAGCGCGCATAGCCGCGCTTAAGTCACCCGAGTTCCTAGCTGCGCTAAAAGATATTAAGCGTGGAGTAGAGCGCGAAGCCCTTCGTATAAACCCAAATGGCACTTTGGCACAAACGCCACACCCCAAGCCGCTGGGATCAGCGCTGACTCACGACTCAATAACTACAGACTTTTCAGAGTCGCTGTTAGAGTTTATAACGCCACCAGAAAATAGCGCGGCAAAAACAATTTCTCAGTTAAAAGATATCCATAAGTTTGTCATTAATAACATTGGTGAAGAGCAAATTTGGCCGCTTAGTATGCCTTGCTTCATTGAAGATGAAGCCGACATTCCTATTGCCTATTTTGGTGAGTCGAACGTTGGGAAAATGAAACGGGTTTATCGTATTGGGCTTAAAAACCGTTACGGCAGCATGATGCAGGCCATTGCTGGTGTGCACTTTAATTTCTCACTACCTGAAAGCTTTTGGAAGCTGTGGGCAGAGCTGAACGGAAAAGAATATTCGCAAGAACAAGTTTCTGCAGACTATTTTGGATTAATTCGTAATTACCGTCGTCTTTGCTGGCTTATCCCTTATCTTTATGGCGCGTCTCCGGCACTGTGTGGCTCGTTCTTAAAAGGTAAAAAGCATGCACTGCCATTTAAGAAGGTAGGCAAAGGCACTGTATATATGCCTTATGCAACCTGTCTACGAATGAGTGATTTAGGCTATACCAGTGCAGAGCAATCTTCACTTAAAATTTGTTATAACCGGTTAGATAATTACGTTAAGCTGCTGCGCGACGCTATGACAACGCCTTCTTCACGCTTTAGTGAATTCACGGCAGGAGAAGAAGGAAATTATCAACAGTTAAGTCGCAATATCATTCAAATTGAAAATGAACTGTATTCACCTATACGCCCTAAGCAGCCTACCGAGTCAATGGAAAAACCAACAGACGCTTTGGTTCGTCGCGGTATCAGTTACATTGAAGTCCGCGCTCTAGACGTAAATCCGTTTACACCCATAGGTATCTCGCAAACGCAGTTTGACTTCTTAGATGTGTTCTTAGTGGCGTGTTTACTTATGCCAAGTGCAGAGCTAGATGAAGCTCAGCTTAAAGAAGCTAAAGAAAACATGAATAAAGTGGTACTAGAAGGGAGAAATCCTGACTTAGTGCTACAGAACAATGGTGTGGATACTACACTGCCACAATGGTGCGCATCGCTGTTTCACGTATTTGAGCAAGCTGCCGAGCTATTGGATTTGGCTAACGACACTACGGCTTATTCGCAGGCGGTGAAAGCTGAATTTGAAAAAGTGAAAAATCCAGACATAACGCCGTCAGGCAAACTGCTTGCTATGTTGCTGGAAGATGACAAAGATAACGGCATACTTGGTCTTGAACTGGCGCAGGCGTATCAGGCGGAAATGAAGTCTTTTGAGTATACCGATACCGATGCTGCGGGTTTTGCCGCACAAGCTGAAGTGTCATTCTCCGCGCAAAAAGAGATAGAAGCGTCTGACACTAAAGACTTTGATACATTCATTCGTGATTATTTCGCTGAAGCTCCTGCAAAAAAAAATGCCTGACATAAGTCAGGCATCGAAGGGTTCCAGGGAAACACACATTTTACTAGAACATTAATTAAGACAAGCTATGAACCAAAAGTTCAAAAAACTGGTTGTTTTTTTATCAACGCTCATCGTTCTTTTTCCACTGCTTATCGCTGGGTGTGCAACAACGCCTCCTAAAGACATCAGTAATTTGTGCGAAATTTTCTACGAAAAGGACGATTGGTATGATGCAGCGGCTGATGCCAGAGACAAATGGGGTGTGCCTATCCATGTTCCTATGGCCATGATGTATCAGGAAAGTTCGTTTCGACACGATGCGCTTCCCCCACGTGATTATGTTTTCTTTGGGTTAATTCCGTGGGGACGAGTCAGTTCAGCCTATGGGTATTCTCAAGCTAAAACGCCTACATGGGCAGACTATATGAGAGAAACGGATAACAGTGGCGCAGATAGAGATGACTTCGAAGACGCTATCGACTTCATGGGCTGGTTTATCTACAAGTCTCAAAAAGTGAACGGCATTTCAAAATGGGACGCGTATGCCCAATACTTGAATTATCACGAAGGGTGGGGCGGCTATAAGCGAAGAAGTTACGACAGAAAGCCTTGGCTCAAAAAAGTGGCGTCAAAAGTAAAAGCACGTTCATTGCGATACGCCACTCAGCTTAAGACCTGCGAAGAAGACCTCCAGAAAGGGTGGTTTATGAAGCTGTTTAGTTAACGCAGATCGGCTGCTGAAAAGATAAAGAGCACACAAAGCGCGACTTCGAAGTCGCGTTTTTTATGCCACTGATAAAAAGCATTAACATTAGAACAAGAAAAAGTAAGAGGTAATACGTTGATAGGAATAAGAAAAAATGGGGGATAGACGGGCGTCTATCCCCCAGCGACGCTAAGCCAAGACCGTTTTTTTAACTCACGTCGAACAGGCATTTACAAGATAGTGTAAATGAGAATGATTTGCAATAGCTTTTTGTTTTTATTTTCCTTCTTACTTTGCGCTTATTGTATTTAAGGTTTTCTACGACAACTAACAGGCGCAATCTCAATTCCTGCTTTATACTTTAAGCATTGCTGTTGATGATGTTTGATCAGATTTAGGAAGCGTAGCGATAGTGAACTTATGGTGAATAAAAAGTTTAGCGCGCATGGTGATGTCCATGCTCACTTTCTCCAAGAGAAGCGGATTCTTTCCATCAGCCTTAGCGGGCCTTTTAATTTAGAGTTTATTCTTAAATATCAACGCGTAGTGGGTGCTGAGAGAGAAAAGATCCAAGTGCCTTCTTGGGCCAGCTTAGTTAACGTTCACGGCTTAGCCTTAGCGCCTATGGAAGCTACAGCAGATGCACAATTGATTGTGGATGAAGCCGTTGATTCAGGACTTGTTGCCACTGCGGTAGTACTTCATGAGACAGAAGGGCTCGCGTTACAGCAGAAGTTTTGGTCTAAAATTTACGACGCATCTACGCTACCTTTTCAATTCTTTAGCGATAGTTCAGCGGCATCAGACTGGTTAGTTGAGAAAATTGCTAGTGGTATGCAAAGGCACAACGTCTATCAAAGCAGGAATATTACTAGGTAGTGGTTACCTTATGCCACTTCATTGCTTTCCTTTTAAATGATCTAAGTATAAGAACGCTTCTTATCAATTTTATAAAGGCATGACAGGAGGTAGCCATGGTAGGAAGTCAGCATCAGTACCGTTTTTTCAACGTCAATAATGTGCTATTTGATATACCCAGTAATGTATATGACGATAGAACAGTTGACGAATGGTTTGATGAGATTGTGAAAGAGGGAAGAAAGCGGGAGCGTTGGGTCATTTTCTCCATCCCCGACAAAAACCTTACAGTCACCCATACTGCTGCAAAGCAACTCTGCACTCGATTACCTTTTTTAAAATCTTATGGCTGCCTTGGCTTTTTGCTTCTAGCGACACACACCAACGCCAAAATTTTTCAACACAGTTTAAAAGCCACGCCTTCCAACTTTGATATGAAAGTTAGTGAATCGATGGAAACACTCTGTAGGTCTGCTGAGTTGATGTTAGGAAGCGAAAACGAACTGAATATTTTTAACCGATTCGGGACGCGATAACGTCAATAATTTCATATACCAGCACTCAGGTTGCCTTCATGAGAGCTTAAATGAAAACCTCAATTTGACCTAGATCAAGCATTCAAAACGTTGCCGATAAGCTAATTTTCACTATTGATCTAGATCACAACCTCTACACCAAGCCTCTTCTATTATTCACTTAGTTAAAGAGGAGACCAATTATGTTGTGGACTATGATGAAAGACCCAGTGGTATGGGGCTCACTGCTAGGAATAGGCATTATCGTCGCGATGATGATGTATTACACTTATCTTTTTATGCACAACAGTGCTGATGAAGACAAATAAATCGCCACTTTGTGGTTGGGCTAGCGCAAATTAACGTTTATTGTTTTGAAGCGGTATGTCGATAAGCACTAACAGTGCGGCTTTCCCGCCGTACTCCAGTGGGGCTTGATGAAACGCTCGTACGTGAGGGTGCTGGACTAAGTAATGGGGCAGGGCAGCTTTTAACACGCCCTGACCGAAGCCGTGCATGACGCAAACGCAGTCAATCAGTTCTTTTCTTGCCGTATGAATAAGCGCGGCAAGCTCTGCTTTTGCCATTTCGCGCGTAAGGCCGTGTAAATCTAAGGTCATCTCTGGCGAGTAGTCGCCGCGGCGCAGTTGCTTTAAGATGTGAGTCGATTCACCCTCTTGGCAAAAGCGCATAGGCCCTTCTTGAGGCAGTGCGGCTTGATACATATCGGAAAAGTCGAAGCTCGCCGCTAGTTGCTTGCTGTGTTTTAGGTGTTTACCTTTTACTTGCTGCGACTTCTTAAATAATTCAACTTGCTTATCAGGCTCAACTTTATCTTGCGATAAAGGCGTGACTCCCTGCATTGCATCGGCAAATGAGAAGGTCTCTTCCTCGGCACTTATAAAGTCGTTTCGATTACTCGCGTGCCCTTGCCTAGCTAGTCCAGTTTGGCGCTTAGGTTCAGAAAGCTGCTTTTTTAATGCTTTGAGTTCTTTTTTAAAGGTTTTCATCAACAATAGCTTGGGTAAATAAACTCGAGTTTAATAATTCAAAACGCTTAAATTATAACGAATAGAAAGATTCGCTACGTAGTTAATTATGTGAATCGGTATGAAGTTTGGGTATGATACCAGCTTTGAAATTTTTGATGTACCCAAACGCTATGACCGATAAGTTTTACCTTGAAGAAGCCATTGAAGATCTGCATACCCTGTTAGATATGACACGATGGGCAACCAGCCGTTTTAACGATGCCGCTTTGTATTTTGGTCATGGTACTGACAATGCGTGGGATGAAGCGACGAGCCTCGTTATGCAGGCGTTGCATTTACCTCATCCCATTTTTGAGCAGGCGGGTGAAAATGTTCTAAACTCCCGTTTAACGAAAAGTGAACGGGAAAAAATTGCCGAGCTTGTATTAAAGCGTGTTCAAACCCGCATGCCATTGCCTTATATTACTAACGAAGCATGGTTCTGCGGTATGCCATTTTATGTAGATGAGCGCGTGCTTATACCCCGTTCGCCATTTGCTGAACTTATTCAAAATGAATTTGCCCCCTTTGTTGAGTCAACACCCGCCAATATTCTAGATATGTGTACGGGCGGTGCGTGTATTGCTATCGCGCTTGCTCATGCTTATCCAGAGGCCCAGGTGGATGCCGTAGATATCAGCACGGATGCGTTAGAAGTCGCAGACATCAATATTCAGGAGCATGGGCTAAGTCACCGCGTGTACCCCATTCAATCAGATTTGTTTTCAAGCTTAGCTGGGCAAAAGTACGACCTCATCGTGACTAACCCGCCTTATGTAGATGCAGAAGACATGGCTGACTTGCCAGAAGAATATCATCACGAGCCAGAGCTGGCCCTAGCCGCAGGCGATGACGGTTTAGATCTCGTTGATATAATGCTTAAAGAGGCGCCAACCTATCTTAACGACGGCGGCTGGCTATTTGTAGAGGTAGGCAACAGCGAAGTTCACATGAGTGAAAGGTTCTCGGGTTTGGAAGTCATTTGGCTTGAGTTTGAAAACGGCGGTTCAGGTATCTTCGCCGTGCGCAAAGACACACTCGTACAGTATTTTAGTAGTAAGGATTGATAGTTAATTATGTCAGGTAACAGCTTCGGAAAACTTTTCACTGTAACCACGTTTGGCGAAAGCCACGGCATCGCCATTGGTGGCGTGGTAGATGGTTGCCCTCCAGGACTCGAAATTACAGAAGAAGACTTGCAGGTTGATTTAGACCGACGCAAGCCAGGCACTTCTCGCTATACCACAGCGCGAAGAGAAGACGACGAAGTACAAATTCTATCTGGCGTATTTGAAGGCAAGACTACAGGCACTAGTATTGGTTTGTTGATTAAAAATAAAGATCAGCGAAGCCAAGATTACGGCAATATTAAAGACCGCTTTCGCCCAGGTCATGCTGATTACACCTACGATCAAAAATACGGTAGCCGTGACTATCGCGGTGGTGGTCGCTCGTCAGCCCGCGAAACAGCTATTCGCGTAGCTGCTGGCGGTATCGCGAAGAAGTACCTGAAAGAAGTGCATGGTATCGAGGTGTTGGGGTATTTGTCTCAGCTTGGTCCTGTTACGGTAGATAAGGTCGATCACAGCGTTACCAATACCAACCCGTTTTTCTGCCCAGATGAGTCTAAGCTAGATGCGCTGGACGAATACATGCGCGACCTGAAAAAGTCTGGCGACAGTATTGGCGCAAAAGTTTCAGTTGTGGCGAAGAACGTGCCAGTTGGCCTTGGCGAGCCTGTGTTCGATAGGTTAGATGCTGAAATTGCCCACGCCATGATGGGGATTAACGCGGTGAAAGGCGTTGAAATTGGCGATGGTTTTGATGTTATCAATCAAAAAGGCAGTGAACACCGCGATACGCTAACCCCTGAAGGGTTTTCGTCAAACCATGCAGGCGGCGTATTAGGCGGCATTTCTACCGGCCAGGATATTGAAGTGCACATGGCACTTAAACCGACCTCGAGCATTTCGGTACCGGGTAAAACTATCAATAAAGACAATGAAGAGATTGATATTGTTACCAAAGGTCGTCACGACCCTTGTGTGGGTATTCGCGCTGTACCCATTGCAGAAGCCATGCTTGCGCTGGTATTAATGGATCACTTGTTACGCCACCGCGCACAAAATACAGGTGTGCTATCGACGACTAAGCCAATTGCGGGTCAGGCATAGCGTTTTTTAATTACCACTAAGCTTAATCGTATTATCTACGCGATTTGGTAAAACGCGCAGCATTACCTTCGTGTTGCGCTAAATATTCTCACTATTCGCCACTGCCCGTTTTGCGCTAGTGGCGTTTTTGCATATGGAGATGTGAATTGTCACCTAATGGTCAAAACGAAGCAAGAAGCGCTGAGACAGGCGCAGCAAGCAGTAAAACTGCGCTCTTTATCCTTGCTATTACCTACTGGCTTTATTTCGGGCAACTTGGCGTATTAGTGCCTTACTTGGGGATCTTCCTTGATGGGCGGGGCTTTTCTTCTGCCGAAATTGGTGAGCTTTTTGCCGTTATTACGCTTGCTCGTATCTTAGGTCCTGGCTTGTGGGCAGGCGTTGCCGACAAAACCGGCAATGCCATAGGCGTTATGCGTTTAGGCTGCTTTCTTACAGTACTCACTTTCAGTTCGGTATTTTACTTCACCAGTTTCTGGGGGCTTACCCTAGCTTTTGGCTTAATGATGATGTTTTGGACCGCGGTATTGCCTCAACTTGAAGTCATTACCATGAACACGGTGGCGAAAACCAAGGCTACCTACGGCCAAATAAGGCTGTGGGGAAGCGTTGGTTTTATTTGTATGACGGTAGGGGTAGGGAAGGCCCTCGATATTTTTTCTACCGATACCCCCGTACATGCCAGTGTTGGTGTACTCGCACTCTTATTTATAAGTACTTTGTTTATACGCGCACCGAAAGAGGCTGCGCCTGAAGTCTCTGCCGCGGGCAGCATTTGGAGATACGCTAAGCAGAAGCCTTTCGCCATTTTCATTTTTGCTTCTGCGTGTTTGCAAATTAGCTTTGGTGCGTACTACGGCTTTTTTGCGCTTTACATGCGCGACCTTGAATACAGCGGCCAGCAAACCGGTATCTTCATTGCGCTAGGGGTACTCGCCGAAGTGGGAATATTTCTTATTGCCAGAAGATTGATTAGTCAATTTGGCGTATGGAATCTCTTGTTTGTGAGCATTGCGCTCACAGGGCTTCGCTGGTACGTGATGGCGGCATTTGCAGATACCTTTATGGTGATTGTGCTAAGTCAGCTCATTCACGCTTTAAGCTTTGGCTTAACCCATGCGGTATCGGTGCACTTTATTCACCAGTTCTTGCCGAAGGCGTATCATAGCAGAGGGCAAGCCGTGTATATAAGTGTAGCGTTCGGGCTGGGCGGTGCGTTTGGCAATTACATGGCTGGGCAACAATGGCAGCAAGGAACAAACGCCTATGAAACCTTTTTCACCGCAGCGGTTTTCGCTATTGTGGGCGCGTTATCTCTGTTGCTGTGTTCCAAAAAGGACATGGACGAGTCCAAAGCGGTTTAACAGCTATTGAAAAAAAGTAAACCGCAGGCTCAAGCCTGCGGTGTGCGTTTACACTCCGATATTACGTCAACGCCGTCATCACCATTGTCTTGTTCAAGACGTACATCGAACTTCCAAAGCCTGTGTAAATGACGCATTACTTCATCTTTCGAGTCGCCTAGCGGAACACCGCGCTGTGGAATGTAGCGAAGAGTTAGCGACCGGTCGCCTCTAACATCCACATTGTGTACCTGTATATTTGGCTCTAAATTGCTCAGGTTGTATTGTGCCGAAAGTTTTTCTTTAATGGTTTGATAGCCTAATTCATCGTGAATAGCACTTACGCTGATAAAGGGTTGGGAGGTGTCGTCTTCCAGTGAAAAAAGCTTGAAATCACGAATCACTTTTGGCGATAAAAACTGGCTGATAAAGCTTTCGTCTTTAAAGTTTTCCATGGCGAAATGCACGGTTTCCAGCCAGTCTTTACCCGCAATACTCGGTAGATATTTATAATCTTCTTCCGTGGGTGACTGACATACGCGCTTGATATCCATAAACATCGAGAAACCAAGGGCGTAAGGGTTGATGCCTGAATAATAAGGGCTATTGTATTCAGGCTGCATAACCACACTGGAATGGCTGTGTAAAAACTCCATCATAAAGCGGTCGCTTACTAAACCTTCATCATACATCTGGTTTAAAATATGATAGTGCCAAAAACAGGCCCAGCCTTCGTTCATTACCTGGGTTTGTTTCTGCGGATAAAAATACTGTGAAACTTTGCGCACAATACGCACAATTTCACGCTGCCAAGGCTCTAGAAGTGGCGCGTTTTTTTCAATGAAATAAAGCAGGTTTTCTTGCGGCTCTTGAGGAAAACGAATTTTTTCTTTGTGTTGACTGTGCGGGCTATTAGGCAGTGTGCGCCATAGTTCGTTCACCTGGGATTGAAGGTAGGCTTCGCGTTCTTCCTGCCTGTTCTTCTCTTCTTGCAATGAAATCTTTTGCGGGCGTTTGTAGCGGTCAACGCCGTAATTCATCAGTGCATGGCAGGAGTCGAGCATATTTTCTACGTCTTCATAGCCGTACTTTTGCTCGCATTTAGCAATATAGTTTTTAGCAAATACTAAGTAATCGATAATAGAGCTGGCGTCAGTCCATGTCTCAAATAGATAGTTGCCTTTGAAAAACGAATTGTGTCCATAGCATGCGTGGGCCATGACTAAGGCTTGCATGGTAATGGTGTTCTCTTCCATTAAATAGGCAATGCAGGGGTCAGAGTTAATGACTATTTCGTATGCAAGCCCCATCTGCCCGCGACGGTATTGCTGCTCGGTTTGAATAAACTTTTTACCAAAGCTCCAGTGGGTATAGTTAAGCGGCATGCCTATGCTGGCGTAGGCATCCATCATTTGCTCGGCGGTAATGACCTCAATTTGATTGGGGTAGGTATCAAGCTTGAACTTTTTAGCGATGCGATCGATGTGTTCCTCATATTCTTCGATAAGCGGAAATGTCCAGTCGGGGCCGTCGCTCAACAAATGTCGTTGTGATGATTCAGGTTTGCCATTTTCTTTTGCAATTGCATCTGCGGTCATATTAGGCTCCTTGCAGCGCATCTTGTTCCGAGCGTTTGAATAGCTCTCTGAACACAGGGTAGATGTCAGCCTGCGATTGTATGTGCTTACATACAAAGTTGTCGTGAGTAGCGGCAACTTTTTCGTATTCACGCCACAAACTTTGGTGCTGCCTTTCGGTTATTTCGATATAAGCGTAATAGCGAGTGGCAGGTAATAGTTTGGCGGTAAGTAAATCGCGACACTGGGGCGAGTCATCAGACCAGTTATCACCGTCAGACGCCTGTGCTGCGTAAATATTCCAATTTCCATCGCTGTAGCGCTCACGAACCACTTCGTCCATCAGTTTCAACGCACTTGAAACAATGGTGCCGCCGGTTTCTTGCGAGTAGAAAAACTCTTGTTCATCTACCTCCTTCGCTTGCGTGTGGTGGCGGATATAGACCACATCTACGTTTTCATAAGTACGGGTTAAAAATAAATACAGCAGAATGTAGAACCGCTTTGCCATTTCTTTAGTGGCTTGGTCCATAGAGCCCGAGACATCCATTAAACAAAACATCACAGCTTTACTAGAGGGAAGTGGGCGTTTGTCATAGTTTTTGAAGCGTAGATCAAAGGTGTCGATGAAGGACACCTGCGCAATTTTTGCTTTTAATACATCAATTTCTTCTTCTAGCGCTTTTATCGCTAACGTATTGTCGTGCTTATCATCAATAAGTTGCGCCAGTTTTTCTTCAAGCTCTCTAAGCTTTCTTTTATCGCTGCCGCTAAGCGCAATGCGTCTTGCCACTGAACCTTTGAGCGAGCGTACAATATCTAAATTACTTGGCACGCCATCAGTTTGATAACCCGCGCGGTAGGTTTCATACTGCGTGACTTTATCAAATTGGTTTTTCTTCAAATTAGGTAGCGCTAAGTCTTCAAAAAGAAGATCTAAATATTCATCTTTAGAAATGGAAAAAACAAACTCGTCCTGACCTTCTTCTTCGTTACTGGCATCGCCTTCACCACCACCTTGCCCTTTGCCACCAGGCGGCCTGTCAATTTTATCCCCAGCAATAAACTGGTCATTGCCAGGGTGTACAATATCTCTGCTGCCACCGCGGCCGGTATGGAAAATAGGCTCAGAAATATCCCTGGCTGGAATGCTAATCTTTTCGCCAGAATCTAGATCGGTTACAGAACGTTTACCCACAGCATCAGATACCGCGCGTTTTATCTGCTGTTTATAGCGTTTAATAAAACGTTGGCGGTTTACCGTGCTCTTGCCTTTGCTATTAAGCCTTCGGTCAATAAAATGCGCCATACACACCTGCTTGTCTTGTTGTGAACTACAAATACCAGTGCTGAAGCGCGTACGTCTAGCGCTAAGACGCTTTACGTACGCGAAGGTACCATTCACAAAGCAGTCGAACTTGCTTTTGCGTATAGCCTTTTTCGGTCATACGGTTTACGAAGTCGTCATGCTTTTTCTGCTCTTCTGCAGAACCTTTGGTGTTAAACGAAATCACCGGCAATAAGTCTTCCGTATTTGAGAACATTTTTTTCTCAATGACGGTGCGCAGTTTTTCATAACTTGTCCACGCAGGGTTTTTGCCTGCATTATTCGCACGTGCCCGAAGCACAAAGTTTACTATTTCGTTACGGAAGTCTTTGGGGTTGCTAATACCGGCGGGCTTCTCGGTTTTCTCTAACTCTGCATTTAGCGATGCTCTGTCAAACAGCTGCCCGGTTTCGGGGTCGCGATACTCTTGGTCCTGAATCCAGAAATCGGCATACGTCACATAGCGGTCAAACAGATTTTGCCCATATTCAGAATACGACTCTAAATAAGCCGTTTGAATTTCTTTGCCAATGAATTCCACGTAGCGGGGAATTAGGTAGCCTTTCAAGAACTCTAAATACTTATCCGCGGTTTCTTGAGGGAACTGTTCCCGCTCAATTTGGCGCTCCAACACATAGAACAGATGAACCGGATTCGCTGCTACTTCTTGATGATCGAAGTTAAACACGCGAGATAGAATCTTAAAGGCAAAGCGGGTGGATAACCCTTCCATGCCTTCATCAACACCGGCGTAATCGCGGTATTCTTGATAAGACTTGGCTTTTGGGTCGGTGTCTTTCAGGCTCTCGCCATCGTATACCCGCATTTTTGAGAACAAACTGGAGTTCTCTGGCTCTTTCAAGCGAGATAACACGGTAAACTGTGCTAAGCACTCTAGCGTGTCAGGGGCGCAGGGCGCGCCATTAAGCTCACTGCTATCAAGGAGCTTTTTGTAAATATGAATTTCTTCACTTACCCGCAGGCAGTATGGCACTTTTACAATGTAAACCCGGTCAAGAAATGCCTCGTTATTCTTATTATTCCTAAACGCTTGCCACTCCGACTCATTTGAATGGGCAAGAATTAGTCCATCGAAGGGAAGGGCAGAGAAGCCTTCCGTTGGGTTGTAGTTACCTTCTTGTGTGGCGGTTAATAGTGGATGCAGCACCTTAATCGGCGCTTTAAACATTTCGACAAATTCCATTAACCCCTGATTGGCTTTACACAAAGAACCAGAGTAGCTATAGGCGTCAGGGTCATTTTGTGCATACTGCTCTAAGCGGCGAATGTCCACCTTACCCACTAGCGCCGAAATATCTTGATTGTTCTCGTCCCCAGGCTCGGTTTTCGCTATGCCCACTTGGTCGAGTACTGAAGGATAAACCCGAACAACTTTAAATTGAGTAATATCGCCATTAAATTCATGCAGGCGCTTACGCGCCCACGGTGACATGATGGTTTTTAAATAGCGCTTAGGAATGCCGTATTCTTTTTCTAGAATGTCGCCGTCTTCTTTGACATCAAATAAACAGAAAGGATGGTCGTTTACTGGCGAGCCTTTTAGCATGTAAATAGGTACATGCTGCATCAGTTCTTTTAGTCTCTCGGCTAGCGAGGACTTACCGCCGCCCACAGGGCCGAGTAAATAAAGAATTTGTTTCTTCTCTTCAAGTCCCTGTGCGGCGTGCTTAAGATAAGAAACGATTTGCTCTATGGCTTCTTCCATACCATAAAATTCTGAGAAAGCTGGATAACGAGAAATAACGCGGTTTGAGAAAATGCGGCTTAGTGCCGGGTCGTTGGCAGTGTCTACTAGTTCTGGCTCACCGATAGCCTTTAGCAAACGTTCTGCAGCGTTGGCATAAGCGCTTTGATCTTCCTTACAAATTTCAAGGAACTCCCCAATGGTGAACTCTTCCTGTTTTCGCTCTTCATAGCGACTTTGATAGTGTTCAAAAATACCCATGAATACCCCTTAAATACGGAACCCCGTAATTTCAGCTTAGTCGGTATTTGGGAAAACGATAGTAATTAATGTGTATAGTTTTTAATCTTTTCGTCTAATGAAAATTGCAACTTTAATAAGAATTTAGTGTCACTTAAAAGAATGAACACAACAAAAAAAGCCCCGCTGATATGCGGGGCTTTCGTTCGTATTTTAAACGCGTTATAGAACCTATTAAGTTCTATACTGGGGCGTGAGGCTTACGCAAAATTTTTGCTTGCGAATTCCCAGTTAACCAGTGCCCAGAAGTTTTCTAGGTACTTAGGACGCGCGTTACGGTAATCGATGTAATAAGCGTGTTCCCATAGATCAACAGTAAGTACTGGTGTTAGATCATCGCCAGAAATAGGCGTTTCAGCGTTGCTGGTATTAACGATGTCTAGGCTGCCGTCAGCAGTTTTAACTAGCCATGTCCAGCTTGAACCAAAGTTATTAACTGCTTTGTCGTTAAACGCAGCTTGGAAGTCTGCAAATGAGCCCCATTTCGCGTTAATTGCGTCAGCGAGTTCACCTGTAGGTTCGCCGCCGCCATTCGGGCTTAGGCAATTCCAGTAGAACGTGTGGTTCCACACTTGCGCTGCGTTGTTGAAAACACCGCCTTCAGAAGATTTGATGATTTCTTCTAGGCTTTTGTTTTCCATGTCAGTACCTTCAACTAGGCCGTTTAGCTTAGTTACATAAGTAGCGTGGTGCTTGCCGTAGTGATACTCAAGCGTTTCAGCAGAAATATGTGGTTCTAGTGCATTTTGTTCGTATGGTAATGCTGGTAGTTCAAAAGCCATGACGGTCTCCATGTTGGTTTAGTATTGTAATCTAAAGCACACTTATCTTCGCCTGTTCAATAAGTGCATATCAACCCTTGATTGAATATACCGCTTTAGACGCTAAAGCATATCTTAAATGTGGGGATAAAGTTATATAACTCAATGACAAAAATGTGAATTTTTTTTCAAAACCTATTTTGTCTTGGTAAATAGCCATCCAATGTATTGGTAGATAGCGTTGCAGAGAATGAAAAGATCAATCCGCTGTTCGGTTATTAAATATAAATTTATGATACCCTTCGCCTTGATAAATCATTCATGCATTCCCATCTACTGGGAATACACTTTTGTGCTCAGAGGAATCAAATGGATAATACTGAAAATCAATCAACGCTGGATAGAATCAAGCAGCAAATCGAAGAAAACCCAATTTTGTTGTACATGAAAGGTTCTCCTAAACTACCTAGCTGTGGTTTTTCTTCACAAGCATCACAAGCGTTGATGTCGTGTGGCGAACCCTTTGCGTATGTAGATATTCTTCAAAACCCTGATATTCGCGCTGAACTTCCTAAATACGCGAATTGGCCAACATTCCCACAATTGTGGGTTGAAGGTGAGCTTGTTGGTGGTTGCGATATCATTATTGAAATGTTTCAGCAAAACGAGCTACAGCCGCTTATTAAAGAGACCGCTGAGAAGTTCAAAGAAGAAGAGTAAATCTTCTCGACCTTGCCCGATTTTGGGGATTGTAAATGACGATTAGAAAGCCGGCCTTGTGCCGGTTTTTTTCATTAAAAACCGCGTAAAACCCGCCACATTTATTCCCGTAAAACTATATAGACAGGTCAGAAATCAAAATCCTCTACGGCCTGAAAAAATATATTTATTTTGTAGAAAAAGGTTTGTTTTTTAATATCTTGCGTTCTATAAAAAGGTTCATCTGACCGCAAGTAAGTCAGTGTTGAAGGTATAAAATAACAACTACTCTGAGTACTTTTCTTGTTTGTGAAAAACGCTAAAGGCTTATGTGTGAAACACGCAAAAGGTACTCATAGAGAAACTCCGGGAAACCACCATGAATACAACCTTGTCTTTATTGACTAAAAACGTGCGCGGCGTTCTAGCTGCATCTGCTGCGTTTTCAGTAATGGCTACAGCACCTGTTTATGCGCAAGAAGCAGAAGAAAGTGCAAAAGCTGAAGATTACGAACAAATTGCCGTCGTTGGCTCACGCGCAGCGCCTCGCTCTGTAGCTGACTCAGCGGTTCCAATTGATATTATTTCAGACGAAGAGTTTAAGCAGCAGGGTGCCACCGATATGGTATCTATGATGCAAACTGTTGTGCCGTCTTTTAACGTAAACGACCAGCCAATCAACGATGCATCGACGTTAGTTCGCCCAGCTAATCTTCGCGGTATGGCATCTGATCACACCCTAGTGTTGGTTAACGGTAAGCGTCGTCACCGTTCTGCGGTAATCACTTTCCTAGGTGGTGGTCTTTCTGACGGTGCACAAGGCCCAGATATCTCTGTTATTCCGGCAGCGGCACTTAAGCAGGTAGAAGTTCTTCGTGATGGCGCAGCAGCGCAGTACGGTTCAGATGCCATTGCAGGTGTAATTAACTTCGTACTTAATGACGCGTCAGAAGGCGGCTCCTTTGAAGCCCGTTATGGCTCATACTATGAAGGCGACGGCGACATGATTCAACTTTCTGGTAACGTGGGTCTTCCACTATCAGAAAATGGGTTTATTAACCTATCAGCCGAATACCGTACTGCCGACGATACCTCTCGTAGCATTCAGCGTGACGATGCAGCTGCGCTTATAGCGGCGGGCAACACCTTTGTTGCAGACCCTGCACAAATTTGGGGTTCGCCTGAAATAAAACACGACATTAAGCTTTTTGCTAACGCGGGTGTCGAGCTATCTGATACGTCTGAAGCCTATATTTTCGGTAACTTCGCTGAGCGTGAAGTTGAAGGCGGTTTCTATTATCGTAACCCACACAATCGTGGTGGTGTAAACGACGGCGGTACGAATGAAGATGGCGAGCAGCTACTTCTAGTTGGTGATTTAACTGGCGATATGTCAGGTAATTGTCCAACCGATATCGTAGTAGGCGACAACGTTTTAGAAAATCCTACGTACATAAACCAAGTTGCAAATAACCCAGACTGTTTTGCATTTAACGAAATGCTTCCAGGTGGTTTCACCCCTCGTTTCGGCGGTACGGTTACCGATATGTCTCTTGTTTTTGGTACTAAAGGCGAATTAGAGAACGATATCACGTATGACGTGAGTCTAAACCTTGGTCAAAACGAAGTTGATTTCGCGATTAGCAACACAATCAACCCGTCTTTAGGCCCAGAAACACCGTTCGAGTTTAGCCCTGGTCGTTATACACAATCTGAGCAAACCCTTGATATTGATTTTACCAAACCTTTCGATGTTGGTTTGTATGAGCCGCTATTCGTAGCGACTGGTTTCCAATACCGCAACGAAAGTTATGAGAGTTTTGCAGGTGATACTGCCTCTTATGAAATAGGTCCGCTGGCGACACAAGGCTTTGGCATTGGCTCAAATGGTTTCCCTGGCTTGGCGGCCAATAGCCAAGGTCGTGTGTCCCGCAACAACATCGCGCTTTACATTGATGCAGAAGCCTATATCACAGAAAACTTCATGCTAGCCGGTGCGCTACGTTACGAAGACTTCTCTGATTTTGGCGATACCACGAAAGGTAAAATTGCTTTCCGTTGGCAAGCGCTTGAGAACATCGCGTTCCGCGGTGCGTTCTCAACTGGCTTTAAAGCACCTACGCTTGGTCAAAGTAACGTACGTAACGTAACCACAGCGTTTGGTACGGATGGACAGCTAATCGACCGTGCAACACTACCACCCACTGATCCAGTATCACAGCTTAAAGGTGGTGAGCAGTTAACGCCTGAAGAGTCAGAAAGCATTACGTTTGGTGTGGTAGCAGACTTTGAAAATGGTTTATTCATTACTGCAGATTACTACAACATTGAACTTACTGACCGTATCAGTACTGCATCGGGTATTGCGCTAACTGAAGAAGATATTGCGACGCTTCTCGCGCAAGGTATCAACGATGCGTCTAGCTTCTCTGAGATTAGCTTCTTTACTAACGATTTCGACACCACTACTGAAGGTGTTGACGTTGTAGCGAACTATGCGATGGAAATGATGGGTGGTGAAACTAAGTTCTCACTTGCTTATAACTGGACGTCGACAGAAGTAGACCGTGCGTCGGAGAATATCTCTGACTTCCGTATTCGCATGCTAGAAGATAACCTTCCAGCGGTGCGTTACAGTGCGACGGCGAACCACACAAATGGTGATTGGCGCTTCCTTGCACGCTTGAACTATTACGGTAGCATCTTTGAAGACCACTTAGATTCTGCGCTTCCTATTGATAAAGTAGGTTCAGAATTTACTGTGGACTTAGAAGTGGCTTACAACTTCACTGAAGAGCTCACTGTAACCGTAGGTGCGAAAAACGCCTTTGATGAATACCCAGATGAGAATACACAGTACGCCGGTATTGCAGGTTCGTTGTATCCAACAACCTCACCAATCGGTATCAACGGTGGCTTTTATTATCTAAGAGGTGTTTACACTTTTTAATCGCTAGCACTAGCGAAAAACAACTTTCACAAATGTTTCGAAGTGAAGGGGAGCATTAGCTCCCCTTTTATTTTCTTATTCGAGTATCATTTGCGTGAAAAATGATAAAGAAACAGGCATTATTGATGCCAATGTAAGCAAATCGAAACACACAACTTTTATTATTATGACAAGAAAGTCGACAGTAGCTGAAACCTTTTTAAAATACCGCTCTAAGCTAATGCGCGCGGTAGGTTCTATTGTTGGCGCCGACGACATTGAAGATATAGTCCAAGAAGCTTTTATAAAAAGCTACGAAGCAGAATTAAAACAAGAAATACAATACGAACGGACATATATGCTTAAAACAGCGCGTAACCTAGCGCTGAACCATGTTGCTAAAGCTGAAAATAAAAACAAGCAGCAACTCGATGACATGGATATTTTGCCTTATGAGCTTGTAGGGCACAGTTTAGAAAAAAACGTAGAAAGCAAAGAGCGCTTTATTCATTTTTGCCGAGCGACAGACACGCTGTCAGCTGATGTAAAACGCGTATTTTTGTTGAAAAAAGTATATGGCATGCGACAAAAAGAGATTGCAGAGCTTGTGGGGCTAAGCGAAAGCACCGTAGAGAAGCATGTCGCCAAAGGTTTAATGATGTGCTCTAGATATTTAGCTGAGCTTTCAAAGGACAGTGCATCCCCCCGTGCCACTGCTACCGCGACTAAGGACATAAGCCGTAGTTAACATGAACAATATTCGCCAGTTTTCAAGCAAAGAAGATATCCAAGAGCAAGCTTGCCTTTGGATAAGCCGTCTCGATCGCGGCTTAAAAAGTGAAGAAAAAACAGAATTAGACGCGTGGTTATCCGAAAGTAACGCACACCGGCAGGCGCTGCTTGAAGCCGCAAGCTTGTGGGATGATATGTCGGTGCTGAATGAACTAAGTGGTCTATTCCCTCAACCGACGTCCCGTCAATCAGCGAAAAAACACAGCGTTTCTAAAAGCGCAATGTGGGGGATAGCGGCGACGTTTTTAGTAATGGCAATCGCCGTAGGCGTTGTGGTTCAACGCACATGGTTAGACGCTACTCCTGAGTTTGCAGCGGTAAGTCAAAAAGTACAAACCGGTGTGGGTGAACAGAAAAATGTCACTCTTGCCGATGGTTCAAAAATGCACCTAAATACTAACTCAGTGGTTACAGTGGACTTTTCGTCAGCGGTGAGAAACATTGTGCTGCTTAAGGGCGAGGCGCATTTTGAAGTCGCCCACGATAAAACGCGGCCTTTTTCTGTTACTGCCGGCAACAATACCGTTACTGCAGTGGGTACAGCGTTTAATATGCAGTATGTAGATGATAACGCTTTTGAACTCGTAGTGACCGACGGAAAAGTATTAGTTAAAGATCGTTTTAAAGCTTCAGCATCTAATCAATCGCTGTTCACAAAGCGCCCTGTTGCCGATGAAGGTTTACTTATGTTTGCGGGTGAAAAGGCTAAGGTACAAGGCAAAGTTGAAGCCCGTGAAAGTTTGTCTCAAAACGACATCGATGATGATTTAGCTTGGCAACAAGGCATGATCGTATTTAAAGGAGAGCCTTTAGACGCGGTTCTCGCTGAAATAGGCCGCTATACGCCGGTACGCTTTCATATTTCTGATGAGAGCTTACGCAAACGCCGCGTAGCCGGTTATTTTAAAGTAGGTGACATTGACGGCCTACTATCGGCGTTAAAAAGTAGCTTTAACATCAACTACGAGAAAGTCACCGACACGAGTATTGAGCTTAAACTAGCGGAGAGTTAAAAACTTCTGAAACTTAGGGGCTTTCTCCTATTCCTAGTTGGCATCAAATTATTTAATGTGACAATATAATCAGAATAATAAGCACATCGAATTTAAATCGTGCAACAGAGCAACATTGCAACAAACAGGCAACCTAATAAAGCAATAGAAAAGCTGCATGCTTTTGCATGGCTGGCTTGGTGCTTTTCGCAAAATAGAGGCAAAATAGTGATGTTTCGCTTAGTAAAAGCGCCTCTGCACATTGCGCCTACTTTGTTTTTGCTTCTTACACATGCCCCTCTTGTGTACGCACAAACCACTCAAGTTACAGCCACACAACCACAAACATCAATTAACGAGTTTAGTTTTTCGATTCCTGCGCAAAATGCCAACGAGGCCCTTACGGAGCTTGCAAAACAGGCCAATACCACTTTGTTATTTCCGTTTGATTTAGCTAAAAAAGTGAAAACGAATGCACTTGAAGGCACGTTTACGCTTAACGAAGCCTTGTCTCAACTTTTAAAAGATACGGAACTTGCCGTTGTTGTGGATGAAGCGGGTATGCTGAGTATTCGCTCCCGCTCGTCGTTACTAGCGAAGGCTAACCAGGCGAACAAGGAAGAAAAAGCGTCAGAAGAGGGCAATAATGGCTTGGAAAAAATTGCGGTAGTTGGCACCAGAAATGCGCCGCGAAGTGCAGTAGACTCTCCGGTTCCCCTTGATGTTATTGGTTCGAAGGCGCTGCGTTCGCAAGGGAATAGTGACGTGCTTTCTATGCTTAGCGTGATGGTGCCGTCATTAAATGTTAATGACCAGCCGATTAACGATGCCAGTAGCCTTGTAAGACCTGCGAATTTAAGAGGCATGTCGTCAGATCACACGTTGTTATTACTTAACGGGAAGCGTAGACACCGATCTGCGGTTATTACCTTTCTCGGCGGTGGCCTGTCTGACGGTGCACAAGGGCCTGATATATCAATTATACCTGCTTATGCGTTAAAGCAAGTTGAGGTGCTGCGAGATGGTGCATCCGCACAATATGGTTCCGATGCTATCGCAGGCGTTATTAACTTTGTGCTAAAAGATGCGCGAGAAGGGGGGAGCGTTGCCCTTAAGTTAGGTGGGTACAGTGAAGGTGATGGCGAGCTTTTTCAAATACAGCTTAACAATGGGTTTGCCATAGGCGATAAAGGCTTTTTAAATGCGACGGCTGAGTACAGGCAGCAAAACGGCACCTCTCGTTCTGTACAACGCAGTGATGCACAAGCGCTTATCGAACAAGGTAATACATTTATCCAAACGCCGTCTCAAGTTTGGGGCGCATTAGACGTTAACGAAGATATCAAACTAGCCTTAAATGCCGGCACTGCTATTTCTCAATTAACAGAATTTTATAGTTTTGCTACAGCAGCTAGACGGAAAATAACCGGTGGTTTCTATTTCCGAAACCCGCAAACTCGAGAAGGCGTGTTTAGCCGAACTGACCCCAACACGGGGGAAAGCCGTTTAATTGTGGCGGATTTAGATGGATTGGAAAACGGCATAGCGTGCCCGTCTATTACGCTTTCTACTAACAACGTATTGCAAGACCCTGATTATCAGCGAATAGCTGATAACACCACCGAACTTGGGGCAAATTGTTTTGCTTTTAATGAGTGGTTTCCAGGCGGTTTCACGCCAAAATTTGGCGGCACCATTACCGATGCCTCGCTGGCCATGGGAATAAGACATGAATTGCCCAAAGGCTGGGCGATGGATGCGAGTGCCACTTTAGGTTACAGTGATATCGAGTACACCATATCGAATACGGTAAACCCGTCGTTAGGGCCCCGGACACCCACTTCCTTTTCGCCAGGCGGTGTATCACAAATAGAGCGAACCCTTAACCTCGATTTTAGCAAGCTTATTCAATCCATTTTTGAAGACCCAATTAGCATAGGCCTCGGTGCTGAATGGCGCAAAGAAACCTATTTCCAGAAAGCCGGTGATGAAGCGTCCTACATTGCTGGGCCTTTTGCCCTTGAGCCTCCGTTGGGGTTAAGCGAAGGGTTTTCGATTGGGTCGAACGGTTTTCCAGGGTATCAGCCTCAGTCAGCTGGGCATTGGAGCCGCAATAACTGGGCATTGTACGCCGACGTAGAGCTGTTCCTAACTGAAGCGATGCAGGTTGGACTGGCTGCTAGAGTTGAGCATTTTAGTGACTTTGGCTCTACCTTTGACGGCAAATTGAGCATGCGTTATAAACTTAACGACACCTTTGCATTGCGAGGGTCAGTTAATACAGGCTTCAAAGCCCCGACAGTGGGCCAGAGCAACGTGATTAATGTAACAACTGCTTATGGCGTTAATGGGCTTGAAGACCAAGCCACCTTGCCGCCAACGGACCTCATTTCATTACAGCTCGGCGCGACACCACTTACACCAGAAGAATCGGTCAATTTCAGTCTGGGCATGGTCATGCAGGCAAGCGACAACTTTTTCGCAACGCTCGACTATTTCAATATTCGCCTCTCAGATCGCATCAGTACCACCTCAGCGATTCCGTTGACTGAACAAGATATTAGCGCGCTGGTTGCACAGGGAAGGCCAGATGCAGTTAAGTACAATGCAGCAAAATACTTTACTAATGATTTTGATACTAAGACCCAGGGCGTAGATTTAGTTGTAAACTACAGTTTTTCATACAATGACTGGGCTAACGCGTTATTACTCGCTTACAACTGGACAGATACGCAGGTGGAACGCCTTACGCTTTATCCTGCACTAGTTAACGATGAAATGCAGCTTTTGCCTAACTTAACGCCGTCGCGCATTCGTATGCTAGAAGATAACCTCCCGGCTCACAGGGGAAGCGTTACCCTTGAGCAAGTCAAAGATAACTGGGCGCTAACATGGCGATTAAACTACTATGGTGAGTTTTACGAAGACCACCTCGATGCATCGGCGGGAATGGATATATACGGCAGTGCATTAACGACGTTTGACGCGCAACTCGCTTGGAAAGTACAACCACACATTCAGCTTACGTTAGGCGCGCAAAACTTGTTCGATGCACTGCCTGACGAAAACCCGTTTCAAGGCGAGGTTGGCGCGCTTTATCCACCTACATCTCCAGGCGGCATTAACGGCGCTTTTTATTACGCAGGCATCGAATACACCTTTAATTAACACTGCGGTAATGGCCGGTGCTTTTGGTGTCAATATATATGCTGAATGTGTCGTAGCAAAGAAACGCGTTACAAGAGGGAGAAGGGACCGGAAAGGTTAAGTATTAGGTTGCTGACCTTAACCTACGTCTTTAAATAATGATTCATCAATGATGGTTTGGTCAATAATTTGTTGAGCCATAGTAATGCACTTACCGCACTGCGAGCCAAGCTCTAAATGTTGACGTAACTCACGCATATTTCCCACGCCGTTTTCTTCAACCGCCGCGCGAATGCTTTTATCTGTTACCCCATAGCACATGCAAACAAACATTAAACGTACTCCAAATGAATCTGTAAATGATAATAATTGCTATTCATTAATTTGGCAAGTAGATATTGGCAAATTTAATAAAGGGTAAATGATGAAAATCTGTGCTTAAAGTTTAGCGAATGAACCCCTATTGGTAGGATCAGTGAAAAAACACATTGTTTAATATTGTTATTTTAGTAATCGTACCTATCTCCCAAGCTAGCAATATCTATTTTAAGTGGTCGCGCAACGCAATCACTTCTATTATTACAATCCACATATAAATGGAGAGACTCATGAGTGTATTAGTTGGCCGTCCGGCACCTGATTTTACAGCTGCAGCGGTACTAGGTAGCGGTGAAATTGTTGATTCTTTTACGTTAAGCGAAGCAATCAAAGGTAAAAAAGCGGTTGTGTTCTTCTATCCGCTAGACTTCACTTTCGTTTGCCCTTCTGAACTGATCGCTTTTGACAAGCGTTTTGACGAGTTCAAAAAACGTGGTGTTGAAGTGATCGGTGTTTCTATCGACTCTCAATTCTCACACAATGCCTGGAGAAATACCCCAGTAAATCAAGGTGGTATTGGCCCAGTTAAGTACACTCTCGTGGCTGATGTTAAACACGATATCTGTCAAGCTTACGATGTTGAGCATCCGGAAGATGGTGTTGCATTCCGCGGTTCATTTTTAATCGACGAGGCAGGTATGGTGCGTCACCAAGTGGTTAACGATCTTCCTCTTGGCCGTAACGTTGATGAAATGCTTCGTATGGTTGATGCACTGGCGTTCCACGAAGAGCACGGTGAAGTTTGCCCTGCAGGCTGGACTGAAGGTAAATCTGGTATGGACGCCTCACCTGAAGGTGTAGCTAAGTACCTATCTGAAGAAGCAGACAAGCTGTAAGCTAGCTACTTGAAGAGTAGAAAAAACAGCGCTTTTAGGCGCTGTTTTTGTTTGAGCTTATAAATAAAAACGTGTTGGGTGAGCCCAGTATGAATACCAGTATCTCAAATACCTTGTTCAGTTAATCATTTTCTACCGGCCATCCGCCTAATGCTTTGTACCGGTTAACCATAAAGCAAAATAGTTCGGTTGTTTTTTGGGCATCGTATAGTGCGCTGTGCGCTTCACTTTGATCAAAAGCGATTCCCGCTGCGCGGCAGGCTTTAACCAACACCGTTTGCCCTAACGCAAGGCCGGCAAGGCTGGTGGTATCAAACGAGACGAACGGGTGAAACGGCGTGCGTTTGATGTTACAACGCTCTATTGCCGCATTTACAAAGCTCTGGTCGAAAGTGGCGTTGTGGGCAACAATCACCGAGCGCTGACAACCAGCGTTTTTTTGCGCCTTTCGGATACCTTTGCATAAGTCCTTCATGGCTTCACTTTCTTCAATTGCCCCGCGCAAGGCGCAATTCGGATCGATGCCATTAAATTCCAACGCTGCGGGTTCTAGATTAGCGCCCTCAAACGGATCTATATGGTAGTGAAAGGTTTCATCGGGATGGAGAATGCCGTCGTCATCCATTTTTACCGTAACTGCCGCGAGCTCCAGCAAGGCGTCGGTTCCCGCATTAAAGCCCGCAGTTTCAACATCAATAACTACAGGGAAATAACCTCTAAAGCGCTGGGAAAGAAGGGGCGGGTTGGCAGACATAAACACTCTTGTAGACTAGATTGAGAAAACTGGCTGGTGGCGTTAATGCGCACCAACATGCGAAATGTATGTAATAGCTGAATTATCGCAAGGATGCCACCGAGTTGCCAGTTTCAATTGAAACACTATTGTTTATAAATCAGGATAGTAGCAAAAACCTGAAACGCGAATGGTATTAAACGCTAAACTTTTCTACACTTTGGACGATAGTTATGTAGAGCGTCTTAACGTGCGTCGCTATTTCTTGTTCTTTTAGTACCTGTCTTGAAATAGATATGCCGACGAATGCTCACTTGCTTGTGTGCGCTCTCGCAAGTTGTTGAAAACGTGGTTGACGGTTAACGTAACCCATACCCGTGTTAGTCTGATTTTCGTTATGGTGTCGAAGTATGGTGTCTAAATTAAAATATATCGCTTTGATGGGGATTGTGGGGTCGCTATCTTCCCACGCTGCTATGCGACAATATTCTGCGACCATTGAAAGCTCCAACTGGCGCATCGATTCCGACACACGTCTTCAGTGTACACTGAACCACGAATTACCAGGTTATGGCGAGGCTATGTTTACCAGCACGGCGTCAAAGCAATTGAATATGGAATTTGAGCTAGACATGCATTTACTACCGAGTAAATTCGATATGGCTGCTGTTTATTCCGTTCCACCAAAGTGGATGCCGGGCGTAGCGCCAAAACCTATAGCCGATATGTCTATCCGCAAGCAGTACAACGGTGACTTACCGCAGGACGCCGCTTGGACAATGCTGTCTGAACTTGAAAAAGGTTTCTGGCCCACTATTTATTACCAAGATTGGTACAACAAGTACGATCAGGTGAGTGTTGCATTAAATGCGAGTAACTTTTCTGGGGTATACCAAGAATTTGTAAAGTGTGTGTCTAACTTACTGCCATTCAATTTCGACGACATTGCTTATACCGTACTGTCATATCAAAACAACAGTACAGAACTGACCAAATACTCGCAAAAACGCTTAACCATGATAGGTGAGTATTTGAAAGAAGACAGTGAGCTAGAACTTGTACTATTAGACGGCTATACCGATAGCTATGGTGGCCGATGGAACAATGAGCAGCTTTCTATACGTCGGGCTAACGAAGTGAAGAGCTACTTGACCACGCTAGGTGTGCCAGAAGACAGAATTCAGTTGACCGGACATGGCGAAAAACGTCACATCGCGCCTAACGATACACGTGAAAGCCGTGCCCAAAACCGTCGCGTAGTGGTTAGGCTTTCTAAGTCGTAGCTTTTTAAGTTACAGTGCCTAACCGCCAGACGCTTTAACTCAATATGCGCATACACACTGCATTTGAATATAAAGCGCCCATACCTTTAATACTTAGTCCTTTTGTGCACGCCACCTGGTAACCGGTACAACATGGTCGGTGAACACGCCGTCGACGTTAGCTACATTCTCTAACGCTTCTAACAGCTGTGTCCCTGTCATGCCTGCAGGCAAAGCGTCTTCGCGATAGGTGTAAGGATGAATGGTCAGCGAATTATCATGGGCGTATTCAAGCCATTTTGCCGCTTCTAATTTTCCTTCTGCCATTGCTTTCTTGTTCAGTAAGTGGCCTAGCCATGGGCCAATGCCATCAGCATAAGAAGCTACCTCGCCCATACCCTCTTTAGTGCGAAGCCAGTCATAGTCGGTGTCGCTTTCGCCCCAATCATTTTCGCCAATAAGCATAACCACTTTGCCTTTATAGCCTAGTGTTTCGCGAATGCGTTTCACCTCTTTGAAGTCGAAACACTGAAGATAGCTGTTGCCACTTTCTCCACCAAAGCCATAGGTATTCAGCATATCGATAACAATTTTGCTAGCGTCGACCCCTTCGTTACTATGAAAAGCAGGCGATTTGACTTCGGGGTAAACGCCTACTGAAGTACCAAATTGGCGATTTAGTTCGCTGATTAATTCAAAGTGCTCTGCTAATGTAGCAAGGGTAAACTGAGCCTGTTGGCCGCGATAACGATTTTCAAATACTTGTTTCCCATCGCTGTTTGCTCGCTCGTGAACCCGTAGGTTTCGTAACTCTTCTAAGGTAAAGTCTCGCGCGTAATACCTGCCATCGGCTCTGTGGCGCTTAGGGTAGACAGCTTCAACGTTCGTCACGGTTTCTAAATGAATATCGTGAAGTACCACGGGAACATTATCTTTGCTAATAACTACATCTTGCTCAATAAAGTCAGGTTTCAAAGAAAAGGCGAGGGTAGCGGCTTCAAGAGTATGCTCAGGTAGGTAGCCAGAAGCACCGCGGTGAGCGATGACTGAGAAGCGTTGAGCACTAGTCAGTTCGTGAGTGTCGGCATGCAAAGTTGGAGCTGCTATGTAGCTTGAAACAGCCAGTGCAATTGCGGGCATTATGTTACGCGCTTTAGCGCTAACACAATAAATACAGCGCCCAAGCCAATCACCATGTGTTTGCTGTGTTGAATTTACGTGTGACGTGGCAATTGCCGTCGTGCTCTTAAAAAAGCCTAAGCGTTTGCGTAGCATGACAATATCGCTCCATGTTGTCATTTATCTCTGCCGTGTAACCTATGAACTTACATTGTGCCCATAAATCCGAAGCCATAATTCGTGCCTGAAAAAATGCTTTCAATGCAAGCCACAGGCACGAATAATTAGTGCGACTGTTCTAGCGAGATTGATTTGTTTTGAATAAGCTCTATGGCGTAACCATCGGGGTCGCGCACAAAGGCTATAACAGTGGAACCGCCTTTTACCGGCCCTGGTTTTCGATAAACATCGGCGCCGTTTGCTTCGAGGTTCTCACAGAAGCGATAGATATCATCAACTTCAATGGCGATATGGCCATAAGCGTCGCCTTTTTCGTAAGTATTGTCGCCCCAGTTGTAGGTAAGCTCTAACACTGTGCTATCAGACTCATCACCGTAGCCTACAAACGCCAGCGTGTATTCGTACTCTTTGTTCTCAGACTGGCGCAATAGGCGCATCCCCATAAGTGAGGTATAAAAGTGTAAAGACGCTTCCAAGTTTTCAACTCGAAGCATGGTGTGAAGCATTCGCATAACAAACTCCTATTTGTGACGAAAGTAAAAGCTAAGGACATAATACAATATTAGCGCGTGTTGAATGTTGCTTACGTCAAGAAACCGTATTAGAAACAGCTTTTTAGTATAATCACCGAGTTAGCTAAAGACACCACGTGCTTATATTAAGAGATGAATGTTAACGCTTTAAGACAGCATTACAATTTTTCCTAGCCTGTTAAAAAGTACGTGTATCGATGAATAAAATACGTTAACAAGCGCCGTGACTAAAAATAATCGAGAAAAGGTTGGACATCGCGTTGGTTTACCTGTACCTTCAATCCCGCTCTAGATATGTTTTATGCTTTACCTAATACTGCGCTGTACCTTTCTTTATTCCTTCAAATTGAAGTTCTATTTAGATATACAACTGCTTTACTAGCTTGGTTATGTCTATTGCTATTCGGTGACTTTCACCACAACATCAATTTTTTTAAAAAAGGTTTTTATTATGTCTAATTCAGTAAACGGCACAGTTAAATGGTTCAACGAAGAAAAAGGTTTTGGTTTCCTAACACCTGAAGCTGGCGGCAAAGATGTATTCGTACACTTCCGTTCAATTGCTTCTGACGGTTTCAAAACTCTTGCTGAAGGCCAAGAAGTTAGCTTTGAAGTTGAACAAGGCCAAAAAGGTCCACAAGCTGCTAACGTAGTTGTTCGATAAGACCATAAAGCTTATCTAATAAAGATGGGCTCTTTTTATCGCTAAGCGATGTTAAAGGGCCTAATTTTCGTTTTAAAATTTCTTAACACAACCTGCGAGGAATTCAAAACAAACAATATCAATAAAGAAGTACTTAATATGCAATTTCAAAATTCTATTTCTACCACCATTGACGCAATACCTCCTGCGTTAATTTCAAATATCTCCACAAATAAAACCACCGTTGCCTTTAAACAAGCAAATACTTATCGACACGTAGTCTTGTCATCGCGTGAAGAAGTTAGGCGATTTGTTGACGAGTTAGTTCAAGCATCTTAAACGTCCGTCAGCCTTGTATTTGAGTGGAAAAATTATCAATTATCACGCGCTTATATAAGAGCAATAATCTTCGCTCCTAGTCGCATTGTCAGATTATTCTTAATGCTGTTGGCAGTGGCGGTAAAAATACGTTTTTAAAGCCCATTGGAAAAAGCTTAGTGCGTTCAAGCAACAAACATAAATAAGAAAAAGTCGTGGGTTAAAACGCTTAGGTCAGCACACCGATTAGCATGCTGACCGAAAAATAGCGTCTCTTGTTAAAACAACGTATAGCGACGAACCACTATTTGGTTTTTAACTTTACGTCTGAATCTGCAAGTAAATAGATACTAGCTGCATAAGCCGCAATATTCTGTGCAAGTTCATCCGGGTTAATTTTGTCGAGGGTATCATCTGGCGTGTGGTGCAAATCGAAGTAATCTCTACCGTTTTGATTTAGTCTAATAGTGGGTACGCCTTTAGCTGCCAGTGGAATGATATCAGGGCCGCCACCAGCGACGTCTGAACCACCGCGAATTATGCCCAGTGGTGATAAGATTTTGGCGATTTCATCGACCAACACCGTAGCTTCAGGGTTAACATTAGACACAAGTTGCCAAATAGTTTGCGCGCCAAAATCAGACTCAGTCGCCAAAACGTGATTGCTTAGATTTTTCTCATGCTGCTTTGCATAAGCAAAAGCACCTAATAAACCGACTTCCTCTGCGCCAAACATAACCACGCGAATAGTGCGTTTTGGGCGCTCAGGTAAAGAAGCGATTAACGCTGCCGCCGCGGTAGTTATGGCTATGCCTGCACCGTCATCAACCGCACCTGTACCTAAGTCCCAGCTGTCTAAGTGGCCGCCTATAAGTACGATTTCTTCAGGCTTTTCACTGCCCACTAGATCTAAAATTACGTTGCCGCTGCTTACTTCGCCTTTCCACTTTGATTCAGAATGTAGTGACAGAGACAATGGTTTACCTAAGTTGTGTAGGCGGCGCAGGTGATCAGCATCTGGGTTTGAAATTGCTACCACTGGAATATCGGCCCAGCTATCACCGTCTGAACTCATCATGCCTGAATGAGGAAAACGGTGTGAATCTGAACCTACCGAACGTACCACTAACGCCTCAGCACCACCGCGCTGGGCATGCTGCCAGCCGATGCGTCGACGCTGATTTGCTTGTCCGTAGCCCGCGCCAGTTTGACTTTTTACCATGGCATCGCCATCTATAAACGCGATCTTACCGTTAAGTGCGCCGCCTTTAACCGCAGTTAACGCATGAATGTCTCTAAAGTAAACAATATCAGCATTAATTTCACTTTCAGATGGCGCAGCACCACCTAATGCTGTGCCATAAAGGGGTTGTGCATAGGGGGCGGTAAGCGCAATGTGTAAATGACCTCTATCCCAAAAGGGCATAGTGAATTCTTCTATACTGACTTTATCAAAACCTAAACGTTTACCAACTTCTACACCCCACTCTCTAGCGCGTTTTTCCGCTTCAGAGCCACCTAAACGAGGGCCAATCTCAGTAGTTAGCGACTCTACAATGCTATAGCCTAAGTCACTATTAAGTGCCTTTTGTATAAGTGTTTCAGCATTTTTCTTTTGCTGCGGCGTAATTGGCGAGGTTTCAGCAAATACGCCTAAACTGCATGCAGTTACTAAGGCACCAACCGCTAAACGTTTAGCGATAGTATTTAATCGAGACATGTGTTCTCCGTGGTTTATTTTTATATTTCTAAATTATTTTCGCTTTTTCTTAAGCGCTATTTTTTGCTTTTTTTCTTGTTCTTTTAGCACTTCGTTTATAAAACGCTTTCTGCCGAATTCGCGCGTAATAATACATTTATTTAGATCGAAACCGCGAGCAGGGCAGTACTCTCTTCCGTACAGGATTATTTGGAGATGGAGGTCGTTCCATCTTTCTTTTGGGAACAAGCGTTTCGCGTCTCGCTCGGTTTGCTCTACACTTTTTCCGTTTGACAGCCCCCAACGATACATTAGGCGATGGATATGGGTATCTACAGGAAATGCTGGGATGCCAAAGCCTTGAGACATAACTACCGCAGCGGTTTTGTGGCCCACCGCAGGCATGGCTTCTAGCGCTTCAAAACTGGCGGGAACTTCACCATTATGCTGCTTGATTATCATATCAGACAGATGCCAGATGCCTTTAGATTTCATCGGCGATAAACCACAAGGGCGAATAATGTCTTGAATTTCTTCAATAGTCATCATCACCATATCGTAAGGATTATCTGCGCGAGCAAATAGCTTTGGTGTAATTTGGTTTACGCGTTCGTCGGTACATTGAGCGGATAAAAGCACGGCAATAAGCAAGGTATAAGGATCTTTATGATCGAGAAAAATTGGAACTTCTGGATAGAGTTCATCTAGAATACGCATGATTTCACGTACTTTTTCTTGCTTAGAAATGGGCTTCACTACGTCAGTCATTAATGCTGTCTCTTACTTTGTTCTTGCTTTATTAATACGAGCTAGTTAGCTTTCCGCTGTAACCCGAACACGCGCTGCTTTTTCTGTCGGGGCAGTCTGCTGCGCCGCTATTTTGGCATCGATACTATTTTTTATTGCAATTAACAGGCCCATGCCTAAAAAGGCGCCAGGGGGTAATACGGCAAGTAAGAATGGATTTTCTGTATTAAATAGCACAATGGTCCAGTTTTCAGCAATCGGGCCAAATAAACGATCTGCGCCAGTTAACAGTGTGCCAGCGCCCAATATTTCGCGCATGCCGCCGAGAATAACCAGTACTGCGGTAAAGCCTAGCCCCATCATTAGACCGTCATACGCCGATGCAAGCGGGCCATTTTTCGAGGCGAACGCTTCTGCCCGACCTATAATGGCACAGTTAGTCACAATCAAAGGGATGAATATACCTAATGCCAGGTAAAGTTCGTAGGTGAACGCGTTCATTAACAACTGAACAATAGTGACAAACGCAGCTATGATCATCACGAAAACGGGAATACGAATTTCATTTCGTACCACGTTTCGCACTAACGATACCGTTACGTTGCTGCCAATTAAAACCAGCATAGTGGCAAGGCCTAACCCTAAGCCATTGATAAACGTAGCCGTAACCGCTAAGAGGGGGCATAGGCCTAATAACTGAACGAGGGCAGGGTTGTTTTTCCAAAGCCCCTGTAGTGATAAATCGCGAAAATCAGTCACGTTTAAAGCTCCTCTACACGTTGAGGGTGCGCCTCGTTAATATCAGTAGGTTCGGTTGTGTTAACGTTATCTTTGCTTTCACAAGTATTTGGCGCGGAGAATAAGGCCGACTTATTCGTGTGTGCATAAAGCAATGCTTCACGCACAGCACCCACCACTGCTCTTGGAGTAATGGTTGCACCGGTGAATTGATCAAACTCACCGCCGTCTTTTTTAACTTGCCACGGGGCTAAATTGTCTTTTGAAAAGGATTTACCGTTAAACGAAGTAATCCAGTTACTTACCGCAAGCTCAATTTTATCGCCCAACCCTGGGGTTTCTTTGTGCTCAATAACCCTTACGCCAAGTACAGTCATATCAGCGTTCACACTACTCGTGTTGTCAATTGCGGTAACGTCATCGCTGTTTTTCGCAGCTGAAAAAGCGGTGGCCTTAACATTCACCCCCACAACAATATCGATATCACCGCTGTAGCCATCGGGCGCTGTAGCTTCAAGCACTAAGGCGCTGGGGCTGCCATTTAACGTAGCGCGATAAACCTTATGACTTTTTTTGCCACCTAATTCAACGGCATTCACTTGGGTACAATTTGCATATAAGGCGTTATCGTGAAACTCACTGGGAACGACTTCGTTTAATACGCTTAGCAGTTTTTGCTGCTTTTGCTGTTCTATCTTATCGCTGGTGCCATAAAACGTTAGCGCAATCAGCGCCGTGGTAACCACGGCAAATGCGCCTAACATCAGGCCGTTTTTGGTTAAGCTTTCTTTCATCATTGCGGCTTACCTCGACCTTTGCTCACATTTTTCCCGTATACCCGCGGGCGGGTGTAATAATCGATAAGAGGTACGGCCATATTCATAATAATAACCGCAAAGGCCACAGCGTCGGGATACCCGCCAAAAGTACGAATAATCACAACCCAAAAACCAATGGCGGCTCCAAAGATGATTCTGCCTTTCGGTGTGGTCGATGCTGATACAGGGTCGGTTGCAATAAAAAATGCACCAACCATCACTGCGCCATTGAATAAATGAAACAAGGGCGAGGCATAGTAATCGGCGTTAACTAAATGAAGTAATGATGCGCACACAGCTACGCTTATAAGCATGCCGCCTGGAATATGCCAGCTAATTACGCGGGTTTTCCACAAATACAGTCCACCTAATAGATAGGCAATGCTAACGATTCCCCACCCTGCGCCAGCAGCGTCAAAAAATCCGCCGTTAAAAATTGGCTTGCTCAATGACTCTGTATAGGTAACGCCTTGTGTTAAATCTGTCTTTAATGTGTCTAGCGGCGTCGCCATCGTAACCCCATCTGCGATGGTTTTAAGCTGAGTAACATCGTAGCCGCTGGTGGTAAAACCGGTGAAAATAAGCGATACCGAATCGAGGAAGCTTGGCGTTATGCCCGCATGTGTCGCCGGTGGCAGCCATAAACTCATAGCGGCTGGGAAAGAAATGAGTAAGACGACGTAAGCAATCATCGCAGGGTTAAAAATATTAAACCCGAGTCCGCCATAAACTTGCTTAGCCACAGCGATGGCAAAGAATACGCCAGTTACCGTCATCCACCAAGGCAGGGTAGGTGGGATACTGATGGCTATTAGTAGCCCAGTTAATACTGCGCTGTAATCTGTTAGCGTGCGCTCAATAGGACGTTTTCTTAAAAATAATATAACGCCCTCGATTAATAATGCGCTCACTACAGCAATAAATGCTTGTATCAGCATGCCCCAGCCGAAGAAGAAGGATTGCGCAATCATGCCTGGTAGCATGGCGTATATCACCATGCGCATGACTTGACCGGTATCGCGTCTAACCCTTTGGTGTGGTGAGCTCGATAAACTTAACTTCATTGTGATTCTTTCTCTTTGTCAGCGGCAGCTTTTTTCACTTTCGCTTTAGCAATAGCGGCAGCAATTCGCGCTTTTTTTTCATCTTTTTCATCGCGCTGTTGTTCTTGCGCTGGTTCAGCCCTTGATGTGTCTGGTGCCTGTGAATCAGATGAAACAACGTGGGTTGACGCACCTTTCAATGAAGCGTCTTCAGGCTCGACCTCAGTATTTTGTGCCGCTTTTTTGGCTTTGGCTTTCGCTACGGCAGCCGCAATGCGTGCTTTTTTCTCGTCAGCCTGATTTACAGGTGGCATAGATTCTTCCGTTGCTTCTTCTGCATTTTGTGCCGCTTTTTTGGCTTTCGCTACGGCAGCCGCAATGCGTGCTTTTTTCTCGTCAGCCTGGTTTGCAGGTGGCGCAGGTTCTTTCGTTGTTTCTTCTGCATTTTGTGCCGCTTTTTTGGCCTTCGCTTTTGCAACGGCAGCCGCAATGCGGGCTTTCTTTTCGTCAGCCTGATTGGCAGGTGGCGCAGGTTCTTTCGTTGTTTCTTCTGCATTTTGTGCCGCTTTTTTGGCCTTCGCTTTCGCAACAGCAGCCGCAATGCGGGCTTTCTTTTCGTCAGCTGGGTTCAATGCTGGCTTTTCATCGACCTGCGAGGGCGGCTCTTCGCTGTCTTCAGTATTTTGTTCTGCTTTTTTCGCTTTAACTTTCGCTACGGCAGCAGCAATTCGCGCTTTCTTTTCATCGGCAGCGGATTGTGCGCCTACCTCAGTTGCTGGCTGTTCATTTTGTGACGACTGGCTTGATTGACCTGCTTGAGCGGCCTTCTTTGCTTTTGCTCTCGCTATGGCGGCAGCGACCTGGGCCTTTTTATCGTCTGGTGATGGCGTATTCTCAAGTGATGTAGAGGTTTCATTAACATCATCGCGCTGAGGCTGTACGTGCGACTCGCCATTAGCACTGGTTTGCATAGCCGCTTTTTTCGCTTTAGCGCGAGCTAAGGCGGCGGCGACCTTGTCTTTTGCTTGTGAGGCACCCTCATTGGCGCTATTAGTATTATCTACTGATGCCGCGCTTTGCTCTTTTGCTTTATTCGCCGCCAATCGCGCTTCTTTGGCTTTCCTATGCTTCTCTTCACGCTCGCGCTTTTCTCGTTCTAACCGCTCTTTACGCGCTTCAAAGCGCTGCTTTGCTTTCTCTGCTTTATTCTTTTCATCGCGCTGCAAACGTATTTCAGCTTTAGCTTGACGATAATAATGCACTAGCGGTATTTCACTTGGGCAAACGTACGCACATGCCCCGCATTCAATACAGTCGAAAAGGTCATACTCTTCGGCTTTGTCGTATTCTTTCGCTTTGGCATGCCAAAACATTTGTTGGGGCAAGAGCGAAGCCGGGCAGGCATCAGCGCAAGCGCTACAACGTATACACGGTCGCTCGGCATTGTCGTCTACTAACTCTTTTTTTGCAGGAACTAATAAACAGTTAGTGGTTTTTATTACTGGAATAGTGGCGTCAGATAGCGTAAAGCCCATCATAGGGCCACCCATGACGACTTTTGGTTTTTTTTGTTTTTTCGGGTTGTACTTAGCTTCATCTAACAAATGTGAAACCGGCGTACCGATTAACGCTCTAAAGTTACTGGGAGATTCAACCGCTTCACCGGTAACGGTCACAATGCGTTCTATGAGCGGTTTGCCATGCAGGATTGCATCTGCAATTGCAAAGCAAGTACCTACATTAAACATCATGACGCCGATATCTGCAGGTAGGCCGTTTCTTGGCACTTCGCGACCCGTAATAACTTGAATAAGCTGCTTTTCTCCGCCAGCAGGGTATTTGGTTTCAACGTTTACTACGCGGTATTCTTTTTTATCTTGGCAGGCAATACTCAACGCTTCAAACGCTTCTGGTTTGTTGTCCTCGACAGCCACTATGATGGCTTTAGGGCCAATAAGATGCGTAAGAATGTCTAGCCCTTGGCGTATTTGCCACGCATGCTCACGCATCAGGCGATCATCAGAAGTGATATAGGGCTCACACTCAATGCCATTTAATATAAGGAACTCAACAGGCTTAGATGTTGATGTTTTTATATGAGTGGGGAAGCCCGCGCCTCCCATGCCCGAAATGCCCGCCTGGCAAATGGCTTCTATCAGCTCATTACTATGAACGTCGCTGTAATTAGCAATAGGAGACAGCTCGCACCACGTATCTTTACCGTCTGGACGTATCGAAATACACATTTCTGTCAGGCCACTTGGGTGGGCTACCACATGAGGCGCAATAGCGACAATTTCACCTGAAGTAGGCGCGTGTACAGGGACTGAGAATGGCGATGAACTCTGGGATAACACCTGCCCTTTTAATACGGTATCACCAACCTGAACGCAACATATGCCATCTGAGCCTATGTGCTGCCTAAGAGGAACCACCAACAGCTCGGGCATGGAGGGTTTTTTAATAACAGATGTATTAGAAAGCGACTTCTTATCGTCTGGGTGCACGCCACCTGGGAACGAGAACGTCTTTCCCGCATTGAGGGTTTCTATAATTGAATCAAAACTGGGGTACATCACAATTACGACACCATTTTTATGGGGATATCACCCTTTGGAGATGAAGAGAAGTCCCACTTCCACGTAGAAGTTGTTTGAGTAATAGGTACCATGTCAATACAGTCAACGGGGCAGGGGTCTACGCATAAATCACACCCGGTACATTCATCAGTTATCACGGTATGCATATGTTTTGCAGCACCTAGGATGGCATCTACCGGACATGCTTGAATACACTTAGTGCATCCAATACATTCATCTTCGCGGATAAACGCCACTTTTTTTACGTCTTCCTCGCCGTGAGCGGCATCAAGCGGTTTAGGCTCTACGCCCATTAAATCAGCAAGCTTTTTAATAGTGCTTTCACCGCCTGGAGGGCACTTATTTATATCATCACCCTCAGCAATAGCTTCTGCATAAGGTTTACACCCTGGGTAGCCGCACTGGCCACATTGGGTTTGTGGAAGCACCGCGTCTATTTGCTCTACAAGCGGATCACCTTCTACTTTAAAGCGAATGCTGGCGTAGCCTAAAACAAGGCCGAAAATCAGGGCAAGTGCCCCGATAGCGATAACGGCAAAAATAATAGCAGTAGATATCGTCATTACACTTTCACCAACCCGCTAAAGCCCATGAATGCAAGAGACATGAGACCGGCGGTAATCATCGCAATGGATGCTCCTTTAAAAGCCACTGGTACGTCGGCCGCCGCTAAACGTTCGCGCATTGCTGCAAATAAAACCAACACAAGGGAAAAGCCAACCGCTGCACCGAAACCGTATATAAGACTTTGCATAAAGTTGTGTTGCTCAGTGAGGTTTAGTAATGCGACACCGAGCACGGCACAGTTTGTAGTAATAAGGGGAAGAAAAATGCCTAGCAGTCTATATAAGGTAGGGCTGGTTTTATGCACCACCATTTCTGTAAATTGTACAACCACCGCGATAACCAGGATAAAAGCAAGGGTTCTTAAGTAGCCAATACCTAATGGGGCCAGCAAATAGGTTTCAACTAGATAGCTTGACGCAGAGGCAAGGGTAAGCACAAAAGTGGTTGCCATAGACATACCCATAGCGGTCTCTAATTTGCCTGAAACACCCATAAATGGGCAAAGGCCAAGAAACTTAACCAACACAAAGTTGTTAACCAGTACTGTACCAATCAATAGCAGTAAAAATTCAGTCATGAATATCGCTATTCCTTCGAGGAATTTTGACGGACATCGCCCGTGATTTAAAAAGAAAAACAGATTGCGTCTATTATCCCTTTTTAGAACGGGTTTAACAACTTGATTGAATTAGGGTTATTTAATGTCTAAACGCGCTGTTTTAGGAATTAAAATAGAATGATGAGGGTGAGGCGATTTAAGAGCCAACTAAGTGGCTCCCCCTCCCCGACTCGAACGGGGGACCTGCGGATTAACAGTCCGTCGCTCTAACCAACTGAGCTAAGGGGGAATCGACACCTAAGTTGTTTGCTGAAGTTGGCTCCCCCTCCCCGACTCGAACGGGGGGACCTGCGGATTAACAGTCCGTCGCTCTAACCAACTGAGCTAAGGGGGACCTGTGCTTCAACGGAGGCGAATATTAAAGACGTACTTAGGAACTGTCAACAATATAAATGAAATATTTGTACTGACTGCGCAAAAAATAGCTTTTTAGGGCTTTTGTGTTTAATTTGTCATCAATGAGACGAAAGTAATGGTTAATTAGTGTGCATTATTACTCAAACACCGGTGTGATGAGGATGTTTACGTTATACGTTGTCTATAATCTTCTTATTGGTAACGATATCTCTTTAAACCTATTTTCTATAACTAAATAGAATAAAAAATATCTTTCACACTGTTATTATGTACAGTGTTTAATAAATCTGTAACCTGTACCTGAGGACTAAAAGGTTAGTCATCACTTACGTGCTGAGAATTTAAACGAGCACGAAATCCCGCCGAATATGGTCTGGCGTTAGTTATCCACTAAATCTGTGGATAACTATGTTGATAGCTTAGATTTAACGAGTTGCATGGCGAGATCGGGGGTAGAGTGATCTTAGTCTTAAGTCGTAAGTTTAATAACTTTTATCTTTTATAACATAGCGTTAAGTTGTTTTCTTGGATCGTATTTGGTGATCGAATAAGATCTCTTGAACAAAAAGTAGCTTGTGTGTTAATTCAACGAATGCCTAAATGCTATTCAAGGTAATCCACTATATTTCTCAATGTTTTACAATTTTTTAACGCTGATGCTGGTTTTGTTTACGATTACTGACACTATTTAAATAGCGCACAATATGCAAGTGGGTAATTATTTAGTGGCTTCACTGTTTGTATATAAACTGAAACGTAACGGAAACCAAACTGTCATCAAAAAGCGGTGATGTGAGTAAGGGCATATAAAACTATAAACGTTGATAAAGTACAGTTTTCACTGGGTTTCGAAAAATAACAAGGGTTCATGTACTTTTTTTAAAAGAAGAGGCCTATTCTCAGCCCTCTCACGCAATGTTTTGTTTATCGAATACGCATAGCTAAATACACCTTACTCTTTTACACTAGCGCGCTATAAATAAGGGGATTTTTAGTTTGCCGGAGCTCAAGTGATAAAAAGTAACGCTAAACAACGTACTTCCGACTTATTGGAAGGAGAAATTGGTGCTACGTTAAAGCGTATAACCATTCCAATGATATTGGGGATGGTTATGATGATGAGCTTTGGGCTTATCGATACTTTCTTTGTAAGTTTGTTGGGTACCGACCCACTAGCCGCAATTAGTTTTACCTTTCCTGTTACGTTTACCGTTATAAGCCTGAACATAGGGCTAGGTATTGGTACGTCTGCCATTATAGGTAAACTACAAGGCAGCAAAGCGCTCACCAAGTCACAGCACTATGCCACAGGCTCGATAATGCTGTCTGTTTTATTGGTAGGCGCATTGGCGCTAATTGGTTTTTTTACCATAGAGCCTGTGTTCAAAATGCTCAATGCAACAGAGAACTTGATGCCTTATATCTTCGATTATATGGGGCTTTGGTATTTATCGAGCATTTTTTTGGCAATGCCCATGGTAGGAAACAGCGTGCTGCGCGCGTGTGGTGATACGCGCACGCCTAGTATAGTGATGGCGGCAGGAGGTGGGTTGAATGCATTGCTAGACCCTATTTTTATTTTTGGGCTAGGCCCTGTTCCTGCGATGGGAATAAAAGGGGCCGCATTAGCAACCTTTATTGCATGGATAGTGGGTGCTTTATGGATTCTATACATATTGGCAGTGCGCCGGAAGTTAATGCTGCCTCGACTACTCTCGCTTAGTGAATTGCGCGAAAGTAGCCGCGAGATCCTTAAAATAGGTTTACCTGCCGCTGGGGCAAATATGCTAACTCCGGTTGCCGGCGGAATCATGACTGCGGTAGTCGCAAGCTACGGCGCCGAAGCCGTCGCCGCGTGGGGAGTGGGTAACCGAATGGAGTCCATTGCCAGTATTGTCGTGTTAGCACTGTCTATGACGCTTCCGCCTTTTATCAGTCAAAACGTGGGTGCTGGGCAGGTCAGTCGGGTTAAGGAAGCCTATTCACTGACGTTAAAGTTTGTGCTGATTTGGCAATTTCTTATTTTTCTCGTTATGTGGGGGCTCTCTAGCTGGATTGCGGTAGCGTTTGCAAACGAAGTTGAAGTGAGTGTGCTGATACAACTGTTTTTAATGATAGTGCCGCTTGGATATGGCATGCAGGGTATTATTATCCTCACTAATTCATCGTTAAATGCGATGCACCGTCCTATGACAGCGCTCACATTAAGTGTCATCCGCTTATTTGTTTTCTTCGTACCCATCAGTGTCGCCGGAAGCTTTTTCTTTGAACTTAAGGGATTATTCGCAGGTACTGTCATTGCCAATGTTGCAATGGCATGTGTTTCTTTGTTTGTCTTTAAACGCGCTATCGCTGACTTTGAGAACGATACGTCACCTGTCAGTGAGCAATAACGCAGTGTGACAGTGAAATGCAAAGCGTAGTGCAAAGTCAGTTCAGTAGACTTGCACAATCAATTGGATGCTAGGTTAGTCAACGAGCTATATAAAAGGTTATATAAATGAGTAGAGGGTTTGAGCTTCATTCTAAATACAAGCCAGCGGGCGACCAGCCTAAGGCGATAGAAGCTTTAGTGGACGGTTTAGAAAGCGGGTTGGCGGGTCAAACACTCTTAGGGGTGACGGGGTCGGGTAAAACCTTCACCATGGCGAATGTTATTAAAGAAGTTCAGCGCCCCACGCTTATTCTTGCGCACAACAAAACCCTGGCAGCACAGCTATATGGGGAAATGAAGGAATTCTTTCCTAATAATGCGGTGGAGTACTTTGTTTCTTACTATGACTATTACCAGCCCGAAGCTTATGTACCAAGTACAGATACCTTTATAGAGAAAGACGCGTCTATTAATGACCACATTGAACAAATGCGACTATCGGCCACCAAAGCGCTGATGGAGCGCAGAGACGTTGTTATTGTGGCAAGTGTGTCTGCCATTTATGGTTTGGGCGACCCTGAATCTTACATGAAAATGTTGTTGCACCTACGTCAGGGCGACACCATGGACCAGCGTGATATCTTACGTCGCCTTGCAGAGTTACAGTACAAACGCAACGATTTAGCCTTTGAGCGAGGCACGTTTCGAGTTCGAGGCGATGTGATAGATATCTTCCCCGCTGACTCAGAGAAGCAAGCGGTAAGGGTGGAATTGTTTGACGACGAAATTGATAAGATTAGTTTATTCGACCCTTTAACTGGGGCGGTAGATAAGTCAGTGATCCGCGCCACCGTTTTTCCGAAAACTCACTACGTAACACCACGAGAAAAAATATTAAATGCCATTGAGCATATTAAGGATGAACTCGGAGGGCGCAAAAAGCAGCTTCAAGAGGCAAATAAACTTATTGAAGAGCAGCGCATTTCTCAGCGAACTCAGTTCGATATCGAGATGATGATGGAACTAGGCTACTGCTCGGGCATAGAAAACTATTCTCGTTATCTTTCTGGCCGCGCTCCGGGCGAGCCGCCACCTACATTATTGGACTATTTTCCGGCTGATGGTTTGATGTTTATCGACGAGTCTCACGTTACGGTTTCTCAAGTCGGTGCTATGTATCGAGGTGACCGGTCGAGAAAAGAAACGCTAGTGGAGTTTGGGTTTCGACTGCCGTCTGCCCTAGATAATAGGCCGTTAAAGTTTGAAGAGTTTGAGCAAATTTGCCCTCAAACGATTTATGTGTCGGCGACACCGGGTGATTACGAACTAAGGAAAACAGAGGGCGAGATTGTCGAGCAGGTCGTACGCCCAACAGGCTTACTCGACCCCATTATTGAAGTTCGCCCCGTTGCTACGCAAGTTGACGATGTACTGTCTGAAATTAAAAAACGTGTTGAGCTAGATGAACGGGTACTCATCACTACGCTCACTAAGCGCATGGCCGAAGATTTAAGTGAATATTTAAATGAACACGGCGTTAAAGTGCGTTATCTGCACTCGGACATAGATACCGTTGAACGTATTGAGATCATTCGCGATCTACGCTTAGGTAAATTCGATGTGCTGGTGGGGATTAACCTGTTGCGTGAAGGTTTGGACATGCCCGAGGTATCATTGGTTGCTATTTTAGATGCAGACAAAGAAGGCTTTTTGCGTGCAGAGCGCTCTCTTATTCAAACCATAGGTCGTGCCGCGCGACACATAAACGGTCGTGCCATACTGTATGCAGACACGATTACCAAGTCGATGAAAAAAGCGATGGACGAAACCGAACGTCGTCGTGAAAAGCAAATGGCTCACAACGAAGCAAATAACATTACCCCCATGCGACTTAATAAACCTATTACCGATATCATGGATTTAGGGGAAAGTGCGCATCCTGCATCAGGTAAGGTAAGGCTTAGAAAAGTTGAAGAGAAGAAGAGTAAACAAAAAGCAGCGAGTGCGACTGAGTTGATGGATCAAATTACCGAACTTGAAAAGCAAATGTTCGAATATGCCCGCGAGTTAGAGTTTGAAAAGGCTGCATCGCTACGCGACGATATTGAAGCACTACGCAAGCAAGTTGTCGCGCTCTCCTAAACGCTTAAAATAATAGTATCGCCCTGTATGTGGGCTATCCGTATATAAACGGATAACCCACATCAGCACTACCTTTTACCCTGTATTAAATTCAGTTTTTCCCTAAGGTAAATGCCTAACAAACAAAATATTTTCGGTAGCATAATAATCAGCTTTTTTAATAAAATTGAGACGAAAAGCCGCAAAATGTCGTTGTAATAACACAATTAGTTTCATATAGTTCTAAATTGAGTATCGATAACTATACCTATAAACAGGTGCTAATATGCTTAATCGTCTTCAGGAGTCAGATATAAAGCTACTTCGTGTATTTTACGCTGTAGCGAGCTGCAACGGATTTACTGCGGCAGAACCCGTGTTGCGCATGCAACGCCCTAATATCAGTGCAGCGATCAAGAAACTGGAAGAGCGTCTAGATTTGGTGCTATGTCATCGCGGTCGTGGTGGCTTTCAGATGACAAAAGAAGGTGAAGTCGTTTTTCAGGAAACAAAACGCATCTTCAATGCCTTCGATAACTTTGTATTCAATCTCAAGTCGCTTCACGATGATTATTCTGGCCATATAACGCTTGTGTTAATGGCAGGTCTTCCGCTATCAATGCACCTTGCTGTAAGTAAAGCAGTGAAAAGCACCATGAAGAAGTTTGATGATATTCACGTCAATATCCAAACCCGTCTCTATAATGAAGTTGAACATGTGGCGTTGTCTGGTGAATGTCACCTTGTGGTTTCAACGTATGACATGGTTAAACCCGAATCAGTGACCTTCCACCCAATAGGTATTGAAACTGAAGGGCGCCTTTACTGTGCACCGACCCATCCACTGGCGAAATATCGTGATACAGACTTGCCAGAAGGGGTAAAAATAGGCGATTACCCAGCGATTGGTATTGCCGGGCTCTCTTCGGCTAACTATATTGAAGACGAAACTCGATTATCGATACAAACATTTTCTGACTCTTTCGATGCGGCCATGTCCGCAATCATGACAGGGGAATATATCGGGTTGTTACCTGATTATATGGCAAAAGAGCAGGGCGCTGCGTTAGGACTAGTGCCTATTGCTAAAGGAAGTTTGTTTAATTTCAGCCACGAATTGTTTGTAATGAATGGCAAAAACACGCGATTAAACCCAGTGCTTCGCCACTGCATTAAAGAGTTAAGTTACTTTATCTCTGAGAGCCAAAAGTAAATTTCAGCTTGCCTATCTAGAGGTAAGGTTGTGGGTGATAACACCTCTCATTCGACGCTTTGCTCACGTGGGTGAGTGCGCTAGCAATAAGAGGTGTTTTTTGTTCTAAGTGACTGCTAGTTATTCGTATTCAAGCGGGTCGGTTGCACCGTTATCTTTAAAGGCTTCTAAGCGCTCTTCACAGGCACCACACTTCCCACAGGCTTTTTCTCTGCCGTTGTAGCACGTCCACGTTTGCCCGTAATCAAGTCCCATTGACAACCCGTCAGTCAAGATGGCGGTTTTACTGTCTTTGATATAGGGGGTCATAATAGTCACTGGGGTATAGTTCGCAATGCCGCATACGTCATTCATTTTGTGCACGAACTCGGGGCGACAGTCAGGGTAAATAGCATGATCGCCAGAGTGGGCGCCGTAATAGACCTCGTTGGCATCAAGACTGACGGCGTAACCAACAGCAAGAGAAAGCAATATCATATTGCGATTAGGGACAACTGTTTGCTTCATGCTTGGTTCTTCGTAATGCCCTTCGGGCACGTCGATGTCTGACGTTAGCGCAGAGCCACCAATCAAGGTGTTGATTGCACTTATATCCACAATTTTATGGGGTACACCGAGAGACGTACACACAGCGGCCGCGTAATCGAGCTCTTTTTTATGGCGCTGGCCATAATCAAAACTAAGGGCGTGAACTTTTTTTCCGGCTCTTAATGCTTTGTGCAATACTGTGAAGGAGTCCATGCCTCCTGAATAGATAACAACAACGTTTTCTGACATAGTTTTCGAAGATTTAAGAAATTATGCCCGAATTTTATGTGATCCTTGGTAAAATCCCAACATACAATCGTTAAAGGGTGTCAAATTGTCTGTAATGTCCACATTAAACATCAATGAGATGTTTGAAACTATCCAAGGAGAGGGTGCTCACACAGGTGTTCCTTCTATTTTTGTTCGCTTACAAGGTTGCCCCGTAGGTTGCCCCTGGTGTGATACAAAACACACGTGGGAAATAAAGCCGGATTTAAGCGTTACGCCAGAAGCGGTAATTACCAAAGGGCAAGAATCGGAAACCTATTTCATTTCTAATGAAAGTGATTTGCTGACACAGTTCGGCCATGAAGGGTATGTTGCTAAGCATGTGGTTATCACCGGCGGTGAACCTTGTATGTACGACTTGCGTCCACTGACTACCCTATTGCACGATAAGGGCTATACCACGCAAATAGAAACCAGCGGGACCTTTGAGATACTTTGCGACGAGCGTACTTATGTCACAGTTTCGCCAAAAATTAATATGAAAGGGGGCTATGATGTATTGATTAGCGCCCTTGAGAGAGCGAATGAAATTAAGCACCCCATTGCCATGCAAAAGCATATCGACGAGCTTGATGCACTGTTGGCTAATGTGTCTTCATTAAAAGGGAAACAGGTCTGTTTACAACCTATTAGCCAACAAAAGCGGGCAACAGAGCTAGCCGTTCGTACTTGTATTGAGCGTAACTGGCGGCTATCTTTACAAACACACAAATACATCGGTATTGAATAAATGTTTCTTAGAAAACCTAACGCAAGGCGCAGCTTCAACGTGTTTAAGCAGGCAACTACCGTTGCATTTGCGTTATGTTCTTTGTTGATGGTGTCATCTGCACAGGGAGCCTTGTGGACTATTACTTATCCGCGGCCTATCGACGATTCAGATGCGCGCGCCCAATACCCTATAGCGGTACTGAAACTCGCACTTGATAAAACCGGAGTGAACTACGAACTTCGCCCGTCAGATCGTATATTACTTACGGGTAAAGCTATGCGTCAACTTCGCGAGAATAGAGAAGTAAACGTTGTTTGGAGCATGACTGACAGCCAACGTGAAAAAGAACTTACGCCAATTAGAATACCTATTGCCAAAGGCCTTATCGGCTTGCGTGTTTTCGTTATAAACGAAAACAAGAAGCCAAAATTTACAGATGTGTTGTCCCTTGCGGATATGCGTAAGTTGACTCCTATTCAAGGTGAAGAATGGCCCGACACGAAAATTCTGCAAGCGAATGGTTTTAATGTATTCACGGTTCCTGAATTTCGTGAGGCCTACGACATGATAAAGCAGGGCAAAGGAGACTTTTTTCCACGTTCCGTAATGGAAGTGACTGCTGAACTCGATGCTGAAGGGCGAGGTCGAAGTAACCTTCATCTTGAGCCCACCATGGCGTTGTATTATCCCACTGCGATGTACTACTTTGTTAGTTCGAGTAATAAAACTTTGGCTAATTTGATAGAAACAGGGCTGAATAGAGCGATAGACGACGGGTCTTTTGACGAGCTATTCAATTCAACCTACTCGTCAATTCTAGCGTCGTTAAATGTGAAGGACAGAAAAATCTTCACTTTAGAAAACCCTTTACTGCCACTGGAAACGCCGCTGACAAACTCGTCACTGTGGTATAGACCGAATCAGGTAAAAAACCAATAGAGAAAAAACGCGGCAACTGCCGCGTTTTTTTATGAAGATGTTTACCGCTTAGGAGCGTTATGATTCGCCCGCGTGAACGTCTTTCATTGAGCGACCAGAAGGGTCTGCATTGTTCTTAAAGCTTTCGTCCCACTCAAGGGCTTCTGCGGTACTACACGCAATAGATTTACCGCCAGGCACACAACGCGCTGCGCTTTCTTGAGGAAAGTACCCTTCGAAGATAGTGCGGTAGTAGTAACCTTCCTTCGTGTCTGGCGTATTAACAGGGAACCTGAATTCGGCCGTTGCTAGCTGTTGGTCTGTTACTTCGTTTTCCACGAAATCGCGAATTGAGTCAATCCACGAGTAACCTACACCGTCACCAAACTGTTCTTTTTGACGCCACAATACTTCCGCCGGAAGTGTCTCGCCGTTATCAAATGCTTTACGCAAGATCCACTTCTCCATTTTGCCGTCAAGACACATCTTGTCTTGTGGGTTTAGGCGCATGGCGACGTCAATGAAGTTCTTATCTAAGAAAGGAACGCGCGCTTCTACACCCCAGGCTGAGGTCGCTTTGTTAGCACGAGCACAGTCGAACATGTGGAGGCGATCTAGCTTACGTACGGTTTCTTCGTGGAACTCTTTTGCGTTCGGTGCTTTGTGGAAATACAGGTAGCCGCCAAAGATTTCATCTGAGCCTTCCCCAGATAGTACCATTTTGATACCCATCGCTTTAATCTTACGGGTCATTAGATACATAGGAGTAGCTGCACGAATCGTTGTCGTATCGTAGGTTTCTAGATGGAAGATAACATCGCGGATGGCATCTAAACCTTCTTGAATGGTGAAATGGATTTCATGGTGAACAGTACCAATCATATCCGCCACTTTCTTCGCCGCTTTTAAATCTGGCGCACCTTCAAGACCCACCGCAAAGCTGTGTAAACGAGGCCACCACGCATCGGTTTTGTCTTCATCTTCTACACGCTTTGCTACGTACTGTGCAGCAACAGCGGATACCAGAGATGAATCTAAGCCGCCAGATAATAGTACAGCGTACGGCACGTCAGACATCATGTGAGACTTCACCGCTTTTTCAAACGCTACACGTAGTTCGTCTAAATCGCTGGTGTTGTCTTTTACGTTGTCGTATTCCATCCAGTCGCGCTTGTAATACTTAGTGATTTTACCTTCTTTGCTCCACAGATAGTGGCCAGGAGGGAATTCGCTAATCGTTTTACACACGCCTGCTAGCGCCTTCATTTCAGATGATACGTAGAAGTTGCCGTGCTCGTCGTAACCGGTATAGAGCGGAATAATTCCGATATGGTCGCGGGCAATCAGGTAGGCATCTTGCTCTTCGTCGTAAAGAATGAAGGCGAACATACCTTCTAGTTCGTCAATGAAATCCACGCCTTTTTGCTGGAAAAGAGGAAGAATAACTTCACAATCTGAACGGGTTTTAAACGGATAAGGCTCATCTAAGTCAGCAGCAAGTTGCTTGTGGTTATAAATCTCGCCGTTAACCGCAAGGATTTGCTTATCGTTTTGGCTGATAAGAGGCTGCGCACCTGTGTCTACGTCGACAATCGCCAATCTTTCGTGACAAAGAATGGTATTGTCATTATTCCAGATACCCGACCAGTCAGGGCCACGGTGGCGCAAAAGTTTAGATAAATCGAGGGCTTGGGTTCTGAGTTCAGACACATCGGTTTTGATATCAAGGATACCGAAAATACCACACATATAACGGATTCTCTCTGTTCACTTGTTGAAAAAAATAATTGAAGTTTTTTCTGTCGGTACTCGCGTACGAGTGAGCGAAGGATTGTTTTTATTCTTTTTTCGCGTGCCTTGAATGTGCCAGTCTGACAGGAAATTGCAAGTACAATATGATGAGAAAATGGAAATTCTTATTCCTTTTATCTCAAAACCGACTTTTATTAACATTTTTATCCTAATACAGCGGAAAAATGTAAAAGAGATAGATTAAATAATTGTGTCGTCACCAGTATTTTTTTAACGAATGAAAACCCTATTCCCCTGCGAGTTTTGAGCGCATAATTCTGCCGTTTTTAATCTCATTGGTTTGGGTATGCACATTTCTAACGACCGAGTGTCGGCTTTTATTATTCCTGACTTCGATATGCCTGCAGAGCAATTTGCATCATTGGGCTCGCAATATCGAGATGCGGTTCAAATTGATGTATTTGGTGGGGAGGCGTGGCTTTTTGACTATGGGGTGATTGTGTTTTGGGGCGTAGATGAAGATGAAAAGCTCGCGCTTCTGCACAGACTTAAACTGAATGATGCAGTGCTAGGTGGCGAGCATCAAGAGCACCTAAGATTTGCCATTGAAGGTGATACGCTAAAGCTACAGCGGGATACGATTGTATTACCCAGTAACGACGATTTGCTCAGGCTTTCTATCAGTCATGCGCTGGCCCAGTCTGTAAAGCTCGATGAATATGAAGAAAAGGCGCAAGAAACTATTGCGTCCTATGCGCATTTACCTAAAGCCTTAGCTGAAACGGGTAAAATAAAGTTAAGTAGAAGGGCATTAGCGAAAATTCGTGGTCACTTGTTTAGTACCAAAAGTGATATCTTTTTACACTACGGCTTGTTAGATACCCCTGAGTTTTTCTGGGAGTACCCAGATTACGAGTTCGCCTATACAATGACATCCCGTTATCTGGATATCCGGCCTCGTGTAGAATTGTTATCTAATAAGTTAGACGTTATTCACGAATTATTTGAAATGCTAGCCGATGACTTGAATCACAAACACTCATCATTCTTAGAGTGGATAATTATAATTTTGATCGCGTTTGAAATTGCCACGTTTGGTGCTGAGGAGCTTAAAGCCATACTGATGTGATATCAGGGCAGGATAAAGCCGAACGAATGAAAAGGGCCTCATCTGAGGCCCTATTTAGCGAGCGTTAGGCATTGATAAACCTTCCGCTCTAATCAAAGGTTTAGTTTTGACGCTGAAACTCGCTCGCTTCGTTCCACTTTGGCCATGCGTCTGCATTCGCTACATTAACACCTACGTCAAACAACATCTGTGTATCTTGAACGATACCGCTTAAATCCCAGTCATCGCGATATTGGTCACATACCTGATGATAGCAACCGGTAACGATAACGTTCATGCGCTTTCTGTATTTGGCGGTTTCTTCATCGGCCGGCTCATTGCCGCCTTCTGCGTAAAGTGCGGGTACACCCTGCTTGGCAAAGCTAAAGTGATCAGAGCGATAGTAATAACCCGCTTCAGGTCGGTCTTCTTGCGTTAACGTGCGGCCTTGTTTCACAGCTGCGTCTTGAAGGTAGTCTTCCATTTCAGATTTACCCATACCCACAACCGCGACGTTTTTAGTCTTACCGAGTACATTCATGGCATCCATATTGATGTTTGCTACGGTATTTTCAATCGGAATGACAGGGTTACTTGCGTAGAACTTACTGCCCAACAGGCCTTGCTCTTCTGCTGTTACTACCAAAAATGAAACAGAGCGCTTTGGCGCTGGTGAAAGTGCTGAGTAAGCCTTAGCCATAGCTAGCATAGCGGCAGTACCGGTGGCATTATCGTGCGCGCCGTTATAAATCTGATCGCCTTCCTTGCTTTCATCTTTACCTAAGTGATCCCAGTGCGCGGTATAAATGATGTGCTCATCAGGAAATTCAGCGCCGGGTAGGGTAGCAATAACGTTATTACTTTCCGATTTTTTGAAGGTGTTTTTTACCGTTACCGATGCTTTGAGGTCCATCGCTTTGTTGTAAGGCCCTTTCATCGCGTTGGCTTTTTCGGTATCGAAATCAAGGCCTGCATCTGCGAACACTTTTTTCGCCGCATCTAGCGTCAGCCAGCCTTCAACGGCAACGCGGCTTGCACCTTTATCAGCACTGACTAAGCCATATTGTGGGCCGCTCCAGCTGTTCGCGACGACCGACCAGCCGTAAGAGGCCGGTGCCGTTTCATGAACAATAATGGCGCCAGCCGCACCTTGACGGCTTGCTTCCTCATACTTGTAGCTCCAGCGACCGTAATAGGTCATGGTGGTGCCTTGGAATTTGCCGCTGTCCGGATTTTCAAAGCCTGGGTCATTAATTAGCATAACCACAGTTTTGCCTTTAACGTCTAACCCTTCGTAGTCGTTCCAGTCGTACTCTGGCGCATTAACGCCATAGCCTACAAAAACGAGCTCGGACTCTTCTAGCGACACAGCCGCTTGCTCACGCTTAGACGAGGCAACCATGTCCTCTTTATAGACAAAGTTATTGTCGCCAATCGTCATGGTCATGTCTGAAGAGGCGGTAATTTCCATTAGTGCCACTTTTTGTAAAAAGCTGTCTCCGTTGCCTGGTTTAAGCCCGGCTTTAGTAAACTCACTGACTAAATAGTCGATGGTTTTCTCTTCGCCTTCGGTGGTGGGTAAGCGGCCTTCGAATTCATCTGAAGAAAGTATTTTTAGCGGTTCGCGTATATCGCTATCTGAAATGCTGTTATAAACACTGTCGAAGTTAGAGGCTGCTGATAGCGCTTTTTCAGCCGTTGGGTTTTGTGACGCGCTGTCGTTTGAAGGAGTGCATGCACTTACACCTAAAAGGGTAGGTACAAGCAATGGCAAAAACATTTTTTTCATTGTTAGTCTCTGTTTGCTCTACAATACCGTCCCAGTATAGAGAAAACCCCAAAGCGAACCAATAGTTGATATGCAATCAGACGCGATCCCTTTCTGTAAAGACTACCTGTTAAACCACGCCAGTATGCCTGTTAATGCGCTTCTTGACGAATTAGGTCTCTTCACATGCAGTGAGTTTCCTACCCCTGAATTGCTTAACGAAAAAGTCGCCGAATATCAGGCAAGTTGGCAAGGCCCGACGTTTAAAGGTCAACGCTTATTCAAAGACGACGAGCAGCGCTATTACGAAACAATTATTAGCGAAGACAAAGTCATTCCGACCCGCGAACTTAGCTGGCACGACTTATTCAATGCACTTATTTGGCTACAATTTCCTAAAACGAAATCTTTGCTCAATGAGTTACATGTTGCCGATATTAACCGCTATGGCGTTAACCCAAGAACGGCGCGGCGAAACCGTATTACTCACTTTGACGAATGCGGAGTGGTGCTCGCTGTTGAATCACCTAAAGGAAGTGACTTACCCGTTGTGAAACAGTCGGCACGGGCTTGTCGCGAAGAGTTTCTATACCGCCTTGCTCAGCATGAGTGGAAAACAGTGTTTATTGCCAATCGAGAGATGTGGTACACACAGGTCAGCCCCTTTATTTTTGGTCATGCAAACTTAGAAATGATGTTGAACCCTTTTATCGGTTTAACGGGGAAATGGCTGGCAGTGTCTGTGCCCTATGGTTTTAGTCAGCTCGATAGGTGGCAGCAGCGTGCGCAGTTAGACGAGGCTATGGTCGCACGTATTAAAGATTTAGATTGCTTTGAGTGTGCACCATTGCTGAAACCTTTACCGCTGTTGGGTGTTCCTTCATGGCACCATAAGCAAGATGAAACATTTTACAGTAATAGTGACTACTTTAGGCCACTAAGAGCGGGAAGTAAGCCTACCAAACAACTGCCACTGTGGACCTAGCTTGAGACTTTTTATTTTTGTGGTTTAGTGCAGCGCGGCTTATAAATTTACATAACGTTAAAACGCGAGGGCATATTGCGCTCTAGTATCAAAAAGAATGACTAGAGCGCAGCATCACTAGTAAAGACGTGACTTAAAAGACAGCCAGCGCTAGCAGCCAAATGCTGTAGATAATTAAATAAGGCGCGCTGGCAATGAGCGCCGATTTTTTAAGAGAAAACGAGGTCCATTGAGTAATACCTACCGTTGCAAGGTAAATTCCCCAGAACAGTTCTAACCTTACCGCTTGGCCGAAGGCATACCACGGAGAGTCCATCGGAATGCTGGCAATAAAACCTAAAGAAGCCGGTGACAAGATAGAAGGTGCAACTTGGTGATCGCCGGTAAAGAGCAAAAGCGCTACCCCCACTAACCCGGTTAATACGTAAGGCATAGATAACCACCATGCAAAGCCGTACCAGTCTGTAAAGCCAAATACATGGCTGTCGTCAGAACGGGTCGCAAGGTTTACGTAAACAGCGTAAACGGCATTGATAACAATAGGGATAAAGAAAGCACCAATAACCGATGACCAAAGCAACGCGCTTCTGGTGAAGAAAGCTTTCATTTGCTCTTCTTCTGCCGGGCTCATGTCACCTTGCGCTGCAATGTTCATTTCAGCAAACCATTCAATATCAACAAAGTTAACGTAGAGATATTGAGAAACCAGAGAAATAGCCATAATCAAAATAAAGGGCATCCAACTCCAGTTATTGTGTTCACCCACGGCCTTAAATACGCCGTTCGGTTTAAAAAATATATCGTTACACGCTTGGAAAGGGTTCGATACGTTATGCATCCCTTGCTCCTTATAGTTTTGTTGCTCGAACACAGTGTGACGCTATCGCTGAACAATAACGCTGTAGGTTTAGTTTTATAATCTTAGCGATATAGATTACTGAGGGCTAAAGACCTTGTACAGCACAAGATTCTGATTAGAGAGGTTTTTTGTAAGAGAAAGTGAATATAGTTGATACGGAATAGGTAACTCATTGTACCTACACGAAAAGCACAACGAATAAGAGGAGCCTTGGCTCCTCTTATTTATCGCAACTAAAGGTAAGTCACATTCAATAAAGTAAGTACGATAGAACTGTATACAATGGAAATAGGCAGGCCTATTTTTATGAAATGTGAAAACCGGTAGTTGGCGGCATTATAAACCAACAGGTTAGTTTGATATCCGAAAGGCGATATAAAGCTCGCGCTAGCAGCAAAGGCGACGGCCAACGCAAATGGCATAAGAGGCGCGCCAATAATCTGCACAAGGCCATAGGCAAAAGGGAACATCAAGGCCGCTGCCGCATTATTGGTAACAAACTCGGTTAACAACAGCGTAATTAAGTAAATAATCACTAGCGCAATAAACCAGTTGGTACCAGACAGCACAGGCATTAATGCCTCTGTCATTGTCATTATAACGCCCGAGTTTTCAAGAGCAGTGGCTAAACTTAAGGCTCCAACAATGACAACAATGAGGTTAAGCGGTAGATTTCGCTTCATTTCGCCGTTCGACGTTACTCTTACCCCAATAAGTACTGCGGCCAAGAACAGCAGCCCAATGGCAAGTGAGATAACGTTTGCAGCTGCCAATAAAACAGTAGTAAGAAAGCCACCGAGTGTGATCCACTCCTGTTTATTCGTAAGCGGGCGAGCGATCTTTTGCTCTGACAGAATAAAGAAGTTTTTATTCAAATTTTGACGGGTGGCAAAATCGGGGCCCGTCGCCAGTAGCAAAAAGTCACCGGCCTGCAGTTTGATCTCGCCTAATTTGCCAGAAAGTTGCTCGCCATCGCGGCGAATGGCTACTACAGCGGCATCAAACAGTGCTCTAAAACCAAGTTTTTTAATGGTTTGGCCAATAACCTGCGCACGGTTGGCAACAACGACCTCCGTTAAACTTTCGCGCAACACGCCGTCTGACTCAGCGAACATACTTAACCCTTTAATATGGCTTAAGTTATCGAGCTTTTGTACATTGCCAGAAAAGATCAGTTTATCGCCTTCTAAGATAACCAGGTCAGGGCCCACGGGAGAGATTAAATTGCCATCGCGTACCACTTCCACTAGAAAGAGCTCAGGAAGGTTTCGCAGGTGGTTCTGCTCAACAGTCTTGCCAATTAGCTCAGATCCGGGTTCAACTTCAGCTTCAACCATATACTCGTGATAGTTATTGTTTTTGTTGCCAATATTGGGCAGCAAAGGCAATAGCATAAACATAAGTAAGCCACAGGTAAGACCGGCCACGGTGCCATACAGGGTGAAATCAAAGAAATTGAAACCAGGGTGTCCGTGTTCTTGTAAGAAACTGTCAACGATAAGGTTAGTAGAAGTCCCGATTAGGGTAACCGTACCACCGAGTATCGCGGCGTAAGAAAGCGGAATGAGTAGTCGTGATGCAGGGTGATATTGGTTCTGTTTAATAGGACCAATAAGACTTGCCACAATTGCGGTGTTATTTAACAGCGCAGAAGAGACAAAGGTTAACGAAAATAATCGCCAATAGGACTGCGTGAAATTAGCGCTAACTAACTTTCTACCAAGTCGCTTAATCAAAGCGGTTTTATCAATAGCACTACTCACTAAAAGCAACAAAACAAGGGTGATAAGGCCCTTGTTTGTTAAATTTAGCAAGATGTCATCAAGAGATAACTGCTGGGTAACCAGTAAAGCCAATACTGCACCTGAAAATACAGTAGAAGGGCGCTGACGGGTCAAAATCAGCGCGCATATCGTACCGGCAAAAATTGCCAGTACGATGAACTGGGTCACATCCATAATGCTCCAGTCCTGCTTATAGTTTACTGATGTCCACAGAGTTCCAATGCGGGAAGTGCTTGCGTACTAGCGCATTGAATTCAAGCTCAAACTCAGAGAAGTTAGGCGATGTATGCTGTGCGTCACCGGCAATTTCGTCGATGATCATACCCGCACCCACTGTACCATTGGTTAAGCGGTCGATAACGATAAATGAACCAGTAGGGCGGTTGCGCTTGTACGGGTCGCACGCTACAGGCTGTGTAAACTTAACGTCAACTACACCAATTTCGTTAAGGTTTAGGTGCATTGCATCAGCTTCTTCAAGGGTATTCACATCAATTTGGTTATCGATATGCGCCACAACGCCAGGCGTAGATTTGGTCGCAAACTTAAACAAGTATTGCTTGTTTGGCATTAGCGGCTCTTCAGACATCCACACAAGGTGAGTTTTAAACTGCGTGTTAAGCAGCGGCAAGTTGTCTGATTTTACAATCATATCGCCACGAGAGATGTCAATTTCATCTTCAAGGGTTAGCGTAACCGCTTGAGGCACATAAGCACGCTCTTGGTCGCCTTCAAACGTAACGACTTGCTTCACTTTTGATTTCTTACCAGAAGGTAGGGCAGTCACTTCATCACCTGGCGCTACCTGGCCTGATACCACGGTACCCGCAAAACCACGGAAATCTAAGTTAGGACGGTTAACGTATTGAACTGGGAAGCGGAAATCTTCAAGGTTATCGTCTTCACCAATTTCAATGTTTTCTAGCATTTCCATTAGTGGCGTGCCGTCAAACCAAGGGGTCTTTTCGCTTTTACCTACCACGTTGTCGCCTTCCAATGCTGAAATAGGCACAAACTGAATGTCAGGAATATCAAGCTGCTCAGCAAACTTCAGGTAGTCTTCTTGAATTTGTTTGTAGACCTCTTCTGAATAATCCATTAAGTCCATTTTGTTGATAGCAACAATAACGTGCTTAATACCGAGAAGAGAAACTAAGAACGAGTGACGTTTAGTTTGTACTTTAACGCCGCCACGAGCATCAACAAGAATGATGGCGAGGTCGCAAGTAGACGCACCCGTTACCATGTTGCGGGTGTACTGCTCGTGCCCTGGCGTGTCAGCGATGATGAACTTACGCTTGTCGGTAGAGAAGTAGCGGTATGCTACGTCAATCGTAATACCTTGTTCACGTTCAGATTGAAGACCGTCTACAAGTAATGCAAGGTCTACTTTTTCGCCCGTAGTCCCAACTTTTTTGCTGTCTTTAGTGATTGCAGCAAGCTGGTCTTCATAAATCATTTTTGAATCGTGAAGTAAGCGACCAATTAAGGTGCTCTTACCGTCATCTACGCTACCGCAAGTAAGGAAACGTAGCATGTCTTTCTTTTCGTGTTGCTCTAGGTAAGACAGAATGTCCTGTCTCAATAATTCGTTTTCATTGTTCATGTTATGCGCTCACAAGGAAAAAGGGGTTTAACACAGACTCTTTTTGGTTATAGGTAAGAGCGTCAGCGTTGTCATCTAATGGATTTTCAGGGTCAAGTACGGTCACGTTCGCACCCGCCGCTAATGCGACTGCATGTGCAGCACCCGTATCCCATTCAGACGTTGGGCCTAAACGAGGGTAAAGGTGTGCATCGCCCTCGGCCACTAAGCAAAGCTTTAGTGAGCTGCCCATCGCCACTAGCTCAGTATCACCATCAAGCTGTGCCAATAAATTTTGAATTTCAGGGCTTTGGTGAGAACGGCTGCCTACCACTTTCCACACTTCTGCACCGTCGTGCTTGCGTGCAGAAATAGCGGTGAATTCACCATCTACTTCAGTCCATGCACCGTCACCCACAATGCCTACGTAGCTTTTGTTGAGTGCTGGCGCATAAACTACGCCCATAGTCGGTTTACCGTTTTCGATAAGTGCAATGTTTACCGTAAACTCACCGTTTTTCTTAATAAACTCTTTGGTGCCGTCTAGCGGGTCAACCAGCCAGTATGACGACCACGTCTTGCGCTCATCCCACGAAATATCTGCTGATTCCTCAGAAAGGATTGGCAGATCAGACTCCGCTTCAAGGGCATTTACAATAACGTTGTGCGCGGCAAGGTCAGCTTCAGTTAATGGGCTGGTATCCTGCTTTTCGTAAATGGCAAAATCTTTCTCGTAAATCGCCATTATCTTATCGCCCGCTTCTTTAGCGATAGTCAGCACTTTCTGTGCAAGAGAATTAATAGGCTGTGTCATTACACCAATCCCTTTTCTTGAAGCAAAGCATACAAACGCTCAGCGGTTTGCTCTGCCGGTTCATCCTGATATGTTAGGTGTACTTCTGGTGCTTCAGGCGCTTCGTACGCTGAATCAATACCAGTGAAGTCCTTGATTTCGCCGCTACGTGCTTTTTTGTACAAGCCTTTCGGGTCGCGCTTTTCGCACACTTCAAGCGGGGTATCAACAAACACTTCTACAAACTCGCCTTCTTCCATTAAGCTGCGGCAATAATCGCGGTCAGCTTTAAACGGAGAGATAAACGCAGTCAGTACCAAGGTTCCAGCGTCAACAAAAAGCTTGGCGACCTCGCTGATGCGGCGAATGTTCTCAACCCGATCTTTGTCGCTAAAACCTAAATCGCCACATAACCCGTGACGTACGTTGTCGCCATCTAACAGGTACGTGTGTTTATTTTGCTCGTGAAGTTTTTTCTCAAGCAAGTTAGCTAACGTAGATTTACCAGAACCACTTAACCCGGTAAGCCAAAACACGCGAGGTGTTTGACCTAACTTCTCAGAGCGGGTGGTCTTGTTGACTTCGTGTTTGTGCCAAACGACGTTGTCTGTGGCCATTAGAAGTACCCTTCCATTTTCTTCTTCTCCATAGAGCCCGCGCTGTCATGGTCTATAACGCGGCCTTGACGCTCAGAGGTCTTGGTAAGCAGCATTTCTTGAATAACCTCAGGAAGGGTTGCTGCTTCTGATTCAACGGCACCGGTTAGTGGGTAACAGCCAAGGGTACGGAATCGCACAGAGCGCATTTCTGGTACTTCACCTTCTTCTAAAGGCATACGGTCGTCATCAACCATAATAAGAATGCCGTCACGCTCAACAACTGGGCGAGGCTTAGAAAGGTAAAGTTGTGGTATATCGATATTTTCCAGGTAGATATATTGCCAGATATCTAGCTCTGTCCAGTTAGACATTGGGAATACGCGGATACTTTCGCCTTTGTTAACCTGCGAGTTGTAGATATTCCAAAGCTCTGGACGCTGGTTTTTCGGGTCCCAACGGTGATTGCTGTCGCGGAATGAGTAAACACGCTCTTTTGCACGTGATTTTTCTTCATCACGACGGGCACCACCAAACGCAGCGTCAAACTTATATTTGTTCAATGCTTGCTTAAGGGCTTGGGTTTTCATGATATCCGTGTGTTTTGCTGAGCCGTGGCTAAATGGGCCAACGCCAGCTTCAACACCTTCTTCATTAATGTGAACAAGCAAATCAAAGCCATGCTTCTCTGCTTGCTCATCACGGAATTTGATCATTTCACCGAACTTCCACGTGGTGTCAACGTGAAGGAGTGGGAAAGGAATTTTACCTGGCGCAAAGGCTTTACGAGCAAGGTGAAGCAATACAGAAGAGTCTTTTCCTACAGAGTAAAGCATTACTGGGTTTTCAAACTCAGCAGCCACTTCACGGAAAATTTGGATACTCTCGGCTTCGAGTTGTTTCAAATGCGTTACAGACGGGATACTAGCAGTCATTTTGAAGTCCGAATTTATGTTATATATAAAAAAGTTATATGCGGGTTATTTTTCTGCATAGAACGATAACATATTTAAATTAAAAAGTAGTATGCGATTTTGCTATTTAAAATAGCTATCTTATTCCTTTAAATAAAAGTGTCATGCAAATGAAGCATAAGCCGTTATTTAAAGGCCTGGGAAAAAGAAAAAAGCCCTGCTTAGTTACCTAAACAGGGCTTTTAAATGCTGTTTTTTTAAAAGTTCAAGGTGCGTTATCTCTCGTCAAGTTTAGCTTGAAACGCATCAAAGGTATCTACAACACCCTCTCGTGGGGTACCTGATTTACTTAAAATTAAAATTGTTAAGCTAGATAGTATAAAGCCCGGTACGATTTCATACATCCAGTCGCCTAAGGGCTGGCCGCCAATTTCAATAGGAAGGTAAATCCAAAGTAATACGGTAACTGCACCTACTATCATTCCACCTAGTGCGGCGCGACGAGTCATTTCCCGCTTAAATAAGCTAAATAATACCAAAGGACCAAAAGCGGCACCAAAGCCTGCCCACGCATTACTCACCAGGGTTAGGATAGTGCTGTCTCTATCATAGGCAAGGTAGATAGCAACTAGTGCGACTATCACAACGCTCACACGACCCGCTATAACTAGCTCGCCGTCCGATGCATCGCGGCGCAAGAAAGCTTGATAGAAGTCACTGGTTAATGAACTAGATGTTACCAATAGCTGAGAAGAAATAGTGCTCATTATCGCGGCCAAAATGGCGGCAAGTAAGAACCCACCCACTAGCGGGTGGAATAAAATTTGTGAGAGATAAATAAAGACGGTTTCTGGGTCAATGTCATTGCCGTTACCGGTAACATAAGCTAACCCAAATAAACCGGTCATTAACGCGCCGATGATAGATACGATCATCCAGCTCATGCCGATATTGCGGGCTGTAGGGATGTCTTTAACCGAGCGGATAGCCATAAAGCGCACAATGATATGCGGCTGACCGAAATAGCCTAGCCCCCAAGACATAAGAGAAATTATCCCAATAACAGTGAGCGCTTCATTGGAAGATGCATCCATAAAGGCGTCAAACAACGCGGGGTTGATGTTATCTAGCGCGTCGATTGAGGCACCTAGGCCGCCTAATTCACTGATAACAACAGCAGGGACCATAATAAGCGACACGAACATAATGCAGCCCTGAACAAAGTCAGTCATGCTCACTGCCATAAAGCCGCCCACCAGGGTATAGGCCACTACAACGCCTGCGGTTACATAGAGTCCAGCTTCGTACGATAGGCCAAATGACGTTTCAAATAACTTGCCGCCTGCGACTACGCCCGAAGAGGTATATAGGGTAAAGAAAATAACGATAACCACTGACGCTATAACGCGTAGCATGCGAGAATTATCGGCAAAGCGATTTTCGAAATAATCGGGCAGGGTAATCGAGTTATTGGCAACTTCGGTGTAAACGCGAAGACGTGGTGCCACTAACATGTAGTTAGCAAGAGCGCCTAAGGTCAACCCCACTGCAATCCAGCCAGCCGAGAGTCCGGAAACATACATTGCGCCCGGTAAGCCCATAAGCATCCAACCGCTCATGTCTGATGCACCTGCTGATAGTGCGGTTACCGCTGGACCAAGTTGGCGGCCGCCAAGCATGTAGCCCTCAACGTTGGTATCTGTTTGCCGATAGGCGAAAAGCCCTATCCCCAACATTACCACAAAATACAAACCCAACGAGATTATCGTGCCAGTAGCCATATAAATTCCCTATGTTTTTTCTCTCATGCTAACACCTATGACGTAGAGTCTCTACGTCTGTCAGTGACCTTGCATGTTTTCTATACGGTTACGTGTTGAAAAAGTTTGGGCTAATTTAAAATGAGAAAGCGGCAACGCGAGCACGGCCTTCGCGTTTTGCTTTATACAAGAGGTCGTCACAGGCTTTGATAATTGTGTCTAAGTTTGTTTCTCCGTTCACATCTAGAAGGCCAGAAGAAAAGCTGACTGAAAATTTTTGGTCGGTTCCGCTCCACAGCTTTTGACGAGATAAGCTAGCGTTAAGTTCATCAAGTATGCGCTTGGCTGATTGTTGATCCGTGTCTGAGAAGTAAATTAAAAACTCTTCGCCACCGTATCGGCAAAGCTTGTCTGATTTACGAATTCGTTTTTGGATAGTTCGAGTAAGCGTTGTTAACACTTCATCTCCTACTAAATGCCCATGTTTGTCGTTAATTTTTTTGAAGTTATCTACGTCTAACAGCGCAACACAGGATGTGCTGTCACTTTTTAATGCTTTTTTAAGGCTTTTAAGCATCGCTCTGCGTGTTAATGCGCCGGTTAGTGAGTCTCGCTCAGCAAGCGTGTCGCTTTGGCGTTTAGCAATCCACAACCATAGCGCCAGAATAATTAAAATGGTCGTTATCAATGCGAAAATGGTTGTTTTCATGGCTTCTTTATCGGTAGACAGCCCGATTTTTTCATCGCGAAGTGCAGCAAGCTCTTGCTGGCGATAGCGTGCCAACGCAATATTTCTTGCTATACCATCGGTGAGCGAAGGAGATGAAAGCTTAAACTGCTCGGTATTTTTCTTAACTAAAAGCTGATTGTAGGCTTTGGTATGTTTATAGGCCTTTTCATAGTCGCCCACGATGTCGTAAAGTCTCGAAAGTTCGAGTTCTATACTTAATAAGTGTTTAGTTTTAAACCCAGTTGAGGGCAGGGTGTCGAGCATCACTTGTTTATATTTTTCACTTGCTGCAGAAAGCCGTTCCTTGTCGTTTTCAGCAATAGCTTTATAAGATTGGTAAAGGTAAAAAAGCTCTTCAGCTCTGGATTTAACCTTATCTAAATCCATCGCATCCATCTTTTTTACAATAGTATGTATTTCGTTTTTATTCTGCCATCTAAAACCCGTTAGGAGCACCCTTAGCTTTTGATATAAGGTTAAGAAAACCTCGTGTTCTGAATCTCGATTTTTCACGTGTTCCAGAGCTCTATCTGACAGTAGCAAGGCTTCTTCGTATTTACCTTGAAGTAGTAAAGAGTCAACCGCGGTAAAGTATGCCCATGTTACAAACTCATCATTTCGGTTTCTTTCTTCTATAACCTTCATTGAGTGAAAATAAGCTCTACTAGGCACCGATAGCTCTGTGTAAGAAACACGAAGCCATTGATGAGCAGTCGAGCTATCTAACGCATTTTCCAAAGAAAGAGTTGAAGAGCGCGTGGGTAAGTAAGCAAGTGCATATTCAATCTCATTAATGGCCTGTATTGGACTTGCTAAAGTAAGCTCCATTGATAACCAGATACTGGCGATTGCTGTAGCGACTCTATCACCGGTATCTAAAGCTTCTAATTTTAAACGTCTAAGTGCTGGGACTGTGGTGGTGATTCGTTGTGCTGAACCGTCAAAGTCGTTTACTGCTCTAGCATAGATATAATAGGCCTTTGCCGCGGAAAATAGTTTGGCATTGAGTACTTTTAACTCTTCCCAATGCTCTTTTAAAAGCGGGTGCTTTACATAGATTGGAAGGCGGGGCTTAACCGTTTCTTTTGCGGTTCCTGTGGCGAGTAAGTGCCTGAAAATAATGCCTTCACTGGAATCATCATTTTGAATGCCCGCACTCTCTAACATAGATACAATCTGTCGGTTGTCTATTTCAGTATCTTCATTCCAATTGTAAATTGCCACAGCAGTAACATGGCTATAGGTTTCAAGTTTCTTTAACCTTAGTGCATTAGAGGAATCGAGACTTCGTGCATATGCGGTAAAGCAAATATTTGTAGTGATTAGTAGGCAAAGTACTAGCCTTGCAAAACGACACCAAGCGCTCATTGTGATTGCTACCTCTGAACTGCGGATAAGCGGAATGTTTATTTGAATTAAAACGAGCGTTTTAACATTAGTCCGAAAGTATAAAGTTTATCGTTTAACGTTTCATCTTAATTTTGGGTAAAAAAATCGGCCCGAGTGGGCCGAAGAAGGGAAGTGCATAAGATAAGCACTTTTTTGGAACGAATTACCAGCGTTGTCAAAAGTTAGGCAGAGAACTGAATTCTTTCTGAAACCGCTTTTTTCATCTCACTTAGGTCGGCGCCTTTATCACCCACTACCATTACATTAGCGCGTCGCATCTTGATGCTTTCCCCGTGATATTGGCTGTCCTCAAATTCACTAGGCACGCTGATATCACCTCTTTGTGGAACCACAAAAACCGACATTTTTCCCTGCGGGGTATTAACAATGAGGTGCAGGCTTCTCACCGTGCTTAAGTGGCAATAATTAGCAACCTCTACGCCGTCTAACATTTCGCTTAAACTGCCCCCAAAACTCGCGAGTTTTGCATTGACCATATTTAAATCTACCGGAAGCAGTGAGTGAGCATGTTCCATTTCCGCATATTGCATATGAGCAAGCGCTTGACCGCCAATGCTAAGTGGCTGGTGATACCACATTGTTAAGCCAATGCCTATTGTGAATGCCACAGATGCTGCCATCGCCACATACCAGCGGCTTCTGCGCTTATATCGGGTGAACTCATCAGCTGACTGCTGCCAAATTAATTTACTGGCTAAATCATCAGGCACCTCAACTTTTAGCGCCTGCTTAAACTGTTTGTCTAACTGTTTTTGTTCATTCCAGAAACTACGCTTGCTCTCATCCGCTTTGGCCGCTTCTACAACATCACTGTCAGTCGTTTCTGGATCGGCGTAGATTCGACGCCTAAATTCTAATTCATCCATTTATACGACCTCTCTGTTCATTTTGTTTCTCTAACGCCTCTTTGAGTTGATTCCTCGCTCTAAATAGCCGAGTCATAACCGTATTTTTGTTAAGCCCAAGTTGATTAGCAATTTCTTCACCGCTAAACCCAAAGATTAGCTGTAGGATTAACGGTTCGCGATATTCCACACTCAAGCCTCCTAACAAGCGCTGTAACTCCCTATTTTTAAGATCGCCATCAGCATGTTGGGTGTCGTCTTGAATATGCACATCGTCGATATCAACGGTATCGAATTGCTTGCGCTCAAACCGGCGAGCGTTTTCTCGGCGAAGAATAGTAATTAGCCATGACTTTGCCGCCTTTTCATCATTAAGGGCATCAAGCGAGCGCCAAGCGCGTAAGAAAGTTTCTTGCACAACATCCTCGGCAATGCTTTGGTCTTTGATTAACCAGAACGCATAGCGGTAAATATCTGCGTGAAAGGCTTTTACAAGCGCTTCATATCTTTGGTGTTTTGCTTTCATACCCGATAAGACCTGACCATTACCGGTTTTATTTCGCGTGCGCATAAAAAAAGCCGAAAACTAAAATCTTTTTCACTATGGCATAAAAAACGCGTCATTTCGCTAAACGAAAGACGCGTTTTTTTAGGTAAAGCTAAAAAGTAGTGAATAGCGCTACTTATTTTTTTGCATGGCTATCCAGGTATTGATGTTTTCTTCGAGAATGGAAAGCGGCACTGGACCGTATTTCAAAATCTCATCATGGAAGCCTTTCCAGTCAAACTTATCGCCAAGTTCACTTTGAGCACGCTCTCTTAGCTCCATAATTTTTAGCTTGCCAATCATATAAGCGGTCGCTTGTCCTGGCATGGCAATGTAGCGCTCAATGGCTTTTTGCGCGTCGTATTCAGGATTTGGGGTATTCTTAACAAGGTAATCTACCGCTTCCTCTCTCGACCATTTCTTTGCGTGTATGCCTGTATCTACCACCAAACGGCAAGCACGCCACAACTCCATCGCTAACCGGCCGAAATCAGAGTAGGGGTCTTCATAAAATCCCATGTCTTTTGCCAGTTCTTCGGTATATAGCCCCCAGCCTTCGGTATACGCCGTGAAACTAAGAAACTTCTGAAACTGAGGAACACCTTCAAGCTCTTGTGCGATAGCGCGCTGCATGTGATGCCCGGGAATACCTTCGTGATATGCGAGTGCTTCAAGTTGATAGGTAGGCATTGCTTTCATATCGAACAAATTGGCATAGTAGATACCCGGGCGGCTGCCGTCTTGCGCAGGACTTTGGTAAAACGCCTTACCGGCCGATTGTTCACGAAACGCTTCTACGCGCTTAACAACCATAGGCGCTTCTGGAAGAATGCCAAAATACTCTGGAATGGCTTCTCTCATTTCGTCAATGGCGGCTTTTGCCATATCCAAATATTGCTGTCTTCCTTCATCTGTTGAAGGGAGATAGAACTGGTCATCTTCGCGCATAAACACGAAAAACTCTTGAAGTGTTCCTTCGAAGCTTACCTTATCCATAATCTCACGCATGGCGTTATGAATACGTTCAACGTTTTCCAAACCGATTTGGTGAACTTCTTCAGCGGTTAGATCGGTCGTGGTAAACCAATTAAGGCGATTTTGATACCATTTATCACCATCAGGTAAACGCCATACACCGTCGCCTTCAGGCGTTACTTCACGCTGGTGGGCGAGTTCTTCAATAAATTTTTCATAGGCAGGCATGACTGACGTAACAAGTGCCGCTTTCGCTTCCCCTAAAAGCGTTGTTTTTTCCGCATCAGGGATCTCAAGGCTTTCAACCTTATTCTGGAAGTCTTCCCAAATAGTAGAAGGCGTTTCACTTGAATCAAACGGCGCCCCCGTAATGACGTTTCTCGATGCATCAATCATTTGATCGTATGCCCAGGCAGGAGGGAAAACGCCGGCTTCTTCGCGAATTTTCATCTGGTCGATGACTTGGTCAAAGTACGTGCGTACATTGTCTAATCTACCAATGTACGCTTGCGCGTCTTCTTTGCTGTTTACGCTGTGAATATTGATAAGAAAGCTGGGAACTTGTGTGTGAGCTGCGCGAAACTGATGCACGATATAGCGGTGATGCCTAAATTCGTCGTTTGCTAAGTCTCGTTCGATGCCTAATTTGTATAATCTCAGGCTTAGCTTTTCCTGTTCATTAAGTTTACTTGTATCGAAACTCTCTAGCTTCTCAAGCCGATTTTTGGCAATAGCTAGGCGGGCATCGGCTTCTTCTTCGCTGATGTCGTCCCATTTATCGTAGTCCCATTTTTTGCCAAGATAGCTTTGAAAAAGAGGGGAGCGCTTGAGGTTTTCTTCAAAAGTACGTTCAAAGAATGCGTTTAGCCGCTCAGACTCAGACTGCCCAGCAGGTTTTTCAGTTTTTATAGGTTCTGGTGCGGTTTTAGCGGTTTCACTTGCTGGTGAGCAAGCCGTTAAAGTGGTAATGGCTAGCGCTATTGGCGTTAGCTTTAACAGTGTTTTTTTCATTTAAGCCCCGTCGCGTTTATTTAATTGTTTTGCTTAGTCAAAAACGATGGAAAGTTTTTGAGCCGTGTTGCTGTTTTAAACACAAAATGTTGTTTAAGCCATGCTCCTTTTAACGGTAAACCTTAAGTAGTTAGGCTTTACCGTTAAAAGGAGCATGGTGGTAGTGACGCCAATCTCACCTTATAAGATTATTATTGGCAATCGAAATGCGTCTTACGAAGCAGGATATAAGTCAGATAACCTGTTGCTGTCGCCCGTGTGCTTTTTGTGCCACTCGCTTCTAAGGCGTTTGATTTCGGTAGATAACTTTTCAAATACGGGCTTTATTTGCATTGATTGCGCATTTTTGTCGGCGTTATTTTTGGCAAAACGGGCAGCGTAAAGCTCGCTCATTAGGCTGTTAATGCTTGCAAACTGTGAAAGTTGAGCATTGTCACCGGTGAGTGTTTTCAACCACTGTTGAAGCGCAGGGGTAAGCGCCCTTGTGTCATTGGCTTTTATCAAAGACATAACACGTTGAAACTGTGCTTTTTCGTCAGTATGGCCTAATACGCTAACCCCCTTGCCGTTGTGTTTACCATGGCTTGGAATATGTCCACCATGGGTAACGCGCTTAAGCTTTCTGAATGCTAAAAACCACCCTAATGCTGTGACAACCAGTAAAGCGCTCACTATGGCTAACGTTAGCAAGAGGAATGTGGTGTCCTCTTCGGTACGCGTTTCCCTTGCATTATCACGATTTTCTTCGCCTACATCGTCGCTGCGTTCCTGGTTAACAGGTGTGTTAACTAGCATTGGGGTATCGTCAGCACTTTCAGAGTTTGCAAGCGGCCCTGGTGCGCTACCGTTGTTGCCATCTTTGCCTGATGCCGCCGCTACGGTGATGGAACGAGCAGGAATAGTGGCATATTCAGTTTTTTGGGTTAACGTATTGAACCAAGGGATAGTAATTTCAGGCAAAACAAAGTTGCCCGGTTCAGTGGGAATTATTGCCAGAGATGTTTGACGCTGAGAAATTAGGCTCTGATCTTTTTCCACTGTCGTTGTGTTATCTTGGTCAGGATAAAGCTTGAAATTAGGTGGGTAAAATTCAGGGATATCAGGCAGCTGCTCTTCAACCACACCTAGCGCGGTTAAGGTAACGATGCGGGTAACCGGTTCGCCTGCAACGAAGCTATCGCCTTGAGGCCACTCTTCATCAACCCTCACCATCTCGGAGGGAAGCCAAGGGTAATCAATGCCCTGAGGTATAGGTTTGATATTAACGGTAATATCAGGGCCAACCCGATTAACCTGCTGGGTTCTATTAAAGAAACCGAAGCGCTGGTTGGTATTTGCGGCCATGACTTCGCCGGTAAATATAGGGCCTCTTAATGTGAACTCACCTGATGCTTGAGGTACAACGGCAAATTGACGTTCAATAATTTGATAGCGGCGACCATTAACAATGTCAGTGTATTGCTTATCTTCGCCTAACTGAGTAATTTCAGCGTTTTGCATATCAGGCGCTTGTAAGCTGCCGCGCTCAATATTGCTTGAAAGATACAGTTTAACTGTATAGAGCAACTGTTGATTTAAATAGGCTTCTTTTAAGTCGATATCTGTGGTGACAAAGTAGTCTCGCGATACATTGCTTTGTTCTTGAACGGGAATAACCTTAACTTGTATCGGCTTGGTGGTTTTACCTTCGATAGATAGCGAAGGAATGGTGAACGAACCTTCTTTGCGGGGAAATAAGGTGGTTGTCCACACCGTTGTTCGTTTGGTGTCAAAGTTGACGATAGAGGTTTGGCTGCTGACCGACGTTCGACCTACAACAAAATCTTTGAGTAGGGGAGAGCTGTCAAAAGCATCTCTGTCTGCACTGCCATCGGCGGTAATGGTGAGTCGGATGGCTTCATCCACCATGACTGGGTTTCTATCAATGGTTGCTTCCACTGAATTCACATCAGCAAAAGCGGCCCCATTTAGCATTACCGCGAATATAAAAACAAAATATGTAGATTGTAATAAAGCTCTCATCTACCAATCACTCCGGTTTGAAGGCATACGTTGACGCTGACGCTTTTGTGCTTCTAATTGCATTTTTCGTTTTAATAAGAATGCGGGGTCATCTGGCACGCGACGCATTAAACTTTCCATTCGTTGTAGTTCTTCTTTTTCAGCATCGGATAGCTCGCCCGCTTGACTTTGCATTGCTTCGGCCTCCTGTGCTGACGATTCCTTTTCATCTAGCGCTTGTGCACTATTTTGCTGCGCGTTTTCACCTTGGTCCGCGTTATTTTGCTGACTGGACGGCTCCTGTTGTTCAGGCTCAGACGGCTCACTGTCCTCGCTCCTCTCTGCATTGTCAGAGTTTTGCTGCTCCCCGTTTTGTTCCGTTGAGTTTTGTTGTTGGTTTTGGCCAGACTGCTGGTCGCTATTGTCGTTTTGCTCACCATCTTGGTTATTGGGCTCGCCTGACTGCTGCTGATCATCTTCACCATTATTCTGCTGGTTGTCTTGGTTTTGATTTTGATCTGAACCTTGCTGCTGGTTTTGCTGCTGATTTTGCTTTTCTTGCTGCGCTTGCTGCTCCAATAAGTCTTCAATTATTTTCTTATTCGTCTTCGCATCTTCAAAATCAGGGGCTTCCTGTAGCGCTCGCTCATACTTTTCAATCGCCTTTTCAAGTTTCCCAAGCTTGGCAAGCGCATTACCCTGATTGTACAAACTTTCAGGGCCTGGAATATTTTCAAAAGCCGCTAGTGCGCGCTCATACTCCCCCGACTTATAAAGCGATGATGCCTTCCACAATTTATCGTCAAACTGGCTAACCGCGTCTTTATATTTGCCTCGCTGATAGCTATTTAACGCTTCTTGATTGTCATTCATAAATGGCTTTTGCCACCACGAGAGTGACTTAGGCTGCGCTGAATTTTCTATGCCTGATTGCCGTTCGCTTGCTACGTCTGAGCCTTGTAATGCATGGGCCTTTTGCATAACAGGAGGGCTAAGTAATCCAACTAAAAGTAAGAAAACCAAGCCCCTTTTAAATGCGAAAGCGGCCAAAGGCAACAATAGTACTACCAGATAAGGGCCTACTTCCTTCCACTGGTCACCTTGAATATTGTTATCCTCTTCGTCTTCTTCACTGTTGCCTTTATCTAACAATGAAATAGCGGCAAGTGCTTCAATATCGGTATCGTTTGAAGTAAATGATTCAAACCGACCGCCGCTGGTTTTGACGACACCTCTAACTGCGTCGTCGTTAAGTTTAGGAATTACGATACTACCTGTGTGATCTTTAAGTAATTCACCACTTTGCTGGCGTATTGGCGCCCCTTCGGCTGTGCCAACGGTAAGTGCATTTAGCGTAAAGGGAATAGACGCGACATATTCTTGCAGTTCATTTTGCTGCGCTAACTCTATACCATCAGTTATCCAGTAAATCATACCCGAGTTATAGCCCGCGTTGGTTAAAAGCGCTGCGGCGCTTTCGATACCTAAAAGCGGGTCGCTGCCAGGTACAGGCATAATCTCAGGAGAAAGGCTGGGTATTAAAGTGGTAATATTCGCCGCGTCTTCGGTGAGGGGGCTAATAACAAAGGCATCACCAGCATAAGCAACAAGGCCCATTTCGCCTTCACCTATGGCATTGACTAAGTCTATCGCTTTATATTTAGCGCGGGTCAGTCGGTCGGGCGTCATATCCGTTGCTCGCATAGAAAGCGACATGTCTATCACAATCACATGCCCCATCTTTAGCTGGTATACCGGCTGAGGTAAGCGCTCCCACGTTGGACCAGCCAATGCAATCACACTCACAAACCACGCAATAGCCAACAGCATTATAGGTGGTTTTGCCCCCACCTCTGTTTTTCCAATCACCATATATTGATAAAGGTGTGAAGGGATTACTGATTGCCAGCCAGACTGTTTAGCCGTTGCCTTTCTTATTAAGATGACAAGCAGCAGCAGGGGGATGATTGCTGCAAACCACTCTGGACGTAGAAAGTGAAATTGGTTTAAGAAGTCGAGTTCCACTATTTCGTCTCCTTAACTGCATTGGCATGGGACATAGAAACGGCAGTGCGCCTTTGTCTTGCCCAGCGGTACACCGAGTTAGCGAGGATAAATAATGCCCAAAGCGCAGACAACATTATTGCTGCTGCCAGTGGGTAGTAAAAAAGCGCGCTTAGCGGACGCATCTTGCGGGTTTCGCCTTCAATGGGTTCTAGGGCATCGAGCTGTTGATAAATGGCCTCTAGCTCTTGTGCGTTACGTGCTCTAAAGTACTGGCCTCCTGTAGAGGTAGCAATGTCTGTAAGCATGCCTTCGTCAAGTTCTTGTGAAGGGTTAATCTCACGGCTACCAAAAAAGCTTTGAATAAGCATTTTATCGGCGCCCACACCAATGGTGTAAACTTTAACACCCTTATTGATAGCGAGTTCTTTGGCTTGTTCGGGGGTAATATTACCCGCTGTGTTTTGCCCATCAGTAAGCAATATAAGCACGTTGTTAGACTCGTCTCGCTCATCGAAACGTTTTACCGCCAAACCTATGGCGTCGCCTATCGCCGTTTGTTCACCCACAAGACCTATTACCGCTTCGCTAAGCAAGGTCGATACGGTGTCCCTATCGTAAGTTAAAGGCGCTTGCACATATGCAGTATCAGCAAACAAAATAAGTCCAAGACGGTCGCCAACGCGGCGCTGGATAAAATCGTAAACCACTGACTTAGTCATGGTTAGGCGGTTAACTTGCCTACCGTTTAATTGCATATCGTCAATTTTCATACTGCCTGAAAGGTCAACGGCGAGCATCATTTCTCGGCCTTCGTTAGGAATACTAACAGGCTCTCCTAGCCATTGAGGTCGAGCTGCCGCGCTAATAAGTAGCAACCAGATAAGGCTGCTAATAATTAAGGGGGGTTTGGTTTGTTTTAATTGCGTCTGCTCTGATACTTCACCAGGGCGTAAACTTGGTACGCGCAGCGCCGCCATGGGCGATTCGTGCGTTTTCTTCGACAGTAAGCGAACAATAATAGGGAGGGGAAGAGCAAAGAACACCCACCACCAAGCGAAATTAAGCATGCTGTGGCTCCTTGTTGTTATCTTCGCTTAATGCTTTATTGCGTAATACATTGTTCGAGGCAAGTGAATCATCACTGTCTTTAGTGTGTTTGAACTCACCATAATGATTAGCTAACGTTTTGGGAAAACGCGCTTTTTTAAGCCATTCTCTCACCGCACTTTTACAGGCTTCAAAATCGCCTGCGTTAGGTTTCGCTTGATATACACTGCTGACAAGCAACGCTAAGTTATCTTCAAGCGTTTTATTACCCTTTCTAAGGGCCGAGGTAAGAAACGTTTGCCACTGTTTACCGTATAAACCCGCCACCTGCTGCTTAGGGTAATAGCTCATTGCTGTGCGTTTTAGCACTGAGTTAAGCGTGACAGGCCAGTTGTCTTGCTGTACTGAAACCGTATCTAACAGAGCTAACGCTTGTTTACGCGCCTTATTGTGGCGAATATGCGCCGACGCAACTTTATAAATACCAATAAGTGCTAGAACACTAAACGCAATTAATACCCACCAGCCCCAGTCCAACGGCCAAAGGTTTACCTCACTGGGTACGTGTATATCTCGCAGCTGAGCGAGGGGGTCTTGTTGCTGCCCGGGCATTGATAGCGGCTGTTGGTTAGCTGGCTGCATAGCTTGTGCTAGCGTTGGAGTAGAATTGTTGCTCTGCATCAACTTAACTCCAGTCTTTGTTCTTGTTGCATACTTTGAAGCTGGTCATCAAGAGGAATACCTGCTGAAACACTAAAGCGAGAAATATTGTTTTTCCTTAGCATGTCGTAAATAGAACGATTGTGTTCATCTCGCCATTTCTTGTATTGGCGTTGTTCGTGCGTATCGCCTAACACCCATCGCTGCTGGTTTTGCCCATCTGAAACGCTCACTGTTTGAAGCGACGATGTTTGCGGAAGTGCATGCTCAATAGGGTCGTTGACAACTATTGCCCTTACTTCGCAATGGCGTGTTAAATGGCTTAAATGTTGAATAGCTTGTGCACTTAAATGCTGAAAATCTGACACTAAATATACCAGGCTGCCAGGTCTAGCTAAACGCCTTGCGCGAGCACATGCATCGGCAAACGCTTTTTCGTCCTTCGCTTTATCAGGTTTGCTTTGCGCGCTTTGCTCGTGTAATGCCATCAGCTCATGGCAAACATGCAACACGGCTTTTTTGCGGGTAAGGGGTTTTATTTCTTTATGTTGCTGTTGATTAAATACAAGAGCGCCTACTTTGTCTCCGCGGGCAGCGGCAGACCAGCTAATAAGCGACGATACGTGAGCGGCTTGAACCGCTTTTGTCAGCAGTTGGGTGCCAAACGCCATTGACGGTAAATAGTCACAGAACAGAAAGACCGGGCGTTCACGCTCTTCACGGTAAACCTTAGTATGGGTTTTTCCCGTGCGAGCGGTTACTCGCCAATCGATAGCGCGAATATCGTCACCAGGCTGGTAGTGTCGCGCCTCGTCAAACTCCATACCGCGCCCTTTGTGCTTCGTGAGATAGCTTCCTGCGAGCCTAGCTTGGGGCGCACGCTTTGGCGCTAAGTTAAATAGCTTGGCTAACTGCTGATAGCGAAGAAGCTCTGCGGTAGACAGAGAAACACCATTACTTTGCAGCTTGTATAGCTGCGCGTGTACATTATCCATGGTTTATGGAACTGCGACAGTAGCTACAATCTTATCAAGCACATCGTTTATCGTAATACCTTCCGCCTCGGCTTGGTAAGACAAGATAATTCGATGGCGCAGAACGTTATGAACAACGGCTTGAATGTCGTCTGGGCCAACAAAGTCTCTGCCGCTCAGCCATGCATGTGCGCGAGCACACCTGTCTAGGCTAATGGTTGCGCGAGGACTAGTACCCATAGCAATCCATTGGCCTAAGTCCGCATCAAAGTTAGCAGGCTTACGGGTTGCCATTATTAGCTGCACCAAGTATTGCTCTAACTCAGGCGCCATATAAAGAGATAGCGCCTCTTTACGCGAGGTAAATATGTCTTCTTGAGTAAGGGTAGGTGGCGTGACAGGCGGTTCTGACAGCGCTTCTCCGCGTGTTAAGCGCAAAATTTCTAACTCCGTCTCGGCGCCAGGGTAGTCAATATCAACGTGCATTAAAAAGCGGTCTAACTGCGCTTCAGGAAGAGGGTAAGTCCCTTCTTGCTCTAATGGGTTTTGCGTAGCCATAACTAAAAAGAGCGGTGGCAACGGATAGGTTTTACTGCCCACGGTAATTTGGCGCTCAGCCATCGCTTCGAGTAACGCTGACTGAACTTTTGCCGGTGCCCGGTTTATCTCATCGGCCAAGACTAAGTTATGAAATAATGGGCCTTTTTGAAAGACAAACTCACCCGTTTCAGGGCGATAGATGTCGGTGCCGGTCAGGTCGGCCGGAAGAAGGTCTGGCGTAAACTGAACGCGATGGAAGTCACCGTCGATACCGTTTGCCAATGCATTAATTGCGCGAGTTTTTGCAAGTCCGGGAGGCCCCTCTACAAGCAGGTGACCATCAGCTAAAAGAGCGATAAGAAGGCTTTTAGTTAACGCATGTTGACCAATAATTTGCTGGTCTAGATAAGCATGTAACTGTTGAAATTGCGCTGCTGCCATAATGCAAAATTTCCGTTTGAGTTCTCGTTATAGGGAAGTGTCATTTCGACCGAGGCATAAACGAACCACTAAAAAAAGTGATCGCTTACGCTATAAATAAATTATTCAAATCTAAGTACGCGCCACAATGACACAAAACAGACTTTCATTTCCATATAAGGTTCATTGTATCTTTCTTCAAGTCGTCAAATGGTAATAAAAATACGATATTTGGTGGCGCTTATGGCAAAACCATTGTTGTTTACTACTGTCTATTGATGGCGATAACAACGTTAGTTCTATTTATATTGTCCTTCTCCCCGCATTATTTGCTATTTTGTTCATAGTTTGTAAAAATCGGGTTTATTACAGGTCAGACCACTTTGAATCAGTAAAGCGAAGTTTAAAGTAGGTCCTCAATTTAGGTGCATTATGGCTACAAAACAATCAGTTACTACCCGAGAGGGTGATCGCATCGCCATTGTCGCGGGGTTGCGTACTCCGTTTGCGAAAATGGCTACATATTTCCACGGCGTACCGGCTGTAGATTTAGGTAAAATGGTCGTAAACGAACTTCTCGTTCGCCATGGTGTTCAAAAAGAGTGGGTTGATCAGGTGGTTTATGGTCAGGTAGTCCAAATGCCTGAAGCACCAAACATTGCGCGTGAAATAGTACTTGGCACGGGAATGAACGTTCACACTGACGCATACAGCGTGTCACGCGCCTGTGCTACAAGTTTCCAATCGACAGTCAATATTGCTGAAAGCATGATGGCTGGTACGGTTCAAGTGGGTATTGCTGGTGGTGCAGATTCAACGTCTGTGTCGCCAATTGGAGTGTCAAAAAATCTAGCGCGCGCGCTAGTAGACTTACAGAAAACCAAAACCCTTGGTCAGAAGCTGAATATCTTCAAGCGCTTAAGCTTAAGAGACCTCGCGCCCGTTCCACCTGCGGTAGCGGAGTACTCTACCGGTTTGTCGATGGGCCAAACGGCCGAACAAATGGCAAAAACACACCAGATTTCTCGTGAAGAGCAAGATAAGCTAGCGCACCGTTCGCACAGCCTTGCGGCTGAAAGCTGGGAAGCGGGTAAATTGTCAAGCGAAGTAATGACGGCGTATGCAGAACCTTATAAAGCGGCCCTTGAGCGCGATAACAACGTACGCTTTGACTCAAAGCTTGAAGGGTACGCAAAGCTTCGCCCTGTGTTTGACAAAAAATACGGTTCTGTCACCGCCGCTAACGCTACACCACTGACCGATGGTGCTTCTGCAGTGCTAATGATGACAGAAAGCCGTGCAAAAGAGCTAGGTTATACCCCACTGGGTTACATCAAAAGCTATGCATTCGCTGCAATAGACGTTTGGGAAGACATGTTAATGGGACCGTCGTACGCGACACCTATTGCGCTAGACCGCGCAGGCATGACCCTAAACGACTTAACGCTAATTGAAATGCACGAAGCGTTCGCAGCGCAAACCTTGGCAAACGTTAAAATGTTTGCAAGCGACAAATTCGCCAAAGAGAAATTAGGTCGCGACAAAGCAACTGGCGAAATTGATATGGATAAGTTTAACGTAATGGGTAGCTCTATTGCTTATGGTCACCCATTTGCCGCAACCGGTACTCGAATGATTACGCAAATGCTAAATGAGTTGAATCGTCGTGGCGGTGGTTCAGGTCTATTAACTGCGTGTGCTGCCGGTGGTCTAGGTGCCGCTATGATTGTGGAGACAGAATAAGATGAGTCAGGAACAAGAAATGACAAATGAAGTTCAGCCAACATCTGGCGCATTCACGTTAACAAAGCAGGATAATGGCGTTGCTATTCTTAGCATGGACGTGCCTGGCGAAAGTATGAATACGCTTAAAGCGGAATTCGGCGATGAAATCTCTACCATGCTCGATGATATTGAGCGTGATAGCAGCATTAAAGGTGTAGTCCTTACCAGCGGTAAGCCTACCTCGTTTGTGGCAGGTGCAGATATCAGTATGCTTGCTGAGTGTAAAACTGCTGAAGACGCCACCACCATTGCTGCTGGTGGCCAAGCCATTTTCGATAGAATTGAAAACATGAAGGCGACGTTTGTTGCCGCTATTCATGGCCCTGCATTAGGCGGTGGTTTAGAGCTAGCATTGGCGTGTCACTATCGTGTATGTACCGATTCACCGAGTACTCAGGTAGGTTTACCTGAAGTTCAGCTAGGCTTGCTGCCGGGCAGTGGTGGTACACAGCGTCTTCCTCGTCTAATTGGCGTTCAGCAAGCAATGAAGATGATGCTTACGGGCTCTCCTGCGCGAGCCAAACAAGCCAAAAAATACGGCATTGTAGACGATGTAGTGCCGCATAGCGTGCTGTTAAAAGTGGCAGAGCAGTTTGCTCTTAAGCGCAAGCCTGAACGTGAAGCACCGCAAAAAAGCGTGATGGACAAAATGTTAGAAAAGACCGGCCCAGGCCGTAACATGATGTTCAAAAAAGCGCGCGAAGCGACCTTTGCAAAAACGAAAGGCAACTACCCTGCACCTGGCCATATCATCGATGTTATCGAAACTGGTATCAACGAAGGTATGAAAGCGGGCCTTAAAGCCGAAGCAGAAGCGTTCGGTAAGCTTGTCATGACCCCTGAGTCATTCCAACTTCGCCAAATTTTCTTCGCGACAACGGAAATGAAGAAAGAAAACGGTGTTGAAGGTGTTAAACCTGAAAAGATGAAAAAGGTCGGCGTGCTTGGCGGTGGTTTAATGGGCGGTGGTATTGCCTATGTAACTTCAACGAAAGCGGGCGTACCTGTGCGTATTAAAGATGTCCGCGCTGAAGGCATCGCTAACGCAATGAAATACAGTTACGACATTTTAAACAAGAAGGTGAAGAAGCGTTTCATGCGTAACAGCGAAATGCAGAAGCAACTTGCGCTATTAACCGGAACGTTAGATTACAGCGGTTATCAAGATGTAGATATTGTTGTAGAAGCTGTTTTTGAAGACTTAGATCTTAAGCAAAAAATGGTGGCGGATATTGAAGAAAACTGCAAAGAAAGCACCATCTTTGCGTCTAACACTTCGTCGATCCCTATTACGCAGATCGCGGCAGAAGCAGCACGTCCAGAAAACGTGATTGGCCTACATTACTTCTCGCCAGTAGACAAAATGCCGCTAGCTGAAGTTATTGCGCATGAGAAAACGTCAGACCAAGTAATTTCTTCAACGGTTGAGTTTGCTAAAAAACAAGGTAAAACGCCGGTTGTAGTTAAAGACGGCGCGGGCTTCTACGTAAACCGCATTTTAGCCCCGTACATGAACGAAGCGGCAAACCTTATTCTTGACGGTGAGCCTATTGAGCATATTGATAAGTCTCTGGTTAAATTTGGCTTCCCTGTAGGGCCTGTTAAGCTTCTTGATGAAGTGGGCATTGATGTAGGTACCAAGATCATCCCATTCCTTGTAGAGGCGTTTGGTGAGCGTTTCACTGCGCCTAGTGCCTTCGACAAAGTATTGGCCGATGGCAGAAAAGGTAAGAAGAATCAGAAAGGGTTCTATTCTTACAAGGGTAAAAAACCTGGTAAAGAAGTGGATGAGTCTATCTACGAGCTTCTTGGGCTATCACCTTCTGCTAAGCTAAGCGAAAAAGAAGTGGCTGAACGTTGTGTACTAATGATGCTAAACGAAGCAGCGCGTTGCTTGGATGAAGGCGTTATTCGTAACGCTCGTGATGGTGATATCGGCGCTATCTTCGGTATTGGCTTCCCTCCATTTTTAGGCGGACCATTTCGCTATATGGATATGCTTGGCATTAAACATGTGGTTGCGCGCCTTAATCACTATGCAACAGCGGTAGGCGATAAATTCGCACCGGCCGATGTGTTGGTGAACATGGCGGAAAATGATCAAACATTTTATAGTTAAGTTTATAAAATGTTAAAAACCGGGCTTAGCCCGGTTTTTTTGTGCCTGACGCCTATTTCTGCTGGTTTATTGCTCTATTTTGGGTAAAATCTGCGCGGTTAAGAATTAAACGTGTCAAATTGTTGGCGTCAATTATCAGTGGCTTAACGTGAATAATTGATAGAGACAAATAATTCTGCAAATTAAGGTTAAACAGGTTGGAGGCAGTGTGATTTCACTCGTAGTATTAAGCGTTATATTTTCTCTATATTTTTATGTAGAAGCGTTTAAATGGGGAATGAACGCGAAGAAGTGGGCGATTGCTGGCCTTATTCTAGGCCCTGTTCTACTGCCTATGTTCTCTATCTCTCGACATTTACACTGGCGTAATGCGGTTGGGTTTAATAACCTTTATATTGCGGCGTAGCTGTAGCGTTTACGTAAACTAATAGCAGTATTTCTTATCCCCCAGATATAAAAAAAGAGAGCAGAGGCTCTCTTTTTTTTGAAAATCGTTTTAACTTCAAATTAGAAGCCTACGCCACCATCACTGCCACCTGTCTTAGGTCTAATGTACTCTGGTTGAGTAACAGTTTCTTTTTGTGAGTCAGGAGCTTGTTTAGCGCCTTCTTGCTTGTCGGCAGCAACTGGGGTAGCGGTAGAAAGTACTAGTGCAACGGCGTACTCTTTTAACATGTTAATTTCCTCTGATTATTTTTTTGAACGAACAAACAAAGCCGATTGTTTTATATTTCTTATCGACACCAATGGTATAGCGAGTACCGTGCCAATATTAAGAAAATAATTAATGTTCATTTAAATCAATAGGTTATGGTTTGTTTTTTTTTGTGAGCTGACGGGGGATGCTTTAGCGCCATAAAGTTGGCACTAAAGTCTAATATACGAAGGGTTAAAAGGGCGTTTTTTTGCCTTGTGCTGCAAAAAGCGGAAGTCTGTAAGGAAATTTGACGCCCCTTAAGCAAGGCGCGCCATTCTAGAATTGCGTATTACCTAAAAGAGTATGAAGCTTTTGGTTTTCTGTTAGCAGTTTTTCAAAGCGCTCTGCGTTAAGCGGGCGGCTATATAGAAAGCCCTGCAGCATTTCACAGTCATAACGTCGCAGAATGTCGAGTTGAGACTCTTCTTCAACGCCTTCCGCCACCACTTTTAGCCCCAAGTTGTGGGCAATGTTTATGATAGCGGCGGCCATATGACGGTCGACGTTACTCTTTGCAATGTCGTCAATAAAGGCTTTATCGATTTTTAAGGTATTTAAAGGGAAGCGTTTTAAATACGCTAGCGACGAGTAGCCTGTACCAAAATCATCTAGCGCAAGGTGAATACCGCGCTCGCGAAGGCGAGTCATCATTTGTAGCCCGTTTTCAGGGCTTTCCATTAGCGTACCTTCGGTAATTTCACACTCCAAATGCAGCGGTGACAAACCCACATCGCTTAGTATTTTATTTATCCTGTCGTCTAAATCTGGCAACTCAAATTGCTTTGCTGAAATGTTTACGGCAACACGGCCGCTAAATAACCCTTGATTTACCCAGCGTTTCGTATCGGCACAGGCTTTACGTAGTACCTGCTCACCAATCTCAATAATTTGACCGGTTTGTTCTGCCAACGGAATAAATTGCCCGGGGCTCACTATGCCTTTTTGCGGGTGCTCAAAACGTACCAGTGCTTCCATACTTACCAATTTACCAGAAGCGATATCCACTTTGGGCTGATAATACACAGTGAACAGATCGTCTTTAATGCCTTGGCGAATAAGGTTTTCAATTTGCAGCTGCCTAACCGCGTTTTGGTTCATTTCACCACTAAAGAATTGATAGCTATTGCCACCATTGTTTTTGGCAAAGTACATGGCTGTGTCGGCATTTTTCAGCATTTCCTGGGGGGATTCACCGTCGTCTGGGAAAAATGCAATACCAATACTGGCACCAAGGACGAACTCCTGCTTATTGATAATAAACGGGCGCGACAGGGTATCTAGTAAGTTTTGGGCGTAGTGGGTTACCGTGTGGATATCCGCATTGTCTTCCATCAATATACTAAATTCATCGCCACCTAAGCGATAACAGGTGGCGTTTTTACCCGTAATGCGCTGTAGCCGTTTGGCGATTTGTTTAATCAAGATATCGCCAGTTTGGTGGCCTAGGGAATCGTTGATCTTTTTGAAGTTATCCATGTCTAAGCAAAGCAGGCTGTGTTGTGCTGCCTTTCGCACCAAGTTTTGGTGACTCGCCTGGAAAAACGAGCGATTGGGAAGCTCTGTGAGCGGGTCGACATTAGCGAGTTTCAATAGCTCTTTTTCAGTACTCTTACGCGAGGTTATATCGCTAAATACCCCTACGAAATGGCTAATTTTTCCGTCTTCATCGTGAACCGCATCAATATTAAGCTCCATTTCATAACGTTCGCCATTTACGCGCACGCTCTCTACTTCGCCCGACCAGTTGCTTTTAGTTTTAAGGGTTTTCTTAATTTCTTCGGTAAATGCGTCGGGGTACAAATGGAAGTGCATGTAGCTGGCTAGGGCCTGCTCGCGGGTTTCTCCCGTATAGCGGCAGTAAGCGTTATTGACACTAATAAACTTAAACTGCGTATTCGTGATGAACACCCCTTCCGAGATGTTTTCAATAGAGCGTTTAAATAGATTAAGCTGCTCTTCTGCCTCTTTAAGGTGGTGGATATTCTTAAGCGTCCCTGTCATTCGCACTGGCTGCTCGTTGTGATCGCGCTCTACTACTTTCCCGCGGTCTAATATCCAAATCCACTGATTTTTAAAGGTTTTAGCACGATAGGCAAGCTCGTAAAAATCGCTATTCCCCTCTAAATGCTCTCGTAACGCGGTCTTTACCCGATTGATATCGTTAGGATGAATGTTGGCATCATACGCGCCGGTGGTACGAATATCGTCCTGCGGAAAATCTAAGGTGCCCCAGGTATTAGCACGGTAGACTTGCCCTCGGTATACATCCCAATCCCACAGTTCGTCGCCAGAGCTCCAAAGCGTAAGCTTTAAGCGCTCTTCAGACTCCTTAATAGCCAATTGATTTGCTTTTCTTATCTGATATTGACGCACAATAAAGGCGAGTATGGCGAATGCGACAATGCAATAAAAAACCAGCGCTACCGCGTGAAGCCAGGGGGGGCGGTCTATTGAAATTCGTAAGTTTCGACTATCAGACCACGCTTTACCCGGCTCTTTGGCTTGAACTTCAAAGGTATAGTTGCCAAAAGAAATATTGTTGAATTGCGCGTTCCGCTCCTTATCAACATAAATCCAATCACTTTCAAAACCAGTGAGTTTATATCGGTAAGCTACTTGGTCTGGATAAACTGGATTAACGAGTCCAAACGAAATACTAAAGCGGGTTTCGTCGTGCTTTAGCGCTAACTGTTCGTCATAAGTGATATTTTCTTTTAACGATAGATAATTTGAAACGTCTTCACTTTCAATTTGCTTTTGTCTGGCTTTTGCCACTGAGCCAAACACGCTAACTTGATAAAGTTGCGGGGGGAGGGTTTGTTTGACCTGGTCACTCGCGTTCATTGCTTGCTTTGAAATTTTAACAAAGCCTTTATTGCCGCCAAAATAAATAGTCTTATCAGTTGTAGTAATTACAGCGCCTTCACCAAGAGAATTAAACTCCAACTGTGCATTGGGAATGCTGTCAGCCTCTCTTAGGGTCGGTAAGTGAACTTTATGAACCCCTTTGGCATCGGAATACCAGATGCTATTTCCCACCGCCGTTGTTGAGGTGATAAAACCGCTTTGATTGTCCCTCTTTTGTTTATTAAGTACGGCAAAGCTTTTTTTGTCTAGCTGGATAACGCCATCTGAACGTGTGGTTAACCACAAACCAGATGGGGTTTCATGTACGCCATAAACTAATGAGTTTATGTCATTTGATGAGTCCAGAACCTGAATGATTCTGCCCTCGCTAACAGAATAAATTATTATTTTTTTACCGGCTCTAAACCAAATATTACTATCGTCATCCTCATATATGGCTAGCATATCGCCCGGTTTTCCAGTCAGTGCCGTATTTAATACTTGAACATTTTGAATCTGTGCTGAAACAGAGTTAGTGTCTATTGAATAGACATGGCCGACCTCTACCTGCAGCCAAATGGCTGAGTCACTTTTAAAGATATAATCGATAAATGAACCTTTAAAATACTTGTGGACTAACTCCAAGCCGTCTCCATTGTCCTTTAGGACGAGTAAGCCTGCAGAGGATGCAATCCAAATGTTGTCCTGGTCATCAATTTCAATATCCCAGTAGTGTATGGCTGGGTCCATTTCCTCGAAAAAGTTGTAAAAGGACACATTTCCCGTTTCCCGAGATATTTTACCAAGCCCTTTTTGCTGAGAAACCAAATAAAGTGTCTTGTCGCTGCTTTCAGCAAAGCCCCACAAGGTAGAAAAGTTATCGTCGCTATGGCGGTCAGAATTATAAACGGGTTGAAAATGTACGCTGGCATATTCAGGGTGATACTTGAAAGCGCCGCGATGAAAGGTTGCGGCCCACACTACACCGGTCCGGTCCTCAATCACTCGCATGACGATGGCAGATGGAATGCCAGTTGCGCTGTAAGTGTCTGAATTTAAATGCAAAAAGTCAGGGCGATAATCAGGTGATATGGTGCTTTCAGCAGCATCTGACAATAAAAACAGTCCAATAAAAGTGCCGACCCAAATATCTTTACCCACTACAGAGATTGAAAGCGAGTTTACTTCTTCTTTGACCCCTAAATCATCGCTTTGAATTCGCTTTAAAATACGACCGTTAGAGGCTAAAACGATTAGACCTTCATTTGTCGCTAACCAATAATTGCCGTTAATCACGACTATATCGTGTAGCGCGCGTATATCTAAAGAGACGCCCCAGGGGTTGACTTTGCTTGTGTCGTGAACTTCCAGCGTTTCTGTATCTATTAGGGCGGCACCAAACTTGTTGGAGCCTACCCATATACGGTTAGCTTCTTCAAAGATAACTTTTATAAAGCTTTCGTCTTTAAAAACTTGGGTGAGAACGCTTATTTGTGACGTTTGTTTCGAATATCGGTAAAGGAACTTTTTATCCGAAAAAAGTACGTCACCATTATTCGCCTCAGAAATCGCTGTGATTAAATCTGTTTTTATTACCGAGTTTTCTTTATTGAAAACTTTAAAACTGTCTGACTCTGGCTGATAGAGCGCCAAACCAGAATTGGTTCCAACCCACAATTTGCCGTCTGAATCAACAAATAATGTTTTAATGAAACCTGAAGGTAAGGAATTCGGGTCGACATCTGACGGATGATATTGCTTTACGTCATAACCTGAATAGCGATTGAGGCCATTTGACGTTGCCAGCCAAATAAAGCCCATGTGGTCTTCCACAATATCAAGTACTGCAGTGTCTGAAAGGCCGTGTTGCTTATTTAATTCTGTAAAATGAAGATCAGAAACCTCTATCGCCTTTGCGGAAGAAAAAAGTACTCCCGACAAAGCCAACAAAAGAAGCAGCATTGAATATATTAGGGTTGAGCGCACCTAAACACCTTTGGCTTACGCCATTTATTATTTTTTTATTTATTTACTGGCAGCATCCCTAACGACCAGAACAATAAATATGCCGAATTAAAAGGGTCTCTACAAGGACTTTTTGGAAATAACAATATTGGTGGGTTACTTAATAGCCAACTCGCTTTTGTAAATCGATTAAGATGTACGTTTCAATAGAGTTGGCAAAAGGTGAAGGTATTAACTTATCAGTAATAAGGTATTTCCTGCTTAAACTGAGAAATACTGTTAATAGTGCGCTTTTCGTTAGTCGGTATAGTTTCAAATTTTCCTTTCGAAAACAGCACGAGCTCTCCACACCGTTCACGCTTGGCTAACTGGTGTGCGAAGTCTTGTATCTCTTCAAAGCTAAGGCTCTTCACGCGCTCTGCAAGCTTTGTGTTGCGGTTAAAACCCAAATCTTGGGTTCCCAAACTAACCCATAACCGCTGTGACTTCATAGAGAGGGTTAGGTCCCTTTCTTCTAGTTGTTTAATAAGGTTTTGTTGAATAGTAGGCCAGTAAAAGCGATAGAACTCAATTTCGTTTAGTTGCTGGAATAAAAAACCTGTCATGGCATCTAACAACTGTTTAGGGCTGCACTGAGGGCTTTGAATGTAAAAGGCCATTCCCGGATGCTGGTTGTGGGGAACATAGCCCGTACCAACAATGTAGCCTAGCTGCTGCTCTGTCCTTAGTGAATTAAAAAATGGCGCCGCCAGCATTTGCTCCAATACCATGCAAAGGGCTGTGTCTGTTAAACTGGGCGACGGGGCTTGCAGATAAAGCACCACTGCCGAGTCATCATGGTTGCACACCACTTCATGGTACAAAGTGCCGCCTACTGGTAACTTCGATACGGCCCGTGATAGCGGTGCACCGCCCGCGCTATCGCATTGACCTTTAAGAGAGGCTGAAAACGATTTTGCTTCATCACTGGTCCAGTTCCCATGCATAAAGGCTTCGACAAAGTATCGCTTAAAAGCCTTACTGCGGCTGGTAAGCATTTGGTCATAAGAGATGTTGTCGATCACGTCTAACAGTTCAACTGGCGCTTGCGTGTTTCTTTGAATCAGCACGCTTAACCGGGAAAATAAACGGTTAGTAGGCTTGTTTAAAAGCGAATTATGTAAGCTTTGAATTTGAAGGGCTTTATGGTGTTCAAATGCCCGCTCGTCCGGGGTGAAACTCAACACAGCGTCAAGAAGCTGGCCGGCTAACAATGTCTGTTGATTAGTAAAGCCTCGAGTATGCAGAGTAAACCCCGCCTGATGCCCATAAATTCTATAATGTAATCCAGCAATCTCGGCGCGATAGTATTTAGCTTGTAAGTAGTCATTTAGCGCGCCTAACCAAATTCGCTTTGCCGCGACCGAGGTTAAAGAATTTGAAAAAGAGGTCGCATCAAAGGAGATATAAATATCGCCTTTTGGGCTATGAAACTGCTGGTCTTGAGCAAACCAAAAGCGATAGTGGCCGTTGTCGACAAGTTTATTGGGAATATTGAACCCTGTTTCGGGCAAAACAAGAGAATATTCTTTTGCCAAGTAAGGGTTAGGTGGAGGAAGGTTTAGTGCCGCTATTTTTTTAGGCGAAGCGAGCGAACGTAATACGCTATCGTCAATAGGCTCAACGCTATATTCCGCCTCATAAAACGCGCAAACCTGCGTGGTGTCTACATCTTTTGAAATTACCTTTAAACGGATATTGTCTGGTGTAAAGTAAGATAAAGCGTGTTCTATAACAGTTCGGTCAAAACTACCAATTGTCGAACGCAACTGGTTTAACTCGCTAGCGTCAAAGATAAACTGATGCTCGGCATACTCAGTCACTAGGCCGAGTGGCTTTACATTTTCTTCGTATTCAAGGGCTAGGGCGTTAAGCTGCGACTTCTCGTGAAAGCGCCACTCTTCTACAGAGTCGTTTCGAATTAACGCTATGTAGCTAAAGAGGGCTTCTAATACCTGCGATTTGTTTTCAAGGCCTTTCTGAGTGAGCTGAAAACTCACATTAAAGTCTTTAAATTTGTCTCCCTCAATGCCTGAGCCTGCAATCAGGTTGAGCGCCCAGTCCTTTTCTTTTAAATAAGCAAGCAAGCTGCCTTCGCCCTCATCACCAATTAAGTGGCTGATGTAGTTTAACGGCTTTGTTTTGTAATCGTTTTGCAAAGCAGGGAGGGCGAAAGTCACAATCATTCGTTTAGCTGATTGTAACGGGTGTATATTTATCTGTATGCCCAACTCGTTTTCAGTATATAGAGGGGGCCAGTTATCGGGCGCGAGTTCGCCACTTGGCAGCGAGCCAAAGCACTGGTGTATAAGGGCTTCAAGCTGAGGAGTTGGCATAGGGCTGGCAATGCACAATCGCATATTCAAGGCGCAGTAGTAAGTTTGATGTAAAGATTTTAGCCGGTGCTTTAGTTCAGCGCATTCATGTTGTGAAAAGGTGTCGCTGTTGCCTACGGAAAATTTCGCAAAGGGGTGGTGAGGATTACAGGTTTCTTTGTGAATTTGGTACAGACGACGGAGGTCATCTTTTTTCTTAAATTCGAACTCAGCATGAATGTTTTTTATTTCGTTAGTTAATGCGTCTTCTTCGAACAAGGGCTGTCTAAGCATATCAGCAAACGCGGGCAAAGTTTGCGCTAACGCACCGCCGCTACAGCTAAAGTGGTAGTTGGCGTATTCAGTCCCCGTCCAGGCGTTTATTGTTCCACCGTGTTGCTCAATAAACCCATTAATTGCGTTCGGCTTGGGCAGGTGGCGACTTCCCATAAAAAGCATGTGTTCAAGTAGGTGGGCCAACCCCTGACAATCGTTAGGGTCGTAAAAATGACCCGCTCTAACCGCCATAGATACGAAAGACTCGCTGGCTTCAGGTGTATGGCATAACATGGCACACAATCCATTGGGTAGAGTAACGTGATGCGCATTTTCTAAGTTTATGGTGTTATTCACATTGTCTCGTTTTTGGTCAGGAGCACCTTACTGCTGGAGCATCTATTTAGAAGAACTTCACAAAACGTTAAATAATGTACGAAAATTCTCACTATTCGCCGTTTAGCGCTAGGCGTAGTATCAGCTCTCTGATATCGTTAGCATACATTCATTAATACTATGCGCAATGTTATGTCAGGTCAAAGTAGCAACGACGACATTTATCTTTTCATTATGCGTCACGGTGAAGCCGAAGCGCCCCGACTCGATGATAAAAGCAGACAGCTTACCCCTCTAGGTAGAGAACAAGCTAAAACCGCCGCATTGTGGTTAAAAGACCAATATTGCAATACAGGCGTCGTTGATTTAGCGCTTGTTAGCCCCTACCGTCGAGCAAAGCAAACCCATGATATGGTGTCGCTAGATATTGCTGCAGGCAAAGTAGAAAGTAGTGATGATATTGTTCCAGAAGGCTCGCCGAAACTTGTGAGCGATTACATTGATGGCCTGCTACATGCCGCGGTCAACTCCAAAAAGCCGATTAAAAAGTTGTTGGTAGTAAGCCATATGCCCTTAGTTAGCTACTTAGTTGATGAGTTATGCCAGTCGTACACAACAAGTTTGTTTTCTACGGCTTCTATTGCCGTCATTAAATACTCGCTACGCGAACACAAGGGCACGTTAGTCACTCACTATCAGGGCCTTTAACGTTTTTATTCAGCGTCGCCGATAAATTCCAAGAATTGTTCAATTAATCGTTAAGTATCCTTTTCTCCGGTCGATAGTATCTTTGAGAGTGTCAAAGTTTATTCTATTGAAGGGTTGGGAAATGGATAGCAAATCTATTCCTGAGCTCCTTAAGCGTTCATTGCAATCGCATATGGCGGAGGCGGATTTACGTGAAGATGAGGAGACGCAGGATATTATTGCCAAACTATCTGAGCTATCAGATAAAGTTGCTGCTGCGAAAGCTAGGGCACTGTCGAACCGTGAGCAGCGCCTAGCTGACGAAGCAAAAGGTGAGCTATAGGCAATAAACCTTAACCGTCATTATTTGAGTCTCTAGGGGGCACATAATATTCGGGCATGATCCGAACCGTTTTTATCATGCTTTCTGAAATATCCACAATCTCTAATGGGTATCCTGCCAAGCGCACGCTAATCTTGTTCTCAGGAATGTCTTCTAAGTACTCGAGCAATAACCCATTCAGGGTTTTCGGGCCTTCAGTGGGTAAATTCCAGTTCATCTCTTTGTTTAACTCACGTACGTTTGCACTTCCGTCAACTAACACAGATCCATCTTGCTGTACGTGCGCCTCTTTACTGTGGTCTGGCACCATGCTGGTGGTAAAGTCACCAATAATTTCTTCTAAAATATCTTCTAGCGTTACCAGGCCCATAATGTCGCCATATTCGTCCACCACAAGAGCGATTCGCTCTTTTTCCGCTTGGAACTTATACATTAGCGTGTGAAGCGGCGTTGATTCTGGCGTGTAGTAAATTTCTCGTACTGCGCGCAGTAGACTAGACTTGGTAAACTGGTCTTTTGATAGAAGACGCAGCGCATCGCGCACGTGAACGAAGCCCACTGCGTCATCAATGCTATCGCGATACAGTAAAACTCGGGTGTGCTGCGCATGAGTCAGCGCCTTTTGAATCTTCTTCCAATCGTCATTGATGTCGATGGCAAAAATCTCAGCGCGGGGCACCATAATATCTTCGGCGGTCACGCTTTCTAAATCCAAGATACTGACCAACATATCTTGGTGCTTTTTAGGGATCATGGTGCCGGCTTCAAATACAACCGTTCTTAATTCTTCGCGACTTAACGAGTCATCACTTCCATTAGCAGGGCTAATACGAAGTAATGCAAGGATGCCATTCGTGATGCCATTTATAGCGGCCACAAACGGGTATAGTAAGGTGAGCAAAGGCAGAAGAATAAGCGAGCTAGGAAACGCGATTTTTTCAGGGTAGAGCGCCGCCAATGTTTTAGGCGTCACTTCTGCAAAAATGAGTAACACCAAGGTTAAGCCAAACGTAGCGGCGAAAAGGCCCCAGTAATCGCCAAATAAGCGAATACACAGTATGGTTGCAAGCGAAGACGCCGCAATATTGACGAGGTTGTTACCAATAAGAATCAGACCGATAAGGCGATCAGGCCTGTCTAAAAGCTTAGCAACCCGTATTGCAGAACGGTTGCCTTCACTTGCAAGTGCTTGAGTCGATAGCGGTTTATCGACATCATGCCAGTTTCTGAGCTAGAGAAATACGCTGATAGTAATATGAGTACGCCGAGCGCGATAAACAGCGTACTCGTTGATATGTCGTCCAATTAGGGGGTCCCTGTCTATACTTAGGCTTCAAATGTATTGATTTGATGTCTGGGTTTCAAGGGGAAATTGTTGATATGCCCCTAATTGTTTAGAAAACCGCAGACATCAGTGCTTTTGGCTAGGTAACCTAGCGAGGTTGGTGATGAGTCAGGTGAGCGGGGTAGCGGGTTATTTAATCATGCTGACAATAAAAACTCGCGAACTAACTTGCTACCGAAGTAAGCTAGCGACAATAGCGCAACGCCCAAAACGGTTAGTGCTATAACCTGCTTACCACGCCAACCTCGAAGCTTTTGCCCAACTAATAGAATAAGAAACACCACAAGAGCAGCAGCAGAAAGCACGGTTTTGTGTGCGTAAGTTTTATTAAACATATCTTCTAAAAACACAAAACCGCTGATTAGCGACACAGTTAATAGTGATGTTCCGGCAAGTAGAAGTTTAAATAGGATGTTTTCTACCAGCATTAATGGCGGCAACGAAGAGTGTAATAGGGCTGCGCCTTTTTGCTTTAACCTGTAAGTGATGTAAGACATTTGCAGGGCATAAAGAAATGCAATCACCAAAGTACAGTAAGCAAAAAGCGACAAACTAATATGGATAACTAACCCGGGCTGCAGCTCAATGTGCATAATGTAAGACACGGGAATGAACTGTGATGCCAACACCGTCAAACTTGCAAAACCAAAAACAACGGGAAGCAAAATAAGGTTTGGAATAGCCCGTGCAAATACCAACATGGATATGGTTATTATCCAAGAAACCAGTGACAGTACGTTAGTAACGCTCATGTCTTGGCCAGGGGCCACAATAATAACATTGGTTAGAAATGCGATATGCGCTATTGCGCCTAGACTTGCAAGTGACAACCCTAAACGCTTATTGGGGCCGTCTTGATGTACGAATTTGCCAATAAGCACTGCAGCAGCGAGAGCATAGAGTAGGGCAGCAGAGATGGCGAAAAGGGTGTTCATGATGCGTCCTGTAATACGTGGGTGATGTGTTCACCGACTGAGTCGGTATTGATACTGCAACTTGCAAGTAAATTCAACCATCTCCTTGATTTTGTTTGTTTCACACCCACTTTTAGTGTGGGTATATAGGTACCTTCTGGTGCAATTGGGTAAAAATTTAACCGTAATTGTGGGTACGTTACGGTGCGCTTTTACGTTACAATGCACGCATTACGTCTGAAATAAAAAGAAGTTTCATACTATGTTTGAGAATTTATCAGAACGCTTAGGCCAAACATTACGAAATGTAAGTGGTAAAGGGCGTCTTACTGAAGACAATATTAAAGAGACGCTACGTGAAGTGCGCATGGCGCTGCTTGAAGCCGACGTAGCGCTGCCAGTGGTCAAAGCGTTTGTTGCTCAGGTAAAAGAGCGTGCGGTTGGTACAGAAGTTACTAAAAGCTTAAAGCCAGGCCAAGTATTCATAAAAATCGTTCAGTCTGAACTCGAGTCGGTAATGGGGGAGGCGAATGAAAAGCTTAACCTAGCCACTCAGCCTCCTGCTGTAGTGCTTATGGCTGGTTTACAAGGTGCGGGTAAAACCACCTCTGTAGGTAAACTTGCTAAGTACCTGACTGAACGTGAGAAAAAGAAAGTGATGGTAGTCAGTGCTGACGTTTATCGTCCAGCCGCTATCAAGCAGCTTGAAACCCTAGCTGATGAAGTGAAGGTTGCGTTTCACCCATCTACTATCTTACAAAAGCCCATTGATATCGTTAACGATGCCATCGCTGAAGCGAAGAAAAACTTCTTTGATGTTCTGCTTGTAGATACAGCAGGCCGTTTGCACGTCGATAACGACATGATGAACGAAATTACAGAGTTACACGCTGCGGTTAAGCCCATTGAGACCCTATTCGTAGTTGATGCCATGACAGGTCAAGATGCCGCTAATACAGCAAAAGCGTTTAACGACGCGCTACCACTGACCGGTGTTATTCTTACTAAGGCCGACGGTGACGCCCGCGGCGGTGCGGCATTATCTGTACGTCACATAACAGGTAAGCCCATTAAGTTCATCGGTATGGGCGAAAAAGTGGATGCGCTTGAGCCATTCCACCCTGAGCGTATTGCTTCTCGTATCTTGGGTATGGGCGACGTACTAAGCCTTATCGAAGAAGTTGAGCGCAAGGTCGACAAATCAAAAGCCGAAAAGCTGGCGAAAAAAGTTCAAAAAGGCAAGGGCTTTGATCTTCAAGACTTTAAAGATCAGCTTGAGCAAATGAAGAACATGGGCGGCATGATGGGCATGCTAGATAAGCTGCCTGGCATGGGTGGTATGTCTGATAAGATTAAAGATCAGGCAAACGACAAGCAGTTCAACCAAATGGAAGCCATTATTAATTCAATGACACCAGCTGAGCGCGCTCGCCCTGATATTATCAAAGGCTCGCGCAAGCGTCGTATCGCAGCGGGTTCAGGTACGCAAATACAAGATGTAAACCGCTTGCTTAAGCAGTTTACACAAATGCAGAAAATGATGAAAAAAATGTCTGGCGGCGGCATGAAGAAAATGATGCGCCAGATGAAAGGCATGGTGCCACCCGGTGGCGGTTTAGGTGGACCAGGCGGGCCAGGCGGCCCTGGTGGTTTTGGCGGAGGCGGCTTCGGCGGAGGCGGTGGTTTCCCTCCTCGCTAAATAACCACGGTTACTCTTAATAAAAACCTCAACAGCAGCAATGCGTTGAGGTTTTTTTATTTTTGTTGCATCCAATATCAAACGTTGGTCGTTTGGCTTGTTGAACAGGACGTGAGCAGTACTTATCGCACACATTTGCGGTTGACAGCGTCTCTTCAAATAAAACAAGTATGGAGATGATGATGGAACTTAATAAAACATCGCAGCAAAAAATAAAATTGTCACTATTAGCGACGGCTATGGTTTTCGCCTTAAGCGCCTGTGATGGTGACGACGGCACTAACGGTATAGATGGCGTCGACGGCGCGCCAGGCCAAAATGGAGCACCAGGGCAAGATGGCACCCCTGGCTTTGCTGCGGCCACTTTCCTTGTTGCCAATAATGGTGATGACAACCGAAATACGGTAACCGCAATTGATCAAAACGCCAATGCGCTAAGCACGGTAACGACAGGCGCCAATGAAGGCATCGTCTTTACGCAAAGCGGCGCGTTAGTTCAGGCAGGTGATAGTGACTTACCGTTAGTAAGAAGTTTTTGTGGTTTCGATGCTCAGTCTAACTATATGATGAATAGAGGGCACGAGCTCACCGGTGCTGCCACAGGCCTAGTTAATCCGAAAGGGATCGCGTTTGCTGAAGAGGCGGGCCTTATCATGATCGCAGACTTTAACGGTCAGAAAATAAGTGTATTCGGCGGCCAAGCGGCGGGCGACGTAGCGCCTATTGCGGAAATTATGACGTCGGCAAAGCCATGGGACCTTGCCTATGACGAAGAAAGTGACAGACTGTATGTTGCGCTGACCGACGGCACGCTAGCAGTCTATGACGATGTGGCAAGTTCTGATTTTGCCCCGTCAGTTATGCGCTCTGTGGTACCCTCTGATGCTGATGGAAATCAGCTATCGATAAATCTGCACGGTATCGTTTATGAGCCTATGTCCAACCGTATTGTGTTATCAGATGTTGGTGATGCCGCGGTCGCTGACGACGGCCAAATTTTTGTTTTAGATAATGTGTCGACTGCAGACGGAGCAACAGTGCCTACCAGAGTAATTGGTGGCGCAACGACGCAGCTTGGAAATCCGGTGGATATTATCCTTACAGGGTCGGATTTGCGCGTGGCAGAGAAGTCAAATGATGCAATCTTGGTTTTCTCGAATATCTTTAACGGCGAAAGTGGTGATGTAGCGCCAACGTTGTCTACGCCTTCAGTAAAACCAGAATCACTTGCCGAGTTTACAGACCTTGAGACCATGGTAGATAGCTCTGACGACGGTATCACAACAATGCCAATTAGGGGCCTTTCTGTTTCAAGCAATCCTTCAACAGACAGCGAGACCACGGGGCAGGTGGCCCAGTACAGCGCGGTTTTATCAAGTGAACTAAGCACATTTGACAGTGGAATGAGCATTGAAAGTGCGGCTTACACAGCAAGCGGTGACGGTGTCATCACGTTTGATAACCCCGATACATCTACCGGCGGCCTTATCGTGGTTAATCGTCTTAAAACGATGCGTGACGGTATGATGTATAGCGATAGCTATGATCATATGATTGTGGGTAATGAAACAGGGCTTATCGCGCCTAAAGGCTTAGATATATCGTCTGACAACGGCATGGTATTTGTTGCCGATGTGAACGAGACTACACCTGCGGTTAGGGTATTTTCACCGTGTGCTTCAGGTAATGTAGCGCCTTTACTCAACTTAGAGGCTGCTAACGGAGCGCGACCATGGGACGTAGATTATGACCCGTCTACTGATAGCGCTTACTTAGCGTTAACCAATGGCACCGTTGCGGTATTTGAAGAAGTCGTACGCAAGATGGAAAGTGGTCAAACGGTAATAACCGGTGAAGATAGACTGATTGTTCCGGCAAGCGACGGCACAGCGTTTGCCGCACCAACGAATATTCACGGTATCGATTACGATAGCCAAAGCGATAGTCTGGTGATTTCTGATGTAGGTAGTGCCGCCGATGCCACCGACGGAAAGCTTTACGTGATATCAGGCGCAGGCAGTGCTGATGGGCTCGCTAATGTATCGGTTAATATTGCAGGTCCTAATTCCATGTTAGGAAACCCGGTAGACCTTATGCTGAGCAATGGACACGTTTATGTCGCTGAAAAATCAAACGGTATGATTCTTCGCTTTGATAATATTTTGAACGCTAGCTCGGGTGATATCGACCCTACGTTTAGCATGATGTACCCTGCACCTGAATCGGTACAGGTGTTGCCAGTAAAGTAAAGTGAAAAAAAGTAAGTCATGCTGGTAGAGGCCGTTTAGCAAATGTTTCTACCGCAATCCTTACTGAGGTAAACCGATAAGCATAATAAGAGCGGTACGCTTTCTCTAGTAAAAGGCGTGCCGCTTTTTAATATTAACTTTTATTTTAAGGCGTCAAGGCGTTCCTTTACGTATTACAAAATCCGCAAACTTCACGCGTTCCTCTTGCCCCCGTAATTTGTCTAGCTCAGCAACAGAACGGTAAATACCCCATTTAGGGCGAATAAAGTCTTCACCCGACACGCCCCGCCACATATCGCTAGATACATAGAAATACCATTCAAACTGCATGGTTTCACCTTCGAAACCCAATACCGCGCTATCGCTTTTATCGTAAGTCTTAATTTCATTGCGCTGGCGGTCATATTAAACGCCTTTATTAAAGTCTTCGTCTCGGTGTGCAAGGAATACAATATGTGGGCCTACGGTGTTGTCAATTTCTTCAGTAATATGCGCTGTTGCGTTAGCACCGCCGCCGCAGGCAGATAACGCGCTGATGATTAACGCGATGAGTAAAAAGTAAAAAAGCACTTTAAGTACTTCTACTAAGGGGGTTTCTTTTTTGTTATTAGAAGACATTGTGTATGCCGATTGTATTAAATTGGTTAAAAAGATGTTCTAAAATTGGTTAACCAGCAAGAGGGGGATATCAATATTTTCTATAAAAATAGCGGCTCGAGAAAAATGACTTGAAATACGGGGAATCGAATGACTATGGGAAGTGTTTAAGAAACTTCATAACAATAGCGCGCTTTATAACCAACAAATCAACCTGCGTCTGTGCAAATTAGCGAATTCATAATACACTGACGGGCTACATCGTGCGCGTGTACTTGCTTAAATAAAAACACGCAGTTTGAGCCCTTATTGGCATACGCAAGCGAGTACCGTTTAGTGCAGCGTGGCGTTTCGCGCGGCAGAGTTATTGATACAGGAACACTATGGCAGGCTTAAAACGTATTATTCTTATCGACACGCATTTACCAGGCGTGGTCGAACTAAAGCTTGATGGACACACCAATATTTGTGGTACCAATGCGTCGGGTAAAACTACGCTACAGCGACTGATCCCCGTTTTTTATGGTGAATATCCTAGTCGCGTTGTACCCGCCACCAGAGACAGTTTTGAACGTTGGTATCTACCTCGCCTGTCTAGCTTTATTATTTACGAATACACCCGCGCCGAAGGTGATCTGTGTCAAGCTGTATTAAGTTCTAACGGTACTGGCGTAAACTACCGCTTAATTGGAAAGCCGTTTGATATTAACGACTATCTGATAGAGCAAAAGAGCGGTAAACACGCAAGCGTTAGCAGCGCCGAGCTTGCTCGCGCCATGAAGCGCAATAACGTCATGGTCACCAGCTTGCTTAATACCAAAGACTTTCGCGCAATTATTCAAAACGATCATGGCGTGCTAAACCAAAGCAACAACGCTCGGGAACTATTAGGTTACGCCAAAATTTTTAGTCTGTGCGAGCCGTCAAAGCACATGCGCCACATCGAGAAGTTGGCAAAGGCGGTTCACTCCAAAGAAGGCAAGATGGAAACTATCAAAGCCATGATAGCGGCTATCTTGGAAGAGGATGGCGTTACACCACCGACTTCGGGCTTAAGTCGCCACCGCGTAGATGACTGGATCAAAGAGTGTCACTTAATTAAGCAGTTCGATAAAATTCGCCCAGAGTTTTCAAAGCTCGAACAGGCTGACATGGCTTTAACGAGCACAGAGCAAGTGCTTGCTAACCTGAAACATAGCTTTGAACTTGATAAAACTTATTTGGCTGCACGTGTTGAAACCACAAAAAATGAGCTTGATGAAAACAGCTTTCAGCGCAAGCAAACTGATAGTGAATGGGGTGATACAAGGGATCACTTAAACCAGGTTATTTCCTCCGCCCGTGCTGATGTCGAGAAGTTCACTAGCGAGCTTGATACGGTAGAGCGTGAGTTCGACAAATGGCAAGACGAGAACATTGAACAGCTTAAAGAAGACGTAGCAAATCTAGCCCAATGGCAAAATGAAAAAGCCATGGCCGACAGTCGCTATGTTTTACTAACCGAAAAACACCAAGATATTGAGTCTGCTTACAATAAACGTTTAGCCGAGCTAGGCGAAAAGCTGTCTATTACGCTGGAAGAAATGTCTGCTGCTCGCCAAGAAGCAGCAGAAAATAAAGCCGAGCAGCAGCAGAGCGAACGAGAAGCTCTAAGTCGAATTCGCGAAGACTATAACGGTCAGTTAACGGCTTTGCAGAACGACTACCAAAATAGTTTAAATGAGCTGAAAGTAGCAGAAGCTGAGCTGAAGGCTTCGCTTACCAATGCAGGTTACAATGAATTCGAGCAGTCTCAACTTGATATCTTAGATGCAGCCATTAAAGAAGCGTCAATTAATGAAGATGCAGCGCGAGGTGAATTAAGACAAGCGCAGCAAGCGCATAGTAAGTCGGTAGAGTTCCGAAAAGAGTGTTCAAATGCGCTCGATAGAGCGCGCGCTGCTTTCCAACAAGAAGAGAAGGCCGTTAATAAAATTAACGGGCTACTTTACCCCGGTGAAGGTTCGCTGCTTGAGTTCTTGCGTGCTAATGTTGATGATTGGGAACTGTCGTTAGGTAAAGTGATTCGTCCAGAGTTGCTTGAACGCTCAGATTTAGCACCAGAAATGACTACCGATGCGCCGAGCGACAGCAGCAGCTTTATGGGCGTTAAGTTAGCGCTTACTGAACTCGATACCCCAGATTACGCCTTTACTGAGCAAACGCTCAAGCAGAAACTGCAAGAAGCAGAGTTGCGTCAGGCGGCAGCGCATGCCGCCCAAAACGAATGTGAGCAGCGATTAGCAAAAGCTAATGAAGAAGTGCGTAACGCAGAATTGGTGGTAACACAAAAAGACAACGCCGTTAAAAGTGCAGAGGCGACGCGCAAGCGTGCGCAACAAGACCGCGATACCGTACTAAGTGAATATCAGCAGGCACTCTCTGCACGAAAACAAAAAGCCAAAACGAAACTTGAGGCTAACCAACAGTCACAAAAACAAGCAAAAGCACAATTTGAGCTTAGCCGAGACGAAATAAAGGATCAGCAGCGCGAAGCCGAAACCGAACACAAGTTCCACTGGCAGCAGCTTATTTCCGATAGCGAAGCGCGTATTTCAAAAGCCGATAGCGATATGCGTAAGGCAAAAGATAACGCGGCTCAAGATAGAAAAGACATGCAAGACTGGCTGGAAAGCGAGTTGAATAATCGCGGTGTCGACGTTGATGAAATCGGTCAGCTTAAAAAGCAAATTAATAAGCTTAAAGAAGACATTACGCGCACCGAAACCCACCGTCATAAAGTGGCCGACTACGAACGTTGGTACACCAATGTGTTTAATAAGCAAAAAGTGGTATGGCAAGAGGGCTTATCTAAGTCGCGTAAGCTGTTGGGTGAGTCAGAGCGTAATTTAGCGAGCAAGCAGGCCACGTATAAAGCTACTCGTGAACAGCTTCAAGAGCAACACGCTCAGTTAGAAGCAACCCTTAAAACTGCTAGCGACCATTTAGAGCAGGTGAAAACCTTAAGTAAATCGTTAGCTAAGCTAACGCTGCATGCAGGGGATGAAACTGCCGAGATTAAACACGATGACGTGAGTATCAGCCAGCGTATCTCAGAAGTGCAAAGTCAGCTTCAAGAGCGAGAAAACTTGCTAAGCGATATTCGCGCCTACGTAGAAAGGTTCGATCAGTTAATTGCCGCGCAAGCTGGTACAGGCCTGTCTGATACTTGGGAGCGCGCTCGTGAGGAGTGCGCCACGCTTAATGCACATGGCGTGAAAAGCTTTGACCACCGCCGTATGGTGTCGCACCTCGCTCAGCTTCTGAACGTTATTGTGCCTCAAAAACTTCAGGGGCTTCGTGAGCAAGGGCGTATTTTCGGTGCCGATCTTTCACAATACTATTTTGTATTAGCCGATATCGACAAGCGTATCGTGTCACAAAGCCGTCGTATCACCCAAGAAGTTGATGGTGAGCTATTCCTAGATGGCGTGTCTGACTCTGCAGTTAAAATTCGCTCACGCATTAGTGAACTTGAGTTTTGGCCTGAGTTAGAGCAGTTCAGAAAACTTTATGAGCACTGGATGGAAGAGGGGGCTAACGAATTACCGGAAGAAGAGTACGGTTTAAGCATGCGCCGTGTTCTTGATATCCTAGGTCGCGCTGCGCTTACCGGCGGTATTAGCAAGCTTCTTGATATCGAGTTGCATCTGCGTGAAGGTAATAGCGACCTTGTTATCCGTACCGACCGCCAGCTAAACGAGTCATCAAGCCACGGCATGGCTTACCTCATTTTATGTAAGTTCTTACTCGCGTTCACTCGCCTGTTGCGCGGCGATGCCGATGCGACTGTGCATTGGCCTATTGATGAGCTCGGCACGCTTCACCAAAGTAATGTGAAGAAGATTTTTGATGCCTGTCAAAATAATAACATTAGCGTAGTCGGCGCTTTCCCTAACCCTGAATCGGAAGTACTTACGCTATTTGAAAACCGTTATCTTATCGATAAGGTGACGCGTCAACTACAGGTGGTTCAGCCCAAAGCAAGTTCGATAGCAGCACGCATTAAGGCAAGAAAAGACAGTGAAGCAGCAGGTGAGGAGACATCAGCATGATGACAGAACAAGGCCGTGTACTAAGTGCACTTTTACAAGGCGCGTTTATTTGTCAGGTCACCGATGAGGAAGCGTGGCGCTTTCTGAAAAGTAGGGATAATGCCGCGCAACTAGAGCCTCACCTAGCTTTGCTGAACCGCACGCTTTCAACTACCGCTGAAGGGGATGTGTTTTTTGCAAGCTACCTCACCATAGGTGAGAGCGAACGCAAGGTGTTAACGCAGCAGTTTCAAGATACGGCATCTAACTTAGTGCCGCTCGTTGAGTGGCTGCTATTGGTGCAACAGGCGAATGAGTCTGATATGCCTATTACTATGGGCAGCGCTATCCGTTTAAACGAATTGCAGACGACCATTGAAGACACACCGGCTTATGCTGAGCAACTAGAAAAAATTTCGCGCTACCGCATGTTTGGCTCAACCAGTGTCAACCTAGACGGACAGCTAAAGCAGGTATTTAAACGCTTAACCGACATGGGCTATTTAATAAAACCAAACCCAGATAAGCAAATTTACTTGGGAACGGGAAAGGTTGAGCACCTTTATGAAATGCTGCGTTTTATCGATGAAACCGAAGCGTTGAGTTTATCTGAGCAGGCGGAGGCCGCTATTTCGCAAGGTAGCTTGATATGAGTCAGGTATTAATTCAGGCCGGTACTAAGCTATTAAATGCATTAGGGCGGCACAGCGACCTGATAATGCAGGCGTATGTTAACGGATCGGTAAAAGAGCGGGATTACAGCCCTAAGGTACTAGAGCAACTTGTGCAGCTAGGTGTACTGTGGCGTCCCGAAGCGCAAAGTGAACTGCGCCTTAAAAGCGCAGTGCGTACGCTTTTAGAAGGGAGCTTGCAAGACGATCGTAACCGCACTATTAATGCGAATATTGGCGCGTCATTAGCTAGCCTTAAAACCCTTACTGAACATTATAAAGAAGCGCTTCATTACAACAAATATAATGAAGCGGCTGCGCACATGAGTGATTTGACGGAACATGTTTATCAGCTCTCTGAATCGCTAAGCAATAGTGTTCGCGTGATGTTTGGCCGCATAAACAATGAGTTTGGTTACGTGTCGTCGGTTGAAGCAAAAATTCGTGAAAACGAGCTAGCTCAGGGGCAGGTAACGGATTTACTGGCGCAGCTTGAGTGTTTCCGCTTTGATGAGTTAAGCGAACTGGCGGGGTCTAACCGTGAATTACGTCATCTGCTGGTGGTATCACTACAACAGCGCTTTGCAAAAGCGGCGCAGGAATTGTCGGTAGTTCAAGCGCGCTTACTAGACTTACTTGGTCGTTTCAGAGAGTTTCAAGGGCGTACACGTTTGCTTAAAGGCTTTTTGCTGCATATGGAGCAGCAGCCAGATTTCGCACCGGGCAACTATGCTAACCTAACCAATGTACCTGTATTGTTTAATCAGTCAGCATCTATTATTGCAACGGCAGCGCCTGATGTTAACAATGTAGAGCATGAAGCGGATTACCAACATATTGTCGCGGCGTTGTCTCACATCCATAAGCGTCAGTCGAAACACGAAGACACTAAACCCGCTGATATAGACGTTACTGCACAATCCACCGTATCGCTGGAAAAAGACCCGCTACAGAAAGCGGTAGAAGACTACTTCTGCGATGTCATCGATTCGGGCCAACCGAAAACCGCACTCGATTATTTTGAGCAGCATGCGTTGGAGTTTGACCCGGAAGTATGGATTTACCAAGTGATTGGCGGCTATCAAGCCTTAGATGAGCAGGATAAGCAGTTTTTTGCATTAGAACCCCACGGTAAGAACGATAAAGTCTATACCGGCAACTTCTACATAAGTGATATTACTCTAGGTCTGCGATAACGAAGAAGATCTTCAACTTATCAAATGTTCATCACGCCCAGCGGTTTTATATGTAATGACACTGGGCGAAACTATTTTGTTTTCTCTACCATAAAAACCAATTTAGACACTTGGAACACGCCGAAAAGTACCTATAATACAATAGGTGTTTACACTTATTTAACATAGTGAACTTAAAGATTCATGGCAGCGTAATATGTCTGTCAATCGCACGGACTATGCTTACAAACGTGCGGTGAACACTAGGTCTGGCCCACGAAAGTCGGTCTTACTGTAAGTTTCTGCAGGATGTAGAATAGGTTGTGGTACTGCCGCGTACAGTACGAAGAGGAAGAGTGTTATGCAATTATCAGAACAACAAAGTTTCAATCAAGCCCTAATCAAATTATCAGTATTGCTCTATCAGGTGGACGGTATGGTCACTTTATCAGAACAAGACTACCTAAATGCGATGGTCGACTCATTAGACTGGCAAAGCCCAATATGTCCAGAAGCGTTTTTAAACGATACGATTTACCAAACGCGAAAGGCCATAGATACGGGTGATGCCATTACCTTCTTACGCAGTTTAAAAAACGATCTCGCTTTCGATGCAGAAAAGACCATGGAAGTTGCTATGGCTATTACCGGAGTAGACGGTGAAAGAAGTGATGAAGAAACGGAGTTATTGTCTCTTCTTACGCATAAACTGCTAGCAAAAGCGTTGGTTTCAAGTAACGATACGCTGCAGTAAGGCCTTTCTTAGCTTTTAACTTCAGCGGTCAAAATGTCTATATTTAGTTTTTATGCGGCACGTTTGTGTGCCGCTACTGTTGCCCTAATTTCCCTTAATGGCTGTAGCGTGTCGCACAGCACACAGTTCTCTGACAGTGACCAGCGCTTTCCTACAAGCGTAGATTCATATAGCAACTATTTAAGGGATGTTGAGGCATACCTGTACGCCCAGCGCGTTTTTATTGGTAACAATAAAGCGCAGGAAATAACAATGAATATGCCTTTTGAGTGCGCGTCACAGGTAAGTGATACCGGTATACTTTTAGTGCACGGCTTAGGCGACTCTCCCTATTTCTTTCGCGACGTGGCGCAGGCTCTATGTAATGAAGGTATTCGGGTACGAACTATCTTATTACCTGGCCACGGTTCAAAACCCGGCGATATGCTAAGCGTAAGTTACGAGCAATGGCAAAATGAGACGAATCATCATATTCGCCTTTTCTCACGTGAAGTAGAGAATATGTATATCGGTGGATTTTCAACGGGGGCGAACCTCACCACAATCGCTAGTTTCTCAATGGCGGAAAAATACGATGTTAAAGGGTTAATTCACTTTTCTCCCGCGTTTAAATCGCGCTTCTTTGTTTCTCGATTGGCCCCCTATATTGACCAGCTATTCCCTTGGCCTAATGTGGAAGAAGAAGACAATCCAAGCCGCTATAATTCTACGGCCATGCCAGGCTTTGCTGCCTATCAGGAAAGCGTAAATGTGCTACAAGATTTGTTTTCACAAAGCAACGAAGAAGCGCGTACCCTAAAGGTACCGGTTTTCATGGTCGTTGCGGAAAAAGACAGTGTGGTCGACACTCAAAAGATTGCCGAGCAGTTCCGTGATAATTTTACTCATGCGAAAAAGTGCCTGATTTGGCAAGGAGAGCATTCCCCTGCGCTACCTTCAAAGCTTATTGTTCAACAAACTATGAAGTTGCCGCAGCAGCGAATTAGTGCCGCTTCGCATATGAGTACACTGTTTTCCGATAAAAATTCTTTATATGGCACGCAAAGCCGTTTTCGCATTTGTGACAACGGGCAGGGTAGCGATGAAGAAGCGCGTTGCAATGCCGGCGAAGAGGTATGGTATGGCCCGTGGGGATACGAGGCTGAAGAAGAGGAAGTAGGCAATGTATACGCAAGGCTTACCTATAATCCGTACTTTGACACTATGGTAGAGCAGCTGCTCGCGTTTACAGGCAAGTCAAAAGCAAGCAGGCTTTGTGCGTCAAACTAAAGCCATAAAAAAACCTAAACCCTGGTTTCATCTATTTATAACGAGCAAATAGTGAGACATGGATTTAGGTTTTTCTGCATAGGGCTTTTTAGCCTTATTGGCTATAGTTAGGAATGCTGTGCTTGAGCATCTTCCATTTCTTTTTCTAGCTTAGCGCTTTCATCAGCTCTGGGTTTTGTGAATCGCGCTAACGCTAAATAAAGTACCGGCGTGAGATAAAGGGTAAACACAACGGCAATCCCCAAGCCGCCAAAGACCACCCAACCTATAGCATTACGGGCTTCAGCGCCTGCTCCCGTTGACAATATAAGCGGCAGGCCACCGAGTATAGTCGAAACAAGTGTCATCATAATGGGGCGAAGTCGCACTTTACCCGCTTCAACAATGGCGTCATAAATATCAAAGCCCTTATCGCGCAATTGGTCAGCAAATTCTATTAAAAGAATGGCGTTTTTGGCCAAAAGACCAATTAACATCACCAACCCAATCTGAGAATAAATATTAATACTCGTACCCGTTAAAAATAATGCGTAGACCGCGGCAGCAATACCGAAAGGTACGGTGAGCATGACCACAACAGCGCTGTTAACACTTTCAAACTGCGCTGCGAGTACTAATAACACAATGATAAAAGCCAGTACGTAAGTTAGCGCGACTTGTTTGGATGTTTCTTCAAAAGTTTGCGCTTCGCCTAAAAATACAAGGCCAATACCATCAGGTAGTGTATCGAGGGCAAGCGTGCGAATTTGTTGCACCACTTCACTAAGTGCCACGTCCTCTGGTAATTCCATTTCTACTTTTATTGCGCGGCGTTGCGCTTGACGCTCAAGCTCTGCTGCTACCCCTTCTTCAGTTATATAAGCCACGCTAGAAAGCGGTACCAAATTACCGTCAGTACTTTTCACATAAAGGCTCGTAAGTTCTGACGGGTCAAGCGTGCTGCGATTATTGGTCTGCAACATAATAGGAATGGCTTGATCGCCTACGTTCAAGTCGGCAATGTCATCGCCGTTGACCGCAGCCCGGAGTGTGCTGGCAATATCGGTAAGCGGGACGCCGAGTTCTTCGGCGCGGCGTCTGTCGATGTTTACCCGCATTTGAGGCTGGGTAGGGTCGTAACTAATACGAGGCCTGCCAAGCTCAGGCAGGGTGTCTTCTAATTGCCGGGAAAAGCGCTGTGCAGCCTTAAATATATTCTCGTACGTGTCACCGGTAAGGGCGATTTCAAGACCTCCACCTTGCCCGCGAAGGTTAAGGCTGTTACCGCCAAATGCGTTGCCCGGCGCGCCAGGAATTTGCTGTAGTTTAGGACGAATCTCGTTAACGACGTCTTGCAGCGACGTGTCTCGTTCATCCCAATGTTTGAGCGGTGCCGTGATAAAGACGATATTAGGATCCCATGATCCAACGACCGTATAAATCGAGTCGATGGTGCCGTTTTCTACATAAGGCAGCAGCAGCTCTTCCATTTTCTCTGCTTGTCTGTCCATAAAGTTAAGTCCTGCGCCGTCAGGCCCACGGGCAAATATGCGTATGGTGCCCCTGTCTTCGCTTGGCAATAGCTCATTATCGATGTTTTGCGCCAGAATGTAGGCACCGCCGCCGGCGGCTAAGCTCAATATGCCCACAACCCAGCCATATTTAAGCGCTTTGAGTAGCGACGCTTGGTAAACCCTTAAACACGCGTGGCCAAAACGGCCGAACGTTTTGCTAAATAGGCCGGTTTTACTGGTTTGTTTTACCTTCAAACGGGCCGTTAATGCAGGTACAAGAGACAACGCTACAAAAGAGGAGATAACCACTGCACCCGCTAATACGCCACCAAATTCTCTAAACAAACGCCCTGCGGTCGAAGGCAAAAACGCAATAGGAATAAATACAGAGGCAAGTACGGCTGTGGTGGCAACCACAGCAAAGAAGACTTCTCGAGTGCCTACTACGGCTGCAGCGCGCGCACCTAGTCCCATGCTTCTGCGGCGCTGAATGTTTTCAGAAACGACAATGGCGTCGTCAACTATCATTCCGGTGGCAAGCACCAAAGCGAGCAAAGTGAGTATATTTATGGAAAAACCCATTCCCCAAATAATAGCAAGTGCACCGGCAAGCGATACGGGAATAGAAAGCGCTGGGACAATGGTTGCACGCCATGAGCCAATAAATACAAGAAGGGTAACCACCACAAGAGCTATGGTCAGGCTAAGGGATACGACCACTTCTTTAACTGAATCTCGAATGAATTCAGCATCGTCAGCGGTAACCACAATATTCATATCCGCAAAGCGTTTATCAAGGTCTTCGACCATTGCCAACACTTCATCTGATATTTCAATAGTATTTGAACTGGCCTGGCGTATTACGCCTACACCAATAACAGGCGTACCGTCCAAACGGACTACGCTGGTGGTGTCCGCTGGGCCAAAGTAAACACTGGCCACATCGTTAATACGTATATCACCGGTGACAACAATATTACCTACATCTTCAGCAGATACGGAGGTGGCATCGGCCCGCACAATTAAGGCTTGCTCGGCCGATTGAATACTACCTGCAGGAACATCAAATGGCGCAAGGGCGAGAGCATCGCCAATATCACTCATCGACAAACCAAAACTGGTTAAACGAAGAGGGTCAACAGATACACGTAAAACGCGCTCTCGGTCACCATTTAGCGTTACGTCGGCAACACCTGGAATACTTAAAAACAAAGGCGCGACATCGGTATCAACACGTTCGGTTAGGGTCTCCATATCTAACGTATCGCTAGATATGGCCAAACTTACCACCGCTTGTGCGTCACTGTCAGCGCGAATAATCGCTACTTGTTCAACGTCTTCGGGAAGCTGGCGTTGAACACGGCTAACCGATTCGCGAACCTCGTTCGCCGCATCTTCTAAATTCACGCCAGGTCGAAATTCAACCCTTACTCGGGCAGAGTTTTCTTCACTTTGTGCGTATATGTTCTTAACACCGCTTACTCGCGCAACAGCACCTTCTAGGCGCCCGGTTACCTCGGCGTCGACGGTTTCCGGTGACGCGCCAGGAAATTGCGCAGTTACCGTTACTCGCGGGGTGTCTACATCAGGAAGTTCACGAACTTCTAGGCCACTTAGTGCGGCAAGCCCGGCAATAGCAATAAGCAAGTTAAGTACAACGATAAGAACCGGACGTCGTATCGACAGAGAGGGTAAATCACTTACCGAAGAAGATAGGTTTGAATCACTCACCTTGAGGCCCTCCGGCCAACTCGGTGGTAATTTCTTGCCCGGAACGTAAACGCTGAACACCTTCTGAAATTAGCGTGTCACCTTCTTCAATATCACCAAAAACTAAAATTGTTCCTCTTAGGCGTTGGTGAACGCTTACATCGACTTTTTTCGCTTTGCCATCTTCAGCTAACCAAATATAGGCTCCGGTTGCTCCCCACAATAATGCTGCTTCTGGAATGGCTGCAAATCGGTCGCCTTCAATACTTAAATTAACGCGGAAACTCATGCCCGGACGAAATTGATCCGATGAGTTGTCAAGCAGTGCTCGGGCGCGAAGGGTTCGGTCTGCTTCATTGATGCGAGAGTCTACTTGTGCAATTTCTGCTTTTACACGCTTCTCTTTGTCGCTCCACGGCTCAAGCGTAACATTCGGCGCATTAAGTAACACGGGTAACGCGGCTTCGGGCGCCTTAAAGTTGATGAAAAGTTTACTTCTGTTGTCTAGCGTAGTGATAACGGTTTGCTCGTTAATTCGGTCGCCAACTTCAACCTCAGTAAGCCCGACTACGCCATCGAATGGCGCGATAATGTGTCTATCTTCTAAATCGGCTTGCGCTTCTTCAAGCGCAACTTCGGCAAGATCACGTTGCGTGCGAGCAAGGTCAAGTTCGCTAACGGGCACTGCGCCTTGTTTATAGCTAGAAGCCAAGCGTTCTACCGTACGCTGTGCATCTTCTAAGGTAAGCTTCGCGCGTTTAAGCGCTGTTTGCTGGCGTCTGTCGTCAAGACGTACTAGCACTTTCCCTTTTTCTACTGATTGGCCAGGAACAAAGTTGATTTCAGTAACTTCGTCAGAAACGGCAGGGTAGAGCACGATAGAGCGTACCGCTTCTGCACTGCCCACCGCTTCAACTTTGCGCGTTTCGTTCATAAACTCAATGGGCTTGGTAACCACGAGCTTAGCTTGTCGGTCGCCCATAAACTGCGCGTTGGCAGTGGGTATCATCACTAAAAAAAGAGCACAAAGACGTGTCCATGTCTTCATCGCATCATAGACTGAATTTTTCATTTTAAACCCGTAGCGTTATTAAGGCCTGTCGAACGTTGTTGTACATTTTTACAGCGGCCTCGTTTTATTGTTTTACCAAAGCGACCATTAATTAGGCGATTGGTTAACCTCGTTGTTTGTACCGTATAGCACCACAGGCGGTTCAGCTAAGCAATTGCAGTTCAGCGTATTCCCTGTACAAGGTATCGCTTTTCATAAGAGAAGCGTGATCGCCGCTACCTACAACTTGGCCTTGGTCCATCACTAAAATGCGATCTGCGTGCTGTACTGTTGATAGTCGGTGAGCAATCACAATGCTCGTTTTCCCTACCATCAAACGGTCAATAGCTTGCTGAACCATACGTTCACTCATGGCATCTAGAGCGCTGGTGGCTTCATCAAGCAGTAGAATAGGGCGGTCAGCTAGAATGGCACGGGCGATGGCAATCCTCTGCTTCTGACCGCCAGAGAGTTTAACGCCTCTCTCACCTAATTGCGTGTTATAGCGCTCATCTAAGTTATCGATAAACTCATGGGCAAAGGCTTTTTTGGCTGCGCTAATTACTGCCTCATCGCTAGCTTCTGGATTGCCGTAACGAATGTTTTCTAGCACGGTATCTGCAAAGACCACGGGTTCTTGCGTGACCACCGCAATGTGGTGACGCAGGTGCTCTACTGGCATTGTATCGATGGGCGAGCCATTAAATAAAATTTGCCCGGAGGTGGGATCGTAAAAACGCATTAATAATTGAAACAGGGTAGTTTTACCCGCCCCGCTAGCGCCCACGAGGGCAAGTCGTTCCCCTTCACGAATATCAATGTTTAGGTTATCGAAAAGAGGTTTACTATTGGGGTAGGCAAAGCTGACATTTTCTAGCTGAATTCTAGGGGCCGCTTTTGATATGTCGATGTTAGTGGCGGCAGATTTCACCGGTATTCTGGCATGGGTGTTAGCACTTTTAATCGCAGGTTCAGTGGTAAATAATTCGTACAAACGCTCACTGGCACCGACACCTCTTTGCACTTCACCAATTACTTCGCTAATGGTGGCTACACTACCCCCTGCCATCACGGCGTAGAAAAGAAAAGCGGAAAGTTCACCTACTGTCATTGTGCCGTCTAGCACTTGGCGCGCACCCACCCACGCGATAAAGATAATGGCTGTCATGCTAATGCACATAATGCAGCCAATAAGCAAAGAGCGATAGTGAATACGCTTTTTAGCCACATCCATAGCAAGCTCTACTTTTTTAGAGAAGTGCAAGCGTTCTGCATTTTCGGCGGTATAGGCCTGTACGGTCATTATTTCGTGAAGACTTTCATCGATACGGGCGCCTAAATCAGCTACTTTATCTTGGCTTTCTTTCGCGTATCGGCGTACCTGTGGTGCTAATACCTTTATTGGTACTAAAACAGCTGGAACTGCGACAATCACGCAAAACGTTAGTAATGGACTTGAAAAGGTCATTAGTATTAAAGCGCCGACAAAGGTAACCACAGAACGTAAAGTCATAGATAGACTCATACCGACAACAGTCTGAATAATCGTAGTGTCACTGGTAAATCGAGAAATGACTTCTCCGGTTCTAAGCTCTGCAAAAAACGAAGGGGGGAGAGACAATAAATGTGAGTAAACTTGATTTCTAATATCAGCGCTTACTCGCTCGCCTAACCAGGTCATAAGGTAAAATCGAGCGTAAGTCGCCAGGCAGGCAACAATCGTAATAGCAAGTACCATTACAGTTGCTTTATTTAATGTATCTGCCGCGTTTTCAATAAAGCCACTGTCGATGGCATACTTTATTCCTTGCCCTAAAAGTAGCCACGCAATAGCCGCGGTGAAAAGAGCAATAACCGCCCCTACAACGCGTGACTTGTAGTGAAGTAAATGTGAGCCAATCCACTGTAATACTTGTTTTGTCGATACATCAGCTAGCGGTGTTGTCAAAATTACCTCGTTGTGCGCATTACTTCTTGATAGCGGTGTGTTTACAACACCATTTAATATTGATGTTTGGATTATACGGCAAAGTAGGTACATTAGACGTCAGCAATGCGATTACAATGGCAGTATATACGCTGGGATGAAAATAGAGGGGGCTATTCATGTGCAGCTGATGCTGTGCGTTTGCTGAAGAAATAGGGCTTGATGTCGAGAGTTTCGAATTGGATCTCAACAGTGAAAGTACAATTGAGCAATTAAATGAAGAAATGCATATGGCTCGTAGTATAGGCGCCCAGGGCTTTCCCAGCTTAATACTCAAATCAAACAAACTTGCCAAGGCGGAAGAGACAAAATCACGAGCGCTTAAAAACGCTCAGTGGCAAAACATACCTTACGATTATAATGACGCAAGTGTAACCCTACGTCGTCTGTAACCGTTATTGAAAAAAGCGCGTACTTTTAAACTGTGCCTTCCTTGCATTGTTCAAGGCGTAAATCTCCCACCGATTTTGGGTATTCAACACGGGTTGTAACGATGTCAGAAACAGGGACGCCAGAATCCGTATCTTGGAGCCATACTTTCATATCGTGATGGTCACGAGATTGGTTGAGCGAGTAACGCTTGCCGCCTTCTAAGTTTACATCTAGCCTAACTATCGCCTCGCGAGTGGTACCATCAGGCAGGTCAGTGTTTACGACACTGGCTTGAACAAATAGAACATGCTCTCCCGGCACAACATCCCGAAGAACTAACGCACCGTTAGGGCGTTGGTTAAAACACATCAACTTTACGTACTCTCGCTTATTGTCAAAGGCTTCTCCGCGGTTAGCGAAAAAGTCTATACGAGCTTCATTGGGTTGGACTTCTGCTTGTTGTGTGACCATATCTGTAGCGGATGAACACGCGAAAAGTGGAGCAATTGATGTAGCGAGTATGAGTGATGATAATTTCATTCGAATAATCCTTCTTCGTGATCCATTTACTGAAGCCTTTGATTAACAAATGCGCCAGAGAAAAACTAAAACCCAGTTAACTGCCATCCTTTAAACTGCATATGGCTTAAGTTTTTTATCCGAACTAAATCCTAGTGCTACGTTAACAATACATCACCAGATGATATTTTAAAGAAATTTGCGAAAGACCATGCATGTGTATTTGCGTTCTTAGGCCATCGCCTACTTACGGGAGCGATATTGAACTAAACAAAGGATAAATCAGGTTTTTACTTGCATTGAACGGTGATATCCGTATAATTCGGCGGCCTTCCAATTGGCGTCTAATTTTTAGACGTTAAATGAAGGCTTAAGTTAACGGTAACGCTACAACGAGTTTGAGGCATTTATGGTTACTATTCGTTTACAGCGTGGTGGCGCGAAAAAGCGTCCATTTTATCAACTAGTGGTTGCTGATAGCAGCCGTGCAAGAAACGGTCGTTTCATTGAAAACATCGGTTTCTTCAACCCAACTGCACAAGGTCAAGCGGAGCGTCTTCGCGTAGACCTAGAGCGTGTTGATTACTGGGTTGGCGTAGGCGCGAGCTTATCAGATCGCGTATCTAGCTTGGTAAAAGAAGCGAAAAAATCTGCAGCGTAAGCTGTTATTAACTGGTGGTATAGATGAGTCTAGCGTCTGACAAAGTGATTGTTGGCAAAATTGGCGCACCGTACGGTGTTAAAGGTTGGGTCAAAATCAACAGCTATACAGAAACGCCAGAAGGTATTTTCGAGTATGCGCCATGGTTTATTGGCGAAGAAAAAGAATACCAAATTGACCAATGGCGACCGCACGGTAAAAGCCTCGTTGCAAAAATTGTGGGCGTTGATAGTCGAGACGATGCAGAGCGCATCAAAAACTTGGATATCAACATAAACGCTTCACAGCTGCCTGATTTAGGTGACGAAGGGGTTTATTGGCGTGAGCTCACCGGCATGAAAGTGGTAACAACGCAAGGTTACGACTTAGGTGTGGTGAAAGAAGTGTTTAATACAGGTGCTAACGACGTGATTCACGTTAAAGCGAATGTAGGCGATGCTTTTGGTCAAAAAGAAAGACTATTACCTTTTGTGTTCGACGAAGTCGTACAAGAGGTGGATAAGGAAGCGAAGGTCATTAAAGTTGACTGGGACCCGGGGTTTTAAGTGACACCGGAAAAGTGGTTCGGCGTTGTTAGCCTGTTTCCAGATATGTTTGCCCCATTCACTCAGCAGGGTGTAATAGGGCGAGCTGTAAAGTCTGGAACCGTAATGGTTGACACGTTTAACCCCCGTGACTTTACTCATGACCGCCATCGCACAGTTGACGACCGCCCCTACGGAGGCGGCCCCGGCATGTTGATGATGGTAAAACCGCTTACCGACGCAATACAGGCTGCCAAGAAAGTTGGCGGCGAAAACAGTAAGGTGATCTACTTATCACCCCAAGGGAAACCCCTTGATCAGGCTGGCGTTCAGCGCCTAGCCAGTATCGACCGCACAATTTTAATTTGTGGTCGATATGAAGGTATCGACGAGCGAGTAATCGAAAGCCATGTAGATGAAGAAGTCTCTATTGGTGATTACGTGCTAAGCGGCGGTGAATTACCTGCAATGGTTCTTATGGACGCAGTTGCACGGTTAGTTCCTGGCGTGTTGGGGCATAAAGCTTCAGCGGTTGAAGATTCTTTCACTGACGGTCTTTTGGATTGTCCGCACTATACGCGGCCCGAAATACTCGATGGTCAAAAGGTGCCCGAGGTGTTGTTAAGTGGTGATCATGAAAAAATTAGGCAGTGGCGATTGATGCAGTCTTTAGGTAGAACCTTGCAGCGTCGCCCTGATTTGTTAAATCACCTAGCTCTGACTGAGGAGCAACAACGTTTGCTTGATCAATATCAAGCACTGTTGCGGCAAGATGACAGTTAACTAGGACGAGAGGATATGATGAGCAAAGTCAGTCAAGATATCATCAAAAAAATCGAAGAAGCACAGCTAAAAACTGATGTTCCTGCGTTTGGTCCAGGTGACACAGTAGTTGTAAAAGTTCGCGTTACCGAAGGTGACAAAGAGCGTCTTCAGGCTTATGAAGGTGTTGTTATCGCTAAGCGTAACCGTGGTCTGCACTCGTCTTTTACCGTGCGTAAAATTTCTAGCGGCGAAGGCGTTGAGCGTGTGTTCCAAACACACAGCCCGGCAGTTTCTTCAATTGAAGTTAAACGTCGCGGTGCGGTTCGTCGTGCTAAGCTTTACTATCTACGTGAGCGTTCAGGTAAATCTGCACGTATCAAAGAGAAGCTTAACTAAGATTACTAATCCTTGCGTTATTGTTAACTTCGAAAAAACCCGCTTCAAGCGGGTTTTTTTGTGCTTAAAATCCGATCTTTTTTCTGTTTTATCCATTACCTACATTAAGGTTTTTTAATAGAGAGCAGAATGACTTCCGAATATTTTATCGTGCTAGGCATTATCGGTGTTGCCTTCTTCGCTATATCAGGCGCACTGTTGGGACACGAAAAGAATATTAATGGTTTCGGTATAGTGGTTGTTGGCGTAATGACGGCATTAGGCGGCGGAACCTTAAGGGACCTATTGTTAGGTAAACCTATTTTCTGGGTAGATAGTTCTGAATACCTTTTAGCAACCTACAGCGCAATATTTGTTACCGTATTATTCATACGCTACTTCCCATCACCTTCAAATTTTTATTTCATCTTGATTGATACAGTAGGGCTTGCCATATTCAACGTGATAGGCATAGAAAAGGCATTGATTAGCGGAACAGGAATGATTGTCGCATTAACCATGGGGATGACGACAGGCATCTTTGGCGGTTTGATGAGGGACGTTGTTTGCCGAGAGGTTCCCTATGTTATGCGTGGTGATGTTTATGCCAGCGCTTGCTTCGCCGGGGGTCTTACTTATGCTGCGCTATTTGCGCTCGATATACCTTACATATGGTGTATTTTAGGCTCTATTGGCGTTACGGTGCTATTGCGGATTGCATCACTTCACTGGGGCGTCAATGTTGACCTGTTCAGAAAGCGAACGCCTAGACAACAGAAAAAAGAGAGTAGCACTGAATAGCCACTAGTGTCAGCGCTATACAAGGCTGTGTAAAACGCTCGCGTTACACAGCTTGCATGAGAAAAACGTTATTTAAACCATAAGAGTAAGCGCTTCAATCATGGGTTTATTCTCTATATTAATGGTGTGGATAATATGCTTATGCAGGCGCTTTTTATGCTCGGCAAAAATACTACGCTTTTTGTCGAAGGTTTTTGCATAGTTTACTGCGCCTTCTATCAAAGACGCCTGTGAGTCATATGCTTTTTCTACAACATGGTCGTCTTCTAACTCTTTACCAGAAACACGTCTGCCAGATAACTTCATTTCGTTAAAGCGGTAGTAAGGCATTGCCTTTTTGACAAACTCAATCATGCCCGGAAGAAAAGGAATAGATAGGTCAACTTCTGGAAAACAGAAGAAACCTTTATCTGCGCGCATAAACCGGAAATCACACGCGCACGCCAATATAGCACCATTGCCAAAAGCGTGACCGTTAATTGCCGCTATCACAGGAAGTGGGTAAAGCAGGAGTGTTTTAAACACGTCGTCCATGTCATACATGAACTGCTTGATCTCTTCAGTACGAGCAGCTTTCATCGCCGGCATCAGCCAGTCAGTATCAATGCCTAAGCTAAAACATTTTTCGTCGTTTGACGTGATCACCAGTGCTTTGCAATCTTCATTGCTTTTGATGGTATCTAATGCAGACAGCATCTCTTTGGCAAAAAGCGGGTTGTGGCGGTTTTCACCATTTTTCATGGTTAACGTGGCAACGTGGTCTGTGTAGGTGATAACTAAATTATGCATTGTTTTCTCGTTATTATTGCGTTGTTGCAATAATACAAAATCCTTGAGAGGAATGAGAAATTTAGCTTATTTATGTTGGTTAATTATTCTAGCAGCGGTTAAATGACCGAATCCTAACTGCCGGTCATTATTTAATCGAATGCTATCGATGCTTGCCAATAAGTCACGCTGTTTTGCTACGAATCTAGCTTAGAATAAAGTATTATTCGTTATTGCTTGCGCTATTACGCTTAAGTTGTTAAAAAGTCAATGACGTTAAAGAAATATAGAAAAAGCTGGTTGTACAACAAAGTTTACATGCCGATTGCACACTCTTTTAGCGTTTTAGTTTTCCGTTTTTTATTTGAAGTTAAGAGAGTAAGAGAGCTCCCATGATCAAGGACACCGTAAATAATGTTCACGTAAGTACAGAAGATGTACTTATTACCCCAGAAGCGTTAAGCGCTGAACTGCCTGTTTCAGACAAAGCGCTCGCCGCCATTTCTGATTCAAGAAAAATCGTTTCAGATATTATTCATCGCCGCGACCATAGAATGCTAGTTGTGTGTGGTCCATGCTCCATTCACGATGTAGAAGCTGCGAAAGAATACGCGCTTAAGCTGAAAGAACTTCACGAGTCATGCAAAGATACACTCTTTCTTGTAATGCGCGTTTATTTTGAAAAACCGCGCACTACTACAGGTTGGAAAGGCCTAATAAATGACCCCCACATCGACGGTACGTTTGATATTGAAACGGGCTTACGTAAAGCAAGAGAACTACTGATTTGGCTAGCAGAGCTAGAGCTGCCTGTTGCAACCGAGGCGCTAGACCCAATTAGCCCACAGTATCTGGCAGAGTTATTTAGCTGGGCGGCTATCGGAGCGCGTACATCTGAATCTCAAACTCACCGTGAAATGGCAAGTGGTCTTTCTATGCCAGTGGGTTTCAAAAATGGTACAGATGGAAGTTTAGATATTGCGATTAATGCCCTTAAATCGGCCGCATCTGGCCATCGCTTTATGGGTATTAATAAGCAAGGTCAGGTAAGCATTATTGGGACCAGCGGTAACCCAGACGGCCATATTATCCTTCGTGGTGGTAAGCAGCCTAACTATGACTCTGTGTGCGTGTCTGAGTGCGAAATTGAACTACAAGATGCGGGCCTAACCGCGGGCTTGGTTGTTGATTGCAGCCATGCTAACTCGTCTAAAGATTATCGCCGTCAGCCGTTAGTTGCGCAAAACGTGGTGAACCAAATTCTTGAAGGCAATCAGTCTATCATTGGCGTTATGCTAGAAAGCCACTTAAAGCCTGGTAATCAAAAAGCAGAAGGCAAAAAGCCTGAAGAACTAGAATACGGGGTTTCGATTACAGATGGTTGTATCGACTGGCAAACCACAGAAAACTTAATTACTCAAACCAGAGATAAATTAATAACTGTGCTACCCTTACGTCAAAATAAGCGCACGGTGGCTTAAGCCTATTAGCCTACGTGCCGTTTGATTCAAGGACAAGACACAATGGCCGAATTTTCGCAGCAGTTAAAAAAGCTTGATACGCTGCGTGAAGGTATCGACGAGCTGGACTCTCAGCTCGTCGAGTTACTCGCAAAACGCAATCAAATAACCACTCAAGTCGGGCAAATAAAAGCCGAAGCTGGTATGCCTGTTTACGTACCAGAGCGTGAAAAGGCGCTTATCGCCTCACGCCGTGCGCAGGCCGAAGCATTGGGTGTATCGCCTGACTTAACCGAAGACCTGTTACGTCGCGTAATGCGAGAGTCTTACCATACTCAAAATAACAATTATCGCTGCGTTAAACCTGATGTGGATAACGTGGTTGTGATCGGCGGGGCAGGTGCCCTTGGCCGAGTATTTGTGAGTTTGTTTGAACGCAGTAATTACCAGGTTTCAATTGTTGAAAAAGAGGACTGGGAGAGCGGAAAAGCGACAGCGCGGCTAAGCGTTGCATCTTTAGTTGTTGTGGCCGTACCCATCAACTTGACCGAAGCCGTTATCGAAAAGCTCACCATGTTGCCGGACGATTGCGTACTAGCGGATATTACCAGTATCAAAGCAAAGCCGTTAGAGGCAATGCTTACGGTGCACAAAGGCCCAGTGGTGGGGTTACACCCTATGTTCGGCCCAGACGCCCCGGGTATGATCAAGCAGGTTGTTGTGGTGTGTGAGGGACGAAGCCGCGACAAATATGCTTGGTTAATCGAGCAAATGCGCATTTGGGGAGCGACCATACATGACTCTACTGCGCAAGAGCACGACCAGGCCATGGCCTATATACAGGTTATGCGCCACTTTAACACCTTTGTGTATGGACAACACTTAAAAGGTGAAGATCCTAACTTGGAATCGTTGACCATGTTTAGCTCACCAATCTATCGGCTAGAGCTTGCAATGGTGGGTCGGTTATTTGCTCAATCACCTCAGCTCTACGCAGATATTATCTTTAATAATCCCGACAACTTTGCCCTTCTTAGACGTTTTTATGAGCGATTTGGCCTTGCGTTGTCGTTGCTTGAAAGCGGAGATAAAAAAGGGTTTGTAGAGCAGTTTATGAAGGTGGGGGCATGGTTTGGTGACTACGCGAAAAAATGCCTGGTAGACAGCAAACAAATGTTGTTAAAAGCGGATGATGGCCAACTATTACGGGATAAATAAGTATTCGGTATCAGCGACATAGGTAAAACGAAAGGCGAGCTTAAAGCTCGCCTTTTTGTACTAGTCAGCTAATGCACTTGCCGCAGCTACTTTAGTCGGGCTAATTTCTTCACTTGGGTAGCATCCAAGTACTTTGATGTAGCGCGTTATGCCACGTAGTGAGTCTAGCGCATTTTGGACGGGGCCGTCCTCTACGTTGCCCTCAACATCAATATAAAACATTTCTTCCCATGGGTTACCCGGAATAGGGCGTGACTCTAGCTTAGTCATGTTAATACTGTTTTCTCTTAGCACTAGCAGTGCTTCAACCAGCGCCCCAGGTTTTTGAATGGTCGACATCACAAGGGTGGTCTTGGCCGGCACTTGAAGTGGTACCACAACAGGGTTGCGCGCAACGACAATAAAGCGACTGTGGTTTTCTTTTTGATTAGCTAAATTACTCTTAATTGCCATCAAGCCATATAAGTTACCGCCAGCTTCACTGCCTATTGCTGCCACATCGTCCCGTTTGAGCTCGCTCACGGTCAACATGGCAGATGACGTGCTGTCCATAGTTTTTACTTCTACATTGCCTAGCTCCGCAAGGAAATGGCTGCACTGAGTAAAAACTTGAGGGTGGGCGTACAGCGTTTTAATTTTATCTATGCTGGTATCACTTCCCACTAAAAGAGTATGACGGATGGGGTGAGTGAGCTCGCCAATAATACTTAATTGGGTGTGCTGAAGCTGGTCGTATACTTCGTTGATACTGCCAGAAGTCGTATTTTCAATTGGTAGTACCGCATAGTCAGCTTCTGTGCTTTCCACTTTATGAATGATTTCGGCGAAACTCTGACAGCCAATTTCTAACAGCTCGCCAGGGCGACGTGAGAAGTACTTCTGTGTTGCAAGGTAAGAGTACGAGCCTTTGTCACCCAAAAACGCCACACGGTTTAACGGAAGCGTGCTACCAGGATTTGCGCGTTCAGCAAGCATTGCCTGTTGGTTTAACACCGAGTCTTCAATAATGACATGGAAAATTTGAGTCACGTAATGGGGGTCTAGTCCAATATCTTGACCTTCTTTTATCAGTCGTACTAAGAGCTGCTCTTCGCGCTTTTGATCTCTCACAGGAATGTGATGTCTAATTTTTGTCTCAGCGACTTCATTAGTTAGCTTTCTGCGTTCTGAAAGTAAGGTAAGTAACTCACTGTCTAGTGCGGTAATTCGCTCTCTAACAGTATCTAGTGCATTGTCTGACATATCATTCCCGTGCGTATCTTGTAAGAAAATTCTGCTAAAAAAAAACCTCCCGGGTGGGAGGTTTTCATGCATGTAGCTGCGCCTCCCTAATAAAAGGATGTAAACGCAAAAAAGAAAATGGCTACGTGCTTTATATTCTGTTTCATACCTTTGAATGTATGTTGAACACCTGTTGGTGTCAACCCATTTTTACAATAAGTGTTATTGTTTTTGTTATGGTGCACTTGAAAAAGTGATAAAAATAAGCTCGCCGTAGCTTTGATGAGATTAATCTTCTACGGCGAACGTTTAAGGGGTGTATGAGGAAGTCATTAATTCCCGAGTAGGGCAGATAGCATTTGTCTTACTTCATTTGGCTCAAATGGCTTGTCACATAGTGCATTAACACCGGTCTGCTGGATATTTGCCATATGCGCACTATCAGCTGCCTCTGAGGTCACCATAATAATAGGGATATGGGTGGTCTCGGGGTTAAAGCGTATAAACTCAGACAGCTCGCGGCCGTCCATTTCGGGCATGTTGTAATCGGTAACTACTAAGTCAAAAGGCTCGTCTTTAATGAGCGTAAGTGCAGCGGCACCATTTTCAGCTTCTCGAATACGCTGTAGCCCCATGCCTTCAAGAACTCGACGTATATGATTTCTTGCCAACTTACTGTCATCAACAAGCAATACGCGGACGTCGTGAACGTCGAATAAATCCAGCTCAAGTTCGTCGTGATTAATTAAATCTAAGCTTGCATTAAGCGCGCGAGACAGATGGAGAGGTTCGAAGGGTTTAGGTAGAATGGCCGCCACTCCTGCCTGTTTAAACTCTTCTAATTTGCTGAGTCTATTTTCACTGGACACAAGCATGAAAGGAATACTTTTAAACGCTTCATCTTCTTTTATGAATTTTAGCAGTTCTAAAGCGGTTCCATCCTCGTAGTACATGGCGCTCACGATAAGGTCGGCGCCGTGCGCTTTTACAGCAGAACGGGCCTCTGAAAGGGTACTGACAGGGTCAATTCCTTAACGTTTTCTTTTAATAGCAACGTAGTAATGATTTTGCGTTGCGTATCAGATGGTTCAACCAAAATAATATGTAAATCAGAAATTGACAGCTTTTCCATTTCAGACTCTTTTTGTTATATGTTTATGAAAAAGGGAGCTTGTGCGCTGGTGCGTTTAGTTAACCACCAGCAAGCTTAACTTTGTAACCTTTGTCGGTAAGCAGTGCTCTAAGTTTTTCTCTGTCATCGGTTTGTACCTCGATAACACCGTCTTTAACTGCACCGCCGCACCCACATTTCTTTTTAAGTTCTGAGCCTAGTTTCTTTAGATCGTCAGAAGGTAGGTCTAAACCTTTAATTAGAGACACGCCTTTACCCTTTCGACCTTTGGTTTCTCTGTGAATGCGAACAATGCCATCCGAAGAAACCGAGCGCTCATCTGCTTTTTGCTCAGGCTTTATTTTGCCACTCTCTGTACTGTAGACCAAAAGAGCGTCTTGCCAATCTTGCATAAATACCTCAATACGTTTTGTCTTTCCATCTTAATGACCTTATCTAAAACATAATTATACGAAAGTTTTAGATTTCACTGATGGCGATGTAGAAAAGTTCAACTAAGATAAGAATAGCAAAGATAAAAGCATCTGATGAAGCATTTCTGCGCACAACATTAGGGAACGCATATGGAAATAAGGTCGAGCTATCAAAATCAGGGACAAACCTTGGTTATTGATGTGGGAACAAAATTTGATTTCAGCAAAGTAGAAGACTTCAGAAACGCCTACGATAAACTTGACGATGATGTTGCACATATCGCCGTGGATCTATCGCAAACCGAATATATGGACAGTTCTGCATTAGGCATGCTGCTTAATATGCAAAAATCGTTAGCCAACAAGGAATTGTCATACAGTATCGAAAACGCCCGTCCTCAGGTTGCGAAAATTTTAAAAATATCTCGTTTCGATAAGAAATTTGACATCAAGTAACGGCGAAGTGACGGCTGTGAAAATCCTTATTGTTGATGACGAAGCCATCAATCGTACATTATTGACCAATATGCTTTACAGCGCTGGTTATAAACACTGTATTGAAGCGGTAAATGGTGAAGAGGCGATACAGCATTTTATCGAAGAGCAGCCTGACTTAATTTTGCTTGATGTGGTTATGCCGGGTCTTTCAGGCTTTGACGTTGCCGTGCAAATCCGCCAACTTGCAAAAGGTCCTTACTTACCTATTCTTTTTATTACCGCTTTAGAAGATAACGAAAGTTTAGTTCGCTGTCTTGAAGTTGGCGGGAATGACTTTGCGACTAAACCCTTCGACCGTCACATTTTAACTGCCAAGATTAGAGCGCACTTAAAAATACGGGCGTTAAGTGAGCACGTAGAGCAGCAAAACCAGAGGCTGAGGTTGTTTAACCAGCGGGTTGCCCGAGAGCACGCTATCGTTGAGCACATTTTTAGCCATGCCATCGTAAATCGGCCAGAGGTGCTGTCGCATTTTGACTGCTTTTTAAAACCAGCTGAAACGTTCAATGGCGATTTGTTTCTTTGTGAAGCTAGCCCAAGTGGAGGGGTGTACTTTGTAGTTGGAGATTTTACAGGCCACGGTCTTGCCTCGGCTATAGGCGCGTTACCGGTAACACAGGCTTTTCAGGAACTCAGTCACCAAGGGGTATCCATTGCTGAAATAATCTGTGAGTTAAATCGCATCCTCATTACGTTTCTTCCAAGTGACATGTTTATGGCAGCGGTAGTAGGCGAGATCAACGCTGAAGGCAATCGCGTGAACCTTTGGCAAGGCGGTATGCCAGCTGTCATTATTCCCGCAAAAACAGATATGTCCTTGAGAACCATAACATCAAGACACATGGCGTTAGGTATAGTTGACGAACACGAACTCAATACCGATTGCGACGCCATTCGTTTAGGGCCTAACGAACAACTCATAATCTGTAGTGATGGTTTGATTGAAATTGCCAATGATAAAGGTGAGATGCTGCTTGAAGAAGGGTTGATTGATATCATTAAAGATCAAATGCAGACCCATGAAAAAATTGAAGCCGACTCCCTTTTTCTTAGAGCGAAAGCACATTGTGGTGCAGCGTCATTCCACGACGATGTCACCTTAGTCGTATTTACTGCCAAACCTATCAATATTCCTGTTTCACAGAAATTCGATGACGGGCTACCGTCCGTTCACGACATTGCCCTAGATGCGAAGCATTTAAAGCAACCAGATATTTTACAGCGAGTGTTGCAATTGGCAGGTCAGTGTGAGGGCATACAAAGTATTCGTTCAATAATTTATACCGTATTGTCTGAGCTTTTTAATAATGCCCTTGAACACGGTATCTTAAAACTAGACTCTAAACTCAAAGCTGATAGCTCTGGTTTTCAACAATACTACGAAAATCGCGAGGCCTCTTTGCAGGTACTAAATCAAGGGCGAATAAATATTCGGGTTGAATCTGTACCATCAGACGGCAAAGTCCTTATCTCAGTAGAGGATAGCGGTGATGGGTTTGAGTGGGGCGGGGGGCGCAAGTTCTCTACTGCTTGCACTACTCAGGAAGAAAGTTACGGGCGTGGCTTGCCGCTGATACATGCATTGTGTGAACGAATATGGTTTGAAAAAGGAGGCAGTAAAGTCGTTTGTCTTATCGACACGCAAAGTTAGGTCATCGCCATGCAATCTATTGCACAGGCTAAAAGTGCCTAAACTATCCAACCTATTAAGCAATTAATCGAATTTCTCTTTTTCTTAGTAAACATAATAGAAATACTCGTATCTGCGTACACCAACGCGCACAAAGGCCACCCAAACTCTGAGGATTTATGCTGAAATCATTCCTTAAACTTTTTGAAGACTCTCATAAACAGAACGAACCTGCCTATACTGTGGAATTAGCGACTGCAGCTTTGCTCAGTGAAATCGTTAATGCTGATAATCAAGTTACTGAGACTGAACGGGAAGAATACGAGAAGCAGCTAAGAAAACACGTTAACGTTGATGATGATGCGATGGCGCTGCTTCTTAAAAGAGGCCAAGAAACCGCAGATGATGCCATAGACCTTGTACATTTTACGCAAGTGCTGAACAAGCATTGCAATGCTGATGAAAGAGTGCGTGTTGTAAAAAGCTTATGGTCAATCGCTTATGCTGATGAATCCCTCGCCCCGCTTGAAGAAAGCACAATCAGGCAAATTGCTGATTTATTATACGTCCCTCACAGTCAGTACATTAAAACGAAGCTGGACGTTGTTGAAAACACTCAGTAACACTTGGGTTTTAACAAGCGCGCCATAGGTATTTAAAAATCCGTTTTATTTTCTTATCTCGTGCCGTACTATTGAGCGCATAATAATAATAACGAAATCGATACTGCGTAATGGTTCTTTTTACCTATTGCATATCGCCAGCTTGGCAAAGGCGAAGTAGTTCAGTAAGGCACAAACGTGTTTAAAACCTTAAAAATTTCTGTCGGGTTAGTCATATCCGTTTCTATGGCTATTTTGGCCACATCAATAGCTATTGTAAATAAGTTAGAACACAGTGAGTCAGTGATGACTGTTGTCGCGGATAATACGGCCGCGCTAAGTAACTCACTTGCGTTACAGCTTTCGATTTTAATGCAAAAAAATCCAGGTAATAATGCGTTACTTTCTTCTGTATTCCAACCTGTTAAAGAACACCCATATCTTCTTAGTGCAACCCTTTACGATAATGATTATAGGGTTATCTCGACAGTACAACCCAAGCAATCATTAAAATTTGACGATGAGGCAGTACCTACCTCTCCAGAGAATGTACCTTTTGGTATTGCACAGTATGAAGACGTGATCACCGCACATCAAATCATTGGCAGTAGCCTTTACCCAATGGGGCACCTGGTTATTTACGTTGATACCAATGAAGTTAAGGCTTCAAACTCAACTCGCCAACTTATTAAGCAAGTGCCATTTATTTTAGCATTCTGGCTATTGTGTACGGGAACATGTTTCTTTATTTTCTACCGTCTTCTCTCACCTTTAGCATCGTTGGGGAAATTTACCCAAGAGGTTTATGAATCAAAAGATTACGCGCTTAGAAACTCGATAGAGTCTTCTAACGAAGTCGGTCAGCTTGCCCGTAACATCAATAGCTTGCTGGATGCTATTGAAGTGGAGCTGCTGGTTAACTTTGAACAAAAGCAAACCTTGGTGGACCAGCAAGAGACCATGTCGAGGCTGGCTAATTTTGATAGCTTAACCGGATTGCCTAACCGACAGTTCGTACTTGATAACTTGCGTTTAGAGTTAGCAAGAGCGAAAAGAAATGACGAAGACTTATTGCTTCTATTTTTTGATTTAGATGGCTTTAAGGGGATCAATGACTCGTTAGGCCATGAAACTGGCGACCTTATTCTTATCGAAGTGGCAGATAGGGTGAAGTGTTTATTGCGTGATGGCGACCTGTTTGCTCGTTTAGGGGGCGATGAGTTTTTAGTGCTTCCTGATAGAGATGCTTCCACCGAACAAGCGCAACGTCTGGCTACCCGATTAATCACCGCTTTTGATGAGCCTTTTGAGCTTCGTGGGCTGTCATTGACCGTAGGTCTGAGCGTGGGTATAGCTACAGCGTCAGATGCAGGCTATGACCTAAGTGAGCTTATGAGCAATGCAGATTTGGCCATGTACCGGTCGAAGGCCAGGGGAAGAGGCAGTTACACGTTGTTTACGCCAGATATGGTCGAGTCTCATAAGCGTAAGCTTCATTTGGCAAACGGCATTGAACAAGGACTCTTAAACGATGAGTTTGTTGTTTACTACCAAGTTAAAGTGAGTAATGAAGGTGAGGTAGTTGGCGTTGAAGCATTAATCCGTTGGGAACACCCCGAGTTTGGGCTGGTTATGCCCAATGAGTTTATACCCATTGCAGAGCAAGGGGGCAAAATAACGGCCATAACCCGCTGGATCATCAAGCAAGTTTGTATTGATATGCCAGATTTAAAGCAATGGGCTTTAACACCATTCAGAGCGTCGATTAACTTATCGGGGCACGACCTGAGGAGTAATCAACTTTTTGACTATATCTACAATACTTTCAATTTATATGACATAAATCCAGAAAACGTTGAGTTTGAGGTTACCGAAAGCGCTTATCTTGAAAATTTTGCTTTATCCAATAAGTTTTTCAGACGAATATCGAATATGGGGTGTGCTATCGCCCTAGATGACTTTGGTACAGGGTATTCGTCGTTAAGTTACCTCACTCAAATTAATATCGATACATTGAAAGTAGACCGGCAATTCGTTACGGAACTTCAAACTTCCGAGCGCAGCCGACTGGTTACCGGTGCAATTATCGATCTTGCAAAGCGCCTTTCTCTTTCTGTTTGTGCTGAAGGTATAGAAAACCATGAACAGTGGGATTACCTCAGAGAACACGGGTGTGACAATGTTCAAGGCTTCCTGTTTAGCAAGCCTATCCCTCTTTCTGCGCTCGTGCGTTCTCCCTGCCGTTACGATGCCTCGGCGATGGCCTAGCACCGCCTACTGTGAACCTTTAACAGCTATTGTTATGGTTTCACAGTAGTGTTTCTTTATTGCAACACAATTTCTTTGTTCCTTTCATTGTGAATATCTAATTTTACAAAAGCCATTGATTTATAACCTATTTTAACTGTTGGTCTGAAAATGGCATAATAAAATTCAATGCAATTATGATAGTGGTTAATTGAAGACTAGTGATAGTATCTAGCAGCCTTTTTCTCTCTTCTTATTGTTAATGATTTGAAGCTAGTTAAGAGCGAAAGAGAAGGATTTTATAAGCATTTTGCGGAGGATTCATGATGAAACGTCTCGAAAAAGTTTTCATAGCACTTTGTGCTGTAGCTGCAGTACAAGCCATATCCGTAGCGGATGCGCACGCAAACCCCGCGCGCACGTTATTGCAGCAGTTAGACACAAACAAAGACGGTCTTATTTCTCTGAAAGAGTCAGTGCGCCATACTGGGCTGTTGCGTAATTTTGGGTTAATAGACGATAACGAAGATGGCAAGCTTTCTGAAGCCGAATTGGTGAAAAGTGAGTTAACGCCGGGTAATAAAAAGCTCACAGCAAGTGAGTAGATAAAACACGACAAACTAATGAGGGTAAGGTTCTGATAAACAAGGTTTCGTTGAGCGAGCGCTTAGTACAGCTGGGCTCGCTGAGGCAGTTAACGCTAGGTAGTTTTTTACTTGCCCTCATTCCCCTTATTGCCTTACTTTGGCAAAGTCAAAGCGACTTGGCTAAAGTAGGTAAAATGACAACATTAGAAACCCGTTTTGTGGTAGATGTTGTTAGCGATATGCAGCGCCTTGATAATGCCGTTGTTGACGTTGAAAGAAGCGTTCGCCAATTTGCCGTTTTGAGAAACGAACAAGTAGCATCTCTTTCCGACAACGCAATAGAGCAATTTGCCGTAGCCGCAGATAATCTTTGTCAGGCGTTGTCGATACCCACGACCTGCTCTCGACTTTCTGAGCAGCTATCCCAATTAGCTGAATACCGAACTATTGAAGATCAACTGCTGTTGAATGCCTATTTAGCGTCAGTTGGCGACAGCGTCGAACTACTACGTGACGATGTTGAAGCGACAATTAACGAACGGGTTAAGCTTCAACAAGACGACCTAAACGCAATGCAAGCGAAGCAAGCGTGGTCTACCGCCATGCTGGTCAGCGTATCGTTGCTTCTTATACTATTAGGTAGTCAACTTATTGTTAACCCTGTTAATAATCTCAAAAAAATTATAAGGATAATGGCGCGAAGTGATGGCCAGTTACCGCCGTTGTCGCGTCAGGCACCTAGAGAGTTGATTGATGTCGAAAAAGACTTACATTGGCTTTATGACAGACTTCAGCAGCTTGAACACATAAGAACAGCACTGTTACGGCACGCCGCCCACGAACTAAAAACCCCTTTAGCAAGCATAAAAGAAGGGTGCAGCTTACTTTCTGAAAACGTAGTAGGCGAGCTGAACAAAGGGCAGCGAGAGGTTCTCTCGCTACTTACAGCAAGTACCCAACGCTTAAACACGCTTGTTGAAAAGCTACTCGACTATAACCTTCTGTTACAGCAAGCGCAGCCTAAAATGGTAGTAAGCGATGCCAACAAGCTAGTTTCGGCATGTTTAGAAGACTATGCATTGGCTATTCAAGATAGAGAGGTTGATGTGAATATTACCTCACCCGAGGTTAAAATAGACGAGGAATTATTTAGAAGAGTTCTTGATAACTTGGTGTCTAATGCTGTTGCACATGGTGCAGTGGGTAGACCTATAAACATACATCTTTATAACGAAAATGATAATCTTGTACTAGACGTGGCTAATCGCGGTAAACGCATTGCTCCAGAGTCAGTACACACCTTATTTGAACCTTTCATTCGAGGAACGGAACCGAGAAACGATAATGTAATTGGGACTGGGTTAGGTTTATCTATTGTTGCTGATTGCGCTCGACTAATGCATGGTGATGTACGCGTGGTAGATGTAGACTATGCCGATGTTTGCTTTAGAGTGACCATTCCGCAGCAGGAAAAGTAAAAATGAGAATAAGTGGTTTAATTGTCGCCTTACTGGTACTGACAGGATGTCAGAGTTTAACCAGAAATAACGACAACACCAATGAGGCCGAAAAGGTCTCGCCGGTAGCAAAAGTAGAGCGCGGTTTTTGTTTGTTTGATGAACCGCCACAAACCTTTGAACACAATTGCGATGCAACTTATTGGTTAAACAAATGGATAGACGCAGCGAACCAACCTTGGCTTAAGCGCAAGCATACGTTGAAGTCACTCAGTGATTCGGCATATGACACTTTGCACGCTTATATTCTGACGCTACCGAACGACACGCCGTATCAAGACAGGCTAAGGGCTCAACTAGCGGTGAATAACATTGCGGGTGGGTTTACGCCGGCTGCGCAAGAGTTAATTAATGTTGTTGCGGGGGCGCAGAATAACCAAGTCATGCAGCTCGAATCAGCAATGGTAGTATTAGAGCAAGAAAATACATCTCGTGGCGAGCAGCTAGAAGCGCTAAACAAAGAAGCAATAAACTTGCGCAAAAAATTAGAAGAATTGTTGCAAATTGAAGCAACACTGATGGATAAAAACAGGAGTACACAACAGTGAGCGAAAAGGCGAGTAGTAACCCTAACTTATTGTTGGTTGATGATGATAAAAGCTTATTGCGCTTATTAACCATTCGCTTAGAAGGCGAAGGTTATGACGTCACGGCAGTCGAAGATGGCCAGTCTGCCCTACGCAAACTGCAAAATGACAGCTTTGATGTCGTGTTAAGCGACCTGCGCATGCCGGGTCTTGATGGGTTAAGCCTGTTTGAAGAAATAATGGGAATTAGGAAAGATATCCCCGTTATTCTAATGACAGCTCACGGCACCATTGCCGATGCAGTGGCGGCAACGCAGCGCGGCGTTTTTGGTTTCTTACCTAAGCCTGTGGATCACGACGAACTACGCACTTTACTTCAAAAAGCGTTAAGCCAGTCTCAAGCTGCGCAGCCGGGAGACTGGGCGAAAGATATCATTACTCGTTCTCCAGAAATGCTCAATGTGTTAGACCAAGCTTTTCGTATAGCTAAACGGGAAGTGTCAGTGCTCATAAGCGGAGCTAGCGGCACGGGAAAAGAGCTGTTAGCCAATGCTATCCATAAGGCTAGCAATAGAAGCGATAAACCATTTGTAGCCATTAACTGTGGCGCATTGCCAGAAAACCTTCTTGAATCAGAATTATTTGGTCACGCAAAAGGCGCGTTCACTGGAGCCGTTGCCGCTCATCCCGGGTTATTTAGGGAAGCCGACGGCGGCACTTTATTTTTAGACGAAATTGGCGATATGCCCATGACGCTTCAAGTGAAGTTGTTAAGAGCGCTCCAAGAACGTCAAATACGCCCAGTGGGCAGTAGTAAACATGTCGACATCGATGTGCGTATCATTTCAGCCACCCACAAAGACCTGCACAAGGAAATGGAAGAAAGCACGTTTAGAGAAGACTTGTATTACCGCTTAAACGTGGTGAATTTAAAACTTCCGTCTCTAAAATCTCGTAGCGAAGACATTCCGCTGTTGGCGCGTTCTTTATTACAGCAAAGTGCGCAGCGCCACGGTGTTAACGTTAGTCAGTTTTCTGATGACGCTATGCAGCAGCTGGTAACTTCATCTTGGCCGGGTAACGTACGTCAATTAGTCAACGTTGTAGAGCAGTGTGTAGCATTAACGCAAACGCCGGTGATCCCACTTCACCTTGTTGAGCAGGCACTGTCTGCTACCAAGCAAAGCTGGCCAACACTAACCGAAGCGAGAGATGCCTTCGAGCAGCAGTACCTACATAAGTTACTAAAAATGACTGACGGTAACGTAACGCGGGCCGCTGAACTGGCTGGTAGAAACCGCACAGATATGCATAAGCTTATGAAAAAACATGAGTTAGATGCGGCCGATTTCAGGTAGTTAACTTTTAATTCTTTAAAAACTAACGGCGCGCCAGATAGCTTAAATACCGCCGTTAGTTTTTCTTAATTGTTCTTTAGTATGTTTTTTGACCTGCCACGCTGATCGCCAGCCGTAATCGACTATCTTTATATAAGGTGTTATGTATATGGTGATCAACTATGTTTTTGCATACCAACGTGGCAGCGCAGCAGGCCACTAATACCTTATTTGGCGTCAATAAAGGGCTTAGTCGTTCTTTCGAGCAACTTACTTCAGGGCTTCGCATCAATAACGCTAGTGATGATGCCGCTGGCTTACAAATTTCAACGCGCCTTAGTAATCAAATATTAGGTCTAAATTAGGCCGTTCTAATACAAGCGTAAACGTTGAACGAGCGAACGCGCAAGTTACACAGTCGGACTATGCCAACGTTACGTCCGAAGAAACGCGGTTTTCAATAATGCAACAAGCCAATATAAGCGTGTTATCTATGGCTAATCAAATACCACAAAACGTATTGTTTTTATTGCGTTAACTAACACTAAACTATTGCAAATGCTCTGAAAAGATAATGTTTTCAGTAATACGTGCGTACTGTTTTAATGTGTCTATGTTGTCACTAGAAAACGCTTTAGGCTCGTCATAAAGTAAACAAAGCGTACCTAATTCATAGCCATCCTTGTTACGCAATATAAATCCGGCATACGCTCTAATGTAGGGCTCACCCGTAACTAAGGGGTTATTCGCAAATATTTTGTCGGCCTTGGCATCAGGGACTATCAAATACTCTTCTTCAGCAATCGCGTAAGTACAAAAAGAGATATTACGTGGCGTTTCTGTTGCATCCATACACTGTCGAGATTTAAACCATTGGCGGTCTTCTGCCACAAGGCTAACTAGACAGGTTTTACATTTAAATTCTGTTTGTACTTGTTTCGTTAATGCATCGAGCTGTTCGCTGGGGGACGTGTCTAAAATATCTAACGATTCAAGCGCGGCAAGACGCGCCTTTTCATACTCATGGTTTATTGAAAGTCTATCGCGGTAATCTAAATATGAAAAACTAGACCCACTAGTTTACAGTTTAATTAGAATAATACTATGCATTTAGAATAAAGGGTTTTGCTCAGGCTGGTGTTTTATCGAGAGGTTATTAAAAGCATGTGACGAAGCTTGATAGTTATATAAATCAATAAATTGCTGGGCAAGCCAAGGGGCGTCTTTGTTATCGGGGCGATGGCAAAAGAAATACACGTCTTTCCCGTCATTTAGCCACTGATGGACTTTCTTTACCCACGGCGTTAAGCAGCGAAGGTTATCATCGTCTACATCGTTTCCAACGAACCGAACTACAGGCGTACTGCCGGTGGCAATCACATTAACTGGCACCCTAGGCTTCTTGTCTCTTACCTCTTCAAGCAGCGCATTATTACAGGGGCCAGTAAAAAGCGCCCGAGTATCCATAATTATGCGGTTAGCGTTATGGCGAATTAAAACCTGATTTAGCGCTTTTTCTTCATCACCCTTGGCAAAAAACGCTAAATGGCGTACCTCGACCGCTACATTCAGTTCAGTGGGCAGGGCTGCGAGAAACTGTTCCAATACGCCCAGTTTATCTGGGCCAAACGATGCGGGCAATTGCAGCATCATCACGCCTAATTTGTCTTTAAGAGGGGTTAGCAGTGAAAGCTGTTGGGCAACTTCTTCCTCACAGTGCTGCAGTTGATGCACATGCGTTATATTTTGGTGAAATTTAAAGGTAAAGCGAAAGTCATCGTTCACCGAGTTAGCCCAGCGTATCACCGCGTCTTGGTGAGGTAGAGAGTAAAACGTGGTATTTCCTTCCACCGTATTACATTCTTGGGCATAAATCGAAAGGGCGTTATCTGACTTCGGATAATTCGCGAACCACGTATTGGGCCAGTGGCTGTGTTGCCACATTGGCAAACCAATGTAGAGATTTCCGCGGGATATGGCTGAATTGTGCATATTTGTCATTGGGCTTTAGCAAGCATTTGTTTATACTATGCGGCCTTTAAATCATTACATTATGCATGTAGCTGACGGGCCAACTCACTGGCCAGAGAGTTTACGCGAAATTAGTCAAACTAATAAGCCCAAAACTCTGTTTAAAATTACGTCGAATTTACTACGTGCCGAGCAAGAGAAATTATCAGGGGTCAACGACCATGCGCACAGATTACTGTGGGAATATCGATTCATCATACATTGGACAAGAAGTTACCCTTTGCGGGTGGGTTAACAAGCGTCGCGACTTAGGCGGTGTAATTTTCATCGACTTACGTGACCGTGAAGGTATCGTACAAGTGGTGTTCGACCCAGACCTACCAGAGGTGCTATCTGTTGCTAATACCCTGCGCAGCGAGTTCTGCGTTAAACTTACTGGTAAGGTGCGTGCGCGTCCTGAAGGACAAATCAATAAAGATATGCGCACAGGTGAAATTGAGATCCTTGGCACTGGCCTTGAAGTGATCAATAAAGCTGACGTATTGCCGTTAGATTGGAACCAAGAAAACTCAGAAGAGCAGCGCCTTCGCTATCGTTACCTTGATCTTCGTCGCCCGGTAATGAGCCAGCGTTTGCAGTTTCGTGCAAAAGTAACCGGCGCAGTACGTCGTTTCCTAGAAGAAGAAGGGTTTCTTGATATCGAAACACCTATTCTTACTAAGGCTACACCAGAAGGTGCCCGTGATTACCTAGTACCGAGCCGTACCCACAAAGGTGAATTTTTCGCTCTTCCGCAATCGCCCCAGCTATTTAAACAATTGCTTATGATGTCGGGTATGGACCGCTACTATCAAATCGTTAAGTGTTTCCGAGATGAGGACTTGCGTGCTGACCGTCAGCCAGAGTTCACCCAAATCGATATCGAGACCACGTTTTTAGACGCCGATGGCGTAATGTCTATTACAGAGCGTATGATCCGCGATTTATTCAACAAAATGCTAGATGTTGACCTTGGCGACTTCCCGCGCATGACCTATGCAGAAGCCATGAAGCGCTTTGGTAGCGATAAGCCAGACTTGCGTAACCCGTTAGAGCTAACAGACGTTGCAGACCTGCTTGCAAACGTTGACTTTAAAGTATTCAGTGGCCCAGCAAACGACCCGAAAGGTCGCGTTGCGGCTATCCGCGTACCTGGCGGCGCCTCACTATCGCGCAAGCAAATTGATGAGTACACCAAGTTTGTAGGTATTTACGGCGCGAAAGGTCTAGCTTGGATTAAAGTTAACGATGCTGGTGCAGGTCTTGAAGGTCTGCAGTCGCCCATCCTTAAATTCCTAACTGAAGACATCACTAACGCCATACTAGAGCGCACTGGCGCACAAAGTGGCGATATTCTATTGTTCGGTGCAGACAGCTACACTGTGGTTACCGAAGCGATGGGCGCACTTCGTCTTAAGCTGGGTGAAGACTTTGAGCTTCTTGAAGGCGAGTGGAAGCCACTTTGGGTTGTTGACTTCCCAATGTTCGAAGAATTTGACGGTCAGCTACATGCTATTCACCACCCGTTTACCGCACCGCGCGGCCTAACGCCTGATGAGCTTAAAGCCAACCCAGCTGAAGCCCTATCTGACGCCTACGACATGGTATTAAACGGTGTTGAATTAGGCGGTGGTTCTGTACGTATTCACAACGAAGATATGCAGTCTACTGTATTTAACATTCTTGGCATTGACGATGAAGAAGCGAAGAACAAGTTTGGCTTCCTGCTTGACGCGCTGCGCTTTGGTGCGCCGCCACACGCTGGTCTTGCGTTTGGTCTAGATCGCCTAGTAATGCTTATGACTGGCGCAACCTCTATTCGCGACGTAATGGCGTTCCCGAAAACGACCACAGCAGCTTGCCCATTAACGTCGGCACCTAGCCCTGCAAATCCTCAGCAGCTTGAAGAACTTGCTATCGCTACGGTGAAAAAGCAATCGTAATTTATGGCGTATAAGAAGCCTGAATCTGCACTGGTAGTGTTGTTTGATCAACACTACCAAGTGCTGCTTTTACAGCGACAAGACGACCCCACCTTTTGGCAGTCGGTAACCGGCGCGTTAGAAGAGGGTGAGCTACCCATCGAAACCGCTTATCGCGAGGTGTGTGAAGAAATTGGTATTGATGCCAAAGCACACGGGTTTGTCCTTAACGACCACAAAAAACAAAATCAATATGAAATTCGTAGCCGTTGGCTACATCGCTACCCGCCAGGTACTGTGCATAACACAGAACACGTATTTTCCCTCCAGATAAACAGTGAACTACCCTTAATTTTGACTGAGCATTTGCAATATGAATGGGTGTCGAAAGAAGAAGCGTTAGCGCGTTTATGGTCCCCCTCCAATAAAGAAGCGGTATCTTTGTTTGTACCGAGTGTGCCTTAATGGTTATACTGGGTATAGATCCAGGTTCTCGGATTACAGGCTACGGTTTAATTGCGCGTAAGCAAGGTAAACTCGTGTATGTGGCTAGCGGTTGTATTCGCGTTGGTACGGCAGATTTGCCTTCTCGCCTTGCAAATATTTTTACCGGTGTTGGCGATATTATTCGTCAATATAAACCCGACCAGTTTGCTATTGAGCAAGTATTTATGGCGAAAAACCCTGATTCAGCGCTAAAGCTTGGTCAGGCCAGAGGGGCCGCCATTGTGGCAGCCACGCAAGCGCAACTTCCTGTTGCTGAATACAGCGCAAGGCAAATAAAGCAGTCGGTAGTTGGAAAAGGTGGCGCAGATAAAACACAAGTTCAGCATATGGTAAAGCACCTGTTGAATTTAAGTGGCACCCCACAAGCCGATGCCGCAGATGCCTTGGCCGTTGCCTTGTGTCATGCACATACCGAACAGAGCCTGATAAACATGGCAGGGCAAGCCCGAAAAACCGTTCGCGGCCGCTTGCGTTAACGCTGCCTAAAGCTAACGCTTTTACAGAGATAATTCATGATAGGACGAATTCGCGGTACGTTGGCTGAAAAACAGCCACCAGAAATTCTTGTAGATGTGGCCGGTGTTGGCTACGAAATTCACATGCCTATGACGAGCTTTTATCAGCTTCCAGCAGTGGGTGAAGAAGTCGTGGTATACACGCACTTTGTGGTTCGCGAAGACGCCCAACTGCTGTTTGGCTTTGCCGACAAAATGGAGCGAGGTTTATTTCGCGAGCTAATCAAAGCAAACGGTGTTGGTCCAAAACTTGGTTTGGCTATTTTATCCGGCATGTCGGCAGGTCAGTTCTTGGCAAGCGTGCAAAACGAAGATGTATCTGCGCTGGCGAGTTTACCCGGCATAGGTAAGAAAACGGCCGAGCGTTTAGTGGTAGAACTTAAAGACCGATTAGCTAAGTTTGGCAAAGCGCAGAGTATTGCTGTCCCGCCTCCGAGTGGCGACTTGTTATCGCCAAACACTATTGTTGAAGTTAACGACGCGCGGGAGGAAGCGCAAAGCGCACTTATCGCGTTAGGTTATAAGCCCGCGCAGGCAAGTAAGTTAGTTGAAAGCGTTTATAGCGAGGGCATGGAAAGCGAAGCCCTTATTCGCGAAGCGCTAAAAGCGGCCATTTAATGGCGCACAGTGAAGGTGGCTATATCGAGAAAGGTCACTTTCGAATTACCGTTTAAAGTAGAACTATCATGATTGAAGCCGACAGACTGATTACGCCTGAAGCCAGTACCGAAGATGAAGTTATCGATCGCGCCATTCGCCCTAAGATGTTGGAAGACTACACGGGCCAGCCTCATGTTTGTGAGCAAATGGAAATATTTATTCAGGCTGCGCGCAATCGCGACGATGCCCTCGATCATTTGCTTATCTTTGGACCGCCGGGCCTAGGTAAAACCACGCTTGCTAACATTGTAGCTAATGAAATGGGCGTGAATATTAAAACCACTTCTGGCCCTGTGCTCGAAAAAGCGGGCGACCTTGCAGCGCTGCTTACCAACCTCGAACGTAACGATGTATTGTTTATTGATGAAATACACCGTTTAAGCCCGGTAGTAGAGGAAATACTCTATCCGGCTATGGAAGACTATCAGCTTGATATCATGATAGGCGAAGGACCGGCGGCCCGTTCTATTAAATTAGATTTGCCGCCTTTTACTTTGGTGGGGGCAACCACGCGCGCAGGCTCGTTAACGTCGCCATTGCGCGACCGTTTCGGTATTGTGCAACGCTTAGAGTTTTACAATGTTAAAGACCTCACCAGCATTGTTGCAAGAAGTGCAAGTTATCTAAACTTAGAAATGAACGAGGAGGGGGCGCAAGAAGTTGCTCGTCGTTCACGGGGTACCCCACGTATTGCCAACCGTTTACTGCGCCGTGTTCGCGACTATGCCGAAATAAAATCTGACGGTACCGTGGGCGCTGAAACTGCAGCAAAAGCCTTAGACATGCTTGATGTAGACAAAGAAGGATTTGATTACATGGACCGCAAATTGCTTAGTGCTATTATCGAGAAATTCGATGGGGGTCCAGTAGGCTTAGATAATTTAGCGGCAGCCATTGGTGAAGAAAAAGAAACGATTGAAGACGTGATAGAACCTTTCCTTATTCAGCAAGGGTTTCTTCAGCGCACACCGCGCGGTCGCATAGTGTCTCAGCGCGCCTATCTTCATTTTGGTTTCACACCGTCTGAATAGCTTCTAATCCCAGATTAAACGTGAAGACGTTCATCTTTTAAGCCTAGCTGGATTGCTGGGCTTTTTTTGGTATGGCCTTGCTCAGGTTGCGTTGTTTTTGAATGTTTACTGATGTGAATATCGAGAGTTAAGCGCAAGCGAAGTTCTCTTTAACGAATGCTGAGCAAAAAAAAGCCCGCTCAAGTGAGCGGGCTAAAACAACAAGTGTTGAAGGAAATAAATCCAGGGAACTCATGTCTAACAGGAGAAAAACTCTTGCATGACCGTGCTAAGCACCATCACGCTCTGTACGACTGATGCTGTGCATTATAGGGAGCACAGAAAAAAGCACAATTGAGTAAAATTGTTGTTTTTCATTAGAAAAACTAATGTGTTAATTGCGTGTTTAATATTGGTATACTTTTGATTAAGGGTAAGCTTTGATAGGGGTGTGGCTCTGTTTTGTTCTGCATTTTATCGCGCAAAATAGTTGGTTTACCCTCCGTTTGGATTATTTAATTTTAAGGTGAAGGAATAGTTATGCATTTACATCAGGTAAGAGTGTATTACGAAGATACCGACGCAGGCGGTATTGTGTATTATGCGAATTACCTTAAGTTTATGGAGCGAGCCCGAACTGAGTGGCTTCGCGGGCTCGGGTACGAGCAGGATACACTAATGGAACAATCCATCGCTTTCGTCGTCAAACACGTTGAAATGCATAACTATGCGCCAGCACGGTTTAATCAGCTGTTGAGTATTGAAACTCGCGTTGTAGAATTGAAAGGCGCTAGTATGACGTTTCAACAAATTATTAAAAATGAACAAGGCGTTACATTGGTATCTGGAGATATTAAGGTTGCCTGCGTCGATTTGGCTGTTATGAAGCCGAAAAGATTACCACGTACTTTGTTAGGGGAAATTTCGCGTGTCATCTGATCTCACTTTTATTGGCTTGTTTTTACAAGCGAGCTTTATTGTTCAATTGGTTATGCTTTTACTATTAAGCGTGTCTGTAGCCTCATGGACATTTATCTTTCAACGCAGCAAGGCGCTCTCAGCTGCACGTAACGAGATGCGTCAGTTTGAAGACAAGTTTTGGTCAGGCGCGGATCTCAACCGCCTTTATCAAGAATTATCAGCACGAAACAACCTAACTGGAATGGGGAGTATTTTCTGTTCTGGCTTTAAAGAGTTTGTTCGTCTTCGCAAATCAAATACTGCCACCAACGGTATTGTAGATGGAACATACCGTGCTATGCGTGTTTCTATGTCTCGTCAGGTTGAAGAACTAGAAAGCCGCCTCCCGTTTTTGGCTACTGCTGGTTCTATTAGTCCATATATCGGGTTGTTTGGAACGGTGTGGGGCATCATGAACGCGTTCATAGCGCTAGGTGAAGTACAACAAGCCACATTAGCTATGGTAGCACCAGGTATTGCAGAGGCATTGATTGCAACCGCAATAGGTTTATTTGCTGCGATTCCAGCGGTTATTGCTTACAACCGCTTTAGTCACCAAGTTGAAAAGCTAGAAAATAGCTATGGCAACTTTATGGAAGAGTTCTCAGCGATTCTTCACCGCCAAGCGGTTGCTGCGCAAGCACAACAACAAGCCTAAGCGTTTACATTCCAAACGGAGGACTTGTTATGTATGTAAGAAAACGCCGCAGACCGGTATCAGAGATAAATGTAGTACCTTACATCGACGTTATGTTGGTGCTGCTTATCATCTTTATGGTAACGGCGCCGCTTATTTCTCAAGGGGTAAAAGTTGATTTGCCTAAGGCGAGCGCTAACCCTATTGAACAGGAAGATAACCCACCTATTATTGCCTCGGTCGATGTGAAAGGTCGCTATTTCCTGAACGTGGGAGACGACCAAGAATCGCCCATAAGCCAAGATGAACTAGGTGCAATTGTTAAGGCTCAACTCACTAAAGAGCCGAACACGCCGGTGGTAGTGAAAGGCGATGGGCAAGTGGCGTACAACGAAGTAATACAGTTAATGGTATTGTTACAGCAAGCGGGCGTGCCTTCGGTAGGGTTAATGACCGATCCCGTTGAGTAATATAGATATGACCAAACCAGAAGTGTCGAACAGCACTGAGACTAAAAAGGCGTCTTCAAAAGATGACGGGAGCGCGGGGGTGAAACACAAAGGTAACAAAGCAAGTAAAATAACCCCTGAGCAACTTGGTTTGTATAAGTCGTTAGGACTGCATGCAATTATTGCTGCAGTGTTGCTTATTAGCGTCAGTTTCTCGCCGGAACCGCTCCCTAATGCGCCTTCTAATGCACCTGTTATAGAGGCTACCTTTATTGATGCGCAAGCGATAGCCGACCAGAAAAAGGCCCAAGCACAAGCCGAAGCGCAGGCGCGGGCCGAAGAGCGAGAGAAGCAAAGGAAAGCACAAGCGGCTGCTGAGAAGAAACGTCAACAACAGCTAGCAGCCAAGCGTGCTCGCGAAAAGCGAGAAGCTAAGGCCGCCGAAGCGAAGAGGCAAAAAGAGTTAGAGCGCCTTGCCGCGCAAAAGGAACAAGCGCGCAAAGAGCGGGAGGCTAAAGCCAAAGCTGAGGCTGAACGTAAGAAGAAAGAAGCGGCCGAACGTGCTGAAATGGAAAGGATCATGCAAGAGCAGCTAGCACAAGAGCAAGCGGCTCAGCAAGAACGCAGGCGAAAACAGGTACTGACTGAAGTAGAACGCTATACGGCGCTTATTCAGCAAACCATTAAACGCAATCTGTATTCTGACGACAGCTATAAAGGTAAAACCTGTCGCTTGAATATTCGGTTAGCGACAACGGGGTTTGTAACTAGCATTCGTGTGCTTGGCGGTAACGATGCGTTGTGCAGAGCGGCCGAAAGTGCCGTACGCCGTGCAGAAAAGCTACCTGTGTCAGATGCGCCAGACGTTTACGAGCAGTTAAAAGACATTACTTTAAAAGTGGAACTATAGTGGTATGAAAAAACTAGGTTTATGGATAGCGCTTATTACGATGGCATTTAGTGCCAACGTGTCTGCATCCTTAGAAATTGTGATAACCGAGGGCGTTGATAGTGCTCGCCCCATCGGTGTTGTGCCATTTAAATGGAAAGGGCAGGGCAGTATGCCCGGCGATATTTCAAAAGTGGTGATGGCCGATTTAATGCGAAGCGGGAAGTTTAACCCGGTATCTGTCGACAAGATGCCACAGTTTCCTGAAACCGCAGAGCAAGTGTCTTACACCGCGTGGGCGACACTAGGTGTAGATACAGTATTAGTAGGTAGTATCGAACCTCAGGGCGGCGATCGTTTCCTTGTATCTTACGAACTAATTGATGTGCTTAAAGGCCAAGTAGACAACGGCCAAGCCAAAGTGCTTAAAAACGGAAGCCTAGTATCAAGTAACAACCATGTTCTTGCTGCCCGCCAAGCCGTGATTAACGGTCGCGATTTTCGCCAGTATGCGCACCGAATTAGCGACATAGTGTACGAAAAGCTTACTGGCGTGCGTGGCGCGTTTCTTACCAAAATAGCGTACGTTATTGTTCGCGACCGCGATACGGTAGAAAAGCCGTATCAATTAGTGATTGCCGACTATGATGGTGAAAACGAAACCCGTCTGTTGTCTTCGCCTGAGCCGCTCATGTCGCCAGTGTGGTCGCCAGATGGTGAGAAGCTGGCCTACGTGAGCTTTGAGAACCGCAGACCGCAAATTTTCATCCAGGATATATACACCAGTGAACGTACGCGCATTACTGACTTTCCAGGAATAAACAGTAGCCCTACATTCTCGCCAGATGGCAAGCAACTTGCTATGGTTTTATCGAAAGATGGAAACCCTGAACTCTATGTGATGGACTTAGCGACGAAAAACCTTCGTCGAATTACACGCAATAGAGCGATTGACACGGAGCCTGCATGGCTACCCGATGGCAGCGGTTTAATATTTAGCTCGGAACGGGGTGGTAAACCCCAGATATATAGCGTAAATTTAAATTCTGGGAAAGTAAGGCGAGTTACCTTTGTCGGGGAACAGAACCTTGGCGGCACGCTATCCCCAGACGGTAAGCAAATGATTATGGTTAACCAAACTAATGGGAACTATCATATTGCTAAGCAGTCTTTGGATGGAGGTTCACCACAAGTACTGACACGGACGTACTTAGATGAATCGCCTAGCGTAGCGCCGAACGGAAGCATGATTATATACAGCACCCTTCATGAGGGCACCCAAGTGTTGTCGTTGGTTTCTCTTGATGGGCGTTTTAAAGCTAGGTTACCAGCAGCCAATGGGCAAGTTAAATCGCCAAGTTGGTCACCATTTTTGTTCTAACAATTTAACGACTAAACAATAAAATTTAAGGATTAGTAGGATGCAAATGAATAAAGTGATGAAGAGCTTCATTATCGCATTGCCAGTAGTGACAATGATGGCATGTTCTTCAGGCCCTAGCGAAGAAGAGTTGGCAGCAGAGCGTAATCGCCTAGCACAAGAACAGGCAGCAGCTGAAGCAGAAGCGCGCGAAGCAGAAGCGCAACGCGTTAAAGCAGAAGCGGCTCAGCGCATGCAGCGTCAAGAAGAAATGGTTCAGCAAGAAATGGAAGCGCTGAAAAACGAACAAACCGTTTACTTTGACTTTGACCGCGCAAGCATCAAGCCAGAGTTCCAGCGTATTCTAGACAAGCACGCGACGTTCTTGGTGAAAAACCCAAGCATGAAGGTAACCATTGAAGGTCATACTGACAGCCGTGGTACGCCAGAGTACAACATCGCGCTTGGCGAGCGTCGTGCACAGTCTGTTGAAACTTACCTACTTAATGCTGGCGTAAGCAGCAGCCAAGTAACAGTAGTTTCATACGGTGAAGAAAAACCAGCAGTGATGGGTTCTACTGAGTACGCATTGCTCAAAACCGTCGCGGAGTGGTTGTATACCGCTAATGACTTTTCTAGCGAATAAGACATTAAAAATGGGCGTCACGTTAAGTGCCGCCCTTGCTGTTTCTACCGCATTTGCGCAAGCACCTGTGGTAGACGCCAACGGCGGCAGTGAATTAGAGCAGCGCATTGTAGTGCTTGAGCGTATTGTAAAAAGCCGTACTGAAATGCAGCATCGACTGCAAAGTCAGCTCGACAACATGCAAATGGAAGTTGACCAGCTGCGTGGTGCGGTAGAAGTGAACACTAACGAGCTTCAAAAAGTTCTAGAGCGTCAGCGTGAGCTTTATCTGGAAATAGATAAGCGCGTAGAAGCACTCAAGCAAAGCGGGGCACTACAAGGTAGTGCAATGCCTAGCGCGGGGGTAGATTCGGGCTCTGTGAGCTCTCCAGCCGCACCTACGCCTACGCAAGCGCCTCAAGCGGGTGAAGATGAAGCCTATGAAAATGCGGTGAATCTGATCCTTAAGTCGCGTGAGTACGATAAAGCCATTCCTGCGTTTCAATCTTTCATNNATCATTTGAAATTGCTAAACTTATCTATGTGTCACTTGATGGGTCGTTAGCTCAGTTGGTAGAGCAGTTGACTTTTAATCAATTGGTCGCTGGTTCGAATCCAGCACGACCCACCATCAAGTCTCAAACAAGCACTCACAACACATCACTTATCAGTTTCTTTTCTATCTTTAAAGCTTTCTAATTAAGTACTGCAATTCATCTCATTGGTCTTTGATCTGGTTTACGCAACCCCATGTAGTAGAACAGGTAAGCACAAATATGACTATTTAATTACGCTAATGTTGATTAGGTAGTGTGTAATTTTTATGACAGTTGGGTATAATCCGCACCCTTGTCGCAACAGAGATGTAGGTTAATGTCAGTAGCATTTCGAGTGGATCAGGTAGAGTACCCGTTCCCAGCAAAACCACAGCCATTATCAGAAGCACGCAAAGCTGAGTTAAAGGCAGAGATTAAAGCCTTGCTAAAGGCCCGTAACGCTGTGCTTGTGGCGCACTATTACACCGATCATGAAATTCAAGCACTCGCTGAAGAGACTGGCGGCTGCGTAGCTGACTCGTTGGAAATGGCCCGCTTTGGTAGAGATGTAGAAGAGCAAACATTAATTGTTGCTGGCGTTCGCTTTATGGGCGAAACAGCAAAAATTCTTAGCCCTGAAAAAACCGTGCTAATGCCTACCCTTGAAGCGACCTGTTCCCTTGATATTGGTTGCCCGGTAAAAGAGTTCAGTGAGTTCTGTGATCAACACCCTGATCACACTGTTGTGGTTTACGCGAATACGTCGGCGGCGGTAAAAGCGCGCGCTGATTGGGTAGTAACGTCAAGCATAGCCTTGGAAATTGTTGAGCACTTAGACAGCCAGGGCAAGAAGATCATTTGGGGTCCTGACAGACACCTAGGCTCGTACATTGCAAAACAAACCGGTGCCGACATGTTAATGTGGCAGGGCGAGTGTATCGTTCACGATGAGTTCTCTGCGCAGAAGCTTGCTGATATGAAAGCCTTGTATCCAAACGCGGCCGTACTGGTTCACCCAGAATCACCAGCCAGCGTGGTAGATATGGCCGATGCGGTTGGCTCGACCAGTCAGTTGATTAAAGCGTCGCAAACCATGGATAACGATACCTTTATTGTTGCCACCGACAAGGGCATCTTTTATAAGATGCAACAACTGACCCCAGAGAAGACGTTTATAGAGGCTCCAACGGGTGGTAACGGCGCTACGTGTAAAAGCTGTGCTCACTGTCCTTGGATGGCAATGAACGGCTTAGAAGCGATTAAGGCGTCTTTAACGGGCGAAAGTGATGGCCATGAAATATTCGTCGATGATGCGTTGCGTAAAGGTGCATTGATTCCCCTTGATCGCATGCTTAACTTCTCGGCCGAGTTAAAAGCAAAAGGTGGCCTTTAGCGCACGTTTTATAAGCACTTGTTGAATAATTTCCAGCAAGTTCTTGATTAAGCGCGCGGCTTTACCTACTATACGCGCGCTCAAGGATTTTCGTAGTCGAAACTTTCTTGATACAAAATTTGGAGAGATGGCTGAGTGGCTGAAGGCGCACGCCTGGAAAGTGTGTATACGTTTATAGCGTATCGAGGGTTCGAATCCCTCTCTCTCCGCCAAATACAAAGAACCGGCTTTACGCCGGTTTTTTTGTGCCAGCTTCGCAGGGCAAAAAAAAGAAACTCACGTGAAGTGAGTTTCTTTTGGTAATAATAGCGCTGTAAATAAGTTACTTCGCAACTTGCTGATGTACTTTGATTAGGTCAGGAAGCTTTTTCGCGTAAATCGCTTTCTTTGTACCTGGGTGAAGTAGTTGGCTTACGAAAGTACGTAAGAAACCAAGTACGAAGGTTTGAACACGGTCAGCGTCTGCTTCGCTAGGGTTAGCGATAAGCGTTTCTGTTTCCGCTTGTACCTTATGAACAATCGGGTCCATCGTGTCTTTACCTGCAACAAGGTCGTTGCCTGTTACTACGCCTTTGCCAAGTAGGTCACGTACTGCGTCATAAAGGTCTGCTGAAACCGCGTTCGATTGGCCCCAATTCGCAATGTTGTACTCTTGTGAAATCTTATCTAGCTCAGCAGTTGGATCGCTAGATTTCAATAGACCTTCAATAAGTTTGTGCGCTTCAGTTTGTTTTACAGGTGTTGATAATTCTGACATTTTTTACTTGATGAAATAGTGAAAAGGCGTTTTATAAATACTTTTCTATTTGCTGTCAAGGTGGCTGATTTTTTTGCTTTAACTATCAATGCATTACGTTTTCGGCACTTAATGGTTTAACGCTTGATAGCCATTAAGTGCTTGTTGTATTTTTACAGCACTCTACTTACATTTAGCGGGTAGCTATTGTGCTAGGCAGACATTCTGCTTTCGTTTTTGTCTGCCTTTGCCTGAGCAGGTAGGGACAGTGTGAAAGCAGAGCGCTTCGCCTGAACGTTTTCACTTAGCGTATTGTTAAGCCTTGCTGCAATACGAATACTGTCCTCGTTTGCTTCTTTTGCTAGTTTTGCTTTTGTAAATGCCGCTACGCTTTCGTAATGCGTTTGTGCCTTACCCTCTGCTTCTAAGAAAGCCGCACCGGCGTACTGGCCAAGTTTATAGTCGTGGCGAAGCTGTGCATCACTGCTGCCAAGAAGTTTGCTTTGCAGTTTCTTAGGTGCAAAAATTTGAATGACTTCTACACCCTCTGGTGGATTTTCAATAAACGCCAACTCTTTTTGATAGGCGTGCTCATGCTGCAGAAGGTAATCAATGGTCTTCGGGCATGTCCCCGTTGCGCACATAACCGCGCTTATTTTTTGTAGCCATGGCGACTGTGCTTGAAACCCTTCATCTACCGTACGAATCACGACAATTTTAGTCGCCCCTCGTTGGTAGGCTTCGGTAACTGGCAAAGGTGCAGCTAGGCCGCCGTCTAAGTAAAAATCGGTGTTAGCTGCTTTCTTCGCTTCGATTTCGGTATGCAGCGGTACGCCTTGCTTATAAAGTAATGGTAAAGCACTTGACGCTTTGATTAGGTCAACCCAGTTATTTTGACTTTTCATCGGGTTCAAAAAGTAGGCTTTTCTATCTCGCGCATTAGTTGCTGTAAATAGAATTTCTCTGTTGGCCACATTACTTTTTGCCGTATCTAGGTCAAGCAAACGATTTGCTTCTTGGGTTTTTTGAAAGTACCAGTCTAAATCGACAATGTGCTTGCCCACTAAGCCGCGCCCCATCTGGAAAAACCGCTTGTGTCGCGTTAATCCTCGAATAAGTCGCTTGGCATAGCCCTTCTGACGGGCTACAAAGCTTGTTAAGTTTTGCGAACCTGCCGACGTGCCAATTAAAATATCGAAAGGGTCGTGGCCAGCGTCTAGCCATGCATCAAGTACCCCTGCCGTAAAAATTCCCCGTTGGCCGCCACCTTCCGCTACCAGGGCAACTTTGCCACTTGCAGTGTCTATAGCGTTACGAGTATAGGTAGATGCAGGTTGTTGACCGAACATGGTAAGCCTCTATTTGACCATATGTTAATTGACTACTCGGTCTAATTGTAGAGAGATCAACCTGACTATTAAAATTGAAAGAACGAATCGGTGTGATAGGAAATAACTGATTTGAATGCGTTTTTGTTATTTTTTTTGTGGCTTTTTTGTTTACATTATGATCAGCTTCGCGCTACGTTACGTGATAGCTAGCGCGAGGGCCTAAGACAACATGCTAATCCCATAAGCGTGATCTAAATTTATCAAAAGCTCGATGAGATGCGAGTGTCATCCAGGTATTAGCACTTAGTGAAATGCACTTAGGCATAGCGGGTTCAGTAAAGCGCGTATTATTTTGACAAAAGACGACTATAGGAAGTGAAGATGACAAAGGTAACTGTGTTAGGGGCAGGCAGTATTGGCTGTTATGTTGCTGGATGCCTGCTGTCGTCGGGCGCTGTACCTAGTTACGTCAATAGCATAACGCTTATCGGGCGTGAACGGTTACAGCAAGATATTGCCAAGAACGGAATTAAAGTGACTGACTGGCAAGGGCGCAAGCAAATTGTAAACCCTGAACACGTCACTTTCGCTTTGGATAATAAAAGCCTAGAAGACGCTGACTACATTTTACTGTGCGTAAAAAGCCAAGATACCGCCCATGCTGCAAAAATGATCAAGCAGTGGGCCAAACCAAGTGCGATTGTTATTAGCTTGCAAAACGGAGTTTCTAACCCAAGCCGGCTTCGAAAGTATCTATCGCAGGAGGTTATTGCAGGCATGGTTCCTTTCAATGTGTTCTACAAAGGGCAGGGGCACTTTCATTGCGGTACGGAAGGAAACTTGGCACTCGAAGATCCGCAAGGGCTGTGCAAACCGCTAATTAGTGGTTTAGAAAACGCATCGTTGCCGGTAACGGTTTATGAGGATATTGTCGCCGTGCAATATGGCAAGCTTATTATGAATTTGAATAACGCGGTGAATGCCTTATCGGGCGTCCCCTTGAAAAAACAATTAGGCGACAGGCAATACCGGCGGGTTATGGCACAGGTACTAAGTGAAGCGTTAGAGGTACTTAACGCTGAAGGCATTACCCCTGCAAGAACCGGAAAGGTCATCCCTCAACTAATGCCGACAATCATGAAACTGCCCAATTTTCTATTCAACATTGTAGCGGCATCGACGCTCAAGATAGACCCCGAAGCTCGCTCATCCATGTATGAGGATTTACTGCTAGGAAGACGAACTGAAGTGGATTATCTGAATGGTGAAATTGTGAGGCTAGGGGAGAAAACTAAGATTCCTACTCCTGTTAATCGCCATATAGTATCTTTGGTAAAACAGTCAGAGCACGCCAAATCGGGAAGCCCCCACTTAGCGGCTAACGCGCTTTTAGGCCAATAAACTAGCGGTTCAACATTAAATATTACATTTTTATGTCATTTTTGTGTCAGCGCTCTTGAATCTTATACTAAAATCTATATCCTGCGCGCAAATTTCCGTATTCTCAGTATGTTTTGCGTTTCAAATCTCAATTTTCATTATCTCTTTTTTTAGGGCTTTTCTTCACGTGGTGTCTACCGATTAAAGGTGTAGCCTCTGAAGAGTTGGCAATCTCAGATGTTGTACCTTCGGCGTATACAGGCAATGGCCTTAGCTATAAAAGTGACAACCAGCAGTTTTCTTTACGCGTTCGCGGGCGTATCCAGTTTCGCTACGCCAATCCAGGGGCTGGTCAACCTACGCAGCCCAGTGATTTCGACCACGTTGGTGGAAATCAATTCGGTGTTAACCGAGCGCGTATTAAGGTAGACGGCCATATCGGCAAACCTTGGTTCACTTACAGTATCGAATATGACGCCGCCGATCAAAGAACATTGAATGCCACAGTGGCGTTTGAAAAGTATGACTCGCTAAGCGCAAAGCTTGGTCAATGGAAAGTCGAATACTCAAGAGAACGAAGCGTAAGTAGCGGAGGTCAACAAATGATGGACCGCTCGATAATCAATAGGATATTCACGCTAGACAGACAAATGGGCGCTTCTATTTACGGTCATATCGATAACGGCGGTGCTGCTAATTTCAATTACTGGGCAGGTATGTTTAATGGTTCAGGTCGTGGTGACTATAGTAATCATGATGGTGAGGCCATGTATTCGGGTCGTCTGCAGTGGAATTTTTTAGGTAAAGAAGTCGGTTTTAAGAATAGTGACATTGCACGTTCATCTACTCCGAAAGCCGCGATAGCTATCGCAGGGGCTAAGTTTAAAAGTCAATTCACGCGTTTCTCTTCATCTGGAGCAGGTAATTTGACCAACTTTGATGAAGGTGAGGTTGAAGGGCAGTACGATATTCGACAATTTGTGATTGACGGCGCTTACTTTTACAAAGGCTTTAGTGCCCAAGCGGAATACCACGAGAAAAACATTGTTGATGTGGCTAATGATAATATCGAAACAACGTTGCGTGGATACTATATTCAAGCAGGCTACTTTTTAAATGCATCAATAAGCTGGTGGCCAAAGCCTTTAGAAATTGCAGCGCGCTTTGCTACCTATTCGCCTAATACCAGCGAAGAAGACCAAAGCTTCTATGAAAAAACCGTAGCGTTGAATTGGTTTTTTAACGGCCATAAAAATAAATTAACCGCACAGGCAAGTCGCGTCTCGCTTGAGCAACTTGGTAGTGAAGTTGGCGATAGCACTATTTATTCGTTGCAGTGGGACGTGAGCTTTTAGCCTCGTGTATTAGCCAGCGGTGAGGTATCGACGTAAAGTGTCTACTAAGTGGGCTTTGTCAACGGGCTTACCAACATGAGCATTCATGCCGGCGGCCAGACACTCGTCGATATCGTGCTGCATTGCATTTGCAGTTAACGCAATACTGGGAGTATGCATCTTTAGCGTTTGCCGGATATGCCGTGTTGCACTTAACCCATCGACTTCAGGCATTTGAACATCCATTAAGACTAAGTCGAATTGGTTATTGGCTACAGCATTTATTGCCTCCTGTCCGTTAGAGACATGATGCAAGTCTAGGCTGAATTCTTCTAACAAAGCTTTGATCACTTCTACGTTGATGTCGTTATCTTCTGCGAGCAAAACACGTTTCCCCGCCAGCGTGCATGGCAATTTGTCAGACGAGTCCGTTGAAGCGACATGCTCAACGTCAGAGGCAATAGCGAAGGTTATATCAAACGAAAACGTTGTTCCCTTATTTACTTCGCTTTCAACCGATAAAGAGGAGCCCATTAATTTAAGTAAGTTATTGGTAATATTAAGGCCTAACCCCGTTCCTCCGTATTTTCTAGCAATAGAACTTTCCGCCTGTGTAAAAGGCTTGAATAGCTTTGCTTGGTTCTCTTTAGAGATGCCTATGCCATTATCTTTTACCCAGCAATGAAGAGCATAGTGGCTATCACATACTTCAATTAAAGCGATTCCAATTTGTACGGAGCCTTCTTGAGAAAACTTAATAGCATTGCTAATTAAGTTAGCCATTATTTGCTTAAACCTAAGCTCATCGAACATCAATTCACTGCTAAGGTTTTCGTCAATATTGAGTTCGAGATGTAAACCTTTGCGCTGCGCTTGGTCTGAAAAAATATCTCTTAACGTGTGAATGCTCGATTTTATATCGTGAGGTCTAATGGCTAGGGTTAATTTACCGGCCTCTATTTTTGAAAAGTCTAGCAGGTCGTTGATAAGCTGCAGCAGCATTTCTGATGCGGTGACAATTTTTCGTGTAAGCGTTTTTGTTTGCAAATCAGAAGAGCGCTTATCTACCGTTTGTCCAAAGCCGATAATGGCGTTTAAAGGTGTACGGATTTCATGGCTGATATTAGAAATGAATTCCGACTTTAAACGGCTGTGTTGCTCGGCCTTTTCTTTGGCCGATAAGTAAAGCGCGTTTGCCTGTTTTGATTTTCTTAAAAGTATTAAAATGATGACAATGGTGACCATTGTCAAAGCAACTAAGATGGTCAAGAGTGTTGAAAAAAGTCTTTGAGTTCTCTGCGCTTCGTTTTTCAGGAGTAAGGCTTCTTCGAATGCCTTATTTTCATTTTCGAGTAAATTAGCCCGTTCTTTCTCTTGGGTAATTTGTTGAACCAGGTTAGCGCTTTCAATAAGTTCTAAATCCTCGTACTTCTTTGCTTGTAAATATGCTTCGTGAAATACCTCAAACTGTTCGAACGCTAATTTATAGTTGCCTCTCGCTGCGGTGATATAAGCGGCGGTTTTTTCTAACTGCGCGCGCCACGTGGTTTGTTCATCTTCCCTATTTTCATCGTAAAGCTGGCGTGCAAGTTCTAGCGATTGATGGGCCTCATCTAACTCACCTAAAGTGAGGTGGGCCTCGGCTTTTAAGCGATAGATTTCACTATTGTAAAAAGATGAAGAAAGGGGATGGGTAAGTACTTTTTCAGAAAGCGCTATCGCAGACTTTAAATCTCCAGCACGATAATATGTCGTTGCTATCCCATAGATGGCTAGAAATTCTGAGTAATTAATATCTATTTCTTTATCGTGTTCAACGGCGCGCTCGAGGTAGATAATGGCTTTGTCGTAGTTACCTAAATTTCGGTATAAAATACCAATAGCATAAAGATTGTCGCTTTCTAAAATACGCTGATTGGCCGCTTGTGCGCCTTTAAGGGATTTCTCATAAAAGTGCAAGGCAAGGTCGAAAGCGCTAACTGACTGATAGTAATCAGCCACGATAGAATCGTAGAGGGGCCTTAGGCGAGAAAGATCGTGGGTGATAAGCAAGTCATTGACGGCGTTAATAAGCTCTGCATTGGGAGCGAAAACCTGCCCTTCACTGTAAGTAAGAATCTGATAAATTAAGGTGTAGGCTTTAACGTCAGCAGGTATGGAGGGGGCAGAAATTATAGCGTCAAAACGGTTGTAAGCTTCGGTATAGTTTGCACTTATGCCATACATTCTCGCTATTCCTGCTGAGATTATGAGCCCGTCTCTGGAGTTATTTTCTAAACCTTGTAGTTCGCGTAAAACATTCTCATCCGGTCGCTGATGTATTAACAGTTGATAGCGAACATATAAGGCGGCGACCGCTCTTTTCTCGTCTACTTTTAACGTATCAGATAATAAAAGCGTTTCTAATTCATCAATTGCAGCGCCTATCGGCATAGGCGACGTTGTTTCTACTTGCAGCCTGATTTCGTTGACTCGGTCAGCTATTGATGCGTGAACATGAAATGCACCCAAACCTAATGCAAAAACGCATAAAAATGTCGTATGAAAAAACGGTTCAAAGTTAGGCGCCCCCATGCCAGAAGACTATCAATACTAAACGATTAAGATAGTTTATAACTTAATCAATAAGTCTAAACTACTTGAAGGTAAGAAATCACTTCAAGGAGAAGAGAAAATGAATGAGAGCACTAAACTTAACTACGTAGAGTTTGCTTCATTAAATTTAGCCGCATCTAAAACGTTTTTTACGTCCGCGTTCGGTTGGTGCTTTACCGATTATGGTCGTGATTACAGTGCGTTTAGCAATGCTGGTTTGGATGGTGGGATTTTTGCTGCTGAGCAAGTGACGCAAGCGGAAAGCGGGGCGCCTTTGCTCGTGCTGTATGCCCCTAATATTTCTGACGCACAGCATAATGTTGAAAATGCGGGCGGTACAATTACTAAGCCGCTGTTTGATTTCCCTGATGGTTGTCGCTTTCACTTTGTCGAGCCCGGCGGCAATGAGCTTGCTGTTTGGTCTGAGTCGGCGAAATAGACTCATCGACGTAGCTTAGTTTACAGGAATCTGTCTTACGCCACTAAAGGTCCAACGTCATCAACAAAAACGCCTTGCTTGTGTTCAATTCACGGCGCAAGGCGTTTTAATTTTTAATAAATAGAAAACTAGCGACTAGTTTTGCTCAAGCACAATGCGCAACATCCTGCGAAGTGGCTCAGCAGCGCCCCATAACAGCTGGTCGCCCACGGTGAACGCAGAAATATATTCTGGCCCCATGTTGAGCTTACGAATACGGCCTACTGGAATAGACAGGGTACCGGTAACTTTCGCTGGCGTAAGTTCCCGCATGGTAGCATCACGGTCATCAGGAATAACTTTTACCCAATCGTTGTGCTTTGCAAGAATGCTTTCAATCTCGCTAACGGGTAAGTCTTTCTTTAGCTTAAGCGTAATTGCCTGGCTGTGACAGCGCATAGCACCTACACGCACGCAAATACCATCAATAGGTACTTCACTGCCTTGGATACCTAAAATTTTATTGGCTTCTGCTTGGGCTTTCCATTCTTCACGGCTTTGGCCTGAAGGAAGCTGAGAATCGATATACGGAATTAAGCTTCCGGCAAGTGGTACACCGAACTGCTCGCTTGGGTATTCTGCGCTTCGAATAAATTCAGATACTTGTTGATCGATATCCAATATAGCGGTAGCCGGATCTTCCACTTTGTCTTTTACATTAGCGTGAATGGCCCCCATTTGACTAATTAATTCACGCATGTGTTTAGCACCAGAGCCCGACGCCGCTTGGTAGGTCATTGGCGATGCCCACTCAACCAAGTCTTGCTCAAATAAGCCGCCTAGTGCCAATAGCATAAGTGACACGGTACAGTTACCGCCTACATAAGTGCGAATGCCCTTTTCAATGCCACTATCAATTTCTTTGCGGTTCACTGGGTCTAGTACAATGACTGCATCGTCTTTCATGCGTAGTGCTGATGCAGCGTCAATCCAGTAGCCCTTCCAGCCTGATGCCCGCAAGTCGTCGTAAACCGCTTTGGTATAGTCGCCGCCTTGGCAAGTAATAATAATATCTTGTTTAGAGAGCGCCTCGATATCATGCGCATCTTCTAAAACACCTGCATCTTTGCCAGCAAAATTTGGTGCTGCAATACCCTTTTGAGAGGTAGTGAAAAAGGTGGGCTCAATGTGCGCGAAATCTTGCTCTTCTTGCATGCGCTGCATTAATACTGAGCCAACCATACCGCGCCAGCCCACTAAACCTACTTTTTGTTGTGACATTAAATTGAGAACCCTTGTTACTAAATTGAAAAGTACCTCATTGTTTGCGTGCTTATTAAGCCAGCTTCACCAGGTTAAGCATGGTAATGACTTTTAATTGCTCAGCACCCAAACAATGGCGAACGCCGCTACCAATAGAGGGCGTAATACCTGTCGTTTTTATTTTTGTCCCCGCAGTCTAAGTGTTATTTATCGCGCTGGCTAGATGGTTTTTTATAAATAATCTGTTGGCGATATAAGCATGTTGAAAACGGTGCAATTGAAAGTAAGTATTATATAGATTTGATTGAAGCTGCTTTAACTAAAGTCACTATTATCGCAGGGAAGCTTGATTGGTAACCTAATGAAAAGGCTGTTGATGTATATGAGCAACATGCCATGTTTCGAACACAGTATTAATAACGGGCGCGACAGATGGAATAGGGTTAGAAACCGTGAAGATGTTGGGTAAAGAAGGTCACAACATTATTCTTCACGGCAGGAGTAAAGCGAAGCTAGACAACATTAAAGGCGCGCTAGAAGCCCAATACCCAGGAAGTACATTTGCCGCTGTTCAAGCAGACCTTTCATTGTTTGATGACGTAAAGCAACTTGCTGTTGAGGTGAAAGCAAAATATAAACATTTATTCTGAACGCTTTGCTGAAGTTTCTGGTGAATATTTTGATAACGATCACAATACTTTTGCTCAGTTACAGTCTCTTCGCGAATGACCCCGCACACGTAACTAAGCTTATCGAAGAGATGGAGGCGATCATTTCTGCGCATTAATATCGGCTCTCATCAATTCTATTTTTGATAGAAAAGAATAAAATGTTGGATAGCCGTCTCATTTCTAGTATTTGCGAACTTTATTATATAAACGGCCTGAAAATTGCTTTTAACTTTTACCGTTTCCCTCACAATGTGTGGGGGAATCAGCACTTGTTGAGATACGCTTTACGGAAAACGTAGTTCTTAACAAATATTGTTAAAGTGAGGAAAGCATGCAGTACGATAGTCACACGAAATTTGCTACCACAACTGTATTTTTACATTGGTTAGTTGGACTAACCATTATTGGAATGCTCGCAACGGGCATTTATATGGCGGAAAACGGTGTATACACGCTTTATCCTTGGCATAAAGCCATAGGCTTCTTACTGTTGTTCGTAGCGTTAGCCCGCGTGGTTTGGCGTATGAAAAACGGCTGGCCATCCGCTGCGGCGAACTACAAACCCTTAGAGCACAAGCTTGCTACCGTCGTGCACTGGGTACTGATTTTATCAACGCTCCTAATGCCAATTTCGGGGCTAATGGCTTCTGTATTGGGTGGTCATGGTTTATCTGTTTTCGGTGTAGAGGTATTTGCTCCTAACTTTAGTGTTGATGACCCAGAAAAAACACTACCCATAAATTATGAGCTTTCAAAAGCGGGCGCAGCTATCCACTTTTACTTAGGTTATACCGTGATTGTCGCTTTATTGCTACACATTGCTGGCGCATTAAAGCACCATCTTGTTGATAAAGATGGTACGCTTAAACGTATGTTAGGTAAAACGATTAGCGAGTAGGCGCTATGTTGGTGTAACTTGGGTTGAAGCTTTGTAGCATCAAGACGATGGAACAGCTGTGGCCTATTAGACGCCAAGCACTCAATAACCTAAAATCCCAAAGCATTAATGCACATTTATGTATGCGCTAATACTGAGAGCCGAGTTGAATCTACTCGGCTTTTGGTTTTTCTGAATGAGCAAAGATAAGGTAGTCCTCTGGAGCCGCTATCTTATTTTGTTTCGCTTTATACATAGCAATATCCGCCAGTTTTATGAGCGCATGGGTGTTACTACTTGTTTGCGGGTAGAAAGCAACGCCCACGCTCATAGAAATTACGGTAGGCTTGGTATCATTATTAAAGTAGAAGGGCTGCTTTACCCCGTTGTTCACCTTTTCTATGACTTTTTGCACTGACGTCTCATCTTCCGCTTGAAGTAACAGAACAAACTCATCGCCACCCCATCGTATTGCTACGTCATTTTTGCGTATATTTTCTTTCAACTGTTCAGCAACGAAAATAAGTACTTCATCGCCTGCGTCGTGGCCGTAAATGTCATTAACCGCTTTAAACCCGTTTAAGTCTATAAGCGCTAACGCAAAGTGATGCTCTTTTCTCATCAACTTAGCAATAAGCTTTTCACCACCATTTCGGTTATAAATGCCAGTTAAAGCATCGAAGTCCGCTTGCAGCGCTAGTTTTTGAAGCTCTTGTTTTCGGCTTGAAATGTCATTTAACGTAAGCTGGTAGTAACGCTCGCCTTCGTCGGTCAGCAGCGGGCTTGCGATTAATTGCACCCACGTGACGTTATCGCTAACCGCAGATACGAGTTTATACTCGCCGGTAGCGAATTCATTTCGTGCAAAGGCCTCTTTGAGTGAGGCTTTCATCAACGTTGCGTTTTCAAATAACTCTTCGAGTAGTTCGCCATAGCCTTGCTTAATTCCAAGGCCAACCTTTTCTACCAAGTCATTGAATGCCTGGTTTCTAAGCTCGATAACCCCGTTTTCCGTCATTAAAACGGTTGCAGTTTTGGCATTTTCGAACAGCATCCTAAAGCGTTTTTCCAAAAATTCGATTTCTTCTCTTAGCTGCCGCTCTTGAGAGAACTGCTCCTCCACTTTGCTTAATAGCTGGTTGGTATCATCGACTAATACGCCTATCTCACTGCGGGCGTGATAATCTGGCACAGCAATGCGCTGTGTTGTGCCGGGGGTAATTTCGTGCAAGGAGCGGCTAACGCGGAGCATAGGTAAAATTATGATGTAGTAGGCGATAATTAACGCAACAATACCTACGACAAGTGCTTCCACGTATAGCGAATAGCTATTGTCGGTACTGATTGTCTCAGCTTGGCGGATAATATGATCAAAGTTTGGGTATATGTTTACTTCCGCTAATGTTTCTTCAGGTATAAACGGATGCCGTACTAAAAATACCCGAGGCTCAGAATTTAAGTTAATTGCCTCTGTTACGTTGAATTGATAATAAAGGGCGTCACTTTTAATAGAGGCCGCTAAAATTTTATCACTCTTAACTAAACCATTAATCGCCTCTTTAGCCAGGTCTTCATCTTCTAAGAAAGCCGCTATCGATGCGGTTGCACCAACAGTTCGGTAAAGCTCTTTGATATCTTGGTTCGCTTCACTAATTTCATGTTTGTAGGTGGCGCGATAAAAAAACTCTGCGGTGGTCAGCACCACTAGCATCGCAGCAATCACCAAAAAAAGTGCGAAACGAAAGCCTAAACCCTGAACATTAATCAAAACGATATACTACCTTCATTTTGTCGGTAACAGACGACTCATAAACATAGGCTAGGGCCGACTCATCAGCTTCAAGTCGCTGTCTAACATCATCTAGTGTCTGCTCAACTGCAGGAGGTTTCACTCGCCCGGAAAACTTTAATCTAGACCAATAGGCGTTAACACGGGCCAGCGGTAACCCAACTAATGCTTGGTAAAATTGAGCTTTTAGCTTTGCATCTAATTCAACATCAATGGGGGTTGCTTGCTTCCCGTTAGGAAACGCTGAATACTTGCCCATAAAAAGGTCAATTAAGCCTTTTTTATCTAATATCTGCACGTCATTCTTTTGATTAGTAACAACCACAATTGTGTCTGATACCTGTGCTGCACAAGAAAAGCTAGTAAATAAAAGCACTACTGTAACGATCAAGGGGGAGCGGCTAAAAAATTTCATGATGCCCCCTTAAAAGCTAAAGCTTAAAGCAAGGAAGAGGGTGTGCGCTATGCCTTCTTCATCATCAACAACGAGCCCATTTCTGGCTCTAAGACCCGTCCCCCGTGCATCTATATCCGTTCGTTCGACTTGGGCTTTGAACGCTAAATTCTCGCGTAAGTCCCAGCGCCAGCCAACCGATATGGTTTGTTGATTGTGAGCCAGTGAGCTTGCTACCTCTTCAACAAATATGGCTAGTTCAGCAGTAGCGGGGATGATAGGGAAATTAGGCTGCTCTTCGCTTAGGAAATAGGTGTCTGTTTTTGCGAATGAAAAGAGGCCGTAAAAGGTGTGCGCACCATAAAGATAACTAACATTTAGAAAGCCATTAAAAGAGGGCCTTAGCGCTATAGACTCCGAGTCAATATGAGACAGCTCGCCAGACACCTCCCAGTCACCCAAATAGTGATTGGCATAAAGTGAGGTATATTGGATGGTGGCGTTGCGTAACTGCACCGAATTTGCAAAATCGCTCGCGCCGCTCCAGAAGGGTTGTAATAATGCTACCGCTGACCTTACTTGTGCTATGTCAAAATTATCATTCTCAGCTTCAGTCCGCGTGTGTTTTAGCGCCACACTCCAATCAAATGCCGTTAACTCTATTCCAAGAGAGCGCAGATCTCTAAATACAATTGGCTCGAATGCATTGCTAGAAAAGTCGCTTTCTCCTTCACCCCAAAAACCTTTAACGGAGAGATTGAAATCGCGATAACGTCTTAAATAGCTAATATCAGCCCCATCAAAACTTCGCGCTGGAACAATACCGTAAACTTCAGTCGGGACTTTTACCCAAGGGTAGGCAATGGAAACGTCTCTGGTGTCACTGAAATGGAAGATATCCGCTGCTAGCCTTCCCGCTCTTACCTGCCAGGATGGGGTGATGCCGTAGCGTAAAAAAGCCATTTGGGTGATAGAGTCTATGTTCTGCTCATCTTGCTCTCGATAAACAAATTGCCCTACGAAATCTAGGTCATCTGAAACGCTGTAATCGAGCTGTACGCCGATTAAACTTAGTGGTTTAAACGCAAAGCCGTCTTTTTTTGCATATTCTGCTTGTGAACGGTCGTTGCGAAACTGGTAAATTCGGGTATCGGCAGTGGCAGATGCTAGGGTACCAAATCCGCTAACTTTCAGCTTTTCTTGATCTGCTAAAACGCATTGCGCTACCAGTATACTTACTGCGGCCGCAATGAAAGTGAACGGCTTATTTATCATCTTTTTTCCCAGTTTAATGGTTGTTCCTACTATCGCTAACAATTTTATCTTTGTAAGAATTTTAGCTATTTCAAGCATAGTAAAGAAACGCAAGAACACATTAAAAATTTCCTATTTTTGTTTTAAAAACCGACGAGATACATGAAATAACGCAATTAAAATGGTGGCGTGTTCTACGCTACAATTCCACTGAGTTTTTCATCCCAGTATGGTGTGCCACTAAAGCGTTCGGCCAGATAATCAATAAATGCGCGTACCTTTGGAGCAAGCAAACGGTTAGTGGGGTAAACAGCCCACAGGGCACAGTCGGTGGCAAGCGGGTAGTCATGTAATACTTGTACAAGCTCGCCATTTTCTAGATACGGGTAGCTGCACCAAGTGGCGGTTAGTGTTAAACCGCAGCCTTGAATACAGCGTCGCGTACGGCTTCTCCATTGTCCATTCGCAGGTGATTAGGTGTTTTAATTGAGATAGTGCCGTGGCTTCCTTTAAAGTCCCACACTTCTAAGCCGGTAAGATTTACGATTTTATGATTTTTAAGATCGGCCGGCGTTTGTGGCGCGCCGTTTTTTTCTATATAGCTTTTAGAAGCAACGATAATACGCTTGTCATCGGCGAGTTTCTTTGCATGTAAATTCGAGTCTTTTAGCTCTGCATCGCGAATCGTCACATCAAACCCGCCTTCTACCACATCTAAAATGCTATCGCTAAATCGGAAGTCGATGTTCAGTTTTGGGTATTGTTCCAAAAATTCGTTGATGGCAGGCACTAAATGCATACGACCAAACGACGCTGGCGCGGTTACCCGCAACGTACCTTGCAAGGTTTGCGCTCCGCTACCAACCGCCGCTTGGGCCGTTTCAATACTATCTAGCACTTCTTGTGCGTGGGGCAAAAATTGTTTGCCTTCGTCGGTAAGCGATACTTTTCGTGTCGTACGATGAATAAGCCGAACACCCAAGGTGTCTTCAAGTTTGCCAATGTGGGCACTTGCCACGGCAGGAGATATGTTGAGCTCTCGCCCTGCGAGGCTGATATTCGCAGTGCTAGCAATACGCACGAAAAGCTTAAGATGTTCTATATTCATCGCAATTATCAATAAAATCTAAAAACTGTTTGCTTTTATAACCCCATTTGAAAAGCGCCAGTTGAAAAGTGCCAGTTAAAACAGCGAGCCCTACCCATAACGACTAAATGCTTTATAATTCTCTGTGCAAAGGAGAAACAAATGTGAACGAATATGCGCGGTATTTTAATGGCTACCCTTCAAATATTGTTGAACAAGCGCTTAAGCTTATTGAGAACAGTCAGCTTAAACATTACCTATTAAAAAAGTACCCAGAAGCCCATGACGTAACCACAGACAAGTTGCTGTATCAGTATGCGACTGAATTAAAGAAGCAGTTTTTAAAAAATGCTCCGCCATTTGGGCGCGCCGCGTTTAAAAAGCAAGGGGATATGATAACTAACGCTTTAGGTACGCATACCTACCGTATGCAGGGTAAAACGCGCAAGCACGATTTAGCCATTAATAACGATTTACTCTATGCGCCGGAGCCTTTGCTGAAAGCGCTGGTAGTGCATGAATTAGCGCACTTTAAAGAAAAGGACCACAACAAAGCATTCTATAAACTCTGCTGTTACATGGAACCCTATTACCATCAGCTAGAATTGGATTTAAGGTTATTTTGCGTCGCTGTTTCATTGGGCGAAAACCCGTATACATAATGGCTTAAGATAAGTAAAGCGGTTATACTTGTACGTGGGTTAAAAATAAGATAGCGCTCACGAATGAGCTACCTGTAGTCATTGTGGAAGTCGCACCATATTATTGGTTTCAACTAAACAAGGAGTATCGATGGGCATAGCGAATATCATGTCTACACGGGTTGTCAGTGTTCACATGGATGATAGTTTACAGTCGCTAAGGGAGCTATTTGCTGCGACAGGTTTTCATCACCTTGTGGTAGTTCACGACAATAAACTACAGGGTATTATCTCTGATAGAGACCTGATGAAGTCGATTAGCCCTTTTGTCGATACGCTTAGCGAGCGCTTACTTGACCGAGCAACATTAGATAAACGGGCACATCAAATAATGACGCGGGAGGTGATAACGCTTAACCCAAGTGATTCCGTGTTTGCGGCCATTACGCTTTTTAACAATCATAAAATTTCCTGTATTCCCATCATCGATGGAGATAGTCACCCGGTAGGCATGGTGTCGTGGCGCGATGTGATGAAGTTTATGCAAAGTAGGGTAGAGGCTAAGCGCTAGGTAAGTACACGCCAATCAAATATAGGGAACGCCCTATAACGGTAGCAGCCTCCCTGCCGGAGTTTATGGAAATTCCAGCAGAGAGGCCCGTTCTGTGCAAACGCTAGCTTTTGCGATAACTTACTTTAAACAGCAAGCTGTAAAGCACGGGGACCGCGATAAGGGTAAGCACAGTAGCAAACGCTAAGCCGCCCATGATCGTCACCGCCATATCAGCAAAGAAGGCGTCGAAGAGTAGCGGCGCCATTCCTAAAATAGTCGTCACCGCCGCTAGTGAAACCGGGCGTACACGGCTTATCGTCGCTTCAACAATGGCTTGTCGTATCGCTAAGCCTTCTTCTATTTGAAGGTCAATTTCTTCAATTAGTACTATGGCGTTTTTGATCAACATACCAAATAAACTTAAGAAGCCTAACAGCGACATAAAGCCAAACGGCATATCGGTGGCTAGCAAACCGGTAACCACACCCACTATCGCCATAGGCACCACAAGCCAAATAATAAGCGGCTGACGGGCGTGTCCGAATAAGAGCACGGAAATAATAAACATGACTAAGAACCCTGCAGGTAGGCCAGCACCGAGGGCCTTTTGCGCATCGCTTGAGCTTTCAAATTCGCCGCCCCATTCAAGTGAATAGCCCTGCGGAAGGTCGATGTCTTCAATTACTGGACGAATGCGAGCCAGCGCTTTGGCTGCAGTTTCATCATCGCCAGGCTCTGCCTCAACAGTGATAGTGCGAACGCGGTCGCGGCGGTGAATGCGCATTTCTTCCGTCATCAGCTCTAAACCTTGCGAAACCTGTGTAAAAGGCACGTACTGGCGCTGTTGGGTGCTCCACACTTGCGATTCGCGGATAGACTGCAATTCGGTGTCTTCGGCCTTACCCATTTTCGCAACAATGCTATAGGCATAGTCGCCGTCTTGCACCGTACCTAGCTGAACGCCGCTACTTGCGTACTGAATGGTTTGGCTGAAGTCGCTATGGGAAACCCCAGCAATTCCTGCATTGTAGTTGTCGTATTGCGTATTAATGGCAAAGCCTTTTTCGCGCCAGTTATGGCGTATATCTTTAACCTGTCCATCTTCAAAAAGCCGGGCTTTTGTTTCTTCTGCAAGCTGTCGCAGAACGTCGGCATCCGGGCCAGAAAAACGGGCTTCTAATTTAGCGCCGGAACCCGGGCCAAACTGCATGCGTTCCATGTAAAAGCTTGCATCGAAATCTAGGTGGGTAAGTTTGTCTGCAAGCGCCGATTGAATAGCCGGAATATTTTCAAGTTCATTAGCCCGTACCATGAAAAATGCGTAGTTTTCATTAGCACTTTTAGGCGCATACGTTAGAGTAAAACGATCGGCACCTTGCCCAATGAAGGTGGTCACCGCCGTTACGTTTTCCATTTCCAATATGCGTTTCTCTGCTTCCTTAGCAACCTCTTCAGTGGCGCGAATATCACGGTCTTGAGGGCCCCAGTAATGGACAAAGAAGAGTGGCGCATTAGACGGCGGGAAGAACCCTTGCTTAACCATGCCAAAGCTGCCGTAGGCCACAATAGTAATGACAAACAACGCACCAATGGTTATCCAGCGTAGCCGCAGCGCACTTAACAACGTACCTTTGAACCATTTTTGCATGGCCGAGGGCTCATTGTTGTTTGTCTGATTGATGCCTTTACGGTAGAAGTATGAACCAAGTACAGGCACTAACGTCACCGCAAGTACCCAACTAATCATTAGGGATACCAGTACCACGGCGAACAAGGAATACAGAAATTCACCGGTAGCATCGTTAGAGAGACCAATGCCCGAAAACGCGGCAATACCAATTACCGTAGCGCCTAAAAGCGGCCATTGGGTTCGCTTGACAATAAAGCTAGCAGACTCTTTAGCTGTAGAGCCTGTGGCCATGCGAAGCATCATGCCTTCGGCTACTACAATAGCGTTGTCTACTAACATCCCCATAGCAATAACCATAGCGCCAAGGGATATGCGTTGTAGCTGAATATTCATTAGCCACATGATGAGAATAGTGCCAAGTACGGTAACCAGCAGCACGGCACCCACTACAACGCCAGAGCGCCAGCCCATAAATAAACACAAGGTAAGGGTAACAACCGCCACAGACATAACCAGGTTATTAATAAAACCTGTAACCGACTCGTCAACAACAGACGCTTGGTCGTAGATAGGGGTAAGCGTAATACCGACAGGTAACTCTTGCAGCAGCTTTTCTACTTTTGTGTTTACGCGCTCGCCTACATCAACAATGTTTACATCGGTAAGTGCGGACACGGATAAAGTCAGTGCCTCTTCACCGTTATAGCGCACGTGAACCGGTTGAATGTCGGCGGGCTCAAGTTTTAGTGTCGCAATGTCTGCAACGCGCAGCGAACGGTTTGTGCCCGGAACAACCACAGATAAATTCGATATTTCCTCAAGTCTGTCAGGGGCGCGCTCTACAATTAGCCGCACGTTTTTCTCGTCTACCTTAATACGACCGCCGTTAAAGGGGCGCAAGTTATCCTCGAAAAGCACGGCAAGATCAGGAAAAGAAATGCCTAAACCAGCGAGTTGGTAGGGGTTGATGTACGCCACAATTTGCTCTTTTTGAACGCCTGTCACATTAACCTTAGCTACGCCCTCTGTAGTAAGCAGGTCACGGCGTATAATGCGGGCAAACTCGCGAAGTTCTCGTGTGTCAAAATCCGGCGCACTTAGCGCGTAATAAAGGCCGTATACATCGCCAAAATCGTCGAACACTATGGGGTCTTGTGCACTGGCGGGCAGTGAGCTGGCGGTGTCTCGAAGACGCTTTCGTAATTCATCCCAAATTTGTGGCAGCAGGTTACTATCGTACGTGCTTTTCACTTCAACCGTAATTTCAGACAATCCCGGAGAAGAGACAGAAGTCACCTCCTTTAGCTGCGGCATTTGTTGAATAGCAATCTCTAAGCGCTCAGTCACTTCACGCTCTACTTTTTCTGCACTTGCCCCTGGGTAATTGGTATATACCTTTACTTGTTTAATAGTAAAGGCAGGGTCTTCTAAGCGGCCAATCTTGCTCATGGCTAATACGCCGCCTAATAAAAGTATGACGACCATTAACCAAACGTTAACCGGTTTGTCTATTGAATAGCGTGCGATATCCATAAACTACTTCTCTCCTTGATAAGGAAGCACTTTCATATTTGCACGCATTTGTGTGGCACCGGCGGCGACTACTTTTTGTCCTAGAGTCAGGTTGCTTTGGCCATTGCTTTCTATGATCGCTAGTTCGTCTTCAATGTGCTTAACTTCGACCGTTTGTTTGGTTACCGAGTTAGACGCTTCGTTGTATACCCAAACTGAGAAACCCGCATCGGCATTGCCCACAAGTGACCTTACCGGAACAACTAAGCCTTCAGGGTATAAGCTACCTTGTAAGCTTACTTTAACCACAGCACGGGCGCCGGGTGTAAGCGGCAGTTCTTCACGAGGCTCCATAGCAAATACCACTTCATAGGTTTGCGAAACGGGGTCGGGTTGCGTGGAGTGCTCTACGTAATTCACTGGATACCACTGACTGCGGTTAGTGGCTAACGTTGCGCTGGCTTGCTTGATACCACGACCAATATTTGCAGTAAGTAAGCGCTCAGGCACATTGATATTGAAGTAAATCTTTGACACATCTTGAAGGCGAGCAATAGGAGTGCCCGCAGCGACAAAGCTGTTGTTTTCAACAAGACGCTGCGATACTTTTGCATCGAAAGGCGCGTAAAGTTGCGTGTAGCTTAAATCTTGCTCAGCATTTTTTAAGTCGATAACGGCAAGCTCATAGGACGTCTTTGCCGAGTCTAACGAACTTTGTGCCACCAATTTTTGCGCGAACATTTTTTCAATTCGGTCGAGCTCACGTTTGGCTTGTTCCAGTCGCGTCTTTGACTCATCTACACGGCGTTCAAAAGGCTTTCGGTCGATTGTCGCCAGCAGCTTTCCTTTACTGATATCACTGCCTGTTACAAGGTCGGTTTGTATAAGCCTACCTGATACTTCAAAACTCAGATCGACGGTTTTTACCGCCGATACCACAGCGGGAAAGGTAAATTCATCGTAGTCAGGAATATTACTGACCGTGGCTAACTTAACATAGCGAGGAGAGGCCTGTGATTGCTCCTTTACTGGCTCTTCAGAAGAACAAGCCGTAAGGGCAGAAACCGACAATATGCTTAAAAATAATAGGTGAGTAAATCGCATTATAGGCATAAGTGCGTGTAATCCAATGTCAGGGTAAATAATGTATAGACGTGTGTACATTAAGTCTTCGTTACTTCACAAAGGCAGAAATGGACGAATTTAACTTAAAGTAAACTGGTGAGTGCATTTTAGTGCGGTTACATTGAAAAGTAAACTGTACGGTGTAGAATGGAAGCATATTAATATGAGAACAATGTTATGACGGGCAACACACGTACGCGAAGTGATGCAAAGCGCGAAGCTATTATCCAAGCTGCAACTCAGGCGTTTCAGGAATACGGGGTTAACGGCACCAGTATGGATAAGCTAGCTGAATTGGCTAACGTATCTAAGCGCACGGTATACAACCATTTTGCTACGAAAGAAGACTTGGTAATGCATTTGGTGACTAAGCAATTTGAGGACGCCAAGCTAAGCGTAACGGTAGTGTACGACCCAGCCCGTGATTTATCCGAACAGCTGTGTGAGCTAATTTTTCAAGATATTGAGTTTACTGTTACCGAAGAGCACCTTGATATTGCACGGGTTGCCATTGGGCATTTCTTCTACGAACCTGAAAAACTTAAAGATGAAGTGGCGCAATTAAAAGCGCAAGAGACAGCATTGCATCGCTGGTTAAAAGCAGCAAAAGCAGATAATAAGATTGATTTCGATGACTTAAGCCGTGTTGTTGATGAAATTGACAGCCTAGTGAAGGGCCAGTGCTTTTGGCCCCAGCTTTTCAAAATAGGAGATGTACTTAGCAATCAAGATAAGCACAACGTAGCTAAAAATACCGTTGCCCTAATATTAGGGCGTTACGCGGTAACCTAAGATCTTTTCTGCGAACAACTAGCCCCTTAGGGTGAAATCTTGCGATTTCAGGTTTAAAGCATATGTCTTAAATATCCTGTACGTGTGCGTGCCCAGCCAGTACCTGCGGCGGCAGACGCGACCAAGCTACTACATTTTATACACCCACCTATTGTTTATTTTAAACCGTTCGCTGCCGCTTATTTATTCCGAACCCGCATTTTCCTAAGTTAGCCTTCTTCCGTTAAAAAAATATCAGTGCGCGTTTTATCGCCAAAAAGCTTTTACTAGCGTGTTCTTTGCGCGTTTTTTTGACATGTCGTGTCAATACTTTTCCACAATATTAAGAAAATTTATAAAGAGTTTTAAAATTTTGCTTGTTAAGGGCTCGTCATAACAGAAATTTTTCTATATTATCCAGACCACAAATAACAACTATTATTATTTGCAATTGCAAAGCGCTGCTAAAAGCGTTGTCAAAATAATAGGTTTAACGGTTATTAAGAAACACACAACACTTTGAAGAACACTTGGAGAGCAATTGTGAAATTTAGACTTACGAGTATTGCTACTGCGATAATTTTAAGCCCTGCTGCGTTCGCTGCTGATATGGAAGATATTGAAAGACTAACGGTTGAAGGTAAATACCTTTCAGTAAATCAGTCAAATTCAATTAAAAGCCCAACGCCAATCATAGATGTGCCGCAAAGCTTGTCGATAATGACGGCTGAAGAAATTACAGCTCGTGGTATTACCAGCGTTGGTCAAATTATCGATTACACGCCAGGTGTTAATACCTCTCAAGGTGAAGGTCACCGCGATTCTGTGGTATTTCGTGGTGTGCGTTCAACGGCCGACTTCTACTTAGACGGTAACCGCGACGATGTGCAGTATTACCGTGCGCTCTACAACATAGAACAAGTTGAAATTCTTCGCGGGCCAAATGCGCTATTATTCGGGCGTGGCGGTACAGGTGGTATTTTAAACCGCGTATCTAAAAAGGCTAAAACCGGTGAGCAATTCGTTAACTACAATGTATCTGCAAACACGTTTGGTGCGTATAATCTTCAGTTAGATACCAACGTTGATACAGGCGACAAGTCAGCGCTTCGCATTAACGCCATGTACGAGAGTCTAGATAACCATCGCGACTTTTTCTATGGCGATCGCTACGGTTTCAACCCAACGGCACGCTTTGAAGTGAGCGACGACACCATCGTAGACCTGTCTTATGAATACATCGATCACGAGCGTTTTATTGACCGGGGTGTCCCGACTGCCAACGGAGAGCCAGTTGAAGCGTTTGAAGACATTGTATTTGGTGACCCTGAAAACAATTATCAAACCTTAGGTGCAGACGTGTTCCGTGCTAACGTTGAACATACGTTCTCTGACAACCTAAAAGGTAACTTTAACGCGTTTTACGGTGACTACGACAAAGTTTACTCAAACTTTTATGCAGCAGGCTACAATGCTGATGCTAACCAAGTAACGTTGGATGGCTACATAGATAATACCCAACGCGAGAACCTAATTTTATCTTCGAACTTAGTCGGTGAGTTTACAACGGGTAGTATTGAGCACACGGTTATTTTTGGCGGTGAGGTGATTAATACTAAATCGAATCAAGACCGCTTTAACACTGTATTTGACTCTACTGGCGGTGATAGAGAAACATTTAACATTTCACGCCCGTTAAGTTTCCGTGGATTAACTGGTACAAATGTTGATGGCGTGACAGTAACTGCAGACTTTTCTGATTTAAACGATGATACGCGCGTAGATCTAGATGTTTACTCATTCTACGTACAAGACGAAATTGCGTTATCAAAGAACCTTGATCTTGTGGTAGGTGCGCGTTTCGACAGTTTTGATATTGAGGTCTTTAACGCGGACCCTGACGTACTTGAGACGCGGAGTAGAAAAGACGAACAGGTGTCTCCACGTGCAGGTATTGTGTACAAGCCTCAAGAAAATATCTCAATTTATGCGAGCTACAGTGAGTCATTCCTGCCGCGCAGTGGCGAACAGTATGCAAATATTAATGGCGATGCAGATGCGCTTGACCCAGACACGTTCACTAACCAAGAAATTGGTATCAAGTGGGACTTCAATGACAGCATGAGCTTTACCGCGGCTATCTTTGAAAACGAACAGACGTCACTCGACAACGACCCGAACGACGTCGAACGCTTTATAGAAGTGGATTCAGATATTTCAGGTTTTGAAATCCAACTACAGGGATATATCACTGACAAGTGGCATATTACTGCGAACTACAGCAACCTTGATGGCGAAAATGCCAGTGGTGTTGCGCTTCGAGAGCTTCCTGAAAATACGATGTCGGTATGGACAACTTATGAAGTCAATGACGTATTTGGCTTTGGTATTGGTGCAACATATCAAGACGAAAGTTTTGTTGTAACAGGCGAAGACTCACCTGTACTACCTAGCTATACTCGCGTTGATGCATCAGCATATTACACGCTTAGCGACAAGACGCGTCTTCAGTTAAACGTGGAAAACTTAACCGATACGCTCTACTTCCCTAATGCGCAATCTACGCACCAGGCAACGGTTGGTGCGCCAATTAATGCTCGCTTGTCGTTGATTGGTTCTTTCTAAATAAAGCACCAACAATTGATATATTTATAGAAAGCCATTCCTGTGTGCGAATGGCTTTCTCATTTTAGGGTATTGTAATAAGTATCGATAACGAGCTTAAAAAACGTGCAGCAATTGTTGATTGTCCTTCACGCTATGCAAGTCAGCAAGTCAGCAAGTCAGCAAGTCAGCAAGTCAGTAAGTTAATTATTGTATTGGCAATGTTAACCTTGTTTGGCAAAGTCAATAAGTGTCTGTCCATCCATGCGATAGCCTAGCCACTCACTTTTGGGTTTCGCGCCAAGCGACTCATAGAAATCAATGGCAGGCTTGTTCCAATCTAAAACGCTCCACTCAAATCGACCGCAGTCGTTTTCCACTGCTATTTTAGCCAAATGCTGAAGCAGTAATTTTCCCGCGCCGAGGCCTCGAGAGGTAGGCGATACGTACAAGTCTTCAAGATAAAGCCCGTTTCGCCCTTGCCATGTAGAGTAGTTAAAGAAATAAACGGCGAAGCCAATAGGGGCATCATTGTTTTCACAAATAACGCAGTGAGCGGTGGCACCTTCACCGAATAATGTCTTTAGCAGCGCTTCTTCCGAGGCTTCTACTTCGTGTTCGGCTTTTTCATAAATAGCGAGTTCTAGAATAAACTGGCGAATTTGCGATATGTCGTTGGGCGATGCAGGTCTTATAGAAATGGAATTGCTCATTGTATTTTCCTTTCAATACATGAAAAAAATGAGCCTTCAAAGGCTCATTTTTACGTAACAGTACTCGTTTATATCATCAGCCAAAAAGGCTAGTCAATTAAACTACTTGGCTGAGGAGGGGGGGAGACAGTATTGTCGCTGCCATCAGACTTCCTCTTGCGCACAATTTTGCTTTTAATAAACGTATATGGAACATGTAAATCTAGCAGAATCAGGTATAAGCAAGGCACCAAAATTAGCGTAACCAACGTGGCATACAGAACGGCAAAACCCAATGCCGCGGCCATGGGTACAACGAATGCTGCCTGTAAGCTGGTTTCGAACATTATTGGCAATACGCCTACAAACGTAGTGATAGAGGTGAGAGTGATTGCTCTAAAGCGGGCAGTACCTGCTTCGGTAACCGCTTCTTTAATGCTGTACCCTTGAGCGCGGCGCTGATTTACAAAATCAGTCATTACCAGCGAGTCGTTTATCACAACACCCGCAGCAGCAATAAGGCCAAAGTTCGACATCATAGATAAGTCTAGCCCTAGTACAAAGTGGCCAAACACTGCTCCCGTAAAGCTAAATGGGATCACCGACATAATAATTAACGGCTGCCCATAACTTTTGAGCGGCACGGCGAGTAGGATATACACCATGATCATCGCGGCTAAGAAAAACAGAATTTGCTCGTTTTGCTGGGCTTGCTGCTCTTCAATATCCCCACCTAACTCGGTCATTACCGATGGGAATAACTCTTTAAGCTGAGGCAGAAGTTTATCCTGAATTTCAGTCACCACTTCATTCGGCTCAACTTTTTCCTCATCAATGTTGCCCCAAATGTATACGCTGCGGTAGCCACCTTCGCGGCGAATGTAGCTAATGCCGGGTTTTTCTTCTAGGGCTACCACGTCACCTAGCATAACTTCTTGTCCGCTTGGCGTAGTGATAAGTGAGTATTTTAAGTCTGCAAAACGCTCACGAGTAAGTTCAGGGTAGCGCACCATTACTTTCACTTCTTCGCCATTACGGATGACGCGCTGTGCTTCGCCACCGTAGAAGCCTGCACCCACTTGAGATGCGATATTCGAAAGCGTGAGGCCTAAGTCGTAAGCCACCGGAAGTAATGTCATCTGCACTTCTTTGCTTGGCGGGTCGATAGTAGAGCTTACATCGAACAGGCCTTCTTGCTGCTGAAGCATTTCAATAAACTTAAGACCTGCGGCGTTAAGGGTGTCGATATCAGGGCCGAAAAGTAGATAGCCAAACTCACCATCATCACCATCGCCGTTCACATCGTCAATCACGGTAAAAGACTTCATGCCGGTGATTTCAGGAATGGCTTCGCGCCAGCGACGCGCTAGTTCGAAGGTGTCAATAGGGCGGTCTTCTTCATTAACTAGCGGCGTTAATATACGCCCTTCGGTTCTGTCTTCATTAAACGCAAGGCGGTCTCGAATCATACCTTGGCCAAACTCATCAATAATTTGTTCTTCTACGTCTAAAATGGTCTGCTCAACTATTTTAAGCGCGTTGATGGTAGTCATGTCTGAAACGTTTTCATTCATCTCTATTTTTACGCTGGGGAAGTCGTGAGGCACTTTGGGATTTGGCACCATACGTACATAGTTTGCGCCTATAAGCCCGAGGCTTAGCATAAACATTGCTACAAACATCATCAGCACTGCCCAGCGCCACTCAATGGCTTTGGTCACGGTGCGTTTATAAGGGCCGTTTACAAATGCAAAGAAGCGTTTATTAAAGCGAGCACGCCAGCTGTCTTGCTTTACCGGAGAAAATTTAGTGTGAGCGAGGTGAGCGGGCAGAATAAGCTTCGACTCAATTAAACTAAATACCAAGCACAAGATAACTACCACTGCGATGTTATAGAAAAAAGCACCTTCTGGCCCGCTGCTTAACGTAAATGGGGCGAATACAGCAATGGTGGTTAATACCCCAAATGTAGCAGGAGTCGCTACGCGCTTAGCACCGCGAACAACGTTATCCACACCACCGCCTTTGCTTTCAATTTCAGTATAAGCACTTTCGCCAATCACGATAGCGTCGTCTACTACAATACCCAGCACCATAATGAACGCAAAGAGCGATAGAATGTTAATGCTGACGCCGAAGACGGGCATTAGCATCATTGCACCTAGGAAGCAGACTGGGAGGCCGACCATTACCCATACTGCCAATCTGAATCGCAAAAACAGAGTTAGCATAAGTGCCACCAAAATTGACCCCTGAATGAGGTTTGACAGCATCATGTCTAGGCGCGCATTTAGGTAGTAGGTCATATCGACCAGTACCTGTAAACTTATACCCTGAGGCAAGGTTTCGTTTTTCTGATCAATATAGGCTTTTACCGTCTCTGCTACGGGAATGGTATTTTGCGTTTTTGTGGCTTTCACTGCGATGTAAATAGCGTTCATGCCATTGTATTTGAAGTAGCGCTCACCCTCTTCAAAACCATCATTGATGTAGGCTACATCGCCTAACGTTACCTTTGCACCGCCAGCACCAATTTTAATTGGAATTTGCTTAAACTCATCACCGCTGTAGTATTGGTTTTCTACACGAACAGAGACGATGCCCGAGTTTGTTCTTAATTGACCCGCCGAGATATTCGCCGAGTAGCTGTTAATGGCTTGGGTAATATCACCAATCGTTAGCCCGTACTTTCTAAGCGTATCGGGTTTAACTTCAACAGCAATCTCATCATCTGGCGTATTAGCCTCAACAAGGGAAATAGAGCCTAACTGTAAAAGTTCATCTTCAACTTCTTTTGCGAGAACTTTTAACTCGGAAAGCGGTAAGTCGCCCACTAGGGGCATTTCAATAACTTGCTGTTGAAATTCAACTTGCGATACGTTTACTGGCTCCATGCCAGCGGGGAAAGTGGCAATGCTGTCTACGCGAAGCTTTACCTTATCTAGCACGTCAGTAAGCTCGGCTTTGGTGTCGATTTCTAACGTTACAGCGCCGCCACCTCTAAATGCACGAGAGACTGTGCGCTTTATTTCAGTAATATCTTTAACCGCTTCCTCTACTTTAATGAAAATACTTTCTTCAATTTCTTGTGGCGAGGCGCCCGGGTACGTTGCTTCTATAGTGATATAGTTTATTTCGATGTTGGGGAACATCTGGCGCTGAATAGTGAAGTAGCTCGCTATACCCATGATAATGATAAAGAACATGAGAAGGTTCGCCGCTACAGAATTTCGAGCAAACCAAGCAATGATGCCGCTTTGCGTGTTGTTTTGGTTATTCATGACAGCTCCTTAGTTAGCGCTTGCTGTCACAAGGTCGGTAGTGGTCTCAATTACCTTCACGGGCATCCCGTTTTGCGGGTACTCTGGAAGGCTCATCACAACCTTATTCGCGTTAAAGTCTCCCTGAATTAAAAAGTCGCCATTTTCTTCACGAACCACGGTAACTTTTTGTGACGTTAACCTATCTTCGTCATCCAGTGTCCATAAAAGACGATTGGTAATTAGCTCTTGAGGTACGCGGTACACGTCACTTAACGTTTTACCTTCAAACGCAATGGTGCTGTAAGAACCAAACTTTATAATTGGCTTAGATGAGTTGATGGCATAAGGGTCTTCAATTCGCGCGACGAAATAGCTCATACGCGTATTGTTGTCTATAACCCCTGTATCTCTGTGAATAGTGCCTTTAACCGTAGCACCTTGAATGTCATCAACTTCAATAGCGATTTCACTGCCAATGGTGTTGTCAGCAAGAAAGACGCGGTCAAAGCCAGCCACGGGGAAGGTTACTTCTGCGTACTCAATGTTATTAATTACGGCAACGGGCGTACCTTGAGTAACATAGTCACCGGTACTAATCCCCCTTGAAACAACTAACGCGTCATAAGGGGCTTTAACTTTGCAGTTTTCAAAATCCCGTTTCGCTATTTTAAGCTGGGCTTGTGCCGACTTTAGCGCTGCTTTCGCACTCATTACTTGAGGTTTACGAAGGTATAGGTCAGTGACGCGAGCATTGGGCATGGTTTTCGCTTCTCGCGCCGCAACGTCGGCCTGTGCTTGCTCTTGAATAAGCTGCGCTTCAGCGCTGGCAAGGTTTGCCTCGGCCATTAATAGCGCGGCTTCATAAGCATCGGCTTCTATTTCAAAAAGTGTTTCCCCCCTTCTCACTAAACCACCGCTGACAAATTTGGGGTTCCACTGTTGAACTTCTCCTGATACCTGCGCCGCGAGGTTAGTGGTTTCTAAAGGCGTGATTTCACCGTAAGAGGTTAACTGCACCCGAACATCTTCAGGGGCTAACGCCTCAATAGTTACTGTGGGGCGCGTGTCAACTTCTTCGGTTATTACTGAGTCAGAGGCTGAGGCTTCGATTCCTTTCATCCCAACGTAGCCTACTATTAAAACACCAATAGGTAGTGCAAACTTCATCCATTTCATAGCCAAATCTACTTTAATATCAAAAACTGCTTATAGTGTAGCGCTAAAGTGTTTCAGTAATACAGCGCAAATGTAACCAAACGTGAGTCAATTTTGTGTAAATTACATTTTCTTGTAGAGTTAAAATTAATCGTGTTGATAACTAATAAAGATTTAGCGACAAGGAAGTGTAGAGGCGGCGCAAACAAGGTTTCGGCCGTGCTCTTTCGCGTGATATAACGCTTTGTCGGCGAGGCGGATAGCGCTTGATGTATCAATGTCCGGCGTTACTTCGCATACACCAAAGCTGCTTGTAATATAGATTTCATTGCCATTGATATTGAGAGGGGCGTTATTTAAGGTCGCTCTTATTTGTTCTAATGCTTTTACCGCGCCAGCTTCATCCGTATCGTTAAAGATGAACATAAACTCTTCACCGCCCCAGCGGGCCAAGACGTCTTGACCCCGCGAGCGGGTTTTGAAAATGTTAGATATTTGCCTTAATACCTCATCACCTTGCTCGTGTCCGAGGGAGTCATTAATACTCTTAAATCTGTCTATATCAGCAATGGCTATAGAAAAATGACGCTTATTACGTTGCATTCTGGCATATTCGCGTTCAAGACACTGCTGTGCTCCACGGCGATTTAAAAGTTGAGTAAGGTGGTCGTGTTTGGCTTGGCGTTCAAACTGCTCACTTAAGTAAAGCGCGGTGTCGTAACTTTTTTGTCTGCTGTATTCGTAAAACGCTGACAGGAACGTAACTGTAGCAAATGAATAGAGTAGGCGCGTTTTAAACGCATAGCTATAGTTGGCCACAAAATCGGCCTCGTTGAACCCAAATAGCACGATTGTGCACGCGATAGTATAGGCGACAAGCGCGAGCAACCCTCGAATAAAACCGGCAAAAAACATAGTGACAGGGGGGACAAGGTATATCCAAAGCGGGCCCGTATTATCTTTGCCCCCAGTTATCACTAGTAGAAGCGTGAGAGCCATCAGGCAAAAAATTAATAGCGTAATAGACCAGGTGCGCGCCTTTGCAGTAGCAACGCGCACCTGTAAACGCTGCGAGAGAGCAAATATTACACTGGCACTAAAAAGAATAGTCGATAAGAAGTACTCGCCATCAATAAAAGCACGAGAGCCAAGCAAAAACGTAATAGACATCCCCACCGCTGCAAACAGGTTAACAACCATAATGCGGCGGTTGGTTTCATCTTTGTAGCGGCGGTTTACACCACTTAATACGTATTGCTTTATTGGCCCAAGCATAATTAACCGGCGGAGACAGATGCTTTTGATATATCAACAGCGAGCTTTTCAATAGCATCTCGCATTGCTTTAACGCTTGAAGAAAAGCCGTCGTTAGCTAAAGGGGAGGTAAACACGAACGAATGTGGCGCATTTTCACCTGATGCGCTCGTTATGACAAACTGCCCCGAAAATACAACTTCACCTTCATAGGTGCTAACAAAGTCGTCTATGTGCAGCGTCATATGAACAGACTCTTCGCTGGCGTAATGATCGGGGCGAACAAGCGAAACACGTTTTACTGCCAGTGCACCTGTTAGCGACTTGGTCAAGCCTTCGTCGACAGGCTCCGCCCATAAGTGGCTGGTAGATATGTGGAGGTTAGTGTCACTAGTTTGGTATACCAACCCTCTGTGCTTCAAATATTCGGGGAGGGTTATCTTGTCTAAAACGATAGTCTGTTTAGCATCCCCCTGTATATACGACACATCACCAGTTGCGTGAAGAAGGTAGTACGTTAACCCCGTTGGTGCGCTGCTACACGCGGATAAAAAACAAAATAAGAAAGCTAAGGTGCTGATGTAGATGGTTTTACGTTTTGTAAAAGAAGAAGTAGCCTTAAACTGCATCATCATAACATTCGATCCTTTCATCCCTGTTCGTGGATGTTCCAATAATAATACTTCGCAGCGTGGTGGGATTTTCTCAAAACTAAAATATAGCGTATATACTCAATTAGTAGAAAAAAGCTATTCATTATTCACGCCAACCTAAACAAGTAATATTTAGGTTGGCGGGCAGTACCTGGCGTTTAATTCTTAGCTTTGGGTTGAATTTCTGACTCGCTGCCCTGTGAAAAAATTAAACTATTAGGCGACTGATTTAATTTCAAGAGTAACGGCTGCATGTTGCGCATGGTTTCTTGCAGTGCATCTACGGTCTCTTTTATTTCTGACTGATTAAAGCCACCTTCGCTGTAATTTTTGAGTAAACCATCAAGGCTTACCAATACCTGATTAAGGTTGCTATTTAATGCTTTAGCGTCAATGTCACCAATCAGCACGTCAAAATCGTCACTTGCCGTTTCTACCGATTCAGCCGCAAGGCGCATGTCATCAACGGCTAGTTGCACGTTCTCTACCATTTCTTTAAGTGGTAGCTGGTTTATTTTATCTAGAATGGCGTCGGCTTTTTGCGTTAGCTGGGTAAACTCATTACTTACGGTTGGAATAACTTCATAACCATTAATGACTTCAATTTTGCCACTGCCGTCGGCGTCGGGTACGTGTTGTAAATCAACATACAAACCACCAGTTAGAATATTACCCATGCGTAACGAGGCCCTAAGATCTCGGTGAAGCCAGTTTCTTATGGTTTGTTTTATTGCGCTTAGCCCTTCATCCGTATCCGGTTGTCGCGCTTTACCCGGGTAGATGTTAATATGGACTGGAATAGGGTAGTCGCGCTCAAGAATATTTCCTTCAACGGCGGGAAAGGAATTAATTGCCGTTACATTACCAATTTCAATTCCTCTATACTCTACAGGCGCGCCAACCGTAAGGCCGCGAACACTTTCGTCAATTAGCAGCAAGTATTCCGCCGCCACCTTATATCGTGCGTCAGACGCGGAAGTGCTGTCGCCATAAATAGTAAAAAACGCATTATCGAGCACTTGCTCGCCTTTCGGAACGCCTTCGGGAATGCCAAAGGTAATGCCATTGGCTAATAAGGTTTCTAAGCTGCCTGTTTCAACACTGACACCGTTAGACTCAAGCAGCAGTTTGACGCCACTGACATCCCAAAAGCGCGTCGTGTTAGTAATGAGCTTGTGATAAGGGGCTTCAATAAATGCGTCGTAATACACCACGCGCTCTTCAATGTTGAAGGTCGCGTCTTCAAATTCGCCTACCTTAAAGCCTTTATAAATAATGGGGTCGCCGGGTTTATAGGCAAACTCGTCGTCACTTTTTAGCATAACGTGTAGACCGGGTGTCCCAGGCGGTGTTACAGGCGGGCGCTCAAGGGCGGTAAAGTGCAGTTGCTCCTTTCCCTTATCGTTCGCTGACATCGCAATATAGCTACCCGATAACAGCGTATTGAGCCCTGAGACTTCCGAGAAGCTAATTCGCGGAGCGACGACCCAAAATTTCGCATTTTCGTTAAGCAAATGGGCTGCGCTGGCATCAATTCTGGCGGTAACAAGTACTCCGTCTAAATCAGGCTTAAGGGTAATTTTTTTAACTTGCCCCACATCCAAGTCTCGCACTTTTATCGGCGTTTTATTGATTTCTATGCCCGCAGCGGAGTGAAGTTCAATGGTGATAAGGGGGCCTTGATTTTTCCACTGGTAATACACCATCCAACCACCAATTACGATAACAAGGATGGGGGTAATCCATATGCGGGAAATAGATGAAGTTGGTTTGACCTTCGCTTCGTTTACATTGGGGTCATTTGCGGTCATGGTAATTGCTTCCACTGCTGCCAAATTAGCCTCGAATCAAATGTCATCGCGGCTATCATTGTTACAAATACAACGGCACAAAAGGCAAGTGCCGCTTGGCCTGGATAAATAGACATGGTGTTACCCATCTGAATTAGTGAAACAAGCACGGCAACGACGAAAACGTCAATCATTGACCAGCGCCCAATTGCCTCTGTAATTCGGTAGTAACGTATACGCAATTGCTTGGATGTGGTTTTTTCTCTTTGAACAGAAAAGTTAAGCCAAGCGAGAATTATGATTTTTGCCACCGGTACAATAACACTAGCCACGAGAATAATAATTGCCACTGGGTATGAGCCGGACTCCCACAGCGAGATAACACCACCGATAATCGTATTCGGTGTTTCTCGACCAAAAAATTCAGTATACATTATGGGAAGTAGGTTAGCAGGGATATATAAGATACAGGCCGTGATAAGCAGTGCCCACGTACGCTGTATGCTCACTTTTGCCTGTACTTCGCTTAAGGGTTTAGGTTGTGGTGGCGCACCTTGGCTTAACCACATTGCATAGCGCGTGGGGTCAAATTGGGATATACACAAAGCGGTGAATGCAGAAAAGCCAATAAAGGCATAAAAAGACAGACCAATAGAAACATCGGCTAACTCTGTGATTTTGATGAGACTAACTAATGTGCCTACCAGAAAGATTTCGGCCATGCTCCATGGTAGAAGCGCTTTTACCAGTGTAAACAATCTAGGAAGGTAAAAAGGCCGGCGTCCTTGCAATTGAGCTAAACATAAAAGCACTAAACCAGCCAATACCATGCCGGGCAATAAAAGCGTAGCTAGGCTAGTTATTATCGCAAGCGATAGGTAGTCGTGTTCAATCAGTACTGTGATGCCAGTAGGTAAGTCGATACTATGTTTTTGCCCACTTGCTTTAAAGGTAAGGAAATTAAAAGGCAGTGAAAGAAGTAAAAAAATTAATGCGCTGAATGACAATGCCAATAGCTTTTCACTGGCGCCGTCGCGGTGAGATATGAGCGTATGGTTACATACAGGGCAAACAGCCCGTTGCCTGTGCGCTAGGGCAGGTATGTTCACCTTGGTATGGCATTGCTCACAAACTATAGATAACGTATTAGATTCAGCCATAAGGTTTTGCGCGCTACTTTTAGTTTGCTAAAAAGCAGCCAATAGATATAACCTGTTGATTTTTTAGAATCAACAGAATAGCGCATTGCGAGCACGTCGGGAAGTAAAGCCAGTCGTATTTAGAAATATAACAATAATTATTGACGATGAAATGATGCAAGTAACTAACGAGATTCGCAGTGTGTATGAAAAGATAAAGAAACCCGCAAGGCGCTTACTTCAGAAAAGACGTATTGGTTTTTTGCGCTTTTGGCTGAGCATCACGTTCGCCCAGCGTTGCTATTTTTTGGCAACCAGCATGCTTGTGTTACAACTATTTTTGACTATCGAAAGTAGCCTGTTTGAAGCGATTATGTTTGGTTTTGCCCTTGCAGGCATTATCAGCGAAGTCTGGCCAAAGTTTATGACGCTATGGAACAGTTTACCCGGTAAAGCGGTGATCTTGTTCATCTATGCAATTATCGCGAACTTTGCGCTTGCCTCTGCTAGCGGCTTAGTAAATAGTATCACCGGTGTTTCTGCAAGCGCCTTACCCTATAGCCACAATTTCGCGCTTATACTCATGGTGCCCAGTTGGTTCTTTGTTACCACGTTGATGGCGCTCGTTGGCGGGATGCTGTTAATTTTTGCTTACTTGTTTTTCTTATTGCTGCTAAAGCCCTTCGGCGTGCAGCGGCTGTGGCATCAACAGGACTACCGATATGTATTATCCACCGCCGTAGCGCGCTTTGTATGGACACTGGGCGTGTCGCTGCAACTTGGCGTATTGGCAGGGCAGGTGGGGCTACTTTCTGAATTTAGCAGTGACAGCGCCAACGCGTTAATAACTATAGAAGAAGCCGAAACAGTTAACCTTAATGAAGGCGAAGCACAACAACCTAATAAGGAAACGGAAGAGGTTTCTGAGTTAGAAAAAGATTTAACAACGATTTTAACCAACGCAAAGCAAAAAAGTATCAGCTACAAAGCCACACAACGCCAGGCGTTAGCCAGCTTTATCTATGAGTATGAAGCAGACTCACGTTCACGTTGCACGCACCCTGCGGGGACGCGTGTGATTGAGTTAAATGACTATGAAATTTTGCAAATTGAAAAAACATCAGATAACGATGAGGGCTTTGTTTACTCGGTTGAGCCGTGCCGCTCCGCTGCGTTTGGTTTAAGCAATACGTCTTCCGTAGTTCCAAATGGATATTGATAATTTAAGGTGCACCACCCAATACGCTTTTATGCCTGCCGCCGTTGTATTTAAAGCTGCCATGAAAATTCTTTTGCTTCTTCTGACACGGCCCAAAGCTTTGTCAGTACTTTTTTGTCTACGGCGAAATCCTCTAATCTGCATTCTCCTACTGGGCCGCCGAAGTTCATCAGTCCTGTTGGTCCATAGTAGGCAAGCTGCTTAAGGTTTTCTCCCGTCGCACAAATGACTTCGGGGTATGCGCCTTGTTCAGCAGACTGGGCTAAGCCAATTTTCACCATAAAGGTCCACGATATACGGGTTAAGAAGCTAGCACTTTCTCGTTTAAGGGTGGTGTTAGACGCTCCGGGGTAACACACAAACACCTTTACTTGCTTGTTATGTGCTTTTACTTTGTCTTGAAGCTCGTATGCAAACATCATCTTTGCTAACTTACTTTGGTTATATACCGTATGAGTTTCTGAATTAAAGCACATAAGCGATAGAGAAATAAAAAAGCTCGCGACAGTAGACTGTAGCGAGCTTTCATTTCATTAGTACAGCAACACTGCTTAGAAGCTAGCGTTACCTGGTGTACGTGGGAATGGGATCACGTCACGTACGTTTTGCATGCCGGTTACGTATGCAACAAGACGTTCGAAACCTAGACCGAAACCTGAGTGAGGCACAGTGCCGTAGCGGCGTAGGTCGCGATACCATGCGTAGTCTTCTTTCGATAGTCCCATTTCATCAAGACGAGCGTCGAATACATCTAAACGTTCTTCACGCTGTGAACCACCGATAATTTCGCCGATACCTGGCGCTAGCACGTCCATTGCTGCAACGGTTTTGCCGTCGTCGTTAATGCGCATGTAGAAGGCTTTAATATCTTTTGGATAGTTCTGCATGATGATTGGTGCGCCAACATGCTCTTCGGCAAGGTAACGCTCATGTTCAGAAGATAAATCAATACCCCATTCAACAGGGAACTCGAACTTTTTGCCGCAATTTTGAAGAATTTCAATAGCGTCAGTGTAATCCATGCGAACAAAGTCAGAGCTAACGAGCTTTTCTAAACGTTCAACCGCATCTTTCTTGATGCGCTGGGCGAAGAATGCCATATCATCAGGTAACTCTTCTAGCACCGCTTTACACACATACTTCAACATGTCTTCAGCAAGCTGCGCTACGTCTTTAAGTTCAGCAAAAGCCACTTCAGGTTCGATCATCCAGAATTCTGCAAGGTGGCGAGACGTATTTGAGTTTTCAGCGCGAAACGTTGGCCCAAAGGTATAAACCTTAGACATAGCCGTACAGTATGTTTCAACATTAAGCTGACCCGATACCGTTAGGTAGGTTTCTTTACCGAAGAAATCTTCTGAGTAATCAACGTTGCCTTTGTCGTCTAGCGGAAGGTTCATCATATCAAGTGTTGATACGCGGAACATTTCACCTGCGCCTTCTGTATCGCTAGCCGTTAAAATTGGGGTAGAGATCCAGTAGTAGCCTTTTTCATGGAAAAAGCGGTGAATGGCCTGTGATAAACAGTTACGCACTCGTGTAACCGCACCGATAACATTAGTGCGAGGGCGCAAATGTGCGTATTCACGTAGATATTCTATGCTGTGGCGCTTTGCCGCCATTGGGTAGGTATCAGGATTTTCAACCAAACCTACAATTTCTACCTCGGTAGCATCAATTTCTAGTGCTTGCCCTTGGCCTTGCGATTCTTTTACTGTACCGGTTACCGATAATGAACAACCTGCAGTAAGGCGCTGGATATCGGCATAATTTGACAGAGAATTTAGTGCAATAACTTGTACAGGATCGAAGCAACTACCATCGTGTAGTGCAATAAATGATAACCCCGCTTTAGAGTCGCGGCGTGTTCTTACCCAACCCTTTACGGTTACCGATTCGCCTACGGCGTACTTACCTTTAAGTACGTCAACTACGGGCGCATGCGTCATGTTAATTTCTCCGTCTTACTGATCTTATGTTGTCGCTCGTTTAACATCGAGTTCAACCACACAGTGCATTAAACTATGATTGAAAATGTGCACTTGAATTTGCTTTATGGTCAATGTTTTGGATTGTTATGCCGATAAGTATTTACAATCGGTAAGCCGCTTGTTGAAGTTTATAAAAAACGCTTCAAGCGAATTACATGTCGCCAGCTATGTGAATGAAAGGATTTACCGATCGCTACCTGCTATGGCGATGTAATAATAAACAATAAAATACAATCCAATAGCACGCTAGTATACCCAACCTTATGCGGGATGCCAGAGAACAGAGTGACAAATGGGAAATAAAAATGATTTGGGCACGTCAGTGGACAGCCAGCAGCAAACTCAGAGCACTGCGCAACGCGCTTCGCCTTCCTCTGACAGTAGCAATACCGAGAGGCGCGCTATGACTTACGAGCAACTAGCAGAGCGTCGTTCAACGCCGCGTTCTAAAACGCCTTTCTACAAGGTCATGCTGGGCCTTAATATCTTTGGTTGGGTTGGCATGGTTGTGGTGCTAATACTGTTTCATTACGCGAGGCCAGACTTTATTAGTGGCGTTCAGCAGTACTGGGGAATTGAGGGGGATGCATCTTGGTCTCAAAGCCATTTGTCGGCCATGACCATTATGTTGCAGGTATGCTTAATAGTTAGCTTAATCAGTATTGTCATGCGCGCAAGAAGAAACCGCCGACGCACTGATAGCTTTGGCGCTAATCTCATTATCTTGTTTGCCATTGCCGCGATAAGTTTAATTACTTTGGCCACAACATTAGGGCTATAGCTTCAAACTGTGTAAAGCATGCGTGGTGTGTGAGTTTGATAATCGAGGCTTGGCGGGTAAGGCAAGCCTCGACAGGCATTTCTTAAATACTGGGCTAACACGTGTCTTTGATAAAACGAATACGCCTAAATGAACGCGGCCTGCACTAGCCAGTAGGTATAGGCAACATAAGCGAGCACAAATGCGCCCCCTTCAAAGCGATTCAAGCGGCCTTGACGTTTAATTCCGATACAGAAAATAAACAGCGCCACCGTTGATGCAAACATCACCATAGCGTCGCGATAAAGAAATTCCGCGCCCACTGTCATAGGCTGAATAGTACCTGCAATACCTACAACGGTAAGAGTATTAAACATATTAGAGCCAATAACATTACCGATGGCTAAATCGTGTTCGCCTTTTTTAACTGCCATGAGGGAAGACGCTAGTTCTGGTAGCGAGGTACCGATAGCAATAACGGTAAGCCCGATAATGGTGTCACTTACGCCGAAAAAGGTGGCGACTTCAACTGCACCCCATACCAGCATACGAGAACTGGCCACAAGCAAAAGTAAGCCTGCTATTAACCACATTACGTGTGTCTTGACCGTACCTTCATTGCTGTTAATTTCTTCATCGTACTCGTCGGCGAGCGCATCTTTACCACCCTTCATGCCGTGGTAAATGCTCCACGACAGCAACAAAACGAACAGGCCTAAAAGAGAAAATGCATCATCTTTAGAAACCTGTAAATCCCACACTTGCCATACGGCGAAAAACGTAATGCCTAACAATACGGGCAGTTCTTTTTTAATAATCTCTGATTTCACCGCAATAGGACTTATAACGGCAGTTAAGCCGAGTATTAGGAGAATATTGGCAATATTCGAACCATAGGCATTACTAAGGCAATACGTGAATTACCTTGAATGGCAGCAAAAATTGAAACAATGATTTCAGGGGCAGACGTACCAAAACCAATAATGAGCATACCGATTAAAAGGGGAGAAACGCCGAAATGGTTAGCAACAGATGCGGCACCACCTACAAATTTTCCTGCACTCCAAAGTAGAACCGGTAATCCGATCAAAATAGCCAGGCTGGCTAATAACATACGTACTCCTCAAACCATTTGTGTCTTCTTGCCTACCTTTATGTATAGGCAAAATTAATAAACAAAAGCCTTATCAATAGATTTAATTGTACATCAATTTTTGTTGTCTTAACGACGAAAAAAAGCCGTGCTGAATATGCTATGCAAAACAGAAGTTAAGCGTAAACTCAGCGCCACGTAAACGGTGTATGTTAATTGAACAAACACACATCTAATTGTAACTAACCCCACTCTATTTAGAAGCGATATAAATGCACAATACATTGATTGTTACCGATGATGTTACGTCTTTTGGTAACACCGCTTTAACCGTGCTGACTTTCCAAGATTACCTTGCTGAGTTTCCAAAGCTAAACGAACCGAAAATCCGTGTCATCAATATTTGCGACACCACTCGCTATCTAAGCGAGGGCTACTACTGCTCACTTTTAGCACAGGCACGTAATCACTCTGTGCTGCCGTCGGTAAATACCATTAACGATTTGCGCATGGCCGAAGAGAACAGCATTGATAGGATCGTTTTTTCACTGTCGGTGCAGCAAGATGCGGCTGAAATTAGCCACGACCCCTTATTTGTACTATTTGGTGAAGTGGAGGATCAGCGTTTTAAACGTTTATCTCGTCAAGCGTTTGAAAAGTATCCGTACCCAGCTTTGGTTTTAACTCCGACGGTTACTGATATCAAAGTATCGCCTAAAGCGACGGGTAAAGTGCAAATTGAAGGTTTTGCAAGCGTCCAAGCTAAAGCGTTTAAAGACTTAAGCATAACGCAACAGACCCGCTTCATTACACAATTAAAAGCGCACACCCAAATTCAGTGGAGAACGGGTAAAACAAGTAAACGAACCCGTTGGGACATGGCCATTCTTGTCAACCCTGAAGAAACCACACCTCCTAGTGATGAACGTGCCATAAAAAACTTCGTAAAAGCCGCTGAAAAAGCAGGGTTTCGCGCTGATGTGGTAAGTCGGTTATCGCAAGAAGAGTTAGGCCACTACGATGCACTTTTTATCCGCGAAACGACAGCGATTGATCATCACACATATCGTCTAGCGCGGGCCGCTGAACGCGAAGGCATTGTAGTAATGGATGACACGCAATCTATTTTGCGCTGCTGTAACAAAGTATATTTACAAGATGCCTTTGCGTACCAAAAGGTACCGGCACCAAAAGCAACCTTTGTAGCAAGCGCCAACGATGACGTATGTGACGAGCTCATTGCTGACTTTGGTTTGCCTTTGGTATTAAAGCTACCGGAAAGCTCGTTTTCACGAGGCGTTCATAAGGCAGAAACTAAAGACGCGTTAAAAACACGGCTTAAGCAAATGTTGGCTGGGTCTGCATTGGTTTTGGTTCAGGAATACATTTTTACAGAGTTTGATTGGCGAATAGGCGTGTTGGGTGGAAAGCCTATTTATGCCTGCCAGTATTTTATGGTACGCAATCATTGGCAAATTTATAACCACCACGGGGATAGATTTTCTTCTGGCGGTTTTACCACTATGCCTACTTTCGAAGTGCCTAAACCTGTATTGCAAGCCGCGATAAAAGCAGCGAAAGCAGTAGGTGACGGCTTGTATGGCGTAGACATAAAACAGGTAGGTAATGCCGTTTACGTTATTGAAGTGAATGATAACCCCAGCATTGACGCAGGCGTTGAAGATAAATATTTAGGCAAAGCGCTGTATGAACTTATTATGCAGGAATTTGCAAAAAGGTTGGAGCAAAGAGGGCGATGAGTACACCGGCTGAGCGGGTGAATGAGACGAAAAAGGACAATGCGTTTAGTCGTGAGGGTGGGATGTTGGTAACACAATCAGTTCATGAGCTTATAGCGGGGCACGAAAATACAAACTTGCTTGATTTGCAGGCCGACATAACGCTGCGAATAGCCACGGTACAGGATATCGACTGCTTACAATATATTGAGAAAACGTGCTTCACGACCGATAGGTTAAGCAAAAGTCGCTTTAAATTTTATATTAATGCACCGCATGCTGAGCTTATCGTGGCGCAGCGGTCAACTGAAGAAAAGGCCAATAATAAGCGAAACGAAGGTGAACGGGGAAGCAGTTTGCCTATTTCCAGCATCTTAGGGTACGGGTTATTGCTGCTACGCAGAGGAACACAGCTTACGCGTTTGTACTCTATAGCAGTGCTTCCACAAGCAAGAGGATTGGGCATTGCTGAAAAGTTAATAAATGGCTTGGGGGAGCGGGCGCTACAGCGGGGAAAGCGATTTATGCGTCTGGAAGTGGCAGTGAGTAATACTGGCGCTATTGCTCTTTATAACAAATTAGGGTTTAGCCAGTTCGGCATGTATACCGATTACTACCAAGATCACAGCGATGCGATACGTATGCAAAAACTATTGGCGTCGAGTAAATCAACACAAACGGATATTTACCCTTGGTATCAGCAAACCACTGATTTTACTTGCGGCCCGTCGGCGCTAATGATGGCAATGTGTGCGTTAGATAATCGCTTCAACATGACGCAGGAGAAAGAACTGTCGCTGTGGCGCACTGCGACTACCATTTTTATGATGGCAGGTCATGGCGGTTGCCACCCCATTGGTTTGGCGTTAGCCGCTGTTAGCGAGGGGTTCACTGCTCAAGTAATCATTAATCAAAATATACCGTTATTCGTTGACGGTGTTCGCGATACAAATAAAAAAGCCATTGTCGAAAAAGTGGAGTCTCAATTCCTAACGCAAGCGCAGGAAAAGGGTATCCCTGTTGAGATATCAGACTGGCATACAAATATTGTTGACCAAGCACTGCAAGCTGGCGGCGCAGTGTTGTGTTTAATCAGTACCTATGCATTTGATAAAAAGAAGGTCCCTCACTGGGTCGCGATCACGAGTTGTGATGGGCACTGCTATTATCTGCACGACCCTGATACAAGTGAGGGCCAGCCAATTGAGTATCAGCACATTCCGGTTGCTCGCGAAGATTTTCTAAGGCTTTCCAGCTATGGCACGCGTAAAGTAAGAACATTAGTACTCCTTAATAATAAAAAATAATTTGTTTCCAGTAAGGCTGCTAGGTGGTTGTCACTAGCTAGCCTTAGTGTTGAATTTGTGTGACATTGACTTTTTTGTTAAGCGTCTTTAGCTTAGTGACCAGCTGCGACAATTCTTTTACAGAGCCTGAATAATCAATGCGCTTATTCATTTCCTTTCCTTTAATTGCGCTTTGATACAGTGCCTCGCTTTCAAAACAGGCTGTCTGTGCGTTTAGTTCATTCCATTCAGCTTTAAGATCACTCGGTATACAGTGGCGTTTTGCGGTAATTTTGTCTTTTATTTGCAACACTTTCCCGATTAATAATTGAGCATCTGTTGGCATGATAACTTCTCCTAAATAACAGTTTTTCTGTAAGTGTCTGTTATAGTTTAAGTAATTAGCAATTCGCTATATAAGAAATTAAACTTAACCACTTACATATCTTTCTCTTGTGTTTAGTATTGCAGCAACAGTGCCAACTCTTAGGTATTTCGCTTATTCGTAGGGTATAAGAAGTTAGCTGTGACGTTGAAATTGGACGTTAAAAAAGAGGGAAGGCCGCAAGCGCAGAGTTGTAGCAACGCTCACTCATTGGCTTATATAAAGTAAAGGTGCGATATCAAGCCAGTAGGTAAAAAAGTGATACTAGAACGCAGGTTTTTAAGCGCTTGGGGGGAGATAGTTAAACGTATCTAGAGTAAGTGTTATAGGCTTATTTATAGGCGTAACGTTTTGGCTTGTTTTTAACTTTCTTAACTTGGCAATAGCAAAAGTGCGGTGTCCAAATCAATAAATTTAAGAAAATAGCAGTGACCAAGCTAAACACAATAGATGAAGGGGTTAACGGTACCGAGGGTCTAAAGTTATCTAAAACGCGGTTAAGAGTGCCATACTGAGAAGGCGAGGCCATAAACACAAGCTGTTCAAAGTAGTGACCGTGCTCTAACTTTCTCATGCCCTGTTCAAGGGTGGTGATTTGCGCAAAGCGCGAGGCTTTCATTGAGGCGTTTTCACGCACTACGGGTTCGCTGTTTTTCTGAAGGCTATCAAGCATTGCTTCTACTGAAGAGAAGCCATGCTGCTTTGCAAGCTCAGAAGAGCTTGCAACTTCGTCTCTCAATGCGTCGTAATAACCGTTTAAGTACTGGCGGTAGTGGTCTGCTAATATGGGCACTTGCAGCGTAATAATAAATAAAACTGCAAAAACTACCTTATCAAGAACACGTACTACCATTAAAAACTCGCTATGTTATTTAAATTAACCCACTCGTTTCGCCTAATATAAAAACAAGTGCTACTAGAGCCGCCTCTTAGCCACGATAAGCACGTGCCTAGCCTAGCAAACTGTTTCACTATTTCAAGGCAGTGTAGATAGCATGCGTTAACTTGCTTAACTGCTCCGCGGATATAACGTAGGGAGGCATAATGTATACCAATTTACCAAACGGCCTTATCCAAACACCCTGCTTCACGAAGTGACGTTGAATTTCGGCAACGTTAACGGGATTTACCGTTTCAACAACGCCAATGGCACCCAATACTCTTACATCAGCAACTCGCGGCAAGTCTGCACATTTTTCCAACTCGCTTTGTAATTGTTTCTCAATAGCGGGAATTTGTTGCTGCCAATGGTTTTCATTAATAAGTGAAAGACTAGCATTGGCTACTGCACAGGCTAGTGGGTTACCCATATACGTAGGGCCGTGCATAAATACGCCGGGCTCGCCTTGGCAAACGCCTAACGCAACATCTTCTGTGCACAATGTCGCGGCTAACGTCATATACCCGCCGGTAATCGCTTTACCTAAACACAAAATATCCGGCGAGATACCGGCATGCTCACAAGCGAATAGCTTGCCGGTACGGCCGAAGCCGGTAGCAATTTCATCACAAATTAACAGTACATCATACGTATCGCAAAGCTGCCTACAGCGCTTTAAATACTCAGGGTGGTAAATACGCATGCCGCCTGCACCTTGCACAACAGGTTCTAGTATCAAGGCTGCCATGGTGTGATGATGCTTTTCAAAAATATCCTCTAAAGGCAAAATGTCATCTTCGCTAAAGGTTTGCTCGAAACGCGTTTGTGGGGCAGGCGCAAATATTTGTTTATTCAGCACGCCTTCAAACAAGCTGTGCATGCCATTCACGGGGTCGCAAACGCTCATGGCGGCAAAGGTATCGCCGTGATAGCCATTGCGCGGCGATACAATGCGCGATTTTTCAGGTCGCCCTTGGCATGCCCAATACTGAATAGCCATTTTAATGGCAACTTCTACCGACACTGAGCCCGAGTCGGCTAAGAACACGCGCTCTAGGCCAGCTGGCACCATGTTGAGTAAGGTTTTACAGAGATCTACCGCCGGCTGGTGGGTAATGCCGCCGAACATAACGTGAGAAAACGCCTCTATTTGTTTATGCGCCGCGTCGTTTAATACGGGGTGATTGTAACCGTGAATAGCCGCCCACCAGCTAGACATGCCGTCAATCAGTACTTCAGAGCTCGCTAAAGTAAGTTCAACGCCTTCTGCACCAACTACTTCATAGCAGGGAAGGGGGTTAACTGCACTGGTGTAAGGGTGCCAAATGTGTTGTTTATCAAATTCTATATTGTTCACAAAATAACCATTGGTAAAGGTTTGCAATTGGTCAGAGTTGACAACTCGATATTGGGGCATAGACTAAGCCAGCAATAATCATTAGTAAAGGACAGTCAATGACACTGGCTTATGCGCCTACAGCGCAAACGATAACTATTCGAAACGATTGGACCAAAGCCGAAGTAGAGGCTTTGTTTGCTATGCCATTTAATGACTTGCTGTTTAATGCCCAAGTAGTACATAGACAACATTTTAACCCGAATGAAGTTCAGGTAAGTACGCTTTTATCGATTAAGACAGGCGCATGCCCAGAAGACTGTAAATATTGCCCGCAAAGTGCGCGTTACGATACGGGCCTTGAAAAAGAGCGCTTGCTGGAAATTGAAAAAGTTATTCAGCGCGCAAAAGAAGCAAAGCAAGTTGGCTCAACCCGCTTTTGCATGGGCGCGGCGTGGCGAAACCCTCGCGATAGAGACATGCCTTATATTTTAAAAATGGTGGAAGAGGTGAAAAGCTTAGGCCTAGAAACCTGTATGACGCTAGGTATGTTAACCCGAGATCAAGCCGTGGCACTAAAGCAGGCAGGGCTTGATTATTATAATCATAACCTTGATACCTCGCCTGAATACTATGGCGACATTATCACAACCCGCACCTATGAAGACCGCTTAAATACCTTAGAAAACGTGCGCGCCGCTGGCATGAATGTATGTTCAGGGGGCATTGTGGGTATGGGGGAAACGGTCAGTGATCGCGCCAGTATGTTAGTACAGCTAGCAAACCTTCCCGAGCAGCCACAAAGCGTACCCATTAATATGCTGGTGAAGGTAAAAGGGACACCGTTAGACAGCGTTGAAGATCTCGATTATTTTGAGTTTATTCGCACGATTGCGGTTGCCCGCATAATGATGCCTAAGTCCCATGTTCGATTATCAGCAGGGCGCGAGGCGATGAATGAGCAAATGCAGGCAATGTGTTTTATGGCGGGGGCAAACTCGATTTTCTATGGTTGTAAGCTGTTAACCACCTCTAACCCCGACACTCATGAAGATGTAATGCTGTTTAAAAAACTTGGTATCAACACAGAGCGCACCCGCGATTATTCTGATGAAGCGCACCAGCAAGTGCTTGAGGAAGAAATTGCTCAACAGCAAGAGCAGGCCGAAGGCAGTAACGACTTGTTTATTGATGCAACCAAGCCTAAGGTAGCGGCAAAGCAACAACACGCTACGGAGGCTTAATGGCCTTTAATTGGTTAGAAGATTCACTGAGCGCGCGGGCCCAACAAGGCTTGCTGCGCCAGCGCCATTGCCAGCAATACGAAAAAGACAGCATCATTTGTATTAACAATGAGCACTACCTGAATTTTTCCAGCAACGACTACTTGGGCATGCGCCAGCACGAAGGCGTATTGCAAAGTTGGGTTGAGGGTTTGGCGCAGTTTGGCGGCGGAAGCGGTGCCTCGCCTCTAGTTACGGGGCATACGCAGGCCCATTTAGCGCTCGAAGCTTATATTGCCGATGGTTTGAAGCGGGAAGCGGCGTTGTTGTTCAACTCTGGATTTGCAGCAAACCAAGCTTTGTGTATGGCACTTTTTCCACACCTCTCACCTTCACCTAAGGCCGCAACAAATGGGCATATCGTTGCTGATAAGCTAATGCATGCGTCGTTTTTAGAAGGGGCGCAGTGTATATCTGAAAGGGCTAAGCTTCGCCGTTTTAAGCATAATGATCTTAGTCATTTAGAGAGTGTGCTATCGACAGTTTGCCATAAACCAGGCCCCATTGAGAGTAAGAACGAAGGGGCTGATTCTGCTGCGGGTGCCAATATCTCATCAACTCAGCAAGATATTCTTATCGCTAGCGAAGGTGTGTTTAGCATGGACGGTGACGTTGCGCCTTGCAAAGACATGGCTGAAATCGCCGCTAAATATAACGCGTGGTTTATGCTAGATGATGCACACGGTATGGGTGTATTGGGCGATAACGGATTTGGTACTGTGGAAGCACTTAACTTAAGCCAACAACAGGTTCCTGTCGTTATGGGAACATTCGGTAAAGCGGTGGGTACGGCTGGTGCATTTATTGCGGGAAGCCAAACCTTGATTGATTATCTGGTAAACTTTTCCAAGCACTATGTGTATTCCACTGCAATGCCGCCAGCACAAGCTGTGGCAACCTTATATTCACTCACTCATATTGCCAGCGATACCGCTCGTCGACAAACGCTAAATAATAATATTGCCTACTTCAGAGAATCGTTCCACAAACGTTTTGGACAGACACTTAAAGTAGGCGCGAAAAACGCCTCATCAAGTGAAATTGCTTTGGGCTCGTCGCAAAGCGCAATTCAGCCAATCATGGTAGGCAGCTCACAACGCGCAGTTGCGCTAAGTGAAGGGTTAAAACAACGGGGTATTTGGGCGACGGCTATCAGGCAGCCTACCGTACCGAAAAACCAAGACAGACTGCGGATTACCTTAACGGCCAATCACACGACCCAAGATATTAATGTATTGCTTGATGCCTTTGAACTTTCAGTGAATAGTCTGGCGTTAAGTGGGCTAGCTGCAAAGAGAACAGAGGAAAGCGCAGTGAGTGCCGTAAGCGACCCAGATTCCGTCAACAAGAGCGAGATGTAATGATGCCAGCAATTCCCGCTGAAAAATCGCCTGTGTTGGCAGAGCCATTCAAAGCACCTGAAAGTAAAGCATTAAGTACTACAGCAGGAGTACATTTAAATAATGAAGGCGCTTTTGTAGCTGACAGGACTTCCGACGCTGGCGTTGCAGTTCAAGCTGAGGGTTCTGTTAACGCTAAAGGCACTTTCAAAGCCGAAGAGGCTAGTACTACTCCCGCAATTAATGAGCAGAACGTTGCACATCGCTTCTCAAAAGCAGCAGTCAAGTACAACAGCATTGCATCTATTCAGCGTGTTATTGCCGAGCAAGCGTTAGCAAACTTGCCAAAGGCCTTGCAGGGCGAGGCCCTCGATATAGGCTGTGGGACGGGCATTCATACACAAGCGTTGGTGAAAAAAGGTGCAACGGCAACCGGTGTAGACATCGCCAAAGGCATGTTAGCGCAGGCTCGAAAAATGTACTCTGACCCCATTTTTGTTCAGGGGAGTGCCGTTGATTTACCGTTTGTTGATAGTGCGTTTTCAACGGTGTTTTCGTCTATGGCGCTTCAGTGGGTGAGCGATACACATCTTGTAGCCAACGAGATCGCGCGAGTGCTTAAAAGAGGCGGTGTTGCTGAGCTTGCCATTATGGTGGCTGGCTCGTTTAATGAACTGAGAACCGCGCGTAAAGTGGCGCAACTCTCGCAAGCAGACACCTTTATGCCAACAACATCCCATTGGTTAAACGGGTTCAAGCAGTCAGGCCTTGATTTGCAGCGGGTAATTACCAAGGATTATATCGATAGTCATAGCGACATAATGGCTTTACTGCATTCGGTAAAAGGCGTAGGCGCGGGTGAAACCGGGCAAAAGCAGCCCCCGTTAACTCGCCGAGACATTAAGAAGCTGGCCATGGCCTATAGCAATATTACTGGGGTAGGCAGTAAGTTACCGCTTACCTACCGTGTTAGTCATTTCAGATTGGAAAAACGATGAAGCAATATTTCGTTACCGGGACAGACACTGAAGTGGGAAAAACCTACGTTACCTGTCAATTACTACGCGCTGCAAATAACGCGTCGCTTACCGCCATAGGGTACAAGCCCATTGCCGCAGGCTGCGAGTTGGTGAATGGCGAGTGGGTAAATGAAGACGCGCTCAATATTCAACAGGCGAGTGCATGCGCTAATGGACAGACACTTCCAATTAATGAAATAAACCCTATTGCATTAACACCGCCTATTGCACCGCATATCGCAGCTAATGAAGAAGGGGTTGCTTTAACCCATGAAAAGATAGCTGAAGGGCTTAATGCATTGGCAGCATACCGGCCTGACATTCTTCTGATGGAAGGCGCAGGAGGCTGGCGATTGCCACTTACAATAGGAAGCGATAACACGCCAACGCATTACCTTTCTGATGTAGTAAAAGCGCTAAAAATGGACGTGATACTGGTAGTAGGTATGCGTTTAGGGTGTTTGAACCACGCGCTTTTGACTGCCGAGGCCATTCGTGCCGACGGCTTAATCATTAAAGGCTGGGTAGCAAACGATATCACAGGCAACATGACACGATACCAAGAAAACTTGCGTTCACTTAAAGCCATGTTACCTGAACCGCTATTGGCGGAAATTCCCTATCAAACTGGCATTGAAGCCGGTACGTTACTCAGCGCTATTGAGCAGCTTAGTTAAGTCATCGCCCGCGTGAATAGGCTTTTTCTCCTTGCCAACAAAGACAAAGCCGTCTTTTTCGCCAACTAAGGTAAGTTGGTTGTCGGTAAGACGTAACGCTGTCCCTTCGCGAATGGCAACAACCGGGGTCGTTGGGTTTAGCGTGGTAAATTCAGCTAAGCGCTGATCGCGAGTTTCACCGTTGTGGCCCGGAGGTTGATAATCAGTGTAGTGAGGGTTTAATTGAAACGGCACAATATCCAGTGCATCAAAACTCGGTGGTTCGATAATCGGCATATCGTTGGTGGTTCTAATTGATTGGCCACAAATATTAGAGCCTGCGCTCCAACCAATATAAGGCGTGCAGTCTGCTATGGCGTGCTTTAACGGCACTATCAGAGCGTTGGCATAAAGCGTCGACAACAGATGAAAGGTATTGCCCCCACCCACCACAATGGCCTGGCCGTTTTTCTTCGCATTATTAACAGCCGTGGCAGGGTCTTCTAATGTGTGCAACCCAGTAACATTGCATTCTGGCAGCGCTTTAGACACAGCATCTAAATATTCATCGTAAGATTGTGTTACAGCGGCATAAGGAACAAATAGAAGGTCGCGTACATCGCCTAAGTGTGCAAAAATAAGCGCTCTAGCGTGTTCTAGATAGGCCTCGTCACCTTGACGAGAACTACTTAACATAAGTACATGTGCGGTCATACTAACTCCACAATTTTTCTGACGGCGTATCATACGTGAAACTAACCATAAAGTTTAGTCGCGCCCCGTCACTGCGTTAAAATAGGACATTGAATGAAACAAACTACATCGGTGTTATTCGTATGCTTAGGGAATATATGCCGTTCACCCTCAGCTGAAGCGGTGTTTAGAAAAAAAGCTGCCGAGTCGGGTTTAAATATTTACATCGACTCAGCGGGGACCCACGGATATCATATCGGTAAGCCAGCAGATAAACGCTCTCAAGCTGCGGGTGTTGAGCGGGGCTACAGCTTTAAAGGTTTAAAATGCCGCCGCGTGGACGAAAGCGATTTCGAACGGTTCGACTATATTTTAGCGATGGACAACAGCAATCTTTCCAATTTACACGGTATGTCGCCAAGCCAGTATCACCATAAAATAAAACTCTTTCTAGACTTTGCCGATGTAGAAGAGCAAGAAGTGCCTGACCCTTATTACGGCGGGAAAAGGGGCTTTGAATTGGTGCTAGATCTTATTGAAGAAGCGTCGGATGGGTTAATTGCCCATTTAAAACAAACGCAATCTTAACGGGCGGGAAATACGTTGAATAGACGCACCGCCGTCACATTAGTACTTAGCACGGTACTTATTGCCCTCGTGATTAGTGTAGCGGGTATTATTGGCGTGCCGGGCTTGTCTGATACTACTGTTGAACTTAAACGTCATATCATCATACAGCTGCAAATACCGCTTATCTTAACTGCGGGCTTAGTTGGGGCGGCGCTTTCAGTAAGTGGCGCCACGCTACAAGTCGTGCTTCGAAACCCTCTTGCCGATCCAGGCATCATTGGTATCACAAGCGGCGCCAGTTTAGTCGCGGCACTTTTGCTGTTGTTAACACCCGCGTGGGCAGCATCCTACCTACACTACCTTTTACCTTTGGGGTGTTTTGTTGGTGCGCTGTTCACTACCTTTATCATCTATCGGTTAGCCAGAAAACTACTAGGGTCTTCCACAGCAGTTATTCTGGCTGGTATCGCTATATCTACCTTAAGCGGCGCTATTATTGCCTGGCTCTACATGTTTAGCGATGCGAATGCGCTGCGCAATTTGACCTTTTGGCTGATGGGCAGTTTGTATCAAACCAATTGGCTAATACTCTGCGTAGGCGGCCCGTTAATTGTTGTTTCCGTTGGGCTACAGCTTTATTTCGCGGGCGACCTTAATAAACTCTACGCAGGTGAGCTTGCGGCGAAAAGCAGTGGCGTAGATGTAGCAAAGCTTACCGAGCGCGCCCTAATAGCGTGCGCTATTGCAGTGGGCAGTGCTGTTTCAATGGCAGGTTCGATAGCGTTTGTTGGCTTACTAATACCTCATATTCTGCGCTTAGTTATAGGGCACAATAATCGTTACCTCCTTCCACTTAGTGCACTAAGTGGCGCAAGTCTTCTTATGCTGGTTGCATTTAGCTCTGAAGTGACACGGGCGATTACATTGCCAGTGTCGATGGTAACCGCGTCACTAGGAGGCCCTTTACTCATTTGGGCGTTGGCAAAAGGTCAAATTAAAGGGTGAGAGGATGACAACACGAAATACGCCATCAAAAAAACTGCTGCCCAAAGGCCAACATGATCGAAAAAGCGCGCAAGTCAGCGCTTACGACGATAACGCTAGTGAAGCTAGTGGCCCTAATGCTAGTGGTTTTAGTTACCTTTCAGAAAATGGGTTGAAAAATAGCACCGAAGAACGATGTGAACACGTGTTAAGTGTTACCAATGTAAATGTGGCTGCACGTCTTTTCGTCAAGAAGCTTGAAGCCCGTAAAGGCGAATGCATTCATATTATAGGTCCTAACGGGGCGGGTAAGTCTACGCTTCTACTTACACTGGCAGGTTTAATCAACCCCGATGCTGGTGAGGTTTCCCTTTACAACAAGCCAATGAGCCATTGGACGCTAGCGAGCCTTTCTAGTGTGCGCACGGTATTGGCACAGCACAGTGAAAGCAGCTTTCATTTAACGGTAAAAGAGTATTTGAGCTTTTATACTGTTATTCAGCAACGCCCATTCGTTCCTGCGCTTTTAGAGAAAGCGCTAGAGGTATCAGGGTTTCTCGATAAGATACTCACCCGGCTATCTGGGGGCGAGCGTCAGCGCGTAGAGATTTGTCGTGCATTACTACAAATTTGGCCGCAGCTAGAGCGCGGTGAGGGAATAGTACTGCTAGATGAGCCCTTACAAGGGCTTGATATTCGACACCAGTACGCACTTGCTAGCCTTGTAAAAGCACTGTGCGTTAAAGGAAACACAATATTAATGACATCCCATGATATCGCATTGAGTGCTAATTATAGCGATAGCTTATGGATTATGCGCAAAGGTGAGGTGTTCGCTGCAGGTGAGCCCCGAGCGGTAGCCACACAAAACATTCTGGAAAAAGTCTTTGAATGTCATTTTGCTATAAGCAAGCACGATAACTTTCTAGAAATTCAAGTTTGCGCACCTATTTCCCTTTAGTAAATGTGATAAAGTGCTGTCAGCATTTATTTAGCTCCATTTTTTCATTAGGCTGAAGAATAAAGCGCGCTGTAGAACTTTTAGTTCAGTGCGTTACAGTCTATTTTTATTATAGATAAACCTTTTTTAGTAAAACGTTTGCCCTACGTTATTTTAATCAGGAGAACACCGTTGAGTAATTGGCAAGTAGACAGTTGGAGAAATAAACCTATTCTTCAACAACCAGAGTACGAAGACAAAGTACGTTTAAAAGAAGTAGAGCAAACACTCAGTTCATATCCTCCGCTGGTATTCGCTGCCGAAGCCCGTGAGCTTAGACGTCAGCTTGGTGAAGTCAGCTTAGGTAAAGGGTTTCTTTTGCAAGGCGGTGATTGCGCCGAGTCGTTTGACGAGTTTAACGCACCAAAAATTCGCGATACCTTCAAAGTAATTCTGCAAATGGCGATTGTGCTTACGTTTGCAGGCCGCTGTCCGGTTACTAAAGTTGCGCGTATGGCGGGTCAATATGCCAAACCTCGCTCATCGGATTTTGAAACCCGTGGTGGTGTTAAGTTGCCAAGCTACCGGGGCGATATCATTAATAATTTTGAGTTCACCGAAGCGGCTCGCCGTCCAGACCCCGAGCGTTTGTTAGAAGCGTACCACCGCAGCGCATCTACCTTGAACTTGCTGCGTGCGTTTGCGCAGGGCGGTTTGGCAGACCTTCACGAAGTGAATCGCTGGAACATGGCGTTTGTAGAAAACAATCCGCTTAAAGATCGCTATTCAGATATGGCTAACCGCATTCAAGATACCCTTGAGTTTATGGATGTGATTGGCATTAATGCGCAGACAAGCTCGACGCTACATGAAACATCGCTATTTACATCGCATGAAGCTTTGCTGCTTAACTACGAGCAAGCGTTAACGCGTGTAGACACGCTAACGGGTAAGCCTTACGACTGCTCGGCTCACATGGTGTGGATTGGTGAACGTACCCGTCAACTAGACCATGCACACGTTGAATTTTTCCGTGGGATCCATAACCCTATTGGCGTGAAAGTGGGTCCTAGCATGCAAGAAGACGAACTGATTCGTTTGATTGATGCGCTAAACCCATTAAACGACCCAGGTCGCTTAACGCTTATCACGCGTATGGGGGCTGATAACTTGGCAGACAACCTGCCGCGCTTATTGCGCAAAGTGAAAGCGGAAAGACGCCATGTTGTATGGAGCTCTGATCCAATGCACGGTAATACCTTCTCGGCTTCTAGCGGCTATAAAACGCGTAACTTCGATTCGATTCTGCGCGAAATAAAACAGTTCTTCCAAGCTCATGAAGCGGAAGGCACGCATGCCGGTGGTATTCACCTTGAAATGACCGGTCAACACGTTACAGAATGTACCGGTGGCGCATATCAAATCAGTGACGACGATTTAGCGCAAGCGTACAAAACACAATGTGACCCGCGCTTAAATGCCGATCAGGTGCTTGAAATGGCATTCTTGGTTGCTGATCATTTGCGCAACGCATAGCACGAATATCAGTAAATAAGACATGGCAAAAAGCGGCATCAATGCGGTGCCGCTTAGTTAAAGAATAGCAAAGCTGTATGGCGTTTAAGCCTACATATAGCGGAGCACCAGTAATATACTGAACTATTTCTTCATTACGTGACTTCTTTCTTCTTCACTTAAAATACCGGTGAAGATAGTTTCCCTTCTTAAATTGGCGGTTCGTTCGTCGTCAGCCAATAATAGCGTTTTAAATACCGCAGGCTCATCGCGAGCTTCAAGAATCCCTTTCCACAATAGGTAGCTGCCGTAACGCATCATTTTACTTTGATAGCGCTGCTCTAAGGTTTGTTCAGCCAGGTCAAAAAGCTCAGGGTGTGACAACAGCTTGTCAGCAATGGCGCTGTGAATGTTCTTGATACGTTCGTTTACTTCACTTCGACGCTGTTTTCTTGGTCTTGCAAACATAACTCTTCTTATATTTAACGGTGTTTGTACATAGAGTGTTTAATGCTTTTCGTTTTCAGGATGGTTTTTAATCATCATCTAACAGTGGCGCTACAACCGACTCTAATCCGTTCAGCTTTATTTCGTACATTAAAGCGAGCTGCTCGCCAAGTTTATTGTTTGGAAAACCTTGTTTGTGAAACCACACCAAGTATGGCTCAGGTAAGTGAAATAAACGTCTGCCTGCATATTTTCCGAAAGGCATAACTTGGTTAACGGCTGCTTTTATAAGCGCTGGGTCCATCTACTGTTGGCCTCTACTACGTTGTTCTTTCATTGACTTTGTCTTCACTATCGCGCTGTTGAGTTTGCCATAGCGTCGCGTATTCACCTTGTCGTTCCAGTAAGGAAGTGTGTGTCCCTTCCTCTACTATTGTACCGTTTTTTAGTACTAATATTTTATCGGCATCCACAATGGTTGATAGTCTATGAGCTATGACTAAGCTTGTGTGGCCCTTCGCAGCGTCACACAGCGCAGAAAGGATGGCTTGTTCTGAGGTACTATCGAGTGAGCTTGTGGCTTCATCAAAAATCATAATAGGTGCGCCTTTAAGCAATGCGCGAGCAATCGCTACCCGCTGTTTTTCACCTCCCGATAATTTTAGCCCGCGCTCACCAACGGTTGTGTCTAACTTTTCAGGTAAACTTTCTACGAAGGCCTGCAGGTGGGCGAGTTTTAGCACACTGTTTATATCATCATCGGTAGCGTCTGGGTTCCCATAACGAATATTTTCAAGCAAGGTGGTGTTAAACAGCACCGTGTCTTGGGGCACTATACCTATGTGGCCGCGCAGGCTTTGTTGGGTTAGCGATGTGATATCTTTGCCGTCGATAGTTATCTTACCTTTATTAGTCTCATAAAATCGGAACAGAAGTTTCATCAACGTTGATTTGCCTGCGCCGCTTTCTCCTACCACGGCTACTTTGGCACCTGGCGGCACATCAAAACTCAATCCTTTCAGTATTGGGCGGTTTTCGGTGTAAGCAAAATGTACATCGTTAAAACGCAGTGCGGGGTTGGCGCACTTTAACTCGATAGCATTTTCATCGTCGCTAATTGCAGGTGTTTGAGCGAGTAGGTCAAATAACTTATCGATATTAGCAAGGCTTCCGCGAATTTCTCGATACACAAACCCTAAGAAATTCAGCGGCATAAATATTTGCATAGTAAATGCGTTTATTAGCACGAAATCGCCTATCGTCATTTCGCCGTCCATTACGCCAAAGGCGGCGTTTGCCATCATAGACGTCATGGCTATTGCTATGATCGCCGCTTGGCCGCCATTAAGCGCAAACAACGATAAACGATTTTTTCTTCGCGCCTTTTCCCATTTAGCGAGGTCGGTGTCGTAGCGGTTAGCTTCAAAACGCTCGTTGTTAAAATACTTAACGGTTTCAAAGTTAAGCAGGCTGTCGACTGCCCGTGAGTTGGTGGTTGAGTCGGCTTCATTCATTTGAGTAACAAACCGAGTTCGCCAGTCGGTGGCTTTCATGGAAAAGCCAATGTAAGCAATGACACTGCATACGATAATGAGCGCAAATGACACACCGAATTGGAATAGAAGCAGCCCTACAACCAGTGCAATTTCTAGAAGGGTAGGCACGATATTGAACACCATAAACCGCATAAGGAAGCTAACCCCATTAGTTCCTCTTTCTATATCACGAGAAAGACCTCCAGTTCGCCGGTTTAAGTGAAAGCCCAAATCTAGGTTATGCAAGTGCTTGAATACTTTCAAGCCAAGCCGGCGCATGGCACGCTCCGTAACCCGGCCAAATAGGGTGTCGCGTACTTCGCCTAATAAAACGTTGAGTAACCGTAAGGTGCCGTAGGCAACGATAAGGCTAACGGGGACGGCAAGGGCCAATGTGGTAACGTCGCCATTTAAACTATCCACCGTGTATTTAAGTACATAGGGCAGGCCGATACTGGCTAGCTTAGCTGCAACCAAGCACAAGAGCGCTAGAAAAACCCGTTGTTTAAATTCAAGCAAATAGGGCCAAAGTTGTGAGAGGACGTGCCATTTAACAGGTTCGTCGAGATTAGTGGGAAAACGGTTTTTTCTCATTTTAAAGTGTGCTTTATTGTTAGATTCATAGTAATTCAATGAGTAGTCGTTACATAGATAGCGTATTGGATTAGAACGCTGTGTAGAATGTTTGACCCTACGGCAATAATTTAGGGTACTTAATTATCGAGCCCTTAAATATAGTGCAGTTAGTTATAGTAGCTTGATTTCTCGTCTTTAGTGTACGTTTAGAAATAGGCTAGAGATTAAAATGGTCTTATTTATAGCGATGAATGTGTTTAATTTTCGTTTTACGGCGCGTACACTAACAGGTAGTTTAATTTAGTTACCTTGTTAGAACCGCATAATTTATTGGCCTTCAAGCGATGGCAACGACGTGCACAAGGTAAAAGCTGCGCGCATAAAAGTTAAGGAGTTAGTTTGTTAGAAGATAGTTTCGGTAGACAGTTTCACTATTTGCGTTTGTCAGTGACCGAAGCGTGCAACTTTCGGTGCCAGTATTGTTTGCCTGATGGGTATGAAGGCCCATCAAGCGACCAGTTTATGTCGCTCAATGAAATAGATACTCTGCTTAAAGCTTTTGCCAAATTAGGCACGTCTAAAGTGCGTTTAACCGGCGGTGAGCCTACGCTGCGAAGAGACTTCCTCGATATTCTGCACTTAACAAGTAACACCCCTGGCATAAAACGTGTTGCTATGACCACTCATGGCGCACGAATGGAAAAGTTTGCTCATCAATGGAAAGACGCAGGACTCCACCAGGTGAATGTCAGTATTGATAGTTTAGATCCACGCCAGTTCGCTGCAATAACTGGGCAAGATAAACTTAAAGCTGTACTTCGCGGTTTAGATTCAGCCATTGATGCAGGTCTTGATGTAAAGGTGAATTCTGTATTGCTAAACGACTTTTCTGACAGTCGTCTACATCGGTTTCTCGCTTGGCTTAAAGATATGCCTGTAACCCTTCGCTTTATCGAGTTAATGGAAACCGGTGATTTAAATCAATTTTTCAATCAACAGCACCAAAGTGGGTCTCCACTAAAAAGTACCTTGCTAGAAATGGGGTGGCAGCCGTTGTTGCGTAGAAAAGATGCAGGCCCGGCGCAGGAGTTTTATCACCCTGACTACGCCGGTAAAATTGGTTTGATCATGCCTTACAGCAAGGATTTCTGTAAAACGTGTAATCGCCTTCGCGTTTCAGCGCCGGGCAAATTACACCTGTGCCTGTTTAGCGAAAACGGCATAGATATGCGACAGTTGCTGGCAAAGGGCAATGTAGATGACGTTGTTACTTTTCTGCAGAATGTACTGGGGCAAAAACACGAAACACATTACTTGCACGAAGGGAAAACCGGTGCCACTAAGCACCTTGCAATGCTAGGTGGTTAGGCCAAGTGCGCTGTTCGATAGTGGGCAATGAAGACGAACAAAAAAATGGGGAATTTGTTTGGTTTGTTGTAAAAATAAGCTATATTCAGCGGTGTTAGTATAATTAAAATAATAACTATAAAGGAAGTTTATGCATATCATGGACAGTGCGCGTCTTTCCTATCACTACGTCACCGAAAAAGACGCTGATTTCTTATGGGAGCTGGATCAAGACGAGCTCGTCATGAAATATATCAACGGTGGCAAAAAGTCTTCAAAAGAAGAAATACGAGATATTTTCGTTCCCCGTTTTCAAGCCTATTCTAATCCTGCCTTAGGGTGGGGACTATGGCGTGTTGAAACGTTAGCCGAAAAAGAAAGTATTGGGTGGATTCTAGTTCGTCCTTTTGGTTTTTTTACTCAACACCCCGAAAGTGACAACATGGAGTTAGGGTGGCGTTTTAAGCGTCATACATGGGGAAAAGGTTACGCCACTGAAGCGGCTAAAGCAGTAAAAGAAGCGCTTTACGATATTGGGATAGAGAAGTTTTCTGCCATTGCCAACCCCCAAAACAACGCGTCTATCAATATAATGAAAAAGCTCGGTATGACCTTTAGTCATGAACAAGAGTACAAAGATAAACTGTTCCACGAAACGGTAGTTGTGTATTCAAGCTAGTTTATACCTAACAAGAGGCGAAGTGGCGTAATCTTGATGAAGCCTTTACTCGCCTTTTAAAATACTTTTTACATTGTCATAGCGAGATTGTTTTTCGTCTGACAGGGTTGCACTTTCTAATGTTTCTCGACATTTCTTTATTTCAGATAGGGTGTCAGCGGGCATAGGTGTATTCGATTTCCTTGCTCTTACAATGGCTTGAAGGTAGTTAAGGGCAATCGATGGGTTTTTCGGCATTACCCGAAATGCTTGCGCAAAAGTGCTATAGGATTGCTCTAAATTGCCGCGTTTGTATTGTGCAACCGCAGTATTGTTCAATGTTTTTGGGCTTAGTGAGATGGCTTCTTTTTCTGCCTTTTCCTGCTTTAAATACGCGGCCATTAAATTCACTTCACCTGGGGATTCTTCTTCTCTCGACGAAATCGCATCTAAAATAGCAATAGACTCTTTTTTCATTCCCACTTCATGCAGGGCTTTTGCCCTATCTAGCAATGCTTCAGTTGAACGGAGCTGAGCGTGGTCGGTGTGAAACTCTGACAGTAACGTCTGGGCTCTTGCTGTGTCATCTTTTAAGTAGTGTAGTCTCGCATCGATGACGGCTAGCTCATCGTTTAACGCAGCTCTTGGATGCGCTTTTTTCATTTGGCGCAGATATTCATTGGTTTGTTTCACAATGTTATTTACGTGTTCTGGTTCAGATGTCATGGCAAAATCAACGCCGGCTCGGGCAGCGGTTAAGTAAATATCGGGCTTGTCATGAATTGATCCTTGGGCGTAACGTACCGCTTTCTTTGCGCTGTTAAACTGGGTCTCATAATCATGGGTTATTCTCGCCAAGCTTACCGCTTGTTGATAGCGAGGAATATTGCGCGGAGACATAGTGCAAGCCAGCGATGTGCATTCTAAAGCATCGTCAAAAGCAGCTTGTTTAATTTGGAGAGTAGCGAGAAGGTCGAAGGCCTCTAGTGCAGAATCAGGTCGGGTGGCAAGTTGAATAATTTCTCTTTCTGCGTCATCAAGTTCGTTGAGCGCAAGAAGGCTTTTTGCAATTCCCATTTTCGCCCAGTTGAAATCTTGTACGTTAATGATGGATTCAAAAAAAGCGACCGCTTCTTGGTATCTCTGCGTTAACAAAAATAAATCACCCTTTATTTTCATCGCTAGAGGAAAGTGTTCAGCATGTTCAGGCTGTAACAAAAAGAACTCAACTTCAGTCAGGGCTTTTTCGTAGTCCTTTTTGTCCATAAATGCATACACGTTTTTCAGTGCTTTCTTTCTGGATAAAACCCGCGAAAGCCTTCTATCTAACTCGTTGACTGAAAAAGGTTTGGCGATAAATTCGTCTGGCTGTAATTCAATAATGGCGTGTACGACTTCTGCCGACGTATCTGCGCTGGTGAAAATAAATGCGCTGGTAAGTGGTAACGAGTGGGCATCGTTTAATTGCTCTAATAAATAATATCCACCTTGCTCTGAGCGAAGGTTATACGAGCAAATGATGGCGTCGTAATCGTACTCTTTTAGAGCTGATAACGCTTGCGAAGGCCTGTCCACATAGTCCATGTTCTTAAAACCCAACTGCTCAAGCGCATAGTGCATATGACTTTTTGCCAGCACTTGGTCTTCAGCAATTAACAGCTTAGTATTTTTCGCTAAGTGTAGTTTCATTGAGTTATAGCCTTTAGAAGAGCAGTTTAATTACCTTATCACGGCGTGTGCTTTCTAAGTATAGTTCTTTATGAAGACTATCGCATAATTAGGTGGTTGGTGGATCTGGCCCAGTATTAAGTCGGTATATTGCGGGCTTCGCAGGGGCTACAACCGCGCGGTGAATACATCAGCTAAGCAGTTAGCATTCGGTAGCCAGAAGTAAAAGAATAACTGTTCGATTGATTATATAGCAGAGGTGTCGATATTTCTAAAGAGATGGTGGACGCTACTGGGCTTGAACCAGTGACCCTCGCCTTGTAAGGGCGATGCTCTCCCAACTGAGCTAAGCGTCCGCATTTTGATATCACTGTTTAACCACTGTGAGGAAGTGGTGGACGCTACTGGGCTTGAACCAGTGACCCTCGCCTTGTAAGGGCGATGCTCTCCCAACTGAGCTAAGCGTCCGTATTTCGGTTTCACTGTTTAACCACTGTGAAGAAGTGGTGGACGCTACTGGGCTTGAACCAGTGACCCTCGCCTTGTAAGGGCGATGCTCTCCCAACTGAGCTAAGCGTCCATATTTTTAAAACCTTGCCTAAGCAAGTGGGGCGGTATTATAGAGTCGGTTCCGTTAGTGTCAACAAGAAAATTAAAGAAAAATGACTGTGTGCCCGAATTTTAGTCACTCTGACGGTATCTTGACTAAATTGATGAAAAGAACAGCGTTTTACTAACCCCAAATTAAAAAAGCAAATTAAAAAAGAAATTAAAAAAGGACAGACACTTATAATCGAAAAGGGACAGACACATATTTAGTCAAAAGTAATCGAAAGGGACAGACACTCATTTCACCCCAAATTCAAAATGTAGTCAAAACGGATAGACACTTAATCGGCGCATAACAGTATGAGACTAAAAGTGAATGTCCGTTCAATATCAACGTGCGGCTAAGACATTACTGCAAACCTGCGGTTTAAATTGAATTTAAGAAAAAGAAGGGAAAAACCTTCTAGCGAGAATAGAAGTGACTGTCCGTTTCATGATTTCTGTTTCCCAGACCATTTAACTTGAGACAACTCGAGAGAAACATAAGGAATATGAGTGACTGTCCAATACAGACACTCATACTCTGCCCGCCTTCGACAAGAGTTTTTAGCGACAAACAAATAGCAGTGAGTGTCTGTCCATTTTTCATTCATTTTTCATTTCTATAAGTTTTCTTGTTCTACTTATTCTCAACTTACTTTTGAAGTCGCGCGGACACTGGTAGAATGCGCTCAACTTTAGAAACACATTAACTATAGAGAGTGACCATGTCGGTTGTTACACGATTTGCACCCAGCCCAACAGGCTATCTTCACGTTGGTGGCGCACGAACTGCGCTTTATTCTTGGCTTCTTGCAAAAAGTAAAGGCGGTGAATTTGTTCTTCGTATAGAAGACACAGATATTGAGCGTTCAACTGAAGAAGCAAAGCAAGCCATTCTGGACGGAATGCTGTGGTTAGGTTTAACGTGGGATATTGGTCCTATTTATCAAACTGAGCGCTTTGACAGATACAAAGAGTTAATTCAAAAGCTATTGGACGAAGGGAAGGCGTATAAGTGCTTTATGAGTTCGGAAGAGCTTGATGCAATACGCGAGGCTCAAAAAGAGCGTGGAGAAAAACCGCGTTACCCTGGGACATGGAGAGATAGAACAGATCACTCAGAAGGTCAGCCTTTCGTTATTCGCTTCAAAAACCCGTTAGAAGGCAAGGTGGTTATTAACGACCATGTACGCGGGAAAATTGAGATAAGTAATACCGAGCTTGATGATCTGATCATCAACGTACTGACGGCACGCCTACTTATAACTTCTGTGTTGTTGTTGACGATTGGGATATGGGCATAACCCATGTTGTTCGTGGTGAAGATCACATTAACAATACGCCACGTCAGATTAATATTCTTGAAGCATTAGGTGCGCCTATTCCCGACTATGCTCACGTATCTATGATTTTAGGCGATGATGGAAAAAAGTTGTCTAAACGCCATGGTGCGGTAAGCGTAATGCAATACCGAGACGACGGCTTCTTGCCACAAGCGGTATTGAATTACCTTGTTAGGTTGGGGTGGTCACATGGTGACCAGGAAGTTTTCTCAGTAGATGAGATGATTGAAAAGTTTAGCTTAGATGCAATTGGTCAATCTGCGTCGGCATTTAATACCGAAAAATTAATCTGGTTGAACCAACATTACATTAAAAGTTTACCAGCAAGCGAAGTGGCAACACATGCAAAATGGCATTTTGATGCATTAAATGTTGATTTAACTGCAGGCCCAGCGCTTGAGTCTGTAATTGCTATTCAAGCAGATCGTGTAAAGACTCTTAAAGAGCTGGCAGAGATTTCTACGTACTTTTATCAAGACTATGATGAGTTTGACGCGAACGCGGCGAAAAAACACCTTCGTCCGGTCGCTCGAGGCCCATTAGAGCTTGTTAAAGATAAACTTATGTCGATAGAAGAGTGGAGCCCTGAAAATATTCAGGCCGCTATTAATAGTACCGCTGAAGAATTAGAAGTAGGTATGGGCAAGGTAGGTATGCCGCTACGTGTAGCAGTTACCGGGGGCGGTAATTCACCGTCTTTGGATGTTACGCTGAACCTTCTTTCAAAAGAGAAAGTTGGCGAGAGAATCGACAAAGCGCTCACTTTTATAGCAAACAGAGAAAATTCATAAAAAAAGCGTTGACATGACAGGGGGGGATGCCTAGAATGCGCCCCGCTGTCACGGAACAGTCACACAAAATGACTGGTACCATGATGGGGCCATAGCTCAGCTGGGAGAGCGCCTGCATGGCATGCAGGAGGTCGGCGGTTCGATCCCGCCTGGCTCCACCAAGTCACATTAAGTTGTGATTTAAATAGGCTGAAGTTTAGTAAACTTTGGATAGAAATTTCAGTAAGAATAAGGCCGCTCGGTTCGCAGAGCTCACCTCTCACTTACAGAAATTTAGTGAAGCTTTGCTTCATTGAACAAAATTTCTGTCCCCTTCGTCTAGAGGCCTAGGACACCGCCCTTTCACGGCGGTAACAGGGGTTCGAATCCCCTAGGGGACGCCATTTTATCGCGTCACAGTCGATTGATACTGTGAAATAGGCTGGAGTTGAATAACTCAACTTCCGACTGAATGTTTAGTAAAAAAAGCCACGTGCTTGATTTGCTAAAATATCGAAAGCCTAGCTTTCGAAATAAAGTTTTCAGTCCCCTTCGTCTAGAGGCCTAGGACACCGCCCTTTCACGGCGGTAACAGGGGTTCGAATCCCCTAGGGGACGCCATTTTATCGCGTCACAGTCGATTAATACTGTGAAATAGGCTGGAGTTGATTAACTCAACTTCTGACTGAAAGTTTAGTAAAATAAGCAACGAGCTTGATTTGCTAAAATATCGAAAGCCAAGCTTTCGAAATAAAGTTTTCAGTCCCCTTCGTCTAGAGGCCTAGGACACCGCCCTTTCACGGCGGTAACAGGGGTTCGAATCCCCTAGGGGACGCCATTTTATCGCGTCACAGTCGGTTAATACTGTGAAATAGGCTGGAGTTGATTAATTCAACTTCTGACTGAAAGTTTAGTAAAATAAGCAACCTGCTTGCCTTTATTTACTAAAATATCGAGAGCTTAGCTTTCGAATTAAAGTTTTCAGTCCCCTTCGTCTAGAGGCCTAGGACACCGCCCTTTCACGGCGGTAACAGGGGTTCGAATCCCCTAGGGGACGCCATATCGAAAAAACCAGCCATTCGGCTGGTTTTTTTGTTTCTGTCCAAAGACAAAGTGGACAGACACTTTTCTGCAGCCGCATTTTGCCTTTCTCGACTCTGTGGTCGCAAGTGTAAAGTTCTAATGTCGCCAATACCTAGAAAGTTTTTACGGTTTTGACACGTCACACGATTGACCTGTTATGATCTTAGAAATACAAAAGAGGTATTATATGCAGCAAATTTATCCAATAGGCACTCTAGGCAAGCCATGGGGCAATGAAGAAAAAGCACAGTGGAAAGCACAGCAGTCGGTGAAGCGAAGTTATCAGGAAGAGGTGCTTGATAAACTTAGCAAAATTGTTCCTGAAGGTTTTCAGTTAAAGCAATATGGTGCATTACCTTATGACGAAGCGCGTTACCCATTGTATGCTGTTGTCCCAATAAATATTGACTCTAATAAGCCTTCTGCGCTTATCACAGGCGGTGTGCACGGCTATGAAACGAGCGGTGTACAAGGAGCCCTTCAGTTTATTGAAGCGAAGCTGGCTACTTTTAAAGACTTATTTAATATCGTGGTTGTTCCGTGCGTTAGCCCCTGGGGCTATGAAACAATAAACAGATGGAATCCGCTAGCGTTAGATCCTAACCGTTCCTTCTACCCGGGCTCTCCCGCTACAGAATCAGCTCAACTGATTAAACTAGTGAATGAATTGGCTCTACCTTTAGCGCTTCACATCGATTTGCACGAAACTACCGACACAGACAACAGTGAGTTTAGACCCGCACTAGCTGCTCGAGACGGAGTAACGCATGATAACTGGAACATCCCTGATGGTTTTTACACGGTAGCCAATACATCCAACCCTCAGCTAGAATTTCAAAAAGCGGTCATTGATGCGGTTAAGGACGTAACCCATATTGCGCCTGCCGATGAGAACGGCAAAATAATTGGTGCTGATGTAGTGAGTGAAGGTGTTATTTGCTATGACAAAAAGGCGCTATCGCTTTGTGGCGGGTTGACCGACGCAAAGTACGTCACTACTACTGAGGTGTATCCCGATAGCGATAATGCGACGCCTGAGAACTGCAATGAAGCACAAGTGTCAGCGATATGCGCCGCACTGAACTTTATTAAATAGCCGCTTGAACGTTTAGACGTCTAGATGTATATTTGAGCCTCTTATTAGGGAGGCTCATCGTGTATATATTTTCCGCAGTTATTTACGACGGTAAAAAGCAGCATTTAATAAAGCAAGAATGTAGGACAGACACTGAGTTTGCATCTTATTTAGAACGACAATTTGGTTGTCACGTATGTCTATGGTCTAGTAAAGAGCTGTCGGAAACGGCGCTATTGGCGATTGCCGCATCTCAGGAACGCAATCAGCAACAAGGTTTAAATAGAACAAAAGCAGTATGAATATCACCTCACCCTGTATCGCGCTGTGTAAACTGGATGATGATGACGTTTGCTCGGGTTGCAATCGCACTATCGATGAAATTACTCATTGGCGGACATACACAAACTCCCAAAAGAAAGCTGTAATTTCTCGCCTATTTGCGCTTAAAAACGCGCCACAAGGCAACGCTAGGACAGACACTTAACCCAAGTGAAATTCGTTAATTCTACTAACGAGCTTATCGCCTCATATATACGTGTGGACTTCGAACAGACACTTTTTTCCCGGCCTGAGAATGTTAATGTCGAACTTTGAGAGTGACATCCCTTTAATTGATATAGTGTGTGAATTGATAAAAAGCGCGGTATAAGCGGACAGACACTCAATCCCATATAACAACTATCAAATCCTGGCTGAGATCACGACTTTTTGCTAAACTCCCGCGCCAATTTTCATTTAAACAACCCGAGATATTTTTTAATGAAAGTAATGCTTGCCCCAATGGAGGGCGTTGTAGATCATTTGATGAGAGATATGCTTACTCGCGTGGGCGGCTTCGATCAATGTGTTACTGAATTTGTTAGGGTTGTGGACCAAAAACTCCCTAAAAAGACTTTCTATAGATTATGTCCGGAACTTCATAATGGTGGGAAAACGCCATCAGGAGTGCCTGTGCGTGTTCAATTACTAGGGCAGCACCCCAAGTGGCTTGCTGAAAATGCTCAAACTGCAGTGGAGTTAGGTTCTCCTGGCGTAGATCTCAATTTTGGTTGTCCTGCCAAGACGGTAAACAAGAGCAAAGGGGGAGCGGTTTTACTTAAAGAAACCCAGACTCTTTATGACATTGTAAAAGCTGTGAGAGATGCAGTTCCAGCTGAGATACCAGTTTCAGCTAAAATAAGATTAGGTTTTGAAGATAAGTCGTTAGCGGTGGAAAATGCTGTGGCAATAACTGAAGCCGGCGCGTCAGAATTAGTTGTCCATGCAAGGACTAAAACTGAAGGGTATAAGCCTCCAGCATACTGGGATTGGATAGCAAAAATTAAACAACATACTAATATACCGCTCGTTGCTAACGGAGAAATATGGAGTGCTGAAGATGCACAACGCTGTCAGGAACAGTCTGAATGCACCAATTTGATGGTTGGCCGCGGCGCGTTGGCAATGCCTAATTTGGCGTTATGTATCAAAGGTCGTCAAGCGCCTATGCCTTGGCCTGAACTTGCTGCGCTGCTTATTCAATATTCAGGTTACGAAATTTTTGGTGATAAAGGCAGGTATTACCCAAACCGAATCAAGCAATGGTGCGGCTACCTAAAAAGGCAGTACCCAGAAGCTGAACTTCTATTTAACGATATTAGACGGTTAACAAACTCGCAAGATATCGTGGAGGTACTGGCTCGCCAGGCTGATAGTTGAGGTCATTGCCACTTAGGTTAAGATAAATACTTTTGGGCATTTGCTAGGTTCGGGCGGCATGCCCTTTGGCAGCATTTAGCAAAATTATCCATCATTTCTGGGCATCCTACAGGCCCGGTAAAAAGTGTTTCAAAATTGTTGGTAACTAGGTGCCAGTTCTCCTTTGTCATACCTAGTTTGGTAAGTAATCGGCTAGGAAGCAAGGGCAGTTTTTGAACTGAGTCATTCTGTTCGGCGGTCAAAGTGTCATTAATTAGCTGAATATAATCAACGAAAGCGAAGGGCAAGGAGGCTTTATCTTTTACGCGTTTATCGCTAAACGGCATCAGAAACTTGGGTGTCTTATTAACACGTTGGGCGTTCAAGCGATATTGAATACTGGTGAAATGCGAGCCCTTGAGAGTACGTGCAATCTTTGCTCGTATAGGGTTTAAATCCACATAAGCCATTACACTTGCGAGTGCTTTTTCATCCAGGATGGCTTGAGATCTGAACCGCCTTTCCCAAAAATATCCCTTACATTCATCTTCCTTGTTAGCTCTTCTTGCAATGTATTCGTTAAGCAATCGCATAAACCAGCTGATGCTTTGAAGACGCTCTCTGTATATCACCGAAAGTGCTTGTAATTCGACAAGCTCTTTTGCAGTTACTGAATCAAAATCATCAAAATAGCGTTGGACAAGGGGTGGGCATTTGTAAAACATTCTCCACCTCAGCAACACTTCATCCATTGTCCACCCGTCAACTCTTCCTTTTGCTACATGAAGCACTATATGAATATGATTATGCATCACAGCATAAGCGCATAAATCAATGGCAAATGCCTGTGAAAGTTTATGTAGCCTATCCTGAATCCACTTTCTTCTATGTTCATAATTAATTCCAGTGCGAGCATCTCGACCACAGAGGTAAGATTGTCTTACGCAACGGGAAATACAGTGATAGTAGGGTGTCACATCGGTATTTATTTGTTTGTATCTAGGTAAAGGCATGTCCGTATCCCCAAGTTAATTACCTGCATTATGGGGCGTTCGGCGTAAAGTTTAAGTGGTCTTTAGGACAGTTTTAGTCGGAAAAGTATACTAAGAAATGGAGAGACACCCATTGTAATCAAAAAGTGGACAGACACATGTCGAATGAAAGTGTCTGTCCACTTTAAGCACATTTTTAGTAACGTGTCGCTGCGTCAACGAGAGACTTAATACAAGTGTCTGTCCCTTCGGTTCAACTATAGCTATACAAATACATCTACACGCGACCCAACGCGACTGTCTGTAGAACTGGACGTTTGCTGCGTATTTTGTGGCTGCGCTGTGCGGTTTTCTTGCTCACTACGAGGTTCAACTTGCTGCTGAGGGCGCTGGGGTGACTCTAAAACCGTCGAGACGGGCGTGGAATTAACAGGTGATACATCCATAGGTGAACCTCATACCAAGATCGTAGATTAGTCAAGAATAGCATATTTATTGAACATCAAGAATTAAACTTCTTAAGTGTCTGTCCATAAACTTAGCAATCAAAGGCTGTGCCTCAGCGTTGGGATGAATGCCATCGTTTTGCATTAATTCTTGATGAAGCGCTATTTCTTCAAGAAAAAAGGGAATCGTTGCTATATCTTGCTCGTCAGCCACTTTGCTGAAGTTTTGAGTAAACATTTGCGTGTAACGCCTACCGTAATTCGAAGGGATCTGCATTTCTTGAAGAAATACAACGGCATTGTTTTCTTTCGCCACATTAACTAATGAATTCAAGTTATTTTTTATTTTGTTTATGTTATGCCCTTGAAGCCCATCGTTACCGCCTAATTCAATTAGTACATGGGATGGCGTATGTTGATCTAATAACCGCGGAAAGCGCGCTAATCCGCCATCTGTTGTTTCACCACTTACCGCAGCATTTACAATATCAATCGGAATGTTGTCGTCTTTCCACATCTTTTGTAACAAACTGACCCAGCCTTGATGTTGCTGCAACCCGTAGGCCGCAGATAGACTGTCACCTAAAATAAGCAAAACCGCCTTTTCGCTTGTGTCACCTTGCTCACCTTGATCTGATAGCGCTTGAAAGGGTATTAAAATAATAAGTACAAAAGCGAATAAATAACGAAATTTAACAAACACGAATTGATGACCCCATATGATAAAAGCTAATTCTGTAACTAAAGTAGTGGATACGAGCGAAGGTTCTTTGCAGATCCTTAGTCCTATTTCTTTTGAAGTCAAGTCAGGTGAGTCAGTTGCCATTATCGGTGCGTCAGGCTCAGGCAAATCAACCCTCTTGGGCTTGTTGGCCGGGCTTGATCAAGTTACGGAAGGTGAAATCTTCCTAGACGGCGAAGGGCTCCACAGTATGGGAGAAGAAGAGCGAGCCGTGTTAAGGGGAAATAAAGTAGGTTTTATTTTTCAGAGCTTTATGCTTGTGCAGAGCTTAACTGCGCTTGAGAACGTGATGCTTCCCGCCGAAATTGCTGGTCTAGATAACCCCAAAGCCCTCGCCATGAATATTCTAGAGCAGGTTGGACTTAAGCACCGGGCTCACCATTTCCCTAACCAATTGTCTGGCGGCGAGCAGCAGAGAGCGGCCATTGCGCGTGCTTTTATAACTTCGCCTAAAATATTATTTGCCGATGAGCCGACGGGTAATCTTGATGCCAAAAACAGTGCAAAAATAGAATCGTTATTGTTTCAAATGAATAGGGAAAAAGGCACTACGCTTGTTTTAGTTACGCACGATAACGAATTGGCAGAGCACTGTGATAGGCAGTTGACTATGAATGCTGGAGAGCTTGTTGAGACGACTGATATAAATGTTGCCAGTAAAAAAGAGGCAGTATAAATGTCGACATCTTTCAATTTGGCGTGGCGACTTTTTAAACATGAAGCCAGACGTGGTGAGCTTACTATCATTTTACTTGCAATCGTTTTATCGGTTGCCGCGGTTTTATCACTCTCACTTTTTAGTGAGCGTTTACAAGGAGCGCTTAAGGCACGCTCCGCGGCATTTATTGCGGCTGACGCTCAACTGCGTTCTGATGACCCTATCAATGAGGAGTGGTTGATTAAGGCTCAAGAAGAGGGTCTATCAACGGCTCTGCAGGTTTCTACTCGTTCAATGGTCTTTAAAGGCGATGAGATGTCGCTTGTAGACTTACGTGCGGTGAATAATTCTTATCCTTTGAAAGGTATAGTTAATGTTGCCGAAAAGCCTTTTGGAGAAAAACAAGTTGCTACAGATTTGCCGCAAACCGGCGAAGTATGGGTACAGTCGCGACTTTTTCAAAGTTTGGGCCTATTAATAGGCGATGAAATCGAAATAGGGGATGGTACTTTCACCGTCACGCGTGTACTTGTCGATATACCAGATGCAGGTTTTAGCGTTTTTAACACCGACCCTATAGCGCTTATGAACCTTGATGATTTAGAAAAAACAGCGATAACGGGCCCAGGCAGTAGGGCGCGCTACGTAGGTTTTTTCGCTGGCGATACTGGTGATATTGAACGCTTTAACAGCTGGCTATTACCACAACTTAACGATGATCTTCATTCATGGAGGACGGTGGAAGATGATGAGTCGGCTATTGGACGCTCCGTAGCCAAGGCAGAGCGCTACTTTCTATTAGCGAGCCTACTCGCCATTGTATTGGCAGCGGTATCTATTGCCGTTGCTGCCCAGCGTTATGCTCAGCGGCATTTCGACCCAGTGGCAATTATGAAAACACTAGGCGCTACAAGCAAGGTCATCCGGAAAGTCTACTTGTTCCAAATACTGTTTATTACTGCTCTTGGGATTCTTATTGGTTTAATAATTGGGTTTATTGGGCAGCAGATTGTTGTTTCGCTTGTTGCTGATAGAGTAGACGTGTCGCTGAACGTATGGCACTGGCGGCCACTTTTGATAGCGATAGCCACGGGGGCTACTTGCGCGTTACTGTTTTCTTTATATCCACTAATGCAGCTATTTTCTGTGCCACCGTTGAGGGTATTACGAAAAGACATCTCGGCAAATCTGCGTTCTCGTAGTATCCAATTCGTGGCCTCAGGGGGTGCAATATTTCTATTGATGTGGATGTATAGCCAAGACCTCAAAATTAGCGCCATTTTGTTTGTATCCGGCGCAGCCTTAGTGCTTGGGCTACTAGGCGCTACGTTCGTATTGATTGCGCTTGGACGTAAACTTGGCAGCGGTAGAATGGGGCCTTGGCAGTTAGCATGGGCGCGTATCAAACGTCGCGCTATGGATAACAGTGTTCAGCTTATTAGCTTCTCGGTCACCATTATGCTGCTATTGGTAGTACTTGTAATGCGAAATGACATGGTCTCGCAGTGGCGTTCGCAGTTACCAGAAGGTACACCAAATTATTTCTTAATAAATATTACTCCAGACATCCAACCGCAGTTGGACAGACACTTCGCTGAAAATGGCGTGGATATACAGGAGTTTTATCCTGTCATTCGAGGCCGTTTCGTGTCGGTCAATGGCGAGGGGGTAAATACCGACGTTTCTAAAGAAGATGAGCCGAATCGTGAAGGCCGCCGAGGGTTAGGGCGAGAAGCAAATCTCACCTGGAGTAACACGTTACAAAAAGAAAATGAGGTTATTGAAGGAAATTGGCATGGTGGCGTAGATGCGAACTATGACGAAGGGTGGTTTCCCGTATCCGTTGAAGAAGGTGTGGCTGAAAGGTTAAACATTCGGATGGGCGATAGGCTTACCTTTAACGTAGGTAGCGAAATTGTAGAGACTAAAGTAACGAGTTTGCGTAAAGTGAATTGGCAAACCATGCAGCCAAACTTTTTCTTCGTCATCCATCCGGAAGCGATGGCCGCATTTAGTCCCACTTATATCACGAGCTTTTACCTACCATCTGAAAGGAAAGCTGAGTTGACTAATCTGTTGAAGCCCTTTGCATCGATTACAATGTTCGATGTGGATGCGAGAATCAATCAACTGCGAGAGATAGTAGATCAAGTTTCCGTTGCCGTAGAGTTTATACTCGTACTCGTTTTACTTGCAGGAAGCTTAGTATTAATTGCACAAGTCCAAGCGAGTATGGATGAGCGAAGGCAGGAAATAGCCATCCTTCGCACATTAGGAGCTAAGGGCGCTCTTATTCGAAAAAGCGTTATTTTTGAGTTTGTTATCATTGGAGTTGTAGCCGGATTTATGGCGGCAATGGCGAATGAATTAAGCCTTTACCTGCTTCAAACCTCGGTTTTCCAGATGCAAGCAAGCCTTCATCCTGAATATTGGGCTATAGCCCCAAGTGTTGGGGCAGTGGTTGTAGGCCTTCTAGGCGCGTTCGGGTGCTGGCGACTATTGACGCTTAATACCAGTCAAATGTTGCGCAATATGGTGTAGCGGCGAGCTCAGAGCCATTTCGTTATTAAATGAGAGCCTATTGTGGACAGACACTTTAATTGTATGAGTGTCTGTCCGCTTCACATCTACATTTCATGAATTACCAGCATAATAGCGGTTCAACTCGCACTTCTAATTCGCCACAGTTATGGCAATACAAGTATCTCTATACAATAGCTATCTGGAATCGAGTAGGGCAATTAAGTTGGAATGTATCAAAGTAGTGGAAATCAAAACTTCGATTTAATAAAAAGGACAGTCACTTTCTTTACTCCGAGTGTCTGTCCGCTAATGCTCCACTAATGCTCATTGACTGCGGCTGACGTACCGTTAAGCACTATAAATTTCAGAAAGCGCCTCATCGACGGTAGGGTAATCAAACTTGAACCCGGCGGTTGTTAGCTTCTTCGGAATCACACACTGACCTTCTAAAATCATGGTTGACGACTCTCCCATTGCCATTTTCATAACAAAACTCGGTACGTTGAAAAGGCAGGGGCGACCTAATGCCGACGCTAGTGACTTAGAAAAAGCTTTATTGGTTACTGGCTCTGGTGCCGTTAGATTAAAAGGCCCTTTGCAAGCATCATGCTCCAATAGGAATGCAATGGCGCGGACCATATCTTGTAAATGGATCCACGCCAAATACTGAGCTCCGCTGCCTAATGTGCCTCCCACGCCAAGCTTAAACGGCAGAGCCATTTTATCTAGCGCTCCGCCCTTATCAGATAGCACAACTCCTGTTCGTAAAGTCGCAACGCGGATTCTATTCATGTTGACGCCATTTGCGATAGTCTCCCATTTAGCACATAGGTCATGCGTAAACTCGTCATGTGGATGAGTTTCTTCGGTAACGAGCCTGTCGCCCTGATTGCCGTAAAACCCAATAGCTGAGCCAGATATGAGTGTTTTTGGAGGCTTATCGCTGGCATTTATCTTAGCCACTAACTCAGCGGTCGTGTTCCAGCGGCTATCGCAAATTTTCTTTTTTTGAGTGTCTGTCCACCGCTTGTCAGCAATTGGTTCGCCCGCTAGATTTATTACAGCGTCAAACGCTTCAATGTTTGTGATGGACGCAATACTTTCTAGTGTTTGAATGCTATCGCCTAACACTTGTCGAGCTTTGTTTGCGTTACGAGAGACCACGGTAAACGAATGCTCGCTCGCGTATTTTCTAATAAATTCGCTACCAATTAGCCCGGTACCACCGGTCATAAGTATGTTCACCGTATTCTCCTTAAACCTTTAATTTATCCAGTCTTATTGCAAGAAAGCGTTAACGAAACCGAGTCGGAGAATCGCAAAGCGTGTGGTTTATCAACTTCTACTTCAGCATATCGAACAGATGAGTGCTCTGCCGCTATGCTTAAAACGTCTGCTGTGAGCTTTTCTAGCAAAGAAAATCGGTTATCTTCTACTAACTTAATTATTGCCTTAGTAATCGTTTTATAATTTAACGCGTCAGACATATCGTCTGTATTCGTTGCTTTCTCTGCGTCGTAATCAATTTTTACATTAACAACAACGTCTTGCTTGTTTTTGATTTCATCTTCGTTAATGCCAATGTAAGTGCGTAGTCTCAAGTTTTTAATTTTTATAGTTGCAAGATTAAAGTTCATTGGAGTCTCTTGTTTGTAGTTGTTTATAAGTCGTTGTAAAGTATTGTCGTTTCAATCAGGAATGTAGCACAAAATGTCAATGGAACTACGCTCGCCAACAGCAAAAATTCTTATCGTTTTAGCATGCTTAGTGGTAGTAATGGCCGGCGTAAAAGCAGCCAGTGCGATCATGGTGCCATTTTTTCTCTCTGTTTTTATCGCTATAGCGTGTAGCCCAATTATACGCTGGACCTCGAAATTCGGCGTGCCTAAGTGGCTTTCTATTACGTTTGTTATACTGCTTATTGTCGTATTTGGTTTTCTTTTAGCTGGCTTAGTAGGCCAGTCTATGACGGAGTTTCGAGAGAATCTTCCAGAGTACAGAAACAAGTTGAATACTGAGTTTGCATGGGTAGTAGCAAAGCTTGCTGAATTTAACATTCACATCAATCGTGAACTCATTGCTTCGCACCTAGACCCTTCTACTGCGATGTCTGTTGCAACTAATTTCATAAGTGGGATGGGGGGCGTGCTATCTAACTTATTTTTAATCCTTTTAACAGTTATCTTCATGCTGTTTGAAGCTGACAGTATTCCACGTCGCTTACATATTGCACTTGCCGACCCTGATATGAAGCTTAAGCATATTGATAAGTTTATACGGTCAGTGAATAGCTACCTCGCTATAAAAACGGTGGTTAGTTTAGGCACAGGGGTAATTATTGGCGTTTGGCTTTATGTGATGGGTGTGGACCACTTTATGCTGTGGGCCGTTTTGGCATTTATGTTGAATTTTATTCCAAACATAGGCTCAATCATTGCGGCCTTACCTGCTGTATTAATTGCATTTGTGCAGCTAGGCCCTGCCGCAGCAGGCTTTGCAGCACTAGGCTTTCTGCTCGTCAATACGATTATGGGCAACATGGTAGAGCCTAGATTAATGGGAAAAGGAATGGGACTATCAACGCTTGTAGTATTTCTCTCATTAATTTTTTGGGGATGGCTATTAGGGACGGTAGGGATGCTTCTTTCAGTACCTCTTACTATGGTTGTAAAAATTGCGCTTGAGTCACGAGAAGAGAGCAAGTGGTTAGCCGTATTGCTTTCAAGTGAGGGTGAAAAAGCTACTGCAAAGTAACTTTTGATGAATTCTCAGTGGACAGACACTTTTTATTCAGCTCAATAAGCTTTTTATTAGAAGTTAATGACTGAAGGAGTGACTGTCCACTTTTGCTTAATGACTGAAGGAGTGACTGTCCACTTTCGCTTCACCTATGCATGCCATTGATAGGTACTTTGCGATTTCTCAGCAAGTTGGTGTGTCTGTCCCATTTTAGATTTGGCGATAAAGTGTCTGTCCACCGTCATTTCCACGATCATTTCGAATATTATTTCTTTGGCAGCTTAAGCTGCACTTTAAGAAATATGGCGAATCAATCAGTAAAAAAAGGAAGCCCCTTTCCTTATTACTAATTTTTTGCTTGTTAATTACACGTGATTCGGAAACTGAAGTACTATATTTGCTCCACCTAGATCACTATCCTCAATCTGCATTCTTCCTTCGTAAATTGACACTAAGTCAGCTACTAGCGCCATACCTATGCCATGGCCTTCTTCGTAGGTGTCTAAACGCGTTCCGCGTTCTAAAAGCAGTGTTTTTTTATCGTACGGTATGCCTGGGCCATCATCTTCGACATGTATAACAAGCCAACCGGACTTGATTTTTGCGGATACGAGAACCCTATTTTTCGCCGCTTTACACGCGTTGTCGAGAAGGTTTCCGCTAAGTTCCATGAAGTCAGTTTCATCACCTTTAAACTGAATGTTATCATCTACTTCGAACTCAATAGTTAGGGCTTTTTCTTGATAAACTTTGTCCATTGCATCAGCGAGTTTATTGAGAACAGGTTGCACGGCAATGCCTTGTTGCCACCCCGTTTTACCGGCACTAGCTCTTTTTAGCTGACGTTTTATGATGTTATCAATTTGTCTTAGCGCTTCGCCTACTTCACTTGGTAGTGTCTTATGCCCTGAGGCGACGGCAAGAGGTGTTTTCAAGCTATGCGCCAAATCACCTAAGCTGTTTTTGTACCTTGTTCTTTGAGCCGCCTCAGTATGAAGAAGCCCATTTATAGACTGCTTTAAAGAATCAAATTCAACGGGGTACCGCGACGATAGTTGACGCTTTTCACCACGAGAAGCCTGTGATATCTCGTCAATTAATTTTCTCACAGGTAAAAGTACAAGGCTTATGCCAATTACGATAAATATAAGCAGCGCTAAACACAGCGTAAAAATCCATTGCCATGTAGTGCTTAAAAAGGTGCTTCGTTCATCTTCGAAAAGCGCTCTATTATTAAAAATATAAAACCGTACAGGCTCAAAGTCTCGGCTAGAAGCAAACTCAGCGGTGAAAGCATAAACGAAAAAGTTAGCATTTTTATCGAAGGCTGGTGTATACGACTCCGTAAAAAGCTCATTGCCAACGGCTACATCTATATTAGGCGGGGTAAATGTATACTCTAATGCAGACGCAGATTGCCAAATAACTTCATCTCGAAACACGATCACGCCAAGGTAGCCTGAGCCTGGAAGGTTCAGCTGCTCCTCATATAAAATTTCTGGCATATAGGGCAGATCGCCATCTAGCTCAAACGCTGATAATAAGCCTAGGTTCATCAACCTAAGCTCGCTCATTTTAGCTTCGGTCAGGCTGTCGGTATAAGCTTCATCTAAAATAACAACGGTAAAAGGAGCGAAGAACGCTAAAAGGACTATTGCGAGAAAAATGCTCCTTAGGCGAAGAGACAACTGTCTCATAGATTTCTATTTATCCTGTAGCCTCTACCTCTAAGGGTTTCTATGGGCTTTAAGTCCCCAGCAGGGTCGAGCTTTTTACGTAACCTTCCCACGAACACTTCAATAACATTGCTGTCTAAGTCAAAGTCTTGGTCGTAAATGTGTTCAGTGAGTTCAGTTTTTGAAATAACCTTCTGGGGGTTGAGCATCAGGTATTCCATCACTTTATATTCATAGGCGGTTAAGTCTAACGCTTTGCCATTTATTGATAGCTCTTCGCTTACCGTATCTAAAGAGATTGGCCCAAATTGGATAGTTGGGTTGGCTTGTCCTGAGGCACGTCTAATTAGCGCTTTTGTTCGCGCAAGCAATTCCTCGTTATGAAATGGCTTGGTAAGGTAGTCGTCGGCACCAGCATCTAACCCTTCCACTTTTTCTTGCCATCGATCTCTTGCGGTTAAAATAAGAATGGGGCATGAGATATCTGCTTGGCGAGCTTTCCGAATAACCTCGAAGCCATCTAGTTTGGGCATACCAATATCAACAATCGCGAGATCATAGTCATACTCTTTAATCAGAAAAAGCGCATGCTCTCCGTTGTCAGCCAAATCAACGCTATAACCGTTTTGCTGCAGCAATGCATCAAGTTGGGTTAATAATCGGCTATCGTCTTCTGCTACAAGGATACGCATGTTAATCCTTACCTTTACTTGTTTTCACCTTGCCTGAGCGCTTATCGACTTCAACCGATACTACACGTCCTGACTTTTTCAGCACTTTTACCCGGTAATTTTTTGAGGTTTGCTCAATCTTAAGAACACGACCATTGACGGCAACACGAGCGCGCTCGGCAGCTTCACCTTTTGAAATTCCGCCACCGTTACTTTGTAACGCAATAGCGGGCGTGGTGCTAGTGAACGCTATTACCATGCAAAGCACTGCAACTCGAAGCGATAATGCCATACAACCTCACAAAAAATTATCCCACCCGGGCCAAATTATAGATAAGTATATAGGTGCAAACTGAACCCATTCTGAATTTAGTTCAGTCTACCGTGCCAAGAGAAAGCTGTACATAAGCCTTAAGTAATCACAGCAATGGGACAAAAAATAATATGGGACAGACACTCGATGTAAATCGCGCTCCAAAAAAGCGCAAAAAAGCGGACAGACACTCACGTAGCAAAAAAGCGGACAGACACTCACGTAGCAAAAAAGCGGACAGACACTCACGTAGTATTTAGAGGAGCGCATAAAAGCGGACAGACACTCACGTGTTATTTAGAGGAGTGCAAAGGTAAAGTGGACAGTCACTTTGTAGTTTTAATAACACTTATAGAGAAATGAGAGATTATGAATAAAAGGCTTAGCTCAACCTTGGTAACTGCCTTGTCTAGAGTTTTGTAAATGTAGACTCTTCGCTGTTACAGCTTTTTTTCGGCGGTATCTCGTTAGGTAATTCTTACGCATACATTGAAAAAGTGTCTGTCCAAAATACAAAAGTAGGTAATTGAACAGCTGAGAAAGGCTTAAAACTCACAGGCGATTTCAAAAAATATGAAAAATTCAAATGTGTTTCTGATTGTTTTTTTGTTACTTGGCAGCGACCAAACTGGCCACAGAGCGTGTCTGTCCATTTAAAGCAATTCACTTAATGTAACTTAAGTAACCTTAGGCAGAGAAAGTCATTCTGCAGCTATTGGCATAGCTTGTGCGTATCTAGGTTGTCTTAAAATGAAAGAAGGGTAAGCGTGGTAAGTCCGAAAATGATGTATTCGGACAGTCACTCTTTCTACAAGGAGGAATTATGTCTAGTGATATCAAGAAAACGATGTGGAAAGCTATGTCAGATAGCCCCAAAGTGATGGTAAGCCTTGTTGGAGAGGATGTGCATGCAGAGCCAATGTATGCGCAGCTCGATAAAGAAGCAGGTGGGGAGTTCTGGTTCTACACAAGCCGGGACAATCGCATTGCCAAGGGGGGTAAAGCGATGGTGCATTTTGCATCTAAAGGTCACGATGTATTTGCATGTATTCGCGGAATGCTTACCGTTGAGTCAAGAAAGGAAATTATTGATAAGTATTGGTCTAACCCAGTGGAAGCTTGGTTCGAGAAAGGTAAAGAAGACCCGTCGCTTCTAATGCTACGATTTGAGCTTGAAGATGCAGAAGTATGGGACGCAGACCCGTCACTTAAAGGTATGTTCAAAATGCTTACAGGTAAAACCGTTAAGCCAAATGAAATGGGTGAACACGAAAAGGTAGACTTATAAAACGTCGGATAACGGATGTTTACCTGATACACAAAGTGTCTGTCCATTAAGTATAGGTAACGCTTTTAAGTGTGTGTCCACAGCTGCGTATCCGAATTTGAGGGTCTGTCCACAATCAATGTGCGAAGTTAGGGCGCGCAAGTGAATTCATTGCGGCTTTAACTTAGCAACAAAAAAGCCCTCGATAGTTAAATTCATCAACCATTGAGGGCTTTCTGTATAGCTAAATATTTTTAAACGGTCCCTTTCGGGCCGTTTTAGTTAAATAAGCCTAAGTTAAGGTAAAACCCTTTTGTACGGCTTAACGATCACGCTTTCGTAAACGCCGGCTTCGATATATGGGTCGGCATCGGCCCACGCTTGAGCATCTTCTAAAGAGTCAAACTCGGCAACAACCAGCGAGCCGGTGAACCCTGCTGGTCCCGGATCTGGGCTATCAACCGCAGGGAAGGGGCCAGCCATCACTAAACGTCCCGCGTCTTTTAGCACGTTTAGACGAGCTAAGTGGGCTGGGCGTGCATTCAAACGCTTTTCAAGGCTGTCAGCGACATCGGTAGCACAAATCATGTATAGCATGCTTATTACCCCTTAGTTGTCGCCGCTTTCATGTTTTCAACAAATGTACCTAGCTCGCTAAGCATTTTGTGACTGTCCGATAAGTTAGCGGCAATAATATTTACTGTCGCTGAACCTGAAATGGCACCTGCAGCGCCGGCATCAATAGCAGATTTGACTTGTTCCGGCGTTGAGATACCAAAACCTAGTAGCGCCGGCGCAGCCTTGTGTTTGTTCAAACGCTCGATAAGCTCAGAAGCTGGAACATTCGCAGCAGTTTCGGCCCCCGTAACCCCTGCGCGACCCAATAGGTAAGTGTAACCTTCTGAGTACTCGCCAATCTTTTCCATGGTTTCTTCAGTCGCATTCGGTGGTGCAATCAAAATTTGCGAAATACCGGTGTTTTCAGCCGCTTTTTGGAAAGGCACAGCTTCTCGAATCGGAACGTCTGCCACCAGTATTGAGTCTACGCCAGCGTCACGCGCTTTACTGTAGAAGTTTTCGATACCCTGCGCCATTACCAGGTTGCTATACAGCAATAAGCCAATTGGCACCTCAGGGTACTTTGCTCGAACGCGGGCGATTACACTCAAACAATCCGCTACAGTCACCTCGCTTTCTAGTGCGCGAATGGCAGAAGCCTGGATGGTTGGGCCGTCAGCAATCGGGTCTGAATAAGGAATGCCTAGCTCTAGCGCATCTGCTCCGCTTTCTATAAGCTGGCAGATAATAGCTTCTGACTGTGCTAAATCTGGGTCGCCCACCATGACGAAGGGCACGAATGCGCCTTGGTTTTTCTTATCAAGGCCCGTAAACATCTGTGCATATCTGTCCATTATAAATCGTCCCCTAGAATGTTGATAACGTGCGCTAAGTCTTTGTCGCCACGACCCGATAAGTTAACCACAATAATGGTTTCTTCTTCTGCCTCATCAGCCATGTTAAGCGCGTGAGCAAGAGCGTGCGATGATTCAAGCGCAGGAATAATCCCTTCTTTTCTTGCTAGCAACTGAAACGCGTTTAGCGCTTCTTCATCGGTTGCCGCTACGTATTCTGCGCGACCAATGTCGTGTAGATAAGCGTGCTGAGGGCCAACCGCAGGGTAATCAAGGCCAGCCGACACCGAGTAACTTTCTTCAATTTGACCTTCTTTGTCTTGCATGATGAAGGTGTATGCGCCGTGAAGAATACCTTTTGTTCCTGTGACTATGGTTGCGCCATGCTCTTTTGTGTGAACCCCTTTACCGGCGGGCTCAACGCCTACTAGGCGAACGGAAGGCTCATCAATAAAGTCGGCAAACATGCCAATAGCATTTGAGCCTCCACCTACACACGCCACTACCGCGTCTGGCAAACGGCCTTCTTTTTCCATTATTTGCGCACGCGTTTCTTCGCCAATCATTCGGTGATACTCACGAACAATAGTAGGGAAGGGGTGAGGGCCTGCAGCAGTACCTAAAAGATAATGCGCGGTATCGTAATTAGCTGACCAGTCGCGCATGGCTTCGTTTACTGCATCTTTTAACGTACCAGACCCTGCGTTTACAGGGATTACCTCGGCGCCCATTAGCTTCATACGGAACACGTTAGGTGCCTGACGTTCAACGTCTTTCGCACCCATGTAAATACGCGCTTTCAAGCCAAGTAGCGCACATGCCAACGCCGTTGCCACACCGTGTTGACCAGCACCGGTTTCTGCAATCACTTCTTTTTTACCCATGCGCTTAGTTAACAAAGCCTGACCAAGCACTTGGTTGGTTTTGTGCGCGCCACCGTGAAGTAAGTCTTCCCGCTTAAGATAAAGTTTTACCTTGGGGTTGCTCACAAGATTTCGAGTTAACGTCATTGCCGTAGGTCGACCGGCATAATCTTTAAGCAGTGATAGAAATTCTTCGTTAAAGCTAGGATCCTCTTTGGCATCTAAGAAGGCTTTTTCCAACTGATCCAAGGCTGGAATAAGTAATTCGGGCACGTACATGCCACCAAATTCGCCAAATTTTGTATCTAACTGGTTCATTACGTTGTCCTGTTTTTTAATTTAGTAACGGCGGCAAGCAGCAAACAGCGACTTAAGCTTATCTGCACTTTTCTTACCTGGGGCAGTCTCTACGCCTGAATTTACATCGATAACTCCGCACCCTGTAGCGATAGCGTCGGCTGCGTTGTCGGCATCAATACCGCCAGCAAGCACTAACTTATGCTTTGCCTCAATGCCACTAAGCAACTGCCAATCAAATGATTCACCGGTGCCACCTTTCGCATCACCCACTTGGCAATCGAAAAGTACGCGGTTAACTCGTTTATTGTTTAAGTGTCTGTCCACTGTTTCAGGTAGTGCGCCAGTAGAGGAGGCGTTAATCCCTTCAACTACCCAGATTTCGCACTCTTTAGGTAGCTTTTCAGCAAGCGCAGCGATATAAGCTTCATCTTCGCTACCATGAAGCTGCACTGCGAAAAGGTTTAATGACGTAGCAAGCGATGCTACCTCGTCAATATCGTGATTTACAAATACCCCTACAAACGCGCCGTTGACGCTTTGCGTTATAGAATGGGCTTGCGCTTTAGTAATACAGCGCGGTGACTTTTCAGCGAAGATTAGCCCGCCAAAACTCGCACCTTCGTCAAACGCCATTTGCGCCTGTTCGATGCTTGTTAATCCGCATACTTTAACGCCACCATTTACCAACGTTTTTACGGCGCGCGGTAAGTCGTCTTCCGCCATCAACGCACTGCCCACTAAGAAACCTTGGGATATGGGCGCTAAACGCAGCACGTCTTGGTGGGTGTAGATGCCAGACTCTGAAATCACCACGTAGTCGTGCGAGGCTTTTTCTAGCATCGGCACTAAGCGTTCTGTGGTGGCAAGATCCGTGGAAAGGTCACGCAAATTACGGTTGTTGATACCAATAATATTTGCCTTAAGCGCTATTGCACGTTCCATTTCTACTTCGTTGCTCACCTCGGTAAGAATATCGAGTGAAAGCGAGTGAGCCACGTCAGCCAGCGCGCGATATTCTTCATCGCTAAGCACGCTTAGCATAAGTAGTACTGCGTCGGCATTGTAATGACGCGCTAAATACACTTGGTATATATCAACAAAAAAGTCTTTGTTAAGCACGGGTTGTGCAACGCGCTCTGTTACATAAGCTAAGTATTCAAACTTTCCTTGAAAGTATTTCTCGTCTGTTAGCACCGAAATGCCGGCAGCGTAGGGAGTGTAAGCCGCTAAAATTTCATCTAAATCGAACTTTTCTCGAATAAGCCCTTTCGATGGTGATGCTTTCTTACATTCAAAGATAAAACCGGCGTTGGGCTCGCTAAGCGCAGCAAATAGGCTTTTTTCTGAAGGAACTAAATCCGCTTTAAAACTTTCTAGCCTTAGCGCATCTTTGCGTTCGGCCACTTCCTCTCGTTTGTCTGCAACAATTTTCTCAAGCACATTAGCCATTCGTACTTACCTCCTGAGTAATTTGGGCCACTTTTGATAGTAGCTGCATGGGGAGCCCTTCTGACATGGCATTCATTGCCATCTCTGCGCCTTCTTTAAACGTTGTGACTTTACCGGTTACTTTCAACAGCGCGCCACAGTTCATAGCAATAGCGGCGCGGTGCGCTTCTTTACCTTCACCGTTAAGGGCCGATTCAACAAATTGTCTGTTTTCTTCAGGCTCGCCACCTTCAATGGCCGACAGTGAATAGTGGGGTAAACCGAAGTCCTGTGCCGTTACCGTAAGCTTTCGAATGTCGCCATGTTCAAGGTCATAAATCATTGATTCACCGTGAAGCGCCAGCTCGTCCAGACCGTCCCCGTGTACAATCATGGCGCGGTGTTGGCCAAGCAGCATAAGGGTTTTGGCGTAAGGTTCAAGCAGTTCGGGGGAGTATACGCCGAAAACACCGTGAGTTGGACCCGCCGGGTTGGCCAGTGGCCCTAAGATATTGAACAAGGTTCTTGTCTTCATAGCAGCGCGGACGGGGGCTGCGTGGCGCATGCCGGCATGATAAACCGGCGCAAAAAGAAATGTGAAATTTGCTTCATCTAAGCACTTTCGCGATATTTCGGGGGTTACGTCTAAATTTAAACCAAACTGACGAAACAAATCAGCCGAGCCAGACTTGCTCGACACGCTTCTGTTACCGTGTTTGGCTACTTTCACCCCACACGCTGCAGCAACAACACCAGCTGCACTGGAGATGTTAATAGTGTTGTGGCCGTCACCCCCAGTGCCAACGATATCTGCAAATTCGTAAGAGGGTGTGGGAAAGGGAAGCGCGTTAGCCACCATGGCACTGGCTGCACCAGCAATTTCCCCTGGCGACTCTTTTTTCATTTTTAGTGCGGTAAGCACTGCTGCAATCATTACTTCACTTTGCTCGCCGTGCATAATGCTATTGAACAGGCTGTAAGCTTCAGTTTGTGATAGCGACTCGCGAAGCATAAGTTGTTCAAGTAGAGGGCCTGCGTTAAGCATGGTTCGCTCCCTGTAACGTTAAATAGTCAATACTTTGCTTTAACAGCATACTGCCGTGAGCTGTTAAAATGGATTCTGGATGAAACTGAAAGCCAAGCATACGATCTTCGCTATGATAAACGGCCATCACAGCTTCGCTACCGTCATCGTTAACGGTCGATGCGCAAACCGTGAGATTTTCAGGCAGTTGGTGCGCCACAAGCGAATGATAGCGGGCCACATGTAACGGTTGCTGAAGGCCCTCAAACATTGCTTCTCGTGAATGGGTGATGGCAGACGACTTGCCGTGCATGACATGATTCGCGCGACCTACGCTACCGCCATAGTGCTCTACTATAGCTTGGTGGCCAAGGCAGATACCAATGACGGGGAATACGCCGTGTACTTTCTTAAGGAGTGCTGGCATGCACCCCGCTTCACTTGGTGCACCCGGCCCAGGAGATAACATAAGTAAAACCGGGCCTTTCGTCGCCTGCTCCTGCATTCTTTCAAATAGCATATCAGCAGACACCGTGTTTCTGTAAACTTTGATGTCTAAATCAAGAGTGCGCAGTTCATCAACAAGGTTATAAGTAAACGAGTCTACATTGTCGAGCAAAAATAAAGTGGTGACTTGTTGGTTCATGCGTTATCTCCTTCATTTACCGCTGGCTCACCGCTTTTCATTTCTGCCTGAAGCGCGGCTTTAACCGCACCTATAACTGCTTGCGCCTTTGCGCGCGTTTCATCGGCCTCTGCTTGGGGTACGGAGTCATACACTACGCCCGCACCCGCCTGAATATAAGCGGTGCCGTTTTTCACAAAGGCTGAACGAATCACAATGCAGGTATCCATATCACCTTGGCCGTTCAAGTAGCCTACCGCGCCGCCGTAACTTCCACGGCGTTTTTGTTCTACTTCACGAATGAGTGTTGCGGCACTGACTTTGGGGGCGCCTACTAACGTACCCATGTTCATACACGCTTGATATGCGTGTAGGGCGTCTAAATCATCACGAAGCTGGCCTACCACTCGTGATACTAAATGCATGACATGAGAGTAACGGTCAACTTTAAGCAAATCCTTTACGTAGCGCGTGCCAGGACGACTGACTTTAGCAACGTCATTACGCGCTAAGTCTACTAGCATGATATGCTCGGATTTTTCTTTGGTGTCTTCACGAAGGTTAAGTTCAATGCGACTGTCTAAGTCTCTGTCGATAGTTCCGTCGGGGCGCTTTCCGCGAGGACGCGTGCCTGCGATAGGGTAGATTTCTACCTGGTTGCTTTCGCTTTCGTATTTAAGAGCGGACTCTGGCGACGCGCCAAAAATACTGAAAGCAGCGTCTTGCATGTAAAACATGTAAGGGCTTGGATTTGACTCTTTAAGTTTAGCATAAGCGAGCAAAGGCGATGGGCAGGGGAGAGAGAATGTGCGTGATGGCACAACCTGAAATATATCGCCAGCAAGAATATGCTGCTTTAAATCGAGTACATGGGTGCAAAACTGCTCGTCACTTATATCTACACTTGCATCTAGTGAAGAAAGTGTCTGTCCATTTTGTGCGGACGGCGTTGCACTGAGTGTCTGTCCACTTTGTGAAGCCGCATTTTTGTTTACTAAAACAGGCTTGGCGGGCATATCGTGCAGCTGTTGATGAATAGCCTCTAGTCGTTGTGCGATCGCAAAATATTGTTGCGCTACTTCATCACCACTAAATACGCTACCAATCAAATGGGTTTCGCGGGTTTGGTGATCTACCGTTATCAAGGTTTCTGCAAGGTAAAACACAAAATCCGGACAGTCATTTTCACCTTCTGCTACATCGGGCAGTTTTTCAAAACCTGCTAACATATCGTACGCAAATACACCGCCTAAAAACACGGCATGCGGGTGCTGGCGAATAGGCGTTACTTTGTTAATAACAATCCTAAGTGCGTCCATCACGCTGGCCGCTTTTAAGCGACTGTCTTCGTCAAGCTCACTATCAGCGTCGTCACACAATAACGTAACCGAAGTGTCTGTCCTTTCTGTGACGTGTAAGCCCTCTGGCGCGTGGCAGGCGAACAAAGGCAGTACTGATGCACCATTACCGGTTAATGCTTTTACTTCTACACGGTTACCTCTGCATTCCATGCGAAGCGCGGCATCTACCATTAATAAGCTTTGTAAGTCATCTTTCGAATCAATCTCTGCTGATTCTAGCAGCAGCGCGTTACTTTTGTTTCCACATAGATGGGCGAACGCGGCGAGTGGGTTATCGATGTAGTGCCCAACCTGCTCAATTGTCTCTACCTTGCCTGGGGAGGTTCCCAGTTCCGCTAAACTCATTTTTGCTACTCTCCAACTGCAAAAAGATAAAAAAAAGGCCCGTATAAACGGGCCTTTATGTGTTTTCATTCACGCACTACAGTGCACACCGCCCGTTAAGTTAGGGAGTGCCACCACCAAGCTGCAACTGTTAATACTTTTGAGATGTTGTAAGGATGCATGAATTACTCGTTGTTTTTTCCAAACTTCAATAGGATTTGAAGCTGTTAGTACGTATACTTTGTGTATATAGAAGAAAACAAATTGCCTTTTGTGTCAACCTAAAATTTGCATAATACATTGAAAATAGATCTACATAGCCACACAAAATACTCAGACGGCCACTTAACGCCTGAAGAATTAATTCTACGCGCCCATACTATGCAGGTGGATGCCTTAGCGGTTACCGACCACGATACCGTTGCTGGGCTAGAAGAAGCGCATGCCACACAGGCTAAGCAAAAACGGCCACTAACCATTATTGATGGCGTTGAAATATCAACCTCTTGGCATGGTTTTGACATTCATGTTGTAGGCTTAAATGTGGACAGACACTGCCCACTATTTCTAGCGCGATTAAAAGGGCAGTCTGAAACCCGTGAAACTCGGGCTCAAAAAATTGCAGAAAAGCTTGAAAAGTGTGGATTTGAAGGTGTATTGCCTCGCGCCAAAGCATTAGCGGGGGTAGGGCAAGTTACCCGTGCGCACTTCGCGCGAGTGCTGGTAAATAATTATGGTGTGCCCACTATGCAGGCCGCTTTTAAAAAATATTTGGGCAAAGGCAAACGAGCTGCAGTAAAAGCCGAATGGCCAAGTATTGAAACCGCAATAACTTGGATTCAGGAGGCCGGCGGTCAAGCTGTGCTTGCGCACCCCGCTCACTATGACATGACGGCAAAGTGGCTAAGACGCCTAGTGGCCTTATTTGATCAACTCGGTGGTGATGCTATTGAAACAGCCTTCCCGGGGATCAATAAAACGAAGCAAGAGCTCATTAATGAGCTTGCTGAAAATCATGAACTACTCGCATCCGCCGGCTCCGATTTTCACTTTCCGTCGCGATGGACTGAGCTAGGTAAAAACTTAGGTATCAGCAGTAAACTTACTCCTATCTGGCATAATTGGCAGCAGTTAGCAATGCCAAAAGTGGTAGGTGAAAGTGCAAGTGAAAACGCACGCTCACCTTCAAACTAGGCGTGAGGGCTGCTTGTTTTGACACCCGGCAGTTACATGTTGGCTGGGTTTACGCCATAGCGGTACACGGATAAGCACGACACAAGTAGACAAACAGAAAAAGCCTTGGCAGAGTAAATTCATCTGTACGGTTTTTGACAATGAGGTAACGATGAGCCAATTTTTCTATGTACACCCTGATAACCCGCAAAAACGCTTAATCAGCCAAGCATGTGAGTTAATTCGGGACGGCGCCGTTGTGGTTTACCCTACCGATTCGGGCTATGCCATAGGCTGCCAAATGGAAGATAAGAAAGCTTTAGAGCAGCTTTGCCGTATACGCCAAATTGATAAAGATCATAACTTCACTCTGATGTGCCGTGATATGTCGGAGTTATCGATTTACGCAAAAGTTGATAATACTGCGTTTAGGCAGATTAAAAACAACACGCCTGGGCACTACACGTTTGTGCTTAAAGCAACGCGTGAAGTGCCAAAGCGTTTGCAAAATCCAAAACGTAAAACCATTGGTATTCGCGTGCCGGACAACGCTATTGCGCTGGCACTGCTTGAAGAGTTGGGCGAGCCATTAATGTCGACATCGCTGATTTTGCCGGGCAATACAATGGCAGAGTCAGACCCAGACGTTATTCGCGATAATTTAGAGAAGCAGGTGGGGCTTATTATTCACGGTGGCTATATCGGCGAACACCCTACTACTGTTATCGACTTGTCGGATGACACGCCTGTGATTATGCGTCATGGAACGGGCGACCCATCGCCATTTGAATAGCACTTCAATAAGTCCGCTAAATCAACGGCTAATCGTAAAGAGAACCGAGAAGCCTCAAATAAGAACAGATAATAATAAAAGCGTTAGCGCATAAAATGGTTGTGAAAGAGTGGCAAACCTTGTTGAAAATACAGTGAATAGTACAGAGCCTGCCAATAACGACGGGCTCTCAACGCCTGTTCAGCAACCGTTACCCTTAGCTTTTATCAATGGCGAAGCGCTTATTGAAAAGCCTGAAGATCTGTTTATCCCACCCGATGCACTAGAAGTCATTCTAGAAACTTTCGAGGGGCCCCTTGATTTACTGTTATATCTCATCAGAAAACAGAAATTTGATATCACTACATTACCTATTGCAGATGTTACAAAGCAATACATGGAATATGTGGATGCCATGATGGCGCTTAAACTAGAGTTAGCGGCAGAATATTTATTAATGGCAGCAATTTTAGCCGAGATTAAATCGCGTCTATTACTGCCAAAGCGCAGTGATGATAATGACGAAGAGGAAGATCCTCGCGCTGAACTTATTCGCCGTTTAAAAGAGTACGAGCTAGTAAAACAGGCGGCTGAAGACCTAGACACGCAGCCTCGATTGGAGCGCGATGTATTTAAAGCGCAGGTGGACACCAGTGAAAATGTCGCGCCCATTCGCGTTGAGCCAGACATATCGCTGGCCGAAATTGTACTTGCGTTTAGCGCGGCGATGAAGCGGGCACAAGCGTTTGAACATCACACGATTGAGAAGGAAGCGCTAAGTACCCGAGAGCGAATGTCGCTGATACTGTCGGTACTGACTAACGTTGAATATACACCGCTTGAGCGATTGTTTACTCTAGAGGAAGGTAAGGCCGGTGTGGTGGTTTGTTTCTTAGCTATTTTAGAATTAGTAAAAGAACAGCTAATTTTATGCATTCAGGCAGGTCCTTATGCGAAAATTCATGTAAAATTAGGTGCACATGAAGAAAGTTAACACGGCGCAGCTGAAGCAATTGGTGGAAGCGGCAATATTTGTTGCTGATAAACCAATATCCAGACAGCAGCTCAAAGAAACGGTACTCAACGAGTTTTCCGTTGCTGATAGAACCTTAAGTAAGGTGCTCAACGAGCTTAAATTAGATTATCAGCCACGAGGTATTCAACTGGTGGAAGTAGCAAGTGGCTTTCGCTTCCAGTCGTTAGATGCTTTGAGCCCGTGGTTAAGTAAATTGTGGCAAGAAAACGCGCCAAAGTACTCTAGAGCAATGCTCGAGACGCTGGCGTTAATTGCTTACCGCCAACCAATTACTCGCGGTGAAATAGAGCAAGTGCGAGGTGTTGCGGTAAGCAGCAATATTATTAAAACACTCACAGAACGAGACTGGATAAAAGTGGTAGGCCACAAAGAAGTGCCCGGGCGACCGGCGCTTTATGCTACGACTAAAGGTTTTTTAGACTATTTTTCAATGTCTTCATTGAGCGATTTGCCCAATGCTGACGCGTTTGAAAACATGGCTGAGAGCATAGCATCTGACTCGCCGCTTAAGGTGTTAAATGAGGCACCGTCTGAATAGACCGTGCGACCGTAAACAAGCAATTAAAGAGTGAAAACCCATGACTGAAAAGTTGCAAAAAGTACTGGCTAACCAAGGGCTAGGCTCGCGACGAGAAATGGAACGTTGGATTGAGGAAGGCCGAGTATCGGTTAACGGTTCCGTAGCGACATTAGGTGATAGAGTTGACCACACTGCGCAAATTCGCGTTGATGGCCATCTTTTATCACGTCAAACCGAGCAGCCAATTTGTCGAGTGTTGATGTACAACAAGCCAGAAGGTGAACTGTGTAGCCGTCACGACCCAGAAGGTCGAGATACGGTGTTTGACCGTCTGCCGGCTATTCGTCTAGGGCGCTGGATTACCGTTGGCCGTTTAGACATGAACACCAGTGGTTTGCTTCTGTTTACCAACGATGGTGAGCTTGCAAACCGCTTAATGCATCCTAAGTGCGAAGTAGAACGTGAATACGCCGTACGTGTGTTTGGTGAAGTTTCGACCAAGACACTAAACACACTTCAAAAAGGGGTAGAGCTAGACGACGGTGAAGCCAAATTTCTAACAATATCGGGTACGCCCACGCCACAGCATGCTGAAGAAGAAAGCATGAACCGTTGGTTCAACGTGACCTTGAAAGAAGGGCGTAACCGTGAAGTTCGCCGTCTTTGGGAATCACAAGGCGTACAAGTTAGCCGCCTTATCCGTGTTAAGTACGGCCCAATCGAGCTTCAAAAACGTCTGCCGCAAGGTGCGTGGGTTGAGCTAGGGCTAGAAGACGTAAACGCGCTTCGCAATCATGTACAGCTGCCTGATGAAACGCAGACTATGGTGAACGTTCGACAAGGTAAACTCGACCACGCTCGTTTAAGTCGTATGCGCCGCTCAGTGAAAAAGCATAAAGTTCGCAAGCAACAGGGCCTTAATAAAAGAGCGGGTCGCCCAGCAAAGCGCAAATAACCCAGTACTGAATTCGTCTTTCTAAAAAAGCCGCTCGCTTTTAAAAGCCAGCGCCTTTTTAGTGCCTCTATTTAACATCGCGGTAATAAGTTAGGGCTCAACGACTTTACCTAAAAACCAATTTACGACCCCCAAAAGGGGAAATGCGATCTTCTTTTTTAACGTTGGCGTAGCAATGGGTGAACGCGCTACGTCCAGTAGCTATGTACCAACCCGGAAAAGGAGACGGTAATGAAAGATATGCCTCAAATGGGAATGGGAACCTTCCGCTTAGAAGGTGAGGAAGCCCGAGTGTCAGCGAGTAAAGCATTAGACGTGGGATTTAGACACATAGATACCGCCCAGTTTTATGATAACGAAGCGCAGGTTGGTGACGCGATTAAAACCAGCGGCCTTAATAGAAACGAGCTTTTTGTTACCACCAAAGTGTGGCATGAGTCGCTAGGTGAAGATCATTTTATTCCAAGTGTTCATGAAAGCTTGGAGAAGCTAAAGATAGAGTATGTCGATTTGTTACTTATTCACTGGCCATACCCTGGCAACGACATCTCGCTAGAAAGCTATTTGGGCAGCTTAGCAAAAGCGAAAGAGCTTGGGCTCACCCGCCATATTGGTGTTTCCAACTTTACCATTGATTTATTAGACAAGGCGGAAGAAATTCTAGGTAAGGGGGAAATTTACACAAACCAAATCGAGATCCACCCGTTTATGCAAAATAGAAAGGTGGTGGATGCCTGCAAAGCGAAAAATATTCGAGCGACGGCTTACATGCCATTTGCAGTAGGCAAAGTCATGAAAGATGAAACGTTACAGCAAATAGCCCAGAATCATAATGCAAGCCCAGCGCAAGTAGTGCTGGCGTGGATGGAAAAACGACACATTTATGCCATTCCATCTTCAACCAGTAAAACGCACTTGCAGGAAAATTTAGCTTACGGTGGTGTGCAGCTTTCGGATGATGAACTTGCACTTGTAGACGGGCTAGACAATGGTGAGCGTATTGTAAACCCAGATTTTGCGCCCGAGTGGGACTAGTTTAACGCCAATTAACTGCTACGTTGCGTGCACATTACTTCAAACGTAGCTAAGACGTGTTCTAATGTTTAAAGGCCGCCGTCTACACCGTTGTTAACAAATGTGGGTTAATGATAAGTAGTAGGCGGCTGAGTTTATTAAATTACGGTAGGCTATGTACAATAAGCTTATAGAAATGGTTATTGGCTAGTCTGGTTTTGGATTTAGGTCAACAGATTTAATGACCTTTGCTGGGTTGCCCCCTATAACCACATTAGAGCCGAAAGACTTAGTCACAACAGCGCCTGAGGCCACCACCACATTATCACCAAGCGTTACTCCTGGGTTTATCACTGCCATTCCGCCTATCCAACAGTTGTGGCCGATAGTGATGGGTTTAGCAAACTCGATACCGGTAGCGCGCTGCTTGGGGTCGATAGGGTGTGTTGCTGTATAAATGCCAACTTGAGGCGCTATCATACAGTTATCCCCAATTGTCACTTTAGCCGCGTCTAATATCACGCAATTGAAATTGGCGAAGAAGTTTTCGCCAACATAAATGTTTTCGCCGTAATCACATTTAAATGACGACTCGATATACAGCCTTTTGCCTGTACTGCCAAAAAGTTGTTTAAGCAGTCGAGTACGCGTTTTGTGTTCGCTCTGGCAAATACTATTTAGTTCATCAAGCTGTATACGACACTGTTTACGCATTGCCGTTAACGTCTTGTCAGACGGAAAGTACAATGCGCCAGTCAGCATTTTTTCTTGTTCAGTCATTTATTAACAGAAAGCGTAAAAATAAAAGCCGATACGTTACTGCGCGTCGCTATAGCTTACAACGACTTTTTGCATCAAAGCGTCATTTTCAATATCTAAATGTACAGAGCGCTTCAATATAATGTCCCCTTCGATGGTTACTGAAGCGCTAATAGTTAACGTGGGTTTGTCATCAGATTGTTTGCCCCACGAACTTTCACTCTCTTTGTAAATAAGATTTCCAGCAATATGGGTGGTACCAGATAAAGTAATGTCGCCATTTAGCGTTTTGATGTGCTTATCAATTGTTGTATCTATCGCATCGATGTCGCCGTTTACCGTTTCAACGCTGCCACCGATAGTGCTTTGTACCGGTAGCGTTACGTTCCCGTTCACGGTTTCTACATTTTTGAGCACGGTTAAATGAGGTGTAGCGCTCACATCTCCATTGACAATATCAATATTTCGGACAGTCACATCACTGCCCATTTCAAGGTTGCCATTAACAATGCTGACTTCGTCAGCACCTGCATTGTTACTTATCTCAACATTGCCGTTTACGGAAGAAATATCGCCGGCGTACTTTCCTTCTGCAATGTCAATATTACCTAGAATTGAGCTAAAGTCGCTGCCTTCTAGAGCATGAGCATTGCCAACGTGTATAACGCAACCACTAAGTAGTGAGGCAGAAACAAGCATAACGGTGCCAGCAATAATAGACTTTTTCATATTTTTATATCCTTGATTGAGATTTCATAGGCTGTGTACGCCTACTTTACCCCTTGCAGCATCACTAACTATGCCAAGTTGTAAAATTGATTTAAATCAGTGCTTTATGTGTATATCACGCAAGGCTTTAAACGAGTGTGTCGCATAATACACAAGTTTATAGCTTTATCTCCCAACGAGTAGTGAATTTGACCACTACTTCCGAGCCACACTAAAGTACTGAAAGGGACAGACACTTATATGCACACGCAGCAAGCGAATATAGAAGTACAGGTGTGGACAGACACTTATGCCAGTACGTGGTAAACGAGTATGAATGAAGTTTTTACTTTATTAAGTGTGTGTCCACTTTGTACACCATGTAAGTACTAGGAAAAGAAAGTGAGTGTCCGTTTTAAACGTTCTTTTTTAAACTCCGTCCGCCAGTATGAAAAATGTTGGCACCCTCGCATTGGATTAATAGGCCCATTGTTTGCATTGCGAGAGAAGTGCACGGGGAAATAAGTTTCTGAAATTACGTGACGAAGTCATTAAGGCTACAGAGAAAGGCGTGAAGTAAACCGATTGCTTGGTTTTTTCTCAGCGTGGCTATTCTAAGTATTTACCTTTGATACTAAAGAGCCAATTTGTAATAGAAAATGATACAAAGGTAACGGTCGGCGATAAAAACCGAGTAATGTAGATGGAGCAGTGAATGACGGATAAATACCTACAATTGAATAGAGCGAAAAGGCTTGCATTGGCTTGCTTAGTGTTTGCCGCAAGTGTATTTATTCTCACAATACTAATGCCCAAATTCTACCCAGGGTTGATAGGTGCTTGGTGGCTCGGTTTGATAAAGATGGCGAGTGAAGCCGCCTTGGTTGGGGGGCTTGCTGACTGGTTCGCAGTTACGGCCTTATTTAAACCTATACCCGCAAAATATCCTATTCCTCATACAAATATTGTAGCCAGTAATAAGTCGGTCATTGCTAACAATTTATCCCTTTTCGTTAAAGAGAAGTTCTTTCACCCTGAAGCCATTGAAACCCTTATTCGCAATAGTGACCCTGCTAAAGGTGCCGGGAGGTGGCTATCGGTAGATAAGAATGCCACACGGCTAAGTCGGTTTTTATGCGATGCCTTTGCTGGTGTTTTACGAGTGTTAGATGATAAACCGGTTAAAACATTTATTGCTAAAACGGCAGAAAAGGGTATTGACCAACTCGATCTCAGACAATTAATGGCCACATCATTAGGGGCAGTAACAAAAGAGCGTCAGCACCAAGTGGTGTTAGACAAGGTGCTAGGGAAATTAGCAAATTTATTGGCTGAACCTGATACGCAAGTCTATATCGCAGATACGTTAGTTGTATGGTTAAAAACAGAATACAGCAGAATCGAAAAGCTATTGCCATCCGGTTGGTTAAGTGAACAAGGGGCCTTGATAGCGGTTAAGGCGGTTTCGAGTATTTTAGAAGATATTTACCAAGACGAACATCACCCCATTCGCCACGCTTTCGATGAACAGGTTCATGAATTTTTGTACGAATTGCAGCATAGCCCTTTGATGGAACAAAAAGTAAATGGTTATAAAGATAAGATTGTTAACGATCCGGCCTTAAAAGATTATGTTTACCAGTCGTGGGCAAAATTTCATAATTGGCTTGTAACTTCTCTAGAGGAGCAAAACGGTAAAGCTGAGACGAAAGTGTCTGCCTTATTGAAAGATTTAGGTACAACGTTAACGCAAGATAGTGATCTTGCCAAAGCGTTTAATAAGCACATTGGTGAGGCCGCGAAGTATATGGCACCCGAATTGGCGGAGTTTTTAACACGTCATATTCGCGACACTATTAACAGTTGGGATGAGCGTGAAATGGCGAAGCAGGTGGAGCTCAATATCGGCAGAGACCTACAGAAAGTACGCATTAATGGCACGATTGTGGGCGGGTTGATTGGTGCAATATTGTTTGGTGTAGAGACGCTGCTGGGCCTCTGATACCTACGGATACCAAATGAATTGGATTTATTCTTAGAGGTGTCGAAATTATTTACAGTTCAAAAAGCAGACAACATTGTGAAAGTTATAGTTGTATGAAAAATATACGCTATTTAATGTGGGTATGGTTTATGCTACCAAAGCGAAACGCTAAATAATCAATATTGGTGCGTGGTGCAGTAGGTATTACGTTTAGTTGTCGCAAGCCCTTCTACGGCGAAAATTGATAGATGTTTTAGTTACATTCAAAGTAATTAAAAAAGGCTATCTTCAAGGATGAACATATTTTATAAGGAAGTAACGCAACGTTGTCCTCATGGCATTGTTGTATTCGAAATATTTCTCAGCTTACTCTTTCTTACTCTTTACTCCCTTCGTGCGCTCACTAATTGTGAGCTGAGCCGTTCAGAAAATCATTCAATCAAAACAATATTCAAACCTGCTCGTTGTTGGTGGTGGGTTACTAATCAAATTACACGTCATTTCAATATTTAAGGACAAAAGTTATGGCAACTCCTATCAGCAACGAACGTTTAGTCAACTCTATTATCAACAACAGTATAGGTGCCAATCATACCGCAGCGTTTGCTGACGGAAGCTATATTACCGTCTGGCATTCAACACGAGATGTCGGAAATTCATATGGCATTTATGCCCAGCGGTTTAACGCAAATGGCACACCAATCGGTCATGAGTTTCAAGTGAATGTACCGTTCGACTCATATAGTAATCAGCAAAATCCCAAGGTGACTACACTGGCTGATGGTAGTTTTGCGGTGACTTGGCATGGCGCTGGTGAGGGGGACGGAGCTGGAATTTTTGCTCGACATTTTAATGCATCCGGTGAGCCTACTACAGCTAACGTACTGATAAATGCAGATACATCTTCTACACAAGATTATCCAGATATCGCAACCTTAGACGATGGAAACATAGTAATCGGATGGCGTAGTAACAGCAGTAATAACCCTGAGCTAGTCTTTCGAGCATTCGATAGTTCTCTAACCCCCGTCTCAACAGAGCAGGCAATTACCGTACAGGGAGACACTACTACCTATTATTTAGATATAAGTGCTCATGCAGGAGGGTTCGCAGCTACTTGGTATCCAAGTAGCAATAACGGCGTGGTTCGATTCCAGCAATTCAATAATGAATTAAGTGCCGAAGGTCCGACAGTTCAGGTTGGAGTTCAAACTGGTGGGGACCAAGACACCCCCAAAATTGAATATTTCAGCAATGGTGATTTTGTCGTTGTCTGGGAAGAAAATTCTGGCTTTGATGGTTCAGGTGATGGAGTTTACGCACAACTTTTTAATGCTGATGGAACCGACGCATCGGGCGTTTTTCTAGTAAATACCACAACGAGTAGTTCGCAGAACAGGCCCGGTGTCGCTGTGCTCGATGACGATACTTTTGTAGTGACTTGGGACGGTCGAACTACCTTAGACGGCAGTTTTGTATCGGGTGTCGTATATCAACAATTTGCGCAAGATGGCACGCCTATTGGTATTGAAATGCTTGCAACCACAGCGTCGAATTCTAATGGAAGCCAATACACCCCCGATATCACCGCACTTTCAAACGGTGAATTTGTTATTACATGGGACTCAGACAGTTTTACCACTGATGATGGTGCACAAGCAGGTATTGTGCAGCGTGTTTTCTCTACAACGAATACTTCTGTTTTAAATATCCCACCAGAAATTGTTGGTATGGTTGATCAAATTGTTTTCGATGAGAACGTAGTGAATGCTGCCCCACAAATTATTGATATTGCGGTTGCAGTGGTAGACACAGACACCGCAAACTATGATGGAGGCGAACTTTCTATTGCCTATGTGGTGGGAGGTAGCAGCGAAGATTCACTTTCGATACGCAATCAGGGGACTGGCTCTTCGCAGATTGGTGTGTCTGGTAACCAGATCACCTATGAAGGAAATGTGATAGGTACCATCGTTGAGAATGGCGACAGCGGCAGCAACCTACTTGTCAATTTAACCAGTAATGCAAATGTAGAGTCGATAGAAGCACTGCTGGAAAACGTTCAATATGCCAACAGTTCACAAAGCCCTCAAGCAACGCGTACGCTCTCTATTCGACTCGACGATGGTACGGGCAACACAAGCAGCAATGTAACAACAGAAATTATCGTTGAACAAACCAATGATTCAATTGCGTCAGTTGGCACAACAGAAAGGGTAAACACTTATACAAACTCAGTACAGTCCGGTCCTTCTATCAGCGAGTTCGACGATGGCAGTTTCATCGTTGTTTGGGATAGCTATTCACAAAACGATACTAATAACTATGGAATACACGCTCAGCGCTTTAGTGCTAGTGGGGAGCCTGTAGGGTTAGAGCTACAAATAAACCAGTCCGACTTTTTGCCCAGTGACTCAACGCAGCAGCATCCTGATGTCACCACTTTTTCTGACGGTAGCTTTATGGTCACGTGGGATGGCGCTGGAGAGGTTGGGCAAGACGGTTCAGGCATTTACGGAAGAATCTTCAACGCTGATGGTACTCCGGCCACCGATGATTTCCAGGTAAACCAATATACGTCAAGCACGCAATCTGACAGTCAGATTACCCGCCTGTCAAACGGCAATGTCGCGGTAACATGGCAAAGTGCGGGTGCCGACGGTAGTGGGTGGTCCATCGTAACAAGAATTTTCGATTCCAATGGGGCTCCCGTTACAGATGAAATTGTCGTCAATAGCACTACTACTAGCACCCAATATGAACCTTCTGTCGATTCGTACGATGGTGGATATATTGTGGGCTGGTACTCAAGTACGCAGGCTGGCGGAAGTTCGAGTAATATCGTTGCTCGTGCGGTAAACAATGATGGCACCTTTGCCAGTGCAGAACTTGATATTACGTTGGGTCAGGCTGGAGATCAGCTCAGCGTCGAAGTGAATGCATCGGCCGATGGAAGCTATGTACTAACGTGGGTCGACCACTCAGGGAACGCTGACGGAAGTGGTTATGGTATTGTCGCTCAAAAATTTGATGCCTCTCATAGTGCACTTACGGCGCAAATTGTTATTAATGAAAATAGCTCAAGCACCCAATACCGCCCTGACATCGCTCAACTTGATAACGGCAATTACGTATTCACGTGGCACGACGCAAACTTGGGCAGTATTATGCGCCGCGAGTTTACTTCTGATTTAGTGCCTATAGACAGTGAGTTACGGGTTGAATCAAATATAAATACATCGGTAGACAATCCTGTTGTCATTGGTTCGGGCAACAACTACTTCATCGCATTTGAACAAAGCGGTACCGGATTCGATAGCACCGATATCAGCCTTAATCGCTTTGGTTCTTTTGCCGACGCAACTGGACCAGAGATAACCGGTTTCGCTTCTAGCTATAACTTTGATGAAGCACTGGTCAATGCGGGGCTTGTACCTCTGGAGCTTGGTGTATCAGTTGCTGATGTGTCAGGTGCAGGCTTTGATGGCGGCACACTCACCGTAGGTTACAATGTTGGGAGTTCTAGCGACGATCAATTGGGACTACTCAATCAGGGGAATGCTGCAGGACAAGTGGCCGTTTCAGGAAGCTCGGTGTTTTTTGAGGGAACTCAGATTGGTACGCTTTTTAGTGATGGGCAAAGCGGTAGTCAACTTGTTATTACCTTTAATGCCAATGCGACAACAGAAGCCGTTGAGGGAGTACTGGAAGCAACCAGTTACCGAAACACCTCTAATAGCCCCGAAGAGTCACGTAGCATTAGCCTTCGGCTAACCGATGCAAATGGTGCGTCTAGCGAAAATATTGACTTCTCAGTAAACGTTAGCGCTGAAATTGATTCAACAGTGCCAGCTTTTACCGCCTCTTTAGTCAATACATTTACTGATGGAGTTCAATATAAATCAGATATTGCCGCCTTTGACAACGGTAGTTATGTCGTAGTGTGGCAAAGTGAAGGGCAAGAAAACAATAATGGTGTTTATAGCATTCACGGTCAGCGCTTTGGTGCCGATGGCAATGCTATAGGGACAGAGTTCCTTGTTAGTCAAGAATCAGCCCTAACCGTAGGTCAATCAGATAATGACCCTAAAGTCACTACGTTTTCCGATGGCTCATATGTGGTCGTTTGGCAGGGCTTTGGCACAAACGATAGCGTCGACATTAAAGCCAGGCTATTCGACGCAAACGGTTCAGCATTAGGTGATGAGTTTCAAGTTAATGACGTTGTATCTAGCTCACAAGAATATCCTGACGTGGTACGACTGTCTGACGGTAACTTTGCGGTAACGTGGCCCTCGGCTGGTGGAGACGGCAGTTCATGGGGCGTTTCATATCGAATATTCCAAAATGACGGAACCGCCGTAACCAACGAATTAGTTGCAAATACTACGGTCACTGGCACTCAGTATTCCCCCAGTATTGATGCCACATCTGCTGGGTTTGCAATTACCTGGTATTCCGATAACCACAATGGCAGTACATCAAACGAAATTATTGTTCAACAATTTGCTAATGACGGTACACTTTTAGGCTCTGAAATTGAGGTAACCAGTTTGTCGGCGGGAAATCAGGCTACGCCAAAGATTTCTTACGCCGCAGACGGTAGTTTTGTTGTGGTATGGGAGGACACGACAAACCTGTCGGATGGCAGTGGTAGTGCAATATTAGCGCAACGTTATGACGCTTCGGGTAGTTCGCTGGGTCAAACATTCGTTGTAAATGAGAATCCAGCCTCCAGTCAATATAGCCCAAGCATTGATCATCTACCAAACGGCAATTTTGTCATCACTTGGTACTCTGCTAACAGTAATGACATATTTCGACGTGAATTTTCATCAGATGGTCAGCCCTTAGATGGAGACCAGTTAGTCAATATAGGGCAACAGTCCGGTACGCAAACCCGCCCCAGTGTGGCTTCGCTTGGCAACGGCGATTATGTCATCACTTACCACGATCAAAGTAGTGCCGATGGCAGTAGCTATGGGATTTTCCAGTCGTTTTTTGGAAGCCAATCAACGAACCAGAGTCCAACGCTAGCAGGTTTCACCAATGAAGTAACATTTGCTGAAAATGCAGTAAATAATGCACCTCAAATTTTGGATGCTGCGGTGTCGTTTCAAGACAGCGACTCAACAAATTTTGAAGGTGGGGTTGTTACCCTTGGATATATTCAATTTGGTGGTGTAGAAGACCAATTAGGTGTTAATAATCAAGGCAACGGGCTAAATCAAATTGGGGTGTCTGGCTCAACGATATCTTATAGCGGAACGGTAATTGGTAATATTGTTAACGATGGCCAAAATGGCGCTACGCTGCGCATAGAATTAAATATCAATGCGACACATGAGGCTATCGAAGCACTTGTTCAAAACTTAACGTATGCCAATACATCAGAAGCACCAAACGCACAGCGAACCCTTTCTCTTAATGTGGAAGATGGTGATGGAGGCAGTACAGGCAATCAAACAATTACCGTAAATGTTTCGCCCGACACCGATGGCTCTGAATCTGTATTCGGGCCAGACTTAGTCAATACATTTACAGCCGGGGGCCAATTCACTCCAGATGTTGCGAGTTTTGCCGACGGTAGTTACGTGGTTACCTGGGTTTCGTCTACCCAGGATGACAGTAGTTGGGGTGTCTACGCACAGCGTTTTGATGCTAACGGGCTAGCTGTAGGTAATGAATTCTTAGTCAATACAACCACAGCAAGCACTCAATCAGATCCGGCTGTGACCGTTCTAAGCGATAACTCTTTCGTAATAACTTGGGAAGGGAATGGTATCTCAGATGGCAATGGCGTTTTCGCGCAGCGTTATGCGTCTGATGGGGCACCTGTGGGCTCAGAGTTTTTGTTGCGAGATGGCTCAGACAACACAGAGACATTAGTGGACGTGGTCGCTTTGTCAGATGGAAAGTTTGCAACAACCTGGACCGACGGCGGCGCCGATGCTTCCGGTTGGGGGATTTCGGTGCGCATTTTCAATGCTGATGGTACCCCCGCAGGCGCATCATTTACGGCAAATACGACGACTTCCAGCACACAATACAACTCGTCTATTAGCAGCTTTAGCGGTGGCTTTGTTGTCTCTTGGTATTCCACTACGCAAGCAGGGGGAGACAGTAGCGACATAGTAATGCAGCGTTTTGATAACAATGGCAATGCGATTGGTAGCGAAATAGACTTGTTAATCGACGGTTCACAACAAAATAATCAGGTTGCGGCGTTCTCAGATGGCAGTTTTGTCGTTGTATTTCAAAGTACAGATGGCAGTAGCGATGGTGTTTTTGCCCAGCGTTACAATGCGGACGGAACCGCTAACGGCGATCTCATTCAGGTAAATGAAACGCTGACAGGAAATCAAACAGAGCCTAGCGTCGCGACTTTACCCAATGGTAACTTTGTCGTTGGCTGGACGGGTAATGGCGTAGGGGACAATAATGGTGCATTCATTCGAGAGTTTGACAGTAATGGTGTTCCCATTGATGGCGAGGTGCTAGCTAGCAGTACCTCAGTGTCCAGTGTTGATAATATTTCTCTCACTGGCCTGGGGTCGTCAAACAACTTCATTGCAGTTTGGGCTGACTCCTCTTTAGAACCAGATGATAGCAGCTGGGGCGTATTTCAAAACATTTTTGGAAACCCCAGCGATTTCAACCGTTCTACGCCACCTAGTCTGGATGACATAACCGATACACGGCAAATTGTAAATTCAGTAGCATCAACGCCTGTGAGAATTGATGCGGACGTGGATTTTACTCACATTAGCGATGATTTTGACGGCGGTATGTTAGAGGTGTTCTATCTTACCCAAAGTGATGCTGATGACCTGATTGCCATAGAGACAACCGGCACGGGACTTGGTCAAATCTCTATAAGTGGCAGTGATGTCAGTTTCGAGGGAACAGCGATCGGGCAAATTTCGAGTGGTGAAAATGGCGCAAACGGCAATGGGTTATCTGTCACTTTCAACGCTAGCGCCACAACAATAGCAATTGATGCACTGATAGAACATCTTACCTATGCCTCTCAAAACAATGTAGAAAATGATGAAACAATTTCAATTCGCGTGACCGACGGCAATGGTGTAGCTACCCAAGGAAATGCCATTTTTATTGATATACGCTCTTCGGTGTCAGCGCCAGACTTTTTAATGGAAGACTTTGACAGAGATGTAACTTTCAACGAGTCGGATGTTGTAGGTCAGCTGGCGTTGTTAGACAGCAACATTAACTTTGAATACAAGGGTTCAAATAGCCTAGACGGTGGGTATTTGACTTTACGTTATATTTCAAACAACGAGACATTCGAAGATACCTTAGGCGTGGCTAACATAGGAACGGGTAATGGCCAAATAAGTGTGAGCGGCTCTACTATTTCGTATGAAGGTACTGCGTTTGCCTCAATTTATTCTTCTGACAATGGAGAAGCGGGCAATGACCTGCGTATTGATTTTACGACTGGCGTTACCGATGAAGCAGTTGAAGCCTTAATTGAAGCATTGGGCTATAGCAGCGATTCAGGCGCACTTAACCCCAGAAGCGTAAGACTTTATGTATACGACAGTGCGAACAACTACTCCACGAATATAGATTACAGCCTTCAGTTTGAGCAGGCTGTAAATGATTTTGACCTCGTTGGTGAGCCGAGTCTAATTAACCAAGTGACTGCTGGTAACCAGACTATGCCGTCTGCCAGCGAGTTGTCGGGCGGTGGATATGTAGTTACATGGACTGGCGAAAACGGCCTTGACGGCAGTTCCAACGGTATATTCGCGCAAATCTTCGATGAAAATGGACAAGCAGTTGGTAACCAGTTCGTGGTTAACACGGAAAACTTCGGCAATCAAACTAACGCTGACGTTGCAGGGCTCAGTGATGGCTCTTTCGTCGTGGTTTGGCAGAGTGTCGTCAGCGAGTCCAACAGCGACATAAATGTTTATGCCCAGCGCTTTACTGCTTCTGGTCAAGCCCTTGGCGACCAATTTATTGTTAATGAAAATCTATCTAGTACGCAAGGGACCCCAGTCGTTACTGCGCTGGCTACCGGCGGCTTCGTCGTAGCGTTCGACACTTACGATAGTGCCACAGGCGATACGAGTGGTATTGGTATTGGTATGCGCTTTTTTGATAATGCTGGTGTTGCCACAACTGCTGAATTATTAGCGAACACGTCAATTTCGGGCTCTCAAAGCAATGCCGACTTAGCAGCCTCAGCAAGCGCTGTAGTAGCAACGTGGAAGAGCAACTCAGGTGACGATGTGTTTGCGCGTATTTTTAATCCTGCAGATGGAACAGAGCTAGTTTCTGAATTCAAAGTAAATACGTCAGAAGGTAATGTATTGAACCAACCTGCAGTGACTGCGCTTGATGACGGCACTTTTGTACTCGTTTGGGGGCACTATATTGATGAGTTTGCAAAAGATTTTTGGGGGTTCCGCGGTCAACGCATCGATGCAAACGGCAACTTTATCGGCGATGAGTTTATTGTTAACACCAGCGAAACAAGCTGGAATTCTAATGATGGCATTGATATAGCCTCATTGAATAATGGTAATTTCGCCGTTACTTGGGGGGCAAATGCGGGCGTGTACGTCCAAGAATTTGAAGCTACAGGTACTACCCCTACAAAAGTGGATGGGCCAGTTTTAGCTGGCTCGGGGCCGAGTACAGATCACCAATCTACAATTGTGAGCGTTGGAAATCAGAGCGCTGCAGTTATTTGGTCTGGATATAATCTTACATCACCTGCTAATAGCACCTATGAAATAGGTCAACAGTTGGTTGGCGTTGCCAGCGACTTTAGTGATAGCGATGGTCCACAAATTGAAAATATTCCAGCAGAAATCACGATTACGGAAAGTACCAACACAGAGTTTATTTTCAGTAATGTTGATATTCTTGATAGCGATTCGCCAGATTTTGATGGTGGCCTTTTAACAATCGACATCGTCAGCGGGTATCGAGATATTGTAAATACAAACCAAGAGTTTGCTGATGATAACTTTACTATCGAAAATCAAGGTGTCGGACAGGGGCAGATTAGTGTTTCTGGAAGCACAGTCAGCTATGCAGGCGCCGCAATAGGCACCATTGCACAAGATGGGCAAGCGGGAAATGGTTTACATATTGCTTTAAATACTAATGCTACCTTAGAAGCCGTAAACGCGTTGATACAGGCAATCGGTTATTCCAATCTCTCCACCTCACCGCAAGCTAGCAGAGAAGTAGCGTTACGTCTAACCGATGGTGATGGAGGCTCTAGCGCAAATCAGGTCGTTACGCTAAACATTACGGAAGTGGCTAACGGTTCCACACCACAGACTAGCGACATACAGGCAAACAGTTTTGAGTTGGGCAATCAAACTACGCCAGCATTAGCTGAAATGTCAAGTGGCGGATTTGTAATGGTCTGGACGTCTGATGCCAATCAAGACGGAAATGGCCAAGGTATCTTCGCTCAGAGATATAGTGATAATGGTGCGCCGGTTGGCAATGAAATCGCTATCAATACCAGCACGTTAAGTTCACAGTCATTGCCATCAGTAGCGGCTAACGGCAATGGGTTTGTGGTAGCGTGGTCGGACACTGGCGGTGTTGATGGCAGCGGTTACGGTATCGTTGCGCAGCGATTTGATGAATTTGGTGAACCAATTGGTGGTGAATTTGTAATTAACGAAACCACAAGTTCCACTCAAAACGACCCGCAAATTATTCAACTGAGCAGCGGTGGATTCGCAGCAGTTTGGGAAGGTAATGGTGTCGGCGACAGCAGCGGGGTATTTGGCCGCTTATTTAATGAAGATGGTACACCGTTAAGCGCAGAGTTCTTAATCAATGAATCTACGAGTGGGTCACAGTTTGATCCTTCGATCACAGAATTGGCTAGCGGGCAACTTGCTGTCACATACGAAAGTAGTAATCAAATAACCATTCGTTTAGTTAATGCAGACGGAACCACACTAGCGCCAGAAATTATTATTGACCGCCCCGTAACGACAGAGCGGGAGCCAGATATCACGGCTCTGTCTAATGGAAACTTTGTAGTTTCTTATACGATCAATAATGACGGCAATGGTTCAGGTGTATTTGCACAGCTATTTGATTCAAGTGGCAATGTAATTGGCGATGAAATTCGGGTAAATGAAGGGATAACGGGCAATCAATCCCAATCAAAAGTGGATGCGCTCGCCACAGGTGGGTTTATTGTAAGTTACTATTCAAGTGCTTCACCCGATGGCATTTTCACCCAAGAATTTGACGCTGACGGAAACGCTATTGACGGTAACAATCAGGTCAACCTTAATAACGTCAGTACCGATTGGGAGCCTGCTGTATTGGGCTTGTCTAGCGGTGGCTACATTACTGCTTGGAGCGGTTATAACGTTGAGTCTGAAGTAAATGGTTCCTATGGTGTCTTTTGGCGAGGGTTTGGCAGTGACGGTCAATTTTCTGATGGTGCAGGTCGAATTGAAATTGCTGGATTGCCTAGCGAAATCATCTTGATCGAGTCTGATACCCCGGAAGCGTTCATTCCTAGTGCTGATTTATTCGGCGCTGAGTCTAATGACTTTAATGGAGGTAGCCTAACCGTTACTGCGATTACGGGTTATGGTGCCCAAGGTCAATTTGTCAGTGCTAATGAACAGGATAATTTTTCTGTATTAAGTTCCGGGAATGGTTTAGGGGAGATCAGTGTATCTGGAAGTACTATTTCTTATGAAGGTACCGCTTTTGCCAGCATTACTAAAGATGGCGCTAATGGTAATGAACTTCATATCGATTTTAATGCCAGTGCAAATCAAGCAAGCATAAATGCTTTACTTCAAGCACTAAGCTACCTCAATTCTTCAGATGGCCCTACGCTTCAACGAACCATATCTTTGCGCTTAACAGATGGCGAAGGCAACAGCACATCAAATAATGCGATTAACTTTGTCGTTGAACCCGTTGCTGATGGCGCGTCGCCACAGGGAGATGAAATTCAGGTCAATACCTATCAAGAAAACGAACAGCGTTATTCCGAAGTCACAGAATTAGAAGATGGCTCGCTAGTGGTAGTTTGGCAGTCGCAGAATCAGGATGGTTGGGGTAGTGGTATTGTGGGGCAGCGCTTTGATGCCAATGGCTCACCAATAGGTAACGAGTTTATTGTTAATCAATACACCCCAGAAGGGCAAACATACCCGAGTGTAACAGCAGTGGCGGGTGGGTTTGTGGTTGCCTGGGAGGGTCGTGGGGATGACGATGGTTCAGGTATATTTGGTCGCCTATTCGACTTAAATGGCGTGCAGCAAAGCGACGACTTTATTATCAACGATACGCTGTCTAGCACCCAGTCACAGGTGCGCTTGACTTCAATGGCTAGCGGTGGGTTCGCTGCCATTTTCAGCGGCAACGGTGTAGGCGACAACAGCGGTACCTTTTTAACCACGTTTGACGCTAATGGAAACCGCGTTATAAACGAAACTCTTGCCAACGCAATAGCCTCCGGTACTCAGAGCGAACCGGATATTACTGAGTTAGCCAACGGAAAGCTGGTCGTTACCTATCGAACAGGCTCTGATATAGAAGCTCAAATTTTTAACAACGATGGTAGTGCATTCTCAGGTGCAATTACAGTGGCCGATACCAGTGATAGCGAGTATCAGCCGAAAGTGGCAGCGCTAGACAACGGTGGTTTTGTTGTGACTTATACTGACAACAACGATACCAGTAACGCTGGCGTTTTTGCTCAGCTATTTGATGCAAACGGTCAAGCTGTTGGAGAATTGCTGCGCGTAAACGAGCAGACGAGTGGCGCGCAGTACGAGCCTGATGTTACCGCATTAGTTGGAGGTGGTTTTGCCGTAAGCTACTTAGATTCTAACAACCCTGACAGTATTTTTGTTCAGCAGTTTGACAATGATGGCAGGATTGTTGATGGTCCAAAACGCGCAGAAACTAACAATATTAACGGAAACGATGAACCTAGCATTACTGCACTGAGTAATGGGGGCTTCGCAGTCACCTGGACGAGCTATAACACTGAACCGGACCAAGCAAACAGCTATGGCATTCTTATGCGCATGTTTGGCAGTGATGGCCAGTTTGAAACTAGTCAAGCGCCTGTCGTTGAAATTGCATCTAACTCCATTGAGTTTAGTGAATCCAGTCTTAACTTTGCTCCCCAGCTGTTGCTTATCGGTGCCGGTGTCGCAGATATCGATACGACCGATTTTACAAATGGACAGCTCGAAATTGCACGTATCTCTTCTTATGGGCAAGGCGACCAGCTTGGTCGTCAGCCCTTCTTCCCCCAAGACAACTTGGGGATTCAAAATCAAGGCTCTGGTTCAAACGAAATTGCTGTGTATGGTAGCGACGTTTTGTATGAAGGCACGGTGATTGGTACCTTAGACTCTAGCGGAACCAACGACACTGCATTAGTGGTTACGTTTAATGCAAACGCGAGTGCGCAGGCTATAGAATCCTTGCTCGAAGCCGTCACTTATAGGAATACCTCGGATGCACCAGAGTCGACTCGTACCTATAGCGTACGCTTAACTGATGGCGCAGGCGGTTCAAGTATAGCGCAGTCTATTGTGGTCAATATTTCTCAAAACTTGGATGGCAATTTACCGACGCTACAACCAGAGAGAGTCGTAAACACAGATGCCACGGGAGGACAATCAGAATCACAGACATCGGCACTTTATGACAGCAACGGAGCGCTAGATGGCTATGTCGTTTCTTGGCAGGGCAGCCAAAGCGGTGATGTACATTTCCAACTCTATGACAATGAAAATAATCCAGTTGGCTCTAATCAGGTAGCGAACACAACACTCACTAATTCGCAAAACGATATCACCGTGCAGTCACTAAACAACGGTACATTCGTAATGACTTGGACCTCTACTGATTCATCGCAGGATGGTTCAGGGTCCTCAATCATTGGGCGTATTTTTAACAACGACGGCTCGCCGTTTAACCAAGCTCCGCACAATGGCGCTGAGTTTGTCGTGAATACCGAAGTGTCTAGCACACAGAGTTCTTCACAGATTGCAGTTTTACCAAATGGTGAGTTTGCTGTTGTTTGGCAGACATTTGATTCGGACACAGGTGATAACAGTAGCTGGGGCGTTGCCATGCAGCGTTTTGATGGTACAGGTCAAGCATTAGGCGACGAATTGCTAGTGAACACTACGGTTTCAAGTAGCCAGAGCACTGCAGACATAAGTGCCTTAGCGAGCTCGACGGCATTACCTGATGGTGGCTACGCAGTGTCGTGGCAAAGCCCTGATGCTAACAGTAGCGGTATCTTTGCTCAGGTATTTGACGCCAACGGCAATACAGTCGGAAGCGAATTTCAAGTGAATACCACGGTAACCGGAAGTCAGACGCAAAGCGCAGTTGCTGGGCTGGCTAACGGAGACTTCGTAATTACCTGGACTGATAATACGGCCGATCTATCTAACTCAGGTGTCTATGCACAACGCTTTACATTTAATGCCGCAGGAGAATCCGTTGCAATAGGCGATGAATTCAGGGTAAATCAAGACTACCTATATTCTCAGTATGACCCAAGCATTGTCGCGCTCTCTGGCGGTGGTTTTGCCATTGCCTTTACCGGCAACGACGGTAATGGCGACGGCGTGTTTGTACAAGAGTTTGACCAAGCTGGGCGCCTTATAGATCTTCCGCAATTGATAAATCAAAATACTAGTAGCACACAGTTTGAACCAAGCTTAGCAGCATTAAGCGATGGCGGGTTTATCGCGTCATGGACATCATGGATGGGCGGCACCGAAGGCTATGATGTCTTTATGCAGCGTTTCGGTAATCAAGTACCTCAAACCACAGATTTTGTTATTCAAGGAAGCGAAGACGAAAATATTATTATTGACGCTAGCGAGTTTTTAAATGCATTTGTTGACCCTGAAGGGGAGTCACTTCAAGAAGTTGCGTTTATTACACTACCCATCAGCGGTGTAATTGCACTAAATGGTATAGCTATAACGCCAGGACAGATCTTAGATATTAATGCGCTTCAAACTGGTGTATTAACTTATCTGGGCGACCAAGATTTTAATGGGCTGGATAGCTTTACTTGGGCAGGAAGTGATGGAGCGAACTTCGCTGAGCCCGCTACAACAAATATTACTGTATTACCTGTTAATGACGCACCAGGAATGAGTGTAGGTGCCGACGATACGGGAACTGAGTCGTATGGAATTGGTTTTAGTCACACAATAAACTTTACCGATCCTGATGGTGATACACTTCTAGTAAACGTGGACTGGGGAGACGGTGAGTCCTCTCAATATACAACCAATTCAGGCACGCTTAATACCGGCCATCGTTATCTGGACGATGGAGTTTACACCGTTACGGTTATGGTAGACGATCAATCAGGTACAGCAGAGGCAATAGAGACACAAACGTATCAAGCAACTATCAGCAATGTTGCCCCATCAATAGGTCTGTTCGGAAACAATGACGTCGAACAAGACCAGGTATATACCCTAAGGTTAGGTAATCCGAGCGACCCTGGCGATGACACAGTGACAGACTTCATTGTCGATTGGGGAGACGGCACCGTTGAAACTTTTAACAGTCCTGGTGATGTTACCCATGTCTACGCCACTCCCGGCGATTACGAAATCTCTATAGACCTTGTCGACGAAGATGGCACATACGAAGGTGTTTCAACAAAAGATGTGCAAGTCAGTGTACCTGCAGAAGTGTTGGATGTTCAGGCGATCTCTGATACAACTGCGAATGAGGGCTCTACTTTCGTTCAGGCTATTTCTTTTACCGACCCTACAGATCAAAATAGTAATGGCTGGACCTACTCCATCGATTGGGGAGACGGGACTGTTCAGAATGACGTTTCCATATTCAGTCGAGACTTTAACATTGCTCATAATTTTTCCGATGACGGTGTTTATGATGTCACTGTTACTGTATCTGACGATGTGAACGGACAAACAGATATAGAAACTTTTACTGTGACTGTGGGCGATGTAGCACCTACCGTTAATCTTCATGGTGGAGGTTCGGTTAACGAAGGGGCTGTATATAGCCTTACCGCTAGTGTGTTTGAACCAGGTGATGATCCCATTCAGGAGTTCGTCATTGATTGGGGCGACGGTACAGTTGAAACTATCAGTGGTGATGAATTTGGCACGCAAACTCATGTCTACAGTGACGGCCCTTTCGGCTTTAATATTTCGGTCGATGTCGTCAATGATGACGGTACTTTTGAAAATGCGGGTACACAATTCGTTAATGTTCTTAACGTAGCGCCGTCTTCTATTATCACAGGCCCGACTTCCGTTGATGAGGGCAGCGAGGTGACCTACACCTTCGGTGATATCGTCGACCCAGGTGATGATACTATTGCCAATACCGTGATCGATTGGGGCGACGGCACAACCACCGCCTATACCGGTGCCGGAGAGTACGGTCATACATTTGCAGATGGAAATGCTGCACGCAGTATTAGACTCTTAGTCACAGACGAAGATGCTGATCCTCATGTCGCAGCCACTCTTATCGTAGATATTGAAGATGTAGCCCCATCCATCACTGTAAGTGGCGCCAGTGAGACAGACGAAGGCAGTGTTTACACCCTCACGTTAGCTGACTTGGTAGAGCCCGGTGATGACCCTGTCTCCGAATATCTCATTGACTGGGGTGATGGATCAGCGGTGCAGTCGGTTACTGAGCTAGGTGATGTTACTCATACCTTCGCAGATGGTAACAGCAGTGCCACTATCAGTGTGCAGATCGTGAATGACGAAGGCACGTTTGATGGTGGGACCGTCGATGTCACCATCAACAACGTGGCGCCAACGTTGGCATTAACAGGTGCGTTGACCAGTATTCAAAACACCGCGTATACCCTTACCCTAGGGGCAATAATCGACCCTGGCGATGACACTATTGTTGCGAATGGCATTACCGTGAACTGGGGGGATGGCACAACAGAAACCTACAGCAGTGTGGGCGATGTGTCGCATACCTATACCACAGTGGGTGACTTTACTATCAGCGTCAGCTTGGAAGATGAAGACGGTACGTTTAGCGATGTCGCTACGCAGGCAGTCAGCGTGAGTGCGCCAGCGGATACCGTGGATGTAGCTTCACAGGCAGATGCTGTAATTGATGAAGGTGATACCTTTACTCGCACTATTAACTTCACCGACGGTGAGGACAATGGAGCTGCAGGCTATACCGTTGACATCGACTGGGATAATGACGGTAACGTTGATGAGACCTTTGCTACAACGTCGTCCAGCTTTGATGTATCCAAGGTATTTGCCGATGGCGCATCCGTGCAAACCGTGTCAATTACGGTGACCGATGAGGCAGGCGAATCTGATACCGAGGCCTTCGATGTCACAGTAGATAATGTAGCACCTGTGAGTAGTATAAGCGGACCTATCGAGGTCAATGAAGGCACTGAAGCGATTTACACCTTTGGTGACATACTCGACCCTGGCGATGACACGGTTGCCAATGCGGTTATAGAGTGGGGCGATGGCACCACCACAGCCTACACTGGAGCGGGTGATTACAGCCATACCTATGCTGATGGTGATAGCTCGCCAGTTATTAGCTTAATAGTTACAGACGAAGACGGTACGTATACAGCAGCAAGCCTTGGCGTTGCAGTAAACGACGTCGCCCCATCCATCACCGTAAGTGGCGCCAGTGAGACAGACGAAGGAAGTGTTTACACCCTAACGTTAGCTGACTTGGTAGAGCCCGGTGATGACCCTGTCTCCGAATATCTCATTGACTGGGGTGATGGATCAGCGGTGCAGTCGGTTACTGAGCTAGGTGATGTTACCCACACATTCGCAGATGGTAACAGCAGTGCCACTATCAGTGTGCAGATCGTGAATGACGAAGGCACGTTTGACGCAGGCACTATTGATGTCACCATTAACAACGTAGCGCCAACGTTGGCATTAACAGGTGCGTTGACCAGTATTCAAAACACCGCGTATACCTTGAACCTAGGGGCAATAATCGACCCTGGCGACGACACCATTGTTGCGAATGGAATTACCGTGAACTGGGGGGATGGCACAACAGAAACCTACAGCAGTGTGGGCGATGTGTCGCACACCTATACCACAGTGGGTGACTTCACTATTAGCGTCAGCTTGGAAGATGAAGACGGTACGTTCAGCGATGTCGCTACGCAGGCAGTCAGCGTGAGTGCGCCAGCGGATACGATTGATGTAGCGGCACAGGGCAATGCTGCAATTGATGAGGGTGATACCTTTACTCGCACTATTAACTTCACTGACGGTGAGGACAATGGAGCAGCAGGCTATACCGTAGATATCGATTGGGATAATGACGGCAACGTCGATGAGTCCTTTGCTACAACGTCGAACAGTTTTGATGTATCCAAGGTGTTTGCCGATGGCGCATCAACGCAAACCGTGTCAATTACGGTGACCGATGAGGCAGGCGAATCTGATACCGAGGTATTTGATGTTACAGTAAACAATGTGGCACCTGTGAGCAGTATAAGCGGACCTATCGAGGTCAATGAAGGCACTGAAGCGATTTACACCTTTGGCGATATCCTTGACCCTGGCGATGATACGGTTGCCAATGCGGTTATAGAGTGGGGCGATGGCACCACCACAGCCTACACTGGAGCGGGTGATTACAGCCATACCTATGCTGATGGTGATAGCTCGCCAGTTATTAGCTTAATAGTAACCGATGAAGACGGCACCCACACAGCGGCAACCCTTGGCGTTGCAGTGAACGACGTCGCCCCATCCATCACTGTAAGTGGCGCCAGTGAGACAGACGAAGGAAGTGTTTACACCCTAACGTTAGCTGACTTGGTAGAGCCCGGTGATGACCCTGTCTCCGAATATCTCATTGACTGGGGTGATGGTTCAGCGGTTCAGTCGGTTACTGAGCTAGGTGATGTTACGCACACCTTCGCAGACGGTGACAGCAGCGCGACGATTAGTGTGCAGATTGTTAATGACGAAGGCACGTTTGATGGTGGGACCGTCGATGTCACCATCAACAACGTGGCGCCAACTACGTCAGTTTCATCGGCCGCGATCGTTGATGCTAATGCACCGTTTACTATCAACTTTGGGGAGGTGGTCGACCCAGGCGACGATACTATTTCAAACGCCGTTATCAATTGGGGAGATGGAACAACTTCTGTTTACACCGGAGCAGGGGATTACGTTCATAGTTATGACGGAACAATTACTAATCCGACTATAGCGCTTCTTATTACTGATGAAGATGGAGAGTTTGTTGCTGCGAGCACCACGATTACGGTAAACGAAGAAATCAGCGAACCTACAGCAACGGGTTCTATTCAGGAATTTACCCTTCGCGACCAAGAAGTGCAGCTGGATTTGCAAATATCTAGTGAAGAGCCTGTCCTAGAAGTGATAGTAGATTGGGGAGATGGCACGTCTGAAAGCTTTAACGATCCAAATGCTTTGTTACACGAGTACGGTGACCTTGGCCTATACGATGTTAGTGTTCAGCTTGTCACTGCGTCTGGCACGTATGATGTGGGAGTTATTGATGATGTTGACGTTGGCACGCGTCTTGGAGATGTCCCCGCCTTCTTTAATTACTTTGACCCAAATGCTTGGCAGAATGGTTGGACCGATGAAGGAATTACATTGGCGCACAAATCGAATACTGCCGACCTAAATGAAGCATGGTCAGCAATGTCGTTTGTCGGTTGGGATTCTTGGCGTATTGAAGGGCAAGATGTTGCTTTCGGGCATTTAGGCGTATCTGGTCGCACATCTCAAACGGGCTCTTTTTTCCAGCAACTAGACGGAACCGAGGGAATTCGATTCAATATCGATACGTCAGCGATGAGCGGCGAGATTATGTTTACTGATCTGTATGCTAATGAATCCGGCAATCTCGATGAACAAGCCAGAGTTCAGTTCTTTGATGAAAGCGGTATTCTGGTTGATGAATATTTGGTTACCGGTAGCGCTAGTGGTGAGGTATCAATGAGCTTTACGACTCAAAGTGCATTCGACTACTTTGTGGTTACTGCAGGTGCTTACGATGGCAATGGACAATTTGTCTATGGAAGCTATGCCGACGACAATGGCGTTGCAGCGTCAGGAGAGGTTAATACAGGCAGTGAATTACTCATTGATGCTATTCAAGTTGGTTTCCGCGGTAGCGATAATGTTGTAAATGTAGCTGACGAGCTTTTAGAAGTAACGCCAGACGCTATGATGTCTATTTTGCCTATACCAGAGTTCATTAGCGCTGCTAGTGAATTGGAGAATAGTTCAGGGGCCACGCCGTTGCCAAATGTGGTAACGATGCCAGAGCAAACTGAAAATGACGTTAAGTCGATATTGCCAACCCCAGTTCGGTTGGTTGGAGCATCTGCATCTGTAATAGCATTGGATGTTGATGCTGCAGCAGGCGATAACGACAACACGCAACAGGTGACATTGCCAGCTTATGATAAAGACGTGATGTCAACGTTACCTGTAGTATCAGACCCTGTTGAGTCAGATGAAAATGACAGCGAAAAAGTTTCACCTGATACCAACAAGCAGTTGGAGGATACAGGCGCTGTAGGTTCTGATTCAGCGAAGGCAATTGAGGGTAAGAAAGATATCGTTTCAACACTACCTGTGGTGGGAGAGCCCATCGAATCGGATGAAGAACATGATGAAAACGTATCTGTAGGTTCAGATGAAACGGCTTCGGGTGATGAAATGTCACTGCTTGATTCAACAGCGAAAATCATGCAAATGGATGACGATATTATGTTTACATTACCTGTGATATCAAATCCTGTCGAGTCTGACGAAGAGCATGACACCAGCGCATTAGCAGTATCGAGTGAGCCTTTAACGGCTGGTGAAGATACTCCGATTCAACCTGAAGAAGAATCGATAGAGGTTAAAGAAGGTATCGTTTCAACCTTACCAGTGGTGCCCGATTTAATAGATGCTCAAGAGGCACCTAGCGAGAGCAGTTTGTCGTTAGCTGGCGAAGTCGGGGAGAATTTTGAATTTGATTTCGCTGAACTATCAACGGACAGCGCTGGTATGAGCAAAGCGATGACGCTGAATTACGCTTTACAAAGAGGCGGGCAGTCGGCAGCGCTTACTGCTAGCAATGAAAAACAGGCAATAATTGCTGAGCTGGCGTTAGAATTCGATGACAGTGAAAATCAGTTTATGCAATATGACGATTACTTGATTCGATAAGGGTGTCTGATTTTTATACAGATGTTGGGTGGCGACACCCAACTTAATTTTTAGCTTATTGAATTTTAGATAAAAAATTTAGTGGCTTAATAATTGCTAAAACAAAAACTACAAGGTAGTAAGGTCACGCGGTTGCAAACAGGCAGTAACGTTTTGTATGTAGACTTATAGTTTGTTAGTTAGATAGCAAATAACACCGAGATTAAGGAAGATATATGAAACATTTGTTTTCAAAGTATGGATTAGCGTTGTCAATACTGCTATGTATGCTAAGTTTAGTTACTTCAAAAGCAAACGCTGCGTTGATTACTAACGCCCCCGATAATTCTACTACGGCTGCAGCTACCGCTTCTGTTGCGGATACATTGTTTGGTGCCCCGTCACTATTAGAAGAATTCTCTTTATCACAAACCTCCTCTATTACCAAGATTACATTTTGGTCTATCGAAAATGCGGTCGTAGGTTTTGCAAGTGACTCCATTTCACTTAGGCTTTTTAAAAATGAACCTGGCTTTGACCATAACTCGCCACTATTTAGTGCGACAGGAGATTCTGGTATTGGTGAGACTTTCACAAAAGAGGCTGTTTCTGGGGTTACCGGAATGTTTCTGCATGAAATTGAACTGGTTAATTTCGATTTAGGGCCAGGTGACTATTTCCTCAATATTGGAGCCGATTTAATAAATAATAACGGTTTGGCTTTTGGTTGGGCCAATGCCGCGACATTAAATGCCCGTGGTGTACCCGGGATGGCGCTGAATCCATCCTCCTCAAATGGAGCAGTAAATTTGAGTGGGTTGAATGTTGATTTGGCATTTCAAATAGAGTTTGAGCCAGTTGTCCAGGCTAGCGCACCCTCAGCGCTGTCAATTCTGTCATTAGGTTTGATATTGATGCTTGTTCGAAGAAGAGTGTAAGCCTCTAAATTTAAGCACGCCTTGAACATTACGGACAGTGACTATGAATAATGGCAATGGATTGATGCCTGTGAATAAAGCGTTGGCTAACATTAAGTCAGCGCTCCTCTATGTTTTTCTGTTTAGTTTAGCCATTAACCTGTTGATGCTGGTCTCCCCCCTGTACATGCTGCAGGTCTATGATCGAGTATTGGTTTCAGGCAGTCATGCCACTCTACTTTTCCTTACAATTTTTGCTTTGGTTGCACTGATTGTGTTGGCCACTTTAGATATTGTTCGCGGGATCTTACTCGCTCGTTTAGGTAACGCTTTCGATAAAACAGTGAGCGGTTACTTGTTTAAAAACATTATTGAACAGGGAGGGCATAGCCAGCCACTACGTGATGTAGACACCGTGCGCAGTTTTCTTTCATCACCGGCACTCACCGCAATAATGGACGCACCGTTTACACCGCTTTATCTAGCGTTAATCTATATACTCCACCCAATGCTAGGACATATCGCGCTGGCAGGCGCTATTGTACTTTTTAGCCTGGCGCTTTTAGGCGAGAAGATGACCCGCATCGCCCAAAAAGACAGTCAAAATGCATCTAGCCAAGCACATCGCTATACGGATGTTTGTGGGAAGAACCGAAATGCAGTTTATGCAATGGGGATGAGCAGCCATATTCTTGCTAAATGGGATATTCCACATTTAAAAAGCTTGAGTTTTGGAAGCCTTGCCAATTCCCGTAGTAGCGGCATTTCGGCAATATCGAAAGGCCTGAGATTTGCGCTTCAAGTAGGCATTTTAGGAATGGGGGCATTCCTTGTGATAGAGCAAGAATCTTCGCCTGGAGTGATGATTGCAGCCTCAATTGTAATGGGAAGAGGGCTAGCACCTATTGAAGCATCAATAAGTGGGTGGCGCTTAGTCATTGCTGCCCGTGATGCGAGGGAACGATTACTAGAATATCAAGGTAGTTTACCCCCCTTGACTGAACCGCTACCGTTGCCAGAGCCAAAAGGCAAGTTAACCGTTCAAAACGCTATCTTTCAGTTTCCGAACAGTGAAAAACCGCTGATAAGAGATGTAAGTTTAACCATAAATCCGGGTGAGGTCATTGGAATAACAGGGCCCAATGCAGCGGGTAAAAGTACCTTAGGTAAATTGCTTTTAGGGCTTTATGAGCCTACCCATGGTGATATTCGCCTTGATGGCGCGACATACGCCCAGTGGGACAGAAAATTACTAGGGCCTCATATTGGTTACTTACCGCAAAGTGTGGAGCTTTTTCCTGGAACAATCGCGGAGAACATCAGCCGTTTCACCGATGCAGATCCAAATGAAATCATGCAAGCAGCGCAGCTTGCTGGTGTACATGAAATGATCCTTGGCTTGGATAATGGCTATAACTTCGCTGCTGATAACTTTGATGACGCTTTGTCTGGTGGGCAAAGGCAGAGAATAGCGCTGGCGCGGGCAGTTTTTGGTTTGCCCGAGCTCATTCTACTTGATGAGCCGACGTCTTCTTTAGACGCAGAGGCAGAACGTACCGTCGCTGCTGCGATAAAAGCGCTGAAGGAACATGGCGCCACAGTGCTAGTGATAGGGCATCGCCCAGCTCTCATGAACTTAACGGATAAGTTATTAGTCATGCAAAACGGTTCGCTCGCTGCTTTTGGCCCCACCAATGAAATAATGGCTAAACTCGTCAGGCCTGCGGTTCAAAAAACAGGTACCTAAAAATGAATGTAGCTAACGACGATTTACCTAAAATAAAGACCTCACTTAAGGGGCCCATTGTATCCGGCTTGACTATCTTACTGATATTTATTGTAGGAGCTACGGTTTGGGCGTCTTCAGCGAAACTGGCCAGTGCTATTATCGCAGTAGGTCAACTGAAAGTAGACTCCAACCGTAAACAAATTCAACACCTTGACGGAGGCATTGTTAACGAAATAATAGTTTCTGACGGACAGAGAGTGAAAAAGGGCGATACATTGGTAATTTTAGATCCCGTTCAAGCCAAGTCTTCATTAGGAATTGTCGCGGGGGCACTGTTCACAGCAGAGTTGAAACGTAGTCGTTTACAAGCGGAGAGAGACAATACTGACCAGCCCGATTTCACGCGGTTTTTGCATAGAGAGCATGAAGATAAAAATAGCCTGATTGACGCTCAGCAATCCTTATTTTCGATTCGGCGTTCTGTGCAAGTATCCCAACAAGAAATTCTGCATCAACAAATTGAAAACCTCAAATCACAAATATTGGGGTTTGAAAGTCAACAAGCCTCTACTCAAACCCAAATAGAAATAAGTAAGGACGAACTGGTAAATCTTAGAAACCTAAAAGCTAGAGGGTTAGTAGGAAATGAGCGTCTGCTTGAGCTAGAAAGGAATTTGGCCCAACTAGAGGGTAGGGCAGGCGAACTTGTTTCGTCCATTGCCAGTGCGAAAGCGAGTATTGATGAAAAGCGCTTAGAGCTTATCCGAGTGAAGCGCAGTTTCCATGAGCAGGTGCTAGCTGAACTGCAAGACGTTGAATCTGAGATTATTGATTTGCAAGAGCGCGCAAACGCTGCAACGCACCACCTGCAACAAATGGTCGTTAAAGCCCCTGTCGACGGTTTAATTGTAGGGCTAAATGTCCATACATTAGGAGGCGTCGTTGTACCCGGGCAATTGCTTATGGAGATTGTGCCAGATAACGATGCGCTTATAGTAGAAGGCCAAGTATTGCCTACGGATGTTGACGACTTACGGTTTGGTCAGAACGCACGGGTGAAACTCTCTGGGTTACAGCAACGGATAACACCCGAACTAACAGGTAAACTGATGTATGTTTCAGCAGACAGTATTTTAGACGAACGCTCTGGTATGAACTTTTTTATCATTCGAGTAAGTATCGCCGCTGAAGAGCTAGCTAAACTGCCAACTGAACAGCTTATTCCAGGAATGCCTGCAGAGGTTTTTGTGCAAACAGGCGAGCGGACGGCATTAGAGTACTTACTGCAACCTCTGTCCGACACTATTGATCGAGCTTGGCGTGAAAAATAATCATCGCTTCGAAAATACCGCGCCTTTGCTTATGCTTAATAAAATACAAGGTATTCACAGATTCGAGGTGATGACAACTATATAAAGCAAAAGGTAGTGGCCAGAGCAGAAATCTAGCTAAAAAACATAATCAATAAACATGAACTAAGAACGCCTTTTATAGTGCTATTTAGCGACGAGTTCGAAGACAAGGTTTTCTGCGTCTACCTTGCCTTTTAAACCACCCTCTAAAACTGAGCGCTCTAAGCGATTGATTACGTAACTATCAGCGTAAAGCGACGCTACTGTGTGTTCATTTACACTAAATGGCGGCCCAGCGAGCTCATCCTGATTGTACTCAAAAGAAATAATAAGTTGAGGCGCTTTGTGCGTAATTTCCATTAAATGCGAAGCGTATTGCGCACGCAGCTGACTGGGCAGTGCGACTAATGCAGCTCGGTCGTAAACGCCTGAAATGTTGCCTACATCCTTTGCTGAAAGCTTGAAAATGTCACCAACAAACACAGTCAAGCCGTCTTTAGCGTAAACTTTTCCATGTTCGGTTTCAGCCACAGTAGGTGCAGCGCCTAGCTCTTCAAACAGCTGCGTGATTGCAACTTCGCTAAGTTCTGCACCGACGACTTCTACTCCTTGAGAGAGTAACCAAGCAATATCGCGAGTTTTACCGCATAAGGGAACAAATATGCGTATAGGGTGAGACGATTGCTCGCCACCGCTAAGCAGCACGTGAGCATGTTTTACCAAAAGCGCATTGCCTTCTGGTTCATGAAATCCAATCTCATTTTTTTGCCATTTACTGTGCCAAAAACTATGTTCCATGCAAAACTCGCTTATGTTAAACCGCTAACTACCCTATAAAATAAATGTCACTTTTAGAGTAAGTAAAAACAGAAAAGGTAGCGGGAGAGCGCTACCTTCTTCACGTTACTTAGTTATCAAGTGGGGTATTGAAATCTTCGGAGAGTTCAAAGTCACCTTCAACTGTGGTGACTTTATTATCTACGAAATTTATCACCATTTGTTTTTGAAAATCTTCGCCGCGCTTTTTCATGCCGCGCTTCATATCGTAAACGTAGTACCAAGTATCATCGTCGAATGAGTCTTGAACGACAGGATTACCTAATACATAAATGACTTGCTCTTTTGTCATGCCAACCCGAAGCTTTTCAACGTCTCTTTGGTCGAGAAAGTTGCCTTGAGGAACGTCGATTCTATAAATCCAGTTCGAGCAAGCGGTTGATGTTAGTGTGATGCCGAGAATTACTAATAGGTGTTGCAACTTCATTCGTTAATTTGTCCAGTATTGCCTTTGTTAGTGCCAGCGAACGTCGCTGTAGCGAAATTCGAGACTGTTTTATTGCAAGCGCGAAGGCATGCTACATTGACAACTATGACCAATCAACTGCATTTTAGTTCGATATAGCGCTTTTAAGCAGCTCTTTTGCATTAGCTAAGGCTGATTTAGTGATTTTATCACCTGCTAATAACCGCGCGAGTTCATCGATTCTATCTTGCTTTGTTAACGCCAGCATCTGCGTTTCTGTACTTTCGCCATCGGTCAATTTCGTTACAAACAGCTGATTGTGAGCTTGAGCTGCCACCTGAGGCAAATGGGTTACGCACATAACTTGTGACTGCTTACCCAGCTTGCGTAAAAGCCCACCAACAATAGAGGCGGTAGGGCCGCTAATTCCCGTATCGACTTCGTCAAAAATCATTGTGGGAGTAGCATTATGGTCGCTCGCGATAACTTGAATCGCTAACCCTATGCGCGAAAGCTCACCGCCAGAGACGACTTTTTCAAGTTTGTCGGCGTCCTGACCAGGGTTGGTCGAGACTTTAAATTCAACGGTATCTAAACCTGTGCTAACAGGTTTTTTGAATTCGTCGTATTGAATTTGAATATCTACTTTTGCATGAGGCATATTCATTTGACGAATTTGCGCTTCTATATCTTGGCCTAATTTAATGGCTGCTTGTTGTCTGCTTTCAGAAAGGCCTTTAGTTGTCTGTAAGTAATCTTCGCGGGCCGTGGCAACTTCACCTTCGAGAGTGCCTAGCAATGTGTCTTGTTCTGAAAGTGATGTAAACTCTGTGGTTAGCTCTTGATGGTGCTTGTAAAGGGCTTCTGGCATAACACTATGTTTACGTGCTAAATCCATCGCTTTTGCGTAACGCGCCTCTACTTGCTGCAGTCGCAATGGGTCAATTTCTAGGTGGTCGCAGTAACTGCGTAGCTCACCTGCCGCTTCCTCTATTTGAATTGAGGCGTCATTTAAAAGTGCAATAATGGGCGTTAGGCTAGCGTCGTGCGTTTCTAACTCACCTAAACGTTCAATGCTGCTTTGAATAACCGAAAGGGCATTACCTTCATCGTTTTCATACAAGTTATAAACACTGGTTTGCGCTTGCTCTAGTAAGCTTTGACCATTGCTCAATCGTTTGTGTTCTGTTTCTAGCTCTTCAAATTCGCCTTCTTCAATAGCAAACTCGTCTAGTTCACGTACTTGGTAGGTAAGAAGTTGAAGACGGTCTTCACGCTGTTGAGCTTGGTCTTGAAGTGTTTTTAGCGTACGTTGTTTATCTCGCCACTGTGAGTACGCGTCCTTCACATTATCTAAAATATCATCGTGTTGAGCGTAGCTGTCCACTAGCTCTCTTTGATGATCTTCTTTTAACAGCTGCAGGTGGGTATTTTGCCCATGAATGGCGAGCAAGAACTGCCCCAGCCCTTTCAATTGCTGCAACGATGCTGGAACACCATTAATGAATGCTTTCGAGCGACCTTCTTTAGAGATGACCCGCCGAATAAAACAGCTGTTTTCATCTTCGTCAGACGTTAATTCGTGCTCGTCAAGAAACGTTTTAGCTGCCACATTACCGTTAAGTGAAAAGTGAGCAATGATTTCAGCTTTGGTGCTGCCTTTACGCACCGCATTGGCGTCTGCTCGCTCGCCTAAGCATAAACTCAGGGCGTCAATAGCAATAGATTTACCTGCTCCGGTTTCACCGGTAATGGCGGTAAGGCCGTTTTCAAGATGAACCGATAACTGCTTAACAACTGCAAAATTTGAAATAGAAAGATGCGCTAACATAACCACACTCGAAAAAGTTGAACATGATGATATATACAGTAACTGATAATATATACAGTATTTGGTGCTGTAAAGGTAAGTCGCAGTAAATTTTATGAATTAGTAACTAAAAGTTTATTATTTTCAATAAAAACAATTGGATATAATTATTCGATAAAATTGGGGTTATGTGTAACGTGAAATGAGAAAAATAGAGGAAAGGTTTTTTATACAGTAAAAAGGAGAGCGTTAGCTCTCCTTTACTATGGCCACCATAAATGGTTGTCAGTCGTATAGCCCTTTAACAAAAGCTATTAACAAAGCGCGAATTACTGCTGTAATTCACCGCTACCTGATTCAATGTGAGCGCGAACAAACCATTGGAACTGCTCAAGATCGGCAAGCTGACCAGTAATCATATCTTCAGACACTGGATCAATCTCACCTAGGAGTTCCAATGCCTTTCTGTGGTCGCCATTTACACCGTCGTATACAGCATCCAGCGCTTTCAGGTGATCTAGTACTAGGCCTTTACCTAGTTCATAATCTTGCCAACTGCGTCCCTCTACAATTGCTTTAGGCGTGCCTTTAGGCACTCCGCCTAATGTTGCGATACGCTCGGCTATGGTGTCTGTCATTTCACGCACCGCGTCAACTTGGGGGTCGAGCATTTCATGTACACCGATAAAGTTTGGCCCTACCACGTTCCAGTGAATATGTTTAAGTGTGAGCTGTAAATCTAATAACGCGACCAATCGTTGATCCAATACCTTAATTGTTTTGGCAGCGGCATCGTTATCCATTCCTGGGGCTGTAAATTTGATATTGGTATTACTCATGATATCTCCTATTACTAAATATAAATATCGGCGACGGTTTTAAAACGCGGCAAGGCATTTTTGCTTAACGCCGACAGCTTGTAATTGGAGTTGCAACAGGTGTGCCGAATATCTTTGATAAGCTAAGCGACGGATTTAAAAGAAGATTTTGCGGAAGATTAAAAAATCTTTATTTTTCAAGCCTGTAGCGCTTGAGAAAATGCTACAGGCTAGTGTAAGAAATGCAGGAAATCGCTTCGTCAACAGCGTGTTTGTTTAATAAAGCTTACTTCCCCAGCCTAATTTTTTGCGCAGCACGTTGAAATAGCTATAACCTTTTGGATGAACAAGATGAAGCTTATCTGCGCTTTTATTAATGCGAATTTCATCACCCGGTAGTACGGGGAGTACTATATGGCTATCACAGCTCACTTGAAGAGAGTCGCTGTTCACTTTAGACACTTTCATTGATACTTGGCTGTCGGCATCAACAACGATAGGGCGGCTGCTCAATGTATGAGGGAACATGGGCACTAAAGTAAGTGCATCGAGCGTTGGCATTATTATCGGGCCGCCTGCCGAGAGTGAGTAAGCGGTAGAGCCCGTTGGCGTGGCGACGATTAGGCCGTCACTGCGCTGACTAAATACAAACTGCTCATCAATATAAATTTCAAACTCCATCATGTGAGCAACTTTCCCGTGGTGAAGCACCACTTCGTTCACTGCTGAGTTGTTACTTTTTAACTTTTCGTGACGGTAAACTTCAACTTCAAGTAAGAAGCGTTCTTCAACAACGCACTCACCATGGAATATGAGGTCTAACTGCTGCGTAATTTCATCAGGATGTATGTCAGTTAAAAAACCTAAATTACCGCGATTCACGCCCACCACATGAATATCAAAGCGGGCGAGAACGCGAGCGGCGCCAAGCATACTGCCATCGCCACCAACAACAACCGCAAGATCGGCCTCTTTGCCAATGGTGACTAGGTTACAACTTTTTAGATTTTCAGTTTCAAGCTCTTCAGCAATACTTTCTTCTACAAGCAGTTTGCACCCTTTGGCCAGCAAATAGTCGGCAAGACTATTCAAAGTGTCGTGGGTGGCAGCGTGTTGAGGTTTTCCAATTAAAGCAACGGTTTGATAGGGCATGGAATGCTAATGTCCTTTCATTTCCAATCGTTGGACATTAGCACAAGTGTTTTACAAAAGAAAAGTGTAAAGCGATAGCCAATGCGCTCTCGAACATTTTTATCGCATTTAGCCTGTGTAGTGTATTGCCGCTGTTGGTGTAGACGTTTGCTACCAGTTCAAGGTGGGTAACAATAATTTTACATTCCCATTGCTTTGAGCGCAGCGCTAGGTATGCTGGCTTAACGTTTTTGAGAGAAGGGCGTGAGCGCAGGCACGAGAGCCGCCGTATCCATTTGCCTTATTTATTTTTAAATAAGGCACAGCTTAAATAAAGACTATCAATGCGAGGGAACAATGTCTCATCAAATTATTCTGCCAAGGGTGATGCACATAGGGAAAGGGGCAAGTGAGCGTGTTGCTGATACTGTGAAAGGGCTTAATTGCCGAAATCCGTTACTGGTTACCGACAAGGTAATGGTCGAGTTAGGTTATAGCGCGGCCATCGTGAATATCTTGGAAACCGCTGGGATAACGGTTGATGTGTTTTCAGATACTGTCCCTGAGCCGACGGTAGCGTCAATTTCCAGAGGCGTTGATGCTTTCAATACTCAACCTTACGATTGTATTATCGCATTGGGAGGAGGCAGCCCAATCGATAGCGCGAAGGCTATTGCCATACTCGGGAAGCATGGCGGTCAAATGAAAGACTACAAGTTTCCGCGTGTCGTCGATGAAGCAGGGATACCTATTATTGCTATACCTACTACCGCCGGAACGGGCTCGGAAGTGACTCGTTTCACTATTATTACTGACGAAGACACTACCGAAAAAATGTTGTGCGTAGGTTTGGGCTTTATGCCTATTGCAGCATTGGTAGATTATACACTAACGCAGAGTTTACCGGCCCGGGTTACCGCTGATACCGGTATTGATGCGCTCACACACGCAATAGAAGCTTTTGTCAGCCGCAAAGCAAACCTCTACAGTGACGCACAGGCACTCTCTGCAATGGCACTAATTGCACCTAACTTGCGCACTGTGTTTGCCGACCCTTCAAATGACGCCGCTAAAGAGTCGATGATGCTCGGAGCAACGCTTGCCGGTATTGCGTTTTCAAATGCATCGGTGGCCTTAGTGCACGGTATGAGTCGCCCTATTGGCGCGGCGTTTCATGTGCCTCATGGGTTGTCTAATGCTATGTTGTTACCCGCGGTTACCGCATTTTCTATTCCCAGTGCACCAGTACGTTATGCTCAATGCGCTCGCGCGATGGGGATAGCTACGCAAGGTGATTCAGATGATATGGCAAATCAAAAACTGATCAACGAGCTAAAGATGCTTAACGCAGACTTACAGGTGCCTACGCCCGCTGACTTTGGCATCGATAAAGAAGCCTTTTTTGCCTTAGCCTCAACCATGGCTGAACAGGCGTTGGCGTCCGGCTCACCTAACAATAACCCGAGAGTTCCCACGATTGAGGAAATGGTTGCCATTTACGTATCGCTTTGGGAGTAGTGGACTGTTCAATACGCTATGAAAATAAAAGGCCTGAGCCCGTTACAGTATCGAAATCAGGCTTTGGTTGCCCCTTAGGGATTAGCTCAGCTTAATAGGGCCGCTCACTTTGCTGCCTTTTTATCTCGCGGTCCAACCTCCATCTAGCACCATAGTTTGCCCGGTTATATTACGCGCGCTAGGCGACATCAAAAAACTTGCGGTATCAGCAAGCTCTTCAACACTCACAAATTGCTTTTTAGGCATGGGCTCTAACATGATTTTTGTTATCACCTCTTCTTCGGTCAAATTATTCTCTTTAGCCTGTGCGGCAACTTGCTGCTCGACAAGCGGTGTTTTTACGTAGGCCGGGCAAAGGGTATTGATAGTGATATCACAGTCACCGGTTTCAAGGGCAATGGTTTTTGAAAAGCCCAACAGCCCGTGTTTGGCTGCCACGTAGGCAGACTTGTAAGGCGAGGCCACCAAAGAATGGATTGAGCCAACATTAATAATGCGGCCGTAGTTTTGCTCGCGCATTGCCGGTAAAAATGCTTGAGTCAGAAGGGCGGGGCCTACCAGCATAATATTAATCAGCTGCTGCCATTTATCCGCTGGAAAATCTTCAATGCGAGAAACGTGCTGAATTCCCGCGTTATTAATCAGTACATCTACAGTGTGTTTGCCCAGTACTTCTGGCAAAGCTGCGACTTGTTGTGCGTCACACACATCAACAGCCACCGCACTGGCCGAACCCTCTAAATGCGCAAGTTTAATTACTGCTTCTTTCGCGGCCTGTTCATTGATGTCAGCGATGATCACATGGTGACCCTGTTTCATCATCGCTTCCGCAATCCCCAAACCAATACCGCTTGCACCGCCTGTAATAAATACTGTGCGTCTATTCATTCGTACCTCCTGGAGTCTCAACAGTTGGCGTGTCGCTATTGAGTGAAAACAGCATTGCTTTTACTGCGCGAACTTGCGCGCCATCTCTATTCGCGTAATCGCTTGAAGCGTAGCCCCACCAGTCCCAACAGCCCTGTGGGTTTAGTGGCATAAACAAAGACTTTTTAGTTTGTGGGTAAAGCACCACAATGTTGTTATCGTCTGCCCACGCGTTAAGGCCAGTTTGCATGGTGTAAGCATCGCCCACGGCATCTGCATATTGATTACAGCCGTGAAAGCTAATGTGAGCTCTACAGGTTTCGCCTTTAGCACAGCTTTCAGGCACGTAAACAAAGCCTTCACTCGCCAACGTCTTAGCATCGCTTTTGGCTATTTTCTGCTGATTTATCGAATGTAGCGCCCCTGATAGTGTTTCATCTGGCGCAGAGACACCTTCAACGAGATGAGAAAGCATAGCACCCGCTGCATCATAGTCACAATTTCCAATAAACGGGCTCTCAGACTTCATACAGTTCACGCCTTTGTCTTTTGTTGGAAAAAGGTGCGCCATGGGCTTGTCATTGATGTAGGTAATATTTTGAGTGTCTGTCCACTGTTTGTATTGTTCAAACAGTAAGTCGCTGACTTGTGCAATGACTCTGGTGTCTTGCGTACCGTGAAAAAGCCAGACTTTTGCGTCTTTCATATTATTAAGCGAGGCGATTTTACCTTCTGCTTCGTATTGCTTTGCTTTTTTATTCAGCGCGTTAAGGCTGATTTCGCCCTCTACTTTATTTACGCACTGTGCAAGGGCAGTGGTAATGTCGCCTTGCGCACAGTAATAAGGGCCGCCAGCAATAACGCCCACACCTTTTACCCAGTCGCTGTGCGCCAACTGAAATTGGGTTGCCATATAGCCACCTGAAGAAAGCCCCGAGACGGTCACATGTTTTAGGTCGAGAGAGAGGTTGGGCAGGTTGTCTTGCGCCCCGGCAAGGGTACTTAACGTTAGTGAGCCTGCAGACAGCAAAGATACAGACAGAGCTCGACGTAAAGAATAATTGAGTTTTTTCATTGCATTGCTGCCTTATCATTTTCTAAAAATTGTTGAATTGCGAGGGCCTGGGCTGAAATATTGGCCACCCCTTCTAAGTGTCCTAATTTACCGTCTAAGGTTGTTAAGCTGCTGTTGTTACCCAAAGAGGTTAAGCCATGGTGTGCACTTTGCGATAAATAAGGCATAAGAAGCAAATCAGTTTGGGCGGGTATAAACAGGGTTTTAGCCTTTATAGCTGAAAGCCCTTGCTTCATGTTGTCTTGATGGCCTGCAACAAAAAGCTGGCAAGCGCGCACCAAATATAGAAGGTGGTTGGCGTCCATGGTTTTCGCTCTTGATTGTGCCCGCTCGCGCAGCCAATTCACAATACTATGAGATTGGTGGATATTGCTAAGCGGCCCAGACTCAACATTTTTAAATCCTAGCATGCTGCCGTGTTCGTTGAAAAAAGCAGGGGTAAGGGCATTTTGGGTAATTAACATTAGGGATCCCACCAAGCCGTCAAGCGGTGCATGCTCTTGTGTGTAATTGCCTTTACTCCAATTTCTGTCCAATTTAATAGGCGTAGCCCAGTGTTCAAGAGCTGCGGTAGTCCACGCATCACTTTGACCTGCGCCGATAACAGAAATCATGCGTTCCACCCAGTCAGGGTAGGCACTAGCCCACTCGATAGCCTGCATCGACCCCATCGAAGGCCCAACAACCGCGTAGAGTTTGCGAATGCCTAAGCTTTCAAGCAGGGCTTTTTGTACATTTACGAAGTCTCGTATTGTCACTACAGGGAAATCTAATCCATAGGGTTTTCCAGTGTCATGGTTAATTGACGCCGGGCCGGTAGTGATTACATGAGGGTCGTAAGCATTTAAATTAGCCAGCGTATCTACACTAATGACGTAAAAGCGCTCGGTGTCAATGGCCTTTCCTGGCCCTATTACGCTATCCCAATAGCCGGGAGAAGCATCGTTGATGTGATATTTCCCTGCCGCATGAGAGGAGCCTGAAAAGTAATGGGTAATAAGAATAACGTTGGTCTTTGCAGCGTTTAACTTTCCGTATGCCTCCCAGCCTACTTTTACGCTTTTAATGTTTCTACCACCGAACGTCGTATATTGAGGCATCTCAAATACCTGCTTTTCCACAATCATGGGCGGGGCGTTTGACGTACCTGAAACAACAGAGTCTGATGACCCGTTGCTCGAAGTGTTTTCAGTAAGGGAAGCGGAACTTGTCTTTGTTTCAGCGAATACTTGGCTATTAAATACGAGTAAAAGGGAGGCGATTAGGCCTATCACTTTATTAGAACGAATGTTAATACGCGCGTTCCGCTTTTTAGTTGGTAACATACGGTAATTCGCGTTAAACAAGGGGCGCAAGCGCCCACCGGTTACTCTTCTGCTTACGTCTATTAAGCAATGAAATACAAATTCCTGCTTGGGTTTTCTGTTCATATTAAATATGCCTTTTTAACTGGCGTCGTGAACACGGTAAATTCTGCGTTATGTGAAAAACCACTTATATTAGGCTAAATAGGCCAATGGCCATGGCAAGACCAATGACCGGCACCACTACGGTTAGCGCACCCACTGCCCAGTACGCCGCCTGATGGGTTTCGTTACAAATAGCGCGAATGGTTGTTACCACATAACCGTTGTGGGGTAGAGAGTCCAATGCACCTGATGATATTGACACGATTCTGTGCAGCTGGTCGGGCTCTACGCCTTGGTCTAAATAGTGGGGCGCTACTAAGGGAAGGGCGATGGCTTGTCCGCCGGAGGCGCTGCCGGTTAACCCCGCAATAACGCTTATGGCAATGGCGGCACCAATCAGTTCGTTACCGGGAATTTGGGTCATAAGCGCAACGGTCGTTTGAAACGCTTCGGTGTTTTTAGCAATCGAACCAAAACCCACAACGGCAGCGGTGTTACCTATGGCAATTAATGCCCCTGTCGTACCCGCATTGATAGCAACAGGCAAGCTATGAAAGTACTTGAAGTTTATTGCCAACAAACACAGCACGCCGCCGCCTAACGCAAGGATAAGTGCCAGTTGAGCAAGCTCTTCATGGAATAAAAATGAAATGACTAGCACCACCACTAACGGCACAATACCGGTGAGCGGGTGGGGTAATTCCCGTTCACGTACTTGTGGGTCGCTGGCTCTTGATTCAAAAACCTCACCATTGTTCACGGCTTTTCTAATCATTTTAGCCAGCCACCAGTAGCCAAAACACGCCATAAATATCGCAACGATCAGGCTGACCTCCCAAGCCGCGAAAGGCGATGTACCTAAATACTTAATGGGGATCCAGTTTTGGATTTCAGGTGAACCTGCAGAGGTCATGGTAAAGGTTACTGAACCAAAGGCCATAGCGGCAGGGATAAACCTTCGCGGTAAATTAGCATCTTTAAACAAGCTTACCGCCATAGGGTAAACCGAAAACGCCACGACAAATACGCTAACACCGCCATAGGTTAAAATGGCGCAAGCCAGCACTACCGCTAGCACAGCACGTTTGTAGCCAATTTTTGTAATGATCCAACGAGAGACGGCGTCAGCAGCTCCGGTGTCTTCCATGAATTTACCGAATAACGCGCCAAGTAAAAACATAAAAAACCAAGAAGCGATAAAGCCTGAAAAGCCGCCCATATAGGTTTCAACAAAGTTCACATCGCCTGTGAACACGCCAATGTTATTGGTAAGAGCTACCACTAGCGCACACAGTGGTGCAGCAATAAAGAGGTTCATTCCGCGTATTGTTAACACAATAAGCAACAACAGCCCCCCTACCAAGCCAATCATACTTAACATAGTTATTATTCCTTAAAAATCTGTGACCGCAGATGATCCGAAACAGTTAAGTCGATTAAAGATTTGCGCACACCCAAAACTACAAAATGTATGCAAATCAGATAAAAAGCATGCATAACAGACATAAAGTTTGACGTTACTTTTCCCAAAATCCCATAGTACGATGGTACTACATACTATTAACAATTAATTAACTAAAGTGATTTTGACCGTAGGCAATACATCCGACAGTGACGTGAGCTTATTGATCTTTGAAGTTTTGAAGTACAGCAAAGACCATTAGGCTCTAAAACTTAGAACAACAAGGACTCACTATGTCTAAATCAGCACACACAAATAGCTTGGTATCACCCTACCAACCATATTCAGCCACTGTTACAACAGAAGAACAAAAAAGACCTTCAGTAAAACACCCCATGCGCAGTTTATGCGCCCTCGCGGTGGCAAGTGTACTAAGCTCAGCGCCGGTATTTGCTCAGGATAGCCAAACTAATACCGACGCCGAAGAGCAAAAAGGAAAGCTAGAACGCATTGAAGTTACCGCACGAAAAACTGTAGAGTCGCTGCAGGAGACGCCGGTAGCCATTACGTCTATTGGTGCGGTTGAACTTGGCGAAAAAGGCATTAGCGTGCTGACTGAAGTGCAGCAGTTCTCCCCCAACACTACGCTACAAACGAGCCGTGGTACTAACTCAACGCTTACGGCATTTATTCGTGGGTTAGGTCAGCAAGACCCGCTGTGGGGCTACGAGCCAGGCGTAGGTATTTATGTTGATGATGTCTACATTGCGCGCCCCCAAGGTGCGGTACTTGATCTTTTGGATGTGCAACGCATTGAGGTTTTGCGCGGCCCACAGGGCACGCTGTACGGCAAAAATACCATCGGTGGAGCGGTAAAATATGTAACTAAAGAAATGACCGGCGATACGCAAATGAACGTTGAAGCTACGGTAGGTAGCTACAGTCAGCGGGATATTAAAGTGACCGGACAAATACCATTGATTGAAGACACGGTGTATCTAGGCGTGGGTTATGCCAACCTAAACCGCGACGGCTTTGGCGAATATCTGGTAAGCGCGTTGCCCAATCAAGACAAAGAAAACTATAACAAAGACCTTTGGGCAGCCCGTGTAACGCTTGAGGTGCACCCAAGTGAAGATTTATTCTTCCGCATTGGCTGGGATAAAACCGAAGATACGTCAAATGCGAAAGGGGGCTATCGCTTAATTCCAAGTATTTTAACGGATGCGCCTGTGCCTGATTCAGTCTTCGATTCTTACACCAGCTTACCTACGTGGAATAAAGTCGAGCTAGAAGGCTATAACTGGCTGGCGCGATACCAAGTGAATGATAATTTAGAGCTTAAATATATTGGTTCGCACAGAGAGAGTTATTCACCAACCAATATTGACTTTGACAATACGCCGTTGCCCATATTTGACGTTCCTGCAGAATACGACGACAGTAATGATACCCATGAGCTTCAAGCAAACTATATGGGTGATACTTTTAGCGTTGTTTCGGGATTGTACTTTTACGACGGTGAAAGCTGCGGAAACTTCGATGCGATTTTAGGTGTGCTAGGGCAAGTGTTAGGAGCCACCGGCTTGACCCGTGAAGTTACCGGCTGCAATAACTCAGAAAGCTGGGCTGCGTATGCGCAAATGAACTATGACATTAGCGATAAAGTATCTTTGTCGTTAGGTGCACGCTATACCGATGAAGAAAAGTCGGCGTTTGTGAACAACGATTTGGTGTATGCGAATGTTTACCCGTCAACTGACTGGATTGATGGCTATGTAAGGCCCGATGGGCAACTTGTTCCCCAAGTGCTCGGGACAGACACCGATGGTGACGATATTCTAGATGCGCCAGCAGTAGAGAGTTGGTCTCGCTTTACCCCGCGAGTGGGTGTGGAATATCAAATGAACCGCGATACCATGTTCTTCGCTAGCTATTCACAAGGCTTCAAATCAGGCACCTTTAACCCTCGAGCTCAAACCAATGAGCCTGGTGTAGAACCTGAAGTTGTAGATAGCTTCGAAGTGGGTGTAAAAAGCGATTTAAGCGACGCGCTTCGCATGAATCTAACGCTATTTTCTTACGACCATAAAGACCGTCAATATATCGGTATAGAAGGTGATTTATCTGACCCAACGGCCCTTGACCAGCGCTTGCGCAACGCAGCAGAAACCGCAGCGAAAGGCGCTGAGCTTGAGATGACGTGGGTAGCAACCGATAACCTGCAGTTTGATGTGGCCTACGGCTATATCGACTTCGAGATTAAGAAAAATAATGCTATCCCACCACTCATTGGCTTAGCAAGTACGCCAGAAAACACGTTCAACTTAAACGCCAATTACCTGCTGGAAACCACTTTTGGCGACATTACGTTTAACGCCAACTATTACTATCGCGATGATTACCTTATCTTTGAAACCAGCGATCTTATTCAACAAGATGCTTACGGTATGGTGAATTTAAGCGCGCGCTGGGAAAGCGTTGAAGGCGACTGGTATGCTGGACTACACGTCAAAAACCTGACCGATGAAGAGTATCTGGTTGGTGGTTATGACTTTGTCACGCAAGACGATGATGGTAACTTTGGTCCGGGCCTTGGTGGCGATACTACACTTATCGGTTATTACGGTGACCCACGTACAGTTCACCTTACGGTAGGTTATCGATTCTAAACTATATAGCTTAAATAAACTTAGCGACGTTCATGACGCCTAAGCTTTTCTGCTTAGGCGTGTTCACTTTTACGCGATTGGTACCTGCGAGAATGTTGGGCGTTGAAGGTGTTGTGTAACTAGTTACGCTAAAGCATTAACCTTTTGAGACCGGCGTGATAGTATGTTGATTAACAAGGTAGTTACAAGTTGATAGCATTATGTCCGTAAAAATTTTGATTGCTGACGATCATCCTTTGTTCAGGGCTGCTATGTGTCATGCACTAACCAGCGTGGAGCACCTCGAGCTTGTAGAAACATCCACATTCCCCGATACCCTTTCTTATCTTGAAGACTTTCAAGACATAGACCTGCTTTTCTTAGATCTTACCATGCCAGGCAATGAAGGGTTAAATGGCCTTGCACAAGTACATGCGCTATACCCTGATGTGCTTGTAATCGTCATTACCGCACAAGAAGAGGCAGACGTCATGGCAAAGTCTTTTGCATTAGGTGCAAGTGGTTTTATACCTAAATCGGCCTCGGTTGAGTGTATTATTGATGCAGTAAATACCGTATTGGATGGGGAAACTTGGATACCCCCAACAGTTCAGGTGCCTTCGGATTCGCAACAAAACTCTGCTGCCTCTAATGCGAGTAGTGTATCCGACCAAGGTGATTTCACCGCTAGGTTGAAACAACTCACACCTCATCAACTTAAAGTGTTAAGAATGGTGTCAGATGGCTTGCTCAACAAGCAGATTGCTTACGAACTGGCTATTTCCGAATCTACCGTTAAACAACATGTGTCAGCCGTATTAAGAAAACTTGGTGTTATCAACAGAACCAAGGCGGGTATTGCGTTCAAAAATGCAATGCACTTAAATTAGGTTTGGCTTATTTATCCTGCGAATTCGGACTGCCGAAGTGTCAATGGTGATGAGGTAATGTTTGTTTAAGCAGGCGCTTTAGCGCCGCTGGCTTTAAAGGCTTAGGTAGGTAGCTAAATTGCGATGCTGCTGCTTTCTCTCTTATTTCGTTGCTTCTATTAGCGGTGACCAATATCTTCAATGCGAAACTCACGTTTTCTTCAGATAATATCGCCGCTACATCAAAGCCGTTTTCTCCATAGTTTAAGTGGTAGTCAGCAATAAGTACGTCAAAGTGCTGGTGGGAAACATTATGGGCCTCGGTGCCACTGGTGATTAGGGTTGTATTTGCTCCCCAATCGGCAAGGAGAGCACACATTGCATTCGCGACTTGCTCATCGTTTTCTACCAATAGGAAACGTTTGTTTTCCAAAAACAGTTCTTTGTCCCCCTGTGTCAGGATAGTTGTCGCCTCAGTTTTTCATAGTATTAGACAGGGTGCGGAAGTTAGGCATGAGTGAGACATTATCCAGAAGAACATAAAAAGGCAGTGGTTAGTAAGTTGATTGAAAGCGGTTTATCATTACGCCAGTTTGCGCAAAGAGAAGGTATTAGCCTGTCTACGTTGTATGGTTGGCGGGACAAGTATACAGAGGCCGATTTCAGTTTGACTAAAAGTAATACGCCAGAGAATTGGACCGCAGAGCAGAAGTTTTCTGCGGTGATAGAGACTGCTGCCATGTCGGAAGTTGAGGTAAGTGAATACTGCCGGAAAAAGGGCCTTTTCCCGGAGCAAATCCAGCAATGGAAACATAGCTGTATCTCCGGTAATCAATCCGAGGCGGATAAGCGTAAACAGCAGGCCCAGGAACGTAAAGCGGATAAGAAACGCATTAAAGAGCTGGAAAGAGAGTTAAAACGCAAAGACGCAGCGTTAGCCGAAACTGCTGCGCTTCTGGTGCTTAGAAAAAAGTTAAATGCCTACTGGGGGGAAGACGAGGACAACTAACCACGTTCTCAGATAGGCAATACTATATTTCACTGATTGATGAAGCCGTTAGTGCGGGGGCCAGAAAGCACAAAGCCTGTGGCATCATCGGCTTATCCCTGCGCACGTTACAACGATGGCGGGACGCGGATGGAATTTGTGCAGATAAGCGCCCGGAGGCGAGCAGGCCGACGCCTGCAAATAAGCTAACTGAGATAGAACAACAAGCCATTTTGGATATCTGCAATGAAGAGCGGTTTGCCAGTCTGCCGCCCAGTCAGATTGTGCCCATGTTGGCCGATGAGGGAGTTTATCTGGGTTCGGAATCCAGCTTTTACCGTATATTGAAAGCCAATAATCAGCTTAGCCACAGAGGCAAAGCAAAACCCAAAGGTACACAGGCAAAACCTGATGGATTTACGGCTACGGGACCCTGTGAAGTGTGGACCTGGGATATATCGTACTGCCCCTCTACGGTCATTGGTCGGTTCTTTTATCTGTACATGATAATGGATATTTTTAGCCGTAAAGTTGTGGGATGGGAAGTGTATGATTGCGAGTCTGGTGATCATGCCGCTAACCTCTTGGAACGCACGCTATGGTCTGAGAAATGCGTGAATGACGAGATAATCTTACATTCTGATAATGGCAGTCCGATGAAGAGCCTGACCATGCAAGCTAAGATGATTGAAATGGGCGTTATCGGCTCACGTAGCCGTCCCGGTGTCAGTAATGACAACCCTTACTCAGAATCTCTGTTCCGCACAGTCAAATACTGCCATAGATGGCCGAGTGAAGGCTTTAAGTCGCTGGAGGAAGCGCGAGCCTGGGTGCGAGATTTTGTCCGCTGGTATAACACCGAACATCGCCATAGCCGCATAAGATTCGTTACCCCAGAGCAGCGACACAAAGGTGAAGACCAACAGATACTGGCAAAGCGCACTGAGTTATATGCCGAGGCAAAAGTGAGAAATCCAAGTCGTTGGTCTGGTGAAACCAGAAACTGGGATAAGATCGGAAGCGTAGAGCTAAATCCGGAGAATAAAAAAGAAGCAGCTTAACAGCTCAGGCGACAACTACCTTGAAAAACGCCGTTGTTATAGCTTTCCGTTTTCAGCACTTGTTTTGAATTACCACTCGTATGCATTATGCGTGTTGCTGTAACACTAAAACAGCTACCTTTTCCCGGTAATGAGGTTAGCCCTACTTGATGGCCGAGTAATCGACAAATTTTCTCTACAATAGTTAAGCCTAATCCAATCCCTTCACCTTTGTTGTTATCCAGCTGGTGGAACTCACTAAAAATTTCATGCTGTTGGTGTGCAGCAATACCTAAACCGGTATCGTAAACACAAAGCTTTATTTTTTTCTCGGTATTTGCAGTTTGTATGCGCCTAACGCCCACTAAAATGCTGCCTTTAGGGGTATAGCGAACCGCGTTGGACAATAAGTTTTGCAGCACACGTCGCAGCAAGTTTTTGTCTGAATACACCAAGACATTCGTTTGTACATACCTCAGCGTAACCCCTTTTTGCTTTGCAATAACACTGAACTCTTGTACCAACGAAGATAGCATCTCATCGATGGCAAATTCAGTCTTTTGCGGTATGAGAACGCCAGCATCTAATTTTGTCATATCCAGCAACATAGAAAGTAAGCTCTGAGCGTTATCTAGCGAATTCACCACGCCTTCAGACAGCGTAGCCAGTTCGCTACCTTGCGTTTTTTTGCTCAGCATGCTGGCAAATAATGTGGCGGCGTTAAAAGGCTGCATGAGATCGTGGCCAGCTGCCGCCAAAAACTTGGTTTTGCTTTCGTTGGCTTTATCAGCCTGAAGCTTAGCTTCCTCTAGTTCTGCAGTGCGTTGAGCAACTCTTTCCTCCAGATCTTCTTTTGCACTTTCTAATTCTTTTTGAATTGCCATGTATTCAGTGATATCGCTATAGGTAGTCACGTAGCCGCCACCAGGAAGGGGCGCACCGTTTAGCTCTATCACTTTTCCATCAGGCTGCTTGCGGATATGCTTGTGGCGGGTACCCTCACGCATATAGCTCACCCGTTTATCAATGGAGGAGGGGTTGAACAAGCCCCGCTTAGCGTTGTAACTCAGTATATCGGTAATCGGCATACCTGCTTTTAAAAAGCCTTTAGGGTAAGCAAAAAGCTCTACGTATCTATCATTCCATGCCAGTAATTGGAGCTTGTCATCAACTACACTGATTCCCTGTTCAATATTTTGTACCGATGATTGAAGTACCTCGTGATTGAATTGAAAAGACTGTGTTGCTTCTTCTACCCAGTCAACTAACTCCGGCAAGGCAGCTCTACCAGTATCCGCGATAGCGCCTAGTAATATTCGAGCACTGGGCGCTCCCACTTGGGCGGCAAGCAATTTATTCACCCTATCGATAAGGGCCTGACTGGCATAGCCGCTGCTTGATGCACGCTCAACATCAATCGTAAGTTGCTTTACAAGCTGGGAATGGGTGGCGCTTTCGAGTACCCGTTCCGTTAACGCCATTAAGTCACGCACTTTAACGAGTAAATTGGGGGGCGAATTGCTTTGCAGTGTCGTGTCGGTTTCGTTTGTCCCGTGTCGCGAAGAAATGAACGCCACAACAACAAATGTAATGCAATTAGCCAGTAACGAGAAGGCAAATCCTAGCCCAAGCGCTTGGTCGGTTGGAGCAGGGTTAAAATAGTAGCTAGAAAGCAGGCTGGGGTAGAGTAGAAATATCGCCCAGCACGTAGAACCCACTAATAAAGCGGATACAGCAGCGGCTTTGCTGCTACGCCGCCAATAGATTCCGAACATTAACACGGGCATGCACTGTGCTAACAGCGCAATGGCAATTACACCACTTTTAACTAAGGGCGCGGCCTGACTTATATTAAGGTGATACCAGAGCGCAATGCTAAGAACGACTACTACGGTAATACGACGTATAGAAAGGATCTTACTTGGTTGCATTGACTGGTTTGGAGACGTTTTTAACCGGGCTTTCAGCCACAGCGGCGTAACAACATTGTTTGATATCATTATGCCCATGGCTAGAGTTGCAACAATCACCATGCTGGTGGTGGCAGAAAGACCGCCTATGAAAGCAAAGGACGACAGCGCGATATTTTCAGTATGTAAAGGCAGGGCAAGCACGTACGCATCAGAGCTTGTACCCACCGGCAGCAGCATTTTTCCTGCAAGTGCAATAGGAATAATAAAAAGGGTCATTCCAAATAAATAGAGGGGAAATAGCCACCTTGCTGTTCTAAGCTCTCCCTCACCGTTCTGCTCAACAAAGTTCATATGGAATTGGCGTGGCAGTACAAACATAGAGCAAACACCAAGGGCTACATGTGATAAATAGACCCATGGCGCGCTATCGGCATAAATGACGTCTCTAGCACTGTCATTGGATGCGGCGTTAGATATTAAATCTAATGCGCCATCGAATAAAAAGAAGCAAACAAAAATACCCACAGCCCACAGGGCGACAAGCTTAATAATTGACTCAAATGCTATAGTAAGCAGCAAACCGGGGTGCTTATCAGTTAAATTCAGCGTACGCGTGCCGAAGGTTATAGCAAATATGGCGAGCAAACCGGCCACATAAATGCTTAACCAAGGTGTGGTGGTTTGGGGCTCACCAGTGAGTAAATTAATAGACTTTGTAATAGCGTCTAGCTGAAGTGCTATATAGGGCACAACACCAAAAAAACACAGTAAAGTGATAAGAGCGGCAATTAAATGAGAGTGTTGGTACTTCAATGATATGAGGTCAGCCAGCGAGCTGATGTTGTGTTGCTGGCATAGTCTACTTATGTGAAGTATTACGGGAAAGGCAAATGCCATGGTCAACGTAATACCCAAATACGTAGGGATAACTGCCCAGCCGTATTGTGCCGCTTGCGATGTAGTGCCGAAAAACGCCCAAGAGGTACAGTGCACACCTAAACCAAGGCTATAGAGAACAGGGTGCTGCCGGTTATCGCGTAAATGCCTGTCGCCCCAAAATGCCAAAGCAAAAAGCGCGAGAAGGTAAAAACCAACGATAGTGCCAACCGTCCATATACTTAGCATTGGTAGCCCGTGTGATAGCTCGTCCGTGTAGTTGCACGCATTTTCAAAACTCGCGACTGTACAGTTTATAAGAACTTACAATAACATGTTCTTTACATATGGCGCATCTCCCACGATTTTTTAAAAATCACCCACAAAAATATTGTGGATACCCTTGATCACCTTAAAACTAGCCCCATAACTAAGCGCAACGAAGTTATTCCCAGTAATTTGAGTGTTATTGGGCATCGCCTAATTAAGAAAAACGTGTGGAGGTAGGCATGAGCGATAATCGCGACGTGCAGGCAGAACAAGAAAATGCAGTTGATGAAACTGTACTAGGCGCAGAAGAGGCGCAGGTTGAAACGTCAGAAGCAGAAGGCGTAGAACTAGATGAAAATGCACAGCGCATTTATGAACTAGAAACCGCACTTTCTGAGGCGCAAGCAACCATCAAAGAACAGCAAGATGGCGTGCTTCGTGCGCGTGCAGACGCTGACAACGCACGTCGTCGTGCTGAAGGTGAAGTAGAAAAGGCACGCAAATTTGCTCTTGAACGTTTTGCGGGCGAATTGCTTCCGGTTATCGATAACCTAGAGCGCGCTATCGAAATGACTGATGGCGACAATGAGGCCGTTAAACCGCTTTTAGAAGGTGTGGAAATGACCCACAAAACTTTCTTAGGCACTATTGAGAAATTCGGATTAAGCCTTATTGATCCGCAGGGCGAAACCTTTAACCCTGATTTGCATCAGGCAATGTCGATGCAAGAAAGTGCAGACCACGAGCCAAATACAGTGATGGCGGTTATGCAGAAAGGTTATCAAATTAACGGCCGCTTGTTACGCCCTGCCATGGTTATGGTATCGCGTGCGCCAAGCGACGGTGTGGATACGCAAGCTTAATACGCTTTTTTGCGACAAACACACGAAAATGTCAGTTTTTTTACTGGCATCTATTGAAAAGCCGGGGAATAACCCCACTAAAAGTACAGTATTAAGAAACTTATTCGGAGACACGAAATGGGTAGAATCATAGGTATCGACTTAGGTACAACGAATTCATGTGTCGCAGTTCTAGACGGCGACAAACCTCGCGTAATTGAGAACGCGGAAGGCGATCGTACAACCCCTTCAATCATCGCTTATACAAACGATGGTGAAACACTTGTAGGTCAATCTGCAAAGCGTCAGGCGGTAACAAACCCTGAAAACACATTATTCGCAATTAAGCGTCTAATTGGTCGTCGCTTCCAAGATAAAGAAGTACAGCGCGATATCGACATCATGCCTTTCAAAATTGTAGGTGCTGATAACGGTGACGCATGGGTAGAAGCTAAAGGCGAAAAAATGGCGCCTCCTCAGGTTTCTGCTGAAGTACTTAAGAAAATGAAGAAGACCGCTGAAGACTATCTTGGCGAAGAAGTAACGGGTGCAGTAATTACTGTTCCTGCTTACTTTAACGATTCTCAGCGTCAAGCAACCAAAGATGCAGGTCGTATCGCAGGTCTTGAAGTTAAGCGTATCATCAACGAACCAACTGCTGCTGCTCTTGCCTACGGTATGGACAAGAAGCAAGGCGATAACGTTGTTGCAGTATACGACTTAGGTGGTGGTACTTTTGATATCTCTATCATCGAAATCGATGAAGTAGACGGCGAGCACACGTTTGAAGTACTAGCGACTAACGGTGACACACACCTTGGTGGTGAAGATTTCGATAACCGTGTTATCAACTACCTAGTTGAAGAATTCAAGAAAGATCAAGGTATCGACCTTCGTAAAGATCCGCTAGCTATGCAGCGTCTTAAAGAAGCGGGTGAAAAAGCGAAAATCGAACTTTCTTCATCACAACAGACAGAAGTTAACCTGCCTTACATCACAGCTGATGCAACAGGTCCTAAGCACTTAGCCATAAAGCTAACTCGTGCAAAACTTGAGTCTTTGGTTGAAGACCTTGTGAAAAACTCGCTTAACCCACTTAAGCAAGCACTAGCTGATTCAGACCTATCTGTAGGCGATATCAATGACATCATCCTTGTTGGTGGTCAAACACGTATGCCGCTGGTACAGAAGTATGTAACTGAATTCTTCGGCAAAGAGCCACGTAAAGACGTTAACCCTGATGAAGCAGTAGCGGTAGGTGCGGCAATTCAAGGTGGTGTACTTTCTGGTGACGTTAAAGACGTACTACTGCTAGACGTTACGCCTCTGTCTCTAGGTATCGAGACTATGGGCGGCGTAATGACTGCGCTTATCGAGAAGAACACGACTATTCCAACGAAGAAGTCACAAACCTTCTCAACAGCGGAAGACAACCAGTCTGCGGTTACCGTACACGTACTACAGGGTGAGCGTAAGCAGTCAAGCGGCAACAAGTCTCTTGGTCAGTTTAACCTTGAAGGTATTCGTCCAGCAGCGCGCGGTGTACCGCAAATCGAAGTAACCTTCGACCTAGATGCTGACGGTATCCTACACGTGTCTGCGAAAGATAAAGACACAGGTAAAGAGCAGAAGATCACTATCAAAGCTTCTTCAGGCCTAAGCGATGAAGAAGTAGAAAAAATGGTAGCTGACGCGGAAGCGAACAAAGAAGCTGATAAGAAGTTTGAAGAACTGATTCAAGCGCGTAACCAAGCTGATGGTATGGTTCACGCCACACGTAAACAGCTTGAAGAAGTTGGCGATGCACTAAGTGCAGAGGACAAAGCGCCAATCGAAGAAGCACTTTCAGCACTTGAAACTGCAGTTAAAGGCGAAGACAAAGCAGAAATTGAAGCGAAAACGCAAGAACTTATTCAAGCGTCTAGCAAGTTGATGGAAGCGGCGCAAGCTCAACAAGCAGCAGCTGGTGGCGCAGAAGGCGCTGAGCAGCAAGCTTCTTCTGGTCAAGCAAACGATGACGTTGTTGACGCAGAATTTGAAGAAGTTAAAGACGACGACAAGAAGTAAACTGTTGTGTCAGGCCCGTTAATTCAAAGTAGCGGGCCGTTTAAGCAGTTCAGGCGCAGCAGGAATTTCTTGTTGCGCCTTTGTTGTGTAAATAACTTGGTTTAAATAGCTTGTTTGTAAACCACCTTGGGCGTTATTGAAAACCTAATCAGGTTATTTTCACAACAGTCAGATGTAGATTCGATAAGCATTACATGCTTGTCGACAAAAAAGTAGGATATGTAAACGATATGTCGAAACGAGACTACTACGAAGTACTCGGGGTAGATAAAAGCGCGGGCGAACGTGAAATTAAAAAAGCGTATAAAAAGCTTGCGATGAAGTATCACCCTGACCGTACGCAAGGCGATAAAGGCCTGGAAGATAAGTTTAAAGAAATCCAGGAAGCCTACGAAATTCTGTCAGATTCGCAGAAGCGTGCAGCATACGACCAATACGGCCACGCAGGTGTAGATCCAAACCGCGGTGGCGGCGGCTTCGGTGGTGGTGCCGACTTCGGCGATATCTTTGGCGATGTTTTTGGTGATATCTTTGGCGGCGGTGGTCGCGGTGGACGCCAATCGCGTGCTCGTCAAGGTTCAGACCTACGTTACAACCTAGAGCTTAGTCTAGAAGAAGCGGTTCGCGGTAAGAGCGTTGATATTCGCGTACCTACGCTGGTTGAATGTGATGTGTGCGATGGATCAGGTGCGAAAAAAGGTTCTTCACCTAAAACCTGTCCAACCTGCCACGGCAACGGCCAGGTTCAAATGCGCCAAGGCTTCTTTGCGGTACAGCAAACCTGTCCAACCTGTTCGGGTAAGGGCAAGATCATTGAAGACCCATGTAACAGCTGTCATGGGCATGGCCGTAAAGAAAAAACTAAAACGCTTAATGTTAAGATCCCAGCTGGCGTGGACACAGGCGATCGCATCCGTTTATCTGGTGAAGGTGAAGCGGGCGAGAACGGTGCGCCAGCAGGTGACTTATACGTGCAAGTACACGTTCGCGAACACGACATCTTCCAACGCGACGGTAACAACCTGTATTGCGAAGTACCGCTAAGCTTTACTACAGCAGCCCTTGGTGGCGAACTTGAAGTTCCTACTTTGGACGGTAAAGTTAAGCTGAAAATTAGCGCTGAAACGCAAACTGGCCGCATGTTCCGTCTACGCGGTAAAGGCGTTAAGTCGGTTCGAAGCGGCGCTATGGGCGACTTGATGTGTAAAGTTGTGGTGGAAACACCAGTTAACCTATCATCACGTCAAAAAGAGCTACTGCAAGAGCTAGAAGAGTCTATGGGCAAGGCTTCAAGCAAGCACAGCCCGAAAGCGCAAGGTTTCTTCGATGGCGTGAAAAAGTTCTTTGACGATTTAACTAACTAATTAGTTAAAATAGAGACCAATGCGAAAGCCCTCTTATTGAGGGCTTTTTCGTATCTAGGGGTTTATCAATGGTAAATGCCAGTGTTAAATCACATCGCGATGTCGAGATAAAGCAAGTGACTGTCCGAACCTGTACCTTAGGTAATATAAGTGACTGTCCAAAGCTATACTTTGTGTAAGGTAAGGGACTGTCCGAAGCTGCACTTTGAGAAGGTAAGTGACTGTCCGAAGCTGTACTTTGAGTAAGATGAGTGACTGTCCAAAATGTTCCTTTGCAGTAAAATAGCGGAGGGTTTTCGTGTGCGATAATTGGGCACTAATCCCTTGAAAGGGCGGTTTCACCGTTATTTTTATTGCGCTGACACTAACTATTCGTCACGATAGACTTATAAGCAAAATATTAGACATCTGCTTTACCGCAATTGCAGATGTCCTCAACGCAAATAAAGGGAACAGGCATGAAAATTTTAAATAAAGCAATGATCGTCGCGGCAACCGCAGGTGCCGTAATGTCAACTTCAGTTGCAGCTGATGTAACAGAAGCATCTTCAGAAAAACACGCAAAAGCAGCAACACAGTATCGCCAAGCGGTATTTCAGCTAGTGCGCAGTAATATGGGCCCGCTCGGTGGCATGGCAAAAGGCGCATTACCTTATGATGAAAGCGTTATGCAAACGAATGCCGTGCGCCTTGAGCAACTCGCCGAGATGATGGGCGACTATTTATCTGTAGATACGCGTAAGTTTGATGTTGAAACAGGGGCAAAGGATGAACTTTGGGAAAATTTCTCAGAGGTAGAGAAAAAGGTAATGGCGCTTAAAACCGCTGCTCAAGGCCTACAAGCCGCGGTTAAAGCGGGTGATGAAAGTGCGTATCGTGGCGCTATTGGCAAAATAGGCGCTAGCTGTAAATCTTGTCACGATGATTTTAAGAAAGACTAATACTCTTTGTATAAGTCCCTAAATGAGCTCGTTTTCTCTTTAACTGCTTTGCCATTGTGTTTCAATTTATCCGGTGATAGTGGCTTATGAGAAAACGCGCTCTGTTTCAATACCCGCTAACTCAATAGCTACCTTTATTTCAAATTCCAGATTGAAGGACAAAGTGAATAAAAAGCTGCTGGAAATTTGTACGGTAGTTGTCTATATTGTTTGAATTGAAGCGGCAATCTCTCCCCCGGTTTGAACGGTCAATTTAACTATTAAGCCTGTGATGATCGTAGCTCACACGTCGACAGTTAAATGAAACGCGTCTTAAAATAACATGCCGTAAAATAAAGTAGCAAGGTTCAAAGTACTCTAAGGAATATGGCACATTCTTTGTTTGATTAAATGTGTTGTGACTTTTGCTTTTGCTGTAATTGATGGATTATCAAAAGGTTCGCTTAGATGGATTTACGCAGTGAACGCATGCTTTCAACCGTGCGTGCAACTCAGAGAAGTATTGCTGATTTACTTAATGAAAATAGGGCAAAAACCGAAGCTCTGAGTATAGCGCTTGCCTCAATAAACCCAAATAGCGGCCGAGCTACGGTGGTTGCAACTGATAAAAACCATACTCTTGTAGATGCCGAAAGTATTGTTTTTCCCTCTCACGTTTTACTCATGCTTCCTCTCACACCTTTAAGCGCACCTATTCCCGCTAGTGAATTTGTACTGCCTCAATCATTTACGCAGTTTGCTGATAATCATATTGTTGTTGCAATGATCAGAGACATGCAAAATGAAGTGATGGGCGTTGTACTTATATTTGTTTCAAATAGCGTATTAACCGCTCAGCAGCATGACTATATCGATATCATGAGGCAGAAAATTGAAGTCTGCTATCAGTATGACCTCATTCGGCATCCGTATTCAGACAAACTTTCAGAACAGTTATCACTGTTAGAAGAAGTCAGCGCTATTTCTAAAGTAGGCGCGTGGGAATTAGACCGAGCCACGGGAGTTTTTGCCGCAACGGAAGTAACGCGAAACCTACTGGGAATAAGGCGCGTGAAAAGTGTGAATCTTAACGAGATTCTCGACACTATGGTGCCGAGCGAAAGAGCCGCGTTAAAGTATAAAGTATTTAAAGCGATGAAAGGCGAGCGGCAGTTCGTAAGGCATATCGATATTAAGGACAAGCAAGGGCGCACTAAAAATGTCAAATTGACGGTTTTTCTGCAAATTCAGCGAATGGAGTCTGGAGCATTAAGGCTGACACGGCTTTTTGGCGTAATACAGGATGAAACGGACGTTCAGCGTTTATCAGATTCTCAACACGATTATACCGACTATGTCGTTAGTTTGCTCAATAGCGTCGATAGTATTGTTTTAAGCATCGACGAGAATGGCACCATATTGTCAGCTAACGAATGTGTAACTAAAGTTTTGGGTTTCGAGCCAGACGATTTGATAGGGCAAGACGTTAAGCTAATTGCCACTAAGGTACAAAATAGCGATATACCTTCTTACTTTTTGAATTTAGATGCGGGATTGAAAATATGCGCGGACGGCGGCGCTGTAAGAGAGTGCTTGCGGCACAAAAATGGCAAGCGTATTTCCTGCGAGGTTAGTTTTACGACGTGTATTGTTCACGAGCAGAAGTTAGTGGTTGCTACAATTCGGGATGTTACCACGCAACGTTATGAAATTGAGCATTTTAAACAGCTAGCGTTAACCGACGCAGTAACAGGCCTTCCTAATTTAAACAAGTTCGAACACTATCTTGCCGAAAAAGCGCATGAAGATAAATCGGCTAAACCATTCTCGGTCTTTATGCGGGTAAGCGTACGTAATATTAAAGAATATGAGGATGCGTATGGCGAACCTACCATCGACTACCTTTTACGCATTTTAGCTAGCCGCTTTGTCCGCACATTTGAGACAAATAACTCAGGTAATGCCAGTGTGTTTAAATGCGATAGCGCTAACTTCTTTCTTCACTTGCATCAAGACTTTAATGAAGAAGGCCAATCTATCAATGCTGCCAAAGCCTATGCTCAGCTTATACAAGAACAGGTGTTGGCACCTATAACGCTTCATAATAGCCTTTTAACGATAGAAACACAGACGATTAGCTGTACCGTGCCTATTAAGTATTTTTCTTTTAAAAAAATACGCGAGCTGTTGTCACGCAAGCCCCTACGCGAAATAAACGATTCAAACAGCGCTTCGCTAACGCACGACTATTTTCATATCAATGCAAGCGATATTGAGCGTTACAACTATATTAAACACTCGCTAAGCAGAGCGATTTCAAATAACGAGTTATTTGTGCAACTACAACCTCAATACGATGGGCAAGGTAGTGTTATAAGCTCCGAAGTATTATTAAGGTGGCAACATCCACACTTAGGAATGGTAAAGCCCTCCGAATTTATTCCCATTGCCGAAGAAAACGAATTTATCGCAGAGTTTGGGTTATGGGTTTGCAATGAAGCGTGCAGATTACTTAGCGATTGCCAGTCTCAGCATATCGATACAAAACTTTCTGTAAATATTAGTGCCAAGCATTTAGCGAGAGCTGACTTTGTGAGCAAGTTTGTTGGCATAGTAAACAGGTGGCAGATCTCTCACTCAAAATTAACGTTAGAGTTGACAGAGGGCGCGCTGATACGAGGTGTGAGCATTATTCAATATCGCGTGAGGGAGCTTGCTGAGCAAGGGTTCAGTTTGTCTATTGATGACTTCGGCATAGGGGATTCAAACCTAAATTACTTGCAAGACTTGCCTATAAAAGAGTTGAAGGTCGACAGAGTATTTATAGAAGCAATGGAAGCATCGCAACAAAAAACGTTATTAGTTACCAGTATATGTAATATGGCCAAAGCGCTTCATTTAGGTACGGTTGCGGAAGGAATAGAAACCACCCAGCAACTCGATCAAGCAAAAGCCTGCGGTTGTAGCGCATTTCAAGGCTATTACCTCGATAAGCCGATGAATGTGGAAGACTGGTTTAAAAAAGTGGTAGGGCAGAAGGTGTAGTTCACCGCACCTAGTAACCAAATGCAAATGAAAATATAAGTTTAAATATTTGTAAATCAGGTTGTTATGGCGTCTACGCCTGAAGTCTTATAAGCACTCCGTAGTGAACTGAAGTAGGTTATTGGTAAACCCTACTCAGGACATGGTTATGACTTATAAAAACGAATACATTGCCTCGACCCAACATCCCGACGAGTTTTGGTTAGACCAAGCGCGTAATATTGCGTGGTTCCAGATGCCTGAGAAAGGCTGTCAAAAAACGGATAATGGTTATTATGAATGGTTTAGGGGAGGGCAACTCAATACCTGTTACCTAGCTTTAGATCATCATGTAAAAAACGGGCGGGGAGAAAAAACAGCGTTGATTTACGACTCGCCGGTTACGCAAACTACACAACACTTCACGTTTAGCGAACTGCTTACGCAAGTAGCACACTTCGCCGGCGCTTTATCAAGTTTAGGAGTAGCTAAAGGCGACCGCGTTATTATTTATATGCCTATGATCCCCCAGGCAGTTGTTGCCATGCTAGCGTGTGCACGACTTGGCGCCATACACTCTGTGGTATTTGGGGGCTTTGCCTCTAATGAACTTGCTGTGCGAATAGATGATGCAAAGCCAAAGGTTATTGTGACAGCCTCATGCGGTATTGAAGGCAGCAAAGTGCTGGCTTATAAGCCGCTGGTGGATGAAGCGGTAACACTTGCAAGTCACAAACCAAGCGCCTGTGTGCTTTTCCAGCGCCCCCAGTTGCTTGCCTCCCTAAACGAAGGTACCGACTACGACTGGCAAGAATTGGTTGCTGCAAGTCAGCCCGCCGAACCGGTCGCTGTCGATGCCACCGATCCGCTTTATGTACTCTATACCTCAGGAACAACGGGTAAACCTAAAGGGGTTGTTCGAGATAACGGCGGCCATGCTGTTGCGCTTCATTACTCCATGGGGGCAATTTATGGCATCAGTCAGGATGATGTGTTTTGGGCCGCGTCTGATGTAGGTTGGGTTGTAGGGCATTCGTACATTGTGTATGCGCCGCTCATTAAAGGGGCAACAACCGTACTGTATGAAGGAAAACCGGTAGGTACACCAGACGCTGGTGCATTTTGGCGAATGATAGAAACCCATAAAATTAATGTGCTGTTTGCTGCGCCCACGGCGTTTCGTGCGATTAGAAAAGCCGATCCAGACGCCGACTATTTATCTAAGTATGACATCTCTAGCTTACGAACATTATTTATGGCTGGCGAGCGCCTCGACCCACCCACGTATTACTGGGCTAGCGAAAAGGTCGGCGTGCCTGTTATCGATCACTGGTGGCAAACAGAAACCGGCTGGCCTATATGTTCCAACCCTATGGGTTTAGAGCCCATGGAAACAAAGCCTGGCTCCTCTAGCGTACCAACACCAGGTTTTAACGTTAAGGTGCTTAAAGGGGGCGATGTTGAGCAGATTAAAGGAGAAAAAGGCGCTATAGCAATACAGCTACCTTTACCCCCGGGCTGTTTGACTACCATATGGCAGGATCATCAACGGTTCATCGATGGTTACCTGCGAGAATTTGAAGGCTACTACAGCACTGGCGACAACGGTTATGTCGATGACGATGGTTATGTATTTATTATGGGGCGAACTGACGACGTCATAAACGTAGCCGGGCACCGTTTATCGACAGGCGAAATGGAAGAAGTATTAGCCGCACATCCAGCCGTAGCCGAATGCAGTGTTATAGGCGTACACGATGCGCTTAAGGGGCAATTACCAATAGGCATGTTACTACTTAAAGATGGTGTTGCCATTGACGAAGAAGCACTAGAGAAGGAATTAATTCAACGAGTGCGAGATACTATCGGGCCTGTGGCCTGTTTTAAGCGGGCAATTGTTGTGAACCGGTTACCTAAAACGCGATCAGGGAAAATTTTAAGAAAACTACTTCGACAAATTGCAGCCAATGAAACCGTTACAGTCCCTTCTACTATCGACGACCCTTCAAGCGTAAAAGAAATTGAAACACTTATGCGACAAAAAGGGCTGGTTGATGAATCTAGTATTGCTTAACGCTTCTGTTCAAAAGGGACAGTGCTCAAGCATTCAAGTATTAATCAAGGGGCATTAGCCCCTTTTTATTGATAAATGTGAGCATGCTCAACGGTGTTCGCCTAAGCCCTTTTTTAAGACGAAGCGTGAATAACGAACCGTTGCTTTTTGACAAACGCGTCGTGACTATCGCTTCGTCACGAATTACTTCGTGATAGTTGCTTCGCAATACAGCCCACGCACCTCGAAGCTAGCTCTACCTGCACTTGTTAGTAGTAATATTCATCTACCTGTGGCGCTGGCGGATACACTTCAATAGCAAGGTATACAGCAAGTGCGGCAATTACGGCGACGATAATAGCGCGGAGTAGTCGAGAGTGCGCAATCCCTACGGTTTTTGACACTTTGTTCCCATGGATCATTGCAGGAACGAGCTTTTGCCTTTTGTAGACGCTGTAAAACATGATGGCGCCAATATGAAGTGCGATAACATAAAGTAGTAGGTCAAATGCCAAGTGATGTAGCGTATTCATTAATTCCAGCGTTTCATCACCTGCCAACTGCCGATAAGGTCCATCAAGAAAGATATCGTCGGTCATAAACAAGCCTGATATCGCTTGTATTGCTACCAAAACCAGCATGACAATTACAAACCAGCCTCCTAGAGGATTGTGACCCACAGACGGGGCGGAGTCCCTGTCAAACAAGGTCTTCAGATAGTTTATGACCCGTCCTGGGCCAGTCACAAAGCTACTAAACTTCGCATACTGCGTACCGGCAACTCCCCACATAATTCTAAAAACGACCAAAAATAAAGTGAAGTACCCGATATAAAAGTGCCACTGAATGGCGTTATCTAGCCATTCAGCGGTGGCGTATTGGGCTAAAAGGCTTACTACTAGAAGCCAGTGAAACAGCCGTGTAGGAAGGTCCCAAATCAGAGTTTTTTGCATGATATTTCGCATAAAGTATCGATAGATATTGTGTTATTTAAGCGTAGGGCATTAGCGTCGCCTAAGTTGTGATAGAAAACAAGTTTAGCTATCGGCTTTAAACGCCTACCTATCCTAACGGTGATATCAACTGATAGAGCGCGGTAAAGCGCAATCGTTTACAAGGCGTACTTTGCGCGAGGTTCGCCTTGTTTTAAGCAAGCGAAGTGTTATAAGTCCGCTATTGCTGTAGACAGCAATGAACGACCTTAATTTACGATGTTTTAAGCTGACGCTTTGTTGTGTAACCCATCAATGCAAAAAGTCTAAGGCTATCTCCGTTCCTTGTTATACCTATTTAATATGAAACACGCATTGCAATAGTGCGGGCATTTGGCAAAATGCGTTCTAGTTGAAGGTTAATAAAAGTGTAAAACGAAGAATGAAAGTAGGTTTGTTTGGCGCCAATGGGCGCATGGGTCGTGTACTAATCGAAGCGCTTGACTTAAGCGACGATGCCGAGTTGAGTGTTGCTACCGTGCGCGATGATTCACCGTGGGTAGGCCTAAACGTAGGTGAACTCGCCGGCATAGGCAAAAAAGAGATTGATTGTTCTGCACTTTCTAGCTTAAGCGGTAGCGATGCAGACGTAATGATCGACTTCACCTTACCATCTGTTATTGAGAGTAACCTATCTTGGTGTGTTGAAAATACTATGCCTGTTGTTATTGGCACAACGGGTTTAAACGATGAGCAGTTAGCTGCACTCGATGAAGCTGCCAAGCATATTCCTATTGTTTTCGCCGCTAATTACAGTGTAGGGGTGAACTTAATGTTGTCCTTAGTACGCCAAGCTGCAAGTGTGCTAGGCGAAACAGCCGATATAGAAATTACCGAAGCTCACCACAGGTTTAAACAAGACGCACCATCAGGCACGGCGATGGCCATTGGTGAAGCCATTGCTGACGAACTAGGCCGGGATTTGAAAACCTGTGCCGTGTATGGACGTGAAGGTAAAGAGCCAGAGCGAGATCAAGGCACTATTGGTTTTGCAACGGTAAGAGCAGGAGATATTGTTGGTGAGCACACCGCGCTTTTTGCCGATATCGGGGAGCGTTTGGAAATAACGCACAAAGCATCAAGTCGCTTAACTTTTGCTAAAGGTGCAGTTCATGCGGCTAAATGGTTGTACGGAAAACAACCTGGTCTATACTCCATGGTTGATGTGCTCAATTTGAAGCTTTAATTTGCCTTAAAAGCTAATCCGTTTTTGGGGCGTTATGAAAGTGTTTAACCTTAAGTTGCACTTTTATTGAGCTATAAGCTGTACTTTCAGTGGTTCTGGGCAAAAATGGTGGTAAAGGCGTTATTTTAGTAAATTATCACAAATAAATTTGCCATTTTCAGTGAGTCATGTATACTCGCCGGAATTTGCCAGAATTTCGTATTCTGAGGCTGCCAAACCTGCTGAAGAGTACGGTTTTATTAGCTGCAAAGATCGTAAAACGGGATGTATTGTTATCAATAACTCCCGTTTTTTGTGGGGTTTGTGCAAAAAACTGCACAAACACATAGTTATCCTTAATCTGGAGGTTGACTTGGCTAATTCTGCCCTTTTGGTGTTAGAGGATGGTTCTGTTTTTAAAGGTACGGCGATAGGCGCTACAGGCTCCGCCGTCGGGGAAGTCGTTTTTAATACTTCCATGACCGGCTATCAAGAAATTCTCACCGACCCATCCTACGCTGAACAAATCATCACACTTACCTATCCACACATTGGCAACACCGGCACTAACGAAGAAGACGTCGAAGCAGATAAAATCTGGTCGAAAGGTCTAATCATCCGTGACCTACCTCTTGTTGCTAGTAACTTTCGTCAACAGCAAACATTGTCTGAATACCTAAAAGCGAAAGGCGTTGTGGGTATTGCTGACATAGATACCCGACGTTTAACGCGTATCTTACGAGACAAAGGTGCACAAAATGGCTGCATCATTTGCTCAGATGAATTAGACGAGTCTAGTGCACTGGCGCAAGCAAAAGATTTTCCTGGCCTTAAAGGCATGGATTTGGCGAAAGTAGTAAGTATTACTGAGCCGAAAACATGGACAGAAGGTAGCTGGGAGCTTGGCAAAGGTTATGTAACGCCAAGCGAAACAAAATATCACGTTGTGGCATACGACTACGGCGTAAAAAACAATATTCTTCGCATGTTAGCCGACCGCGGTTGTAAAATAACGTTGGTTCCAGCACAAACACCTGCTGAAGAGGTATTAGCCCTAAATCCAGATGGTGTATTCCTGTCGAACGGTCCTGGCGACCCTGAGCCATGTGACTATGCAATTACGGCTATCAAAACCATCGTTGAAACCGGTGTACCTGTGTTTGGTATCTGTCTTGGCCACCAACTTCTTGCTATTGCAAGCGGTGCTAAAACAGTGAAGATGAAGTTTGGTCACCATGGTGCAAACCATCCGGTTAAAGACCTAAAGCGCAATGTAGTTATGATCACTAGCCAAAACCACGGGTTTGCGGTTGATGAGTCTAGCTTGCCAGATAACCTAGAAGTAACTCACATTTCGTTGTTCGACAAGTCGTTGCAGGGTATTCACCGCACCGACAAGCCTGCGTTTAGTTTCCAGGGTCACCCTGAAGCGAGCCCAGGTCCTCATGAAGCGGCACCGTTATTCGACCACTTCATTGAACTTATTGAACAACACAAGCAGTAGGAATTAGCCCGCTATGCCAAAACGTACCGACATAAAAAGTATTCTTATCATTGGTGCTGGCCCTATTGTAATCGGCCAGGCTTGTGAATTCGACTATTCAGGCGCGCAAGCGTGTAAAGCCCTTCGCGAAGAAGGCTACCGTGTTATTTTGGTTAACTCTAACCCAGCAACCATCATGACCGACCCAGAAATGGCAGATGCGACTTACATCGAGCCTATTCACTGGGAAGTAGTACGCAAAATTATCGAAAAAGAACGTCCAGACGCCATTCTTCCTACTATGGGTGGGCAAACAGCCCTTAACTGTGCGCTAGAGCTTGATAAGCACGGTGTACTAGAAGAATTTGGCTGTGAGCTTATTGGCGCAACGGCTGACGCTATCGATAAGGCGGAAAACCGTGAACGCTTTGACCAAGCGATGAAAAACATTGGCCTTGAGTGTCCACGTGCGGAAATCGCCCACAGCATGGACGAAGCGCACGATGTGCTAAGTCGCATCGGCTTCCCATGTATCATTCGTCCTTCATTCACCATGGGCGGAACCGGCGGTGGTATTGCCTACAACATTGATGAGTTCAATGAAATTTGTACCCGCGGCCTCGACCTTTCCCCCACCAACGAACTTCTTATTGATGAGTCGTTACTTGGCTGGAAAGAATACGAGATGGAAGTAGTACGCGATAAGGCAGATAACTGCATTATTGTTTGTACAATTGAAAACTTCGATCCAATGGGGGTTCATACGGGCGACTCTATCACTGTTGCCCCAGCGCAAACCCTTACCGACAAAGAATTCCAGATTATGCGTAATGCAGCGATGGCTGTACTACGTGAAATTGGTGTTGAAACCGGTGGTTCAAACGTACAGTTTGGCGTAGACCCTAAAACCGGTCGTATGGTTATCATCGAAATGAACCCGCGTGTATCGCGTTCATCGGCGCTAGCCTCTAAAGCAACGGGCTTCCCGATTGCGAAAGTGGCTGCGAAGTTAGCAGTAGGTTACACCCTAGATGAGCTAGCTAACGACATCACTGGCGGTTTAACGCCGGCGTCGTTTGAACCGTCAATCGATTACGTTGTCACTAAGATCCCTCGCTTCAACTTTGAAAAGTTTGCCGGTGCTAACGACCGTCTCACCACACAGATGAAGTCAGTGGGCGAGGTGATGGCGATTGGTCGTAACCAACAAGAGTCGTTACAAAAAGCCCTTCGTGGTCTTGAAGTTGGTGCGTCAGGTTTGAACCCAATGGTTGACCTTGAAGACCCTGAGTCGCGCAATAAAGTCGTTTACGAACTTCGCCAGCCGGGTGCAGAGCGTATTTGGTACATTGGCGATGCATTCCGTATGGGCATGAGCGTTGAAGAAGTGTTCAACCTTACCAATATTGACCGCTGGTATTTAGTGCAGCTAGAAGATCTTATTCTTCTTGAAGCGAAAGTGGCAGAACTTGGTTTGCCGGGTATTGATGCTGACTTTATGCGCGCGCTAAAGCGCAAAGGTTTCTCAGATGCACGTCTTGCTGAGCTGACCAAAGTGGCAGAAAGCGATATTCGTGAAGCTCGTCGCGGTTTTGGCATTTCTCCAGTGTACAAGCGCGTAGATACGTGTGCCGCAGAGTTCTCTACCAGCACGGCTTATATGTATTCGACCTATGACGAAGAGTGTGAAGCTGCGCCAACCGATAAAGAGAAAATCATGGTATTGGGCGGTGGCCCTAACCGTATCGGTCAAGGCATTGAATTCGATTATTGCTGCGTTCACGCGGCGCTTTCAATGCGTGAAGACGGTTACGAGACCATTATGGTTAACTGTAACCCTGAAACGGTGTCTACTGACTACGACACGTCAGATCGCTTGTATTTCGAACCAGTAACGCTGGAAGATGTACTTGAAATCGTTGCTAAAGAGCAGCCAAAAGGCGTTATCGTACAGTACGGTGGTCAAACGCCTCTTAAACTTGCTCGTGCCCTAGAAGCAGCAGGCGTACCGGTTATCGGTACCTCACCTGAAGCGATTGACCGTGCTGAAGACCGTGAGCGTTTCCAGCAAATGGTGAACAAGCTTAATCTTAAGCAGCCTGCGAATGCGACAGTAACTAACGTCGAGCAAGCGCTAACTATGGCTGAAGAGATTGGCTTCCCGCTGGTTGTTCGTCCAAGCTACGTGTTAGGTGGACGTGCGATGGAAATCGTTTACGACATTAAAGACCTTAAGCGTTATCTAAACGAAGCGGTTAAAGTGTCTAACGACGCGCCCGTATTGCTAGACCGTTTCCTAGATGACGCTATCGAAGTGGATATCGATGCTATATGCGACGGTAAAGAGGTTGTGATTGGCGGTATCATGGAACACATCGAACAAGCGGGTGTTCACTCTGGTGACTCTGCATGTTCACTGCCTCCGCATTCACTCCCCAAAGACATCCAGGACGTGATGCGCGAGCAGGTAAAAGCCATGGCGCTAGAGCTTGGCGTAGTGGGGCTAATGAATACCCAGTTTGCGATAAAAGACGGCGAAGTTTACCTAATCGAGGTTAACCCGCGTGCAGCGCGTACGGTACCTTTCGTATCAAAAGCCACGGGCATTCCTCTTGCTAAAGTTGCGGCACGTGCAATGGCGGGCGTAAGCTTGGCAGAGCAGGGCGTAACTGAAGAAGTGATCCCACCTTTCTACTCGGTGAAAGAAGTGGTACTTCCGTTTGCTAAGTTCCAAGGTGTTGACCCACTGTTAGGCCCAGAAATGCGCTCAACTGGTGAAGTTATGGGTGTTGGCGATACGTTTGAAGAAGCGTACGCTAAAGCGAACCTTGGCGCAGGCGCGCCACTGCCGAAAGAAGGTAAAGCACTTATCTCTGTGCGTGAAACTGACAAGCCGAAAATTATCGAGCTAGCTAAGGCCCTTGTTGCGGCTGGGTTCAGTATTGAAGCCACGCGCGGTACAGCAACGACCTTGTACGATGCAGGTATAATGAGCACGGTGGTGAATAAGCTATCTGAAGGCCGACCTAACATTGTTGATGCTATCAAAAACGGTGAATACGCTTATTTGATAAATACAACAGAAGGTCGCCAAGCGATTACCGATTCAGTTTACATACGTCGTGAAGCCTTGGTGAACAAGGTTACCTATACCACCACGATGAATGCAGCGTTTGCAACTATTCGCGCTAAGTCTGCTGATGACCGCAATAAAGTGGCTTCAGTTCAAGAACTGCACGCTAGGCTTAAACACTGATGACATACGCTAGGATACGAGGTATCCTAGCAATATTACATTTGTGTGAATCAATAAAAAGTGCGCCTTTGCGGCGCACTTTTCTGTTTAAATTACAAGCTAAGTGAGACGGTATTCATGAGTCAGTATCCAATGACGGCGCGCGGCGCTCAAATGCTGCGTGACGAATTAAACGAACTTAAAACAAAAACACGCCCACGTATAATCGAGTCGATTGCCGAAGCACGTGAGCATGGTGATTTGAAAGAAAATGCTGAGTATCACGCCGCACGTGAACAGCAAAGCTTTTGCGAAGGCCGCATTCAGGACATCGAAGGCAAACTTTCAAACGCCCAGATCATCGATGTCACTAAGATGGAAAATACGGGGAAAGTTATTTTCGGTACAACCGTAACCATCTTAAACGTTGATAGCGATGAAGAAACGACCTACCGCATCGTAGGCGACGATGAAGCTGATATTAAGAACAATCTTATTTCAGTAAATTCACCTATTGCTCGCGGCCTTATTGGTAAAGAGCTTGATGATACAGTAACCATTCAAACGCCTTCTGGCACGGTTGAAGTTGAAATCATCGAAGTTGAATATATTTAAGTTGCCAAGCCAGCAGTAGCATACTGCTGGCGCTTTCCTTCCGCCCGCGTTCATAAGCACTCTATCTTTCGCGTTTGTTAATTCCGCATTTTTGACCATTCTTTACATATTCCTATTTCTCAATTAGTTCCTATCATTCCACTGTTTTTAACCCGTTTAAACGAGAGTTAGTGGTAGAAAGTAAGCAAGCTTTGGTTAGTATTACCAATAGCGTACTATAAGGTTATACAGTGATTGTTCTTGCGATAATAAGGAGTAATTGTGTCTGACATACAAACGCTAGACTCAAAAGTAGTGTACGAAAACAAATGGCTACGGTTAAGAGAAGATAGAATTCGTCGCAGCAGCGGAAACGAAGGTATATATGGGGTGGTAGAAAAACCCGATTTTGCCATCATTCTACCTATTGAAGGTGACACCGTTTATATGGTGGAGCAGTACCGCTATACGATTAAACAACGTCAGCTTGAGCTCCCGCAAGGCGCTTGGGAGGCTAATCCGGACGCTGATCCTATAGAACTCGCAAAGGGTGAACTTGAGGAAGAGACTGGGTTAATCGCAGATTCAATGGAGTACGTTGGCTTTCAATATTTAGCCTATGGCTTTTGTAACCAAGGCTATCATATCTATATAGCTAAGGGGCTAACACAGGGCGCACAGAAACTCGACGTAGAAGAGGAAGACCTACGTGTGGTGCCTCTCGCATTAAGCGAACTCAAACAAAAAATTCTTAGCGGGGAAATTAAAGATGCAAGCACCTGCAACGCAGTGGGGCTCGCAACGCTAAAGGGGCTCATATAAGGCGCTGATAAATAGCCTGTTACAATTTGAATGCTGTGTTAACCTTTTATTCGGGCTAGGATGCATTAAAAATTAGGAGAGTTGTATGGAATACAAAGGAAGTTTTGCCATTACCAAGTGGGACGAAGATACGCTTACGGAAAAGCCTGAGGGAGTTAAGACGTCTCACGCTACTATTGCGCAGACCTACTCTGGTGATATGAGCGGCGAGTCCAGTCTTGAACTTTTAATGTCTTATCAATCCCAGTTAGCAGCAAAATTCACTGGATTTGAAACCTTTATTGGCGCAGTAAACGGGATGCGTGGTGCGGTAACGTTTTTGCACCATGGTAAATTTGAAAATGGTGTTGCTAGCAGCGATTTTAGCGTTGTAGAAGGCTCTGCAACTGGAGAGTTGGCGGGCAAAGTAATTAGTGGGAGTTTTGTATCTGGCGAGTCAGGGAAGGCAAACTATGTGATTGAGGTACTCGATAGTTAGGTGTTTTTAACAGGCCGTTTTTGTTCCCTAATTAATGCATCTAACGCGCAAAAAAACGGCGCCGTAAGGCGCCGCTAAAAGTTGGGAAACAAACCAAGAAACAATTAATTTAGTTTTCGAGTAATCGAGAACCAATCTCTATTTGACGAGGCTTCTTGGCTTCAGGTATGACTCGCTCCATATCGATGTGTAATAAGCCATTTTCCATATCAGCGGCTAACACTTTTACGTGATCGCCAAGCTGGAATTTACGCTCAAAATTGCGCTCGGAAATGCCTTTATGTAAGAACTTGCGTTCTTTATTTTCCTTGTCTTCCCCTTCAGCTTTCTTAGTGCCTGTGATTGATAGTGTGTTTTCTACAACCTCAATAGTCACATCATCTTTACTGAAGCCCGCAATGGCCATGGTTACACGATATTTGTCATCGCCAAGTAACTCAATGTTGTAAGGCGGGTAGGTGCTTTGTTTTTCTGCTCGAGACGCCGCATCCACAAGAGATGCAAGATGATCAGAACCAATAAATGAACGGTAAAGTGGAGATAGATCGATAGTACGCATAGTCATATCCTCAAAATTAAGCAATATGTTTAAAGTTTAAATGCCCCGACATTGCGGCGGCGGTTTTGTCGACCTGACCTTTCAGCGCCGACAAATACTATGTAGGGATAGCCCAAATCTTTTTCAACACGCAATCACTGTATTTTTTGAAAAAAATTTAAAATAATTCTCATCTATATGAATTTATTAGATTTATTTTTTTTAAAATAAGGCGGGTAAAAGAATGGCAAACGCGTTTCTTTGATAAAAGCAGGTCGGGTGAAATTAATGAATGAGGATAAAGACCCTAAATTAAACAAGTGTATGCGATGATTTTTATAAAACATTTAGCATTTGTTTAACCACGTTAATTGATTAGAAATGCTACAATTGGCCAAACACAATGTATTACCACTTTAATTGAAATTACACGAAATGAAAAAAGAAGTTATTGTTTTGAACTGTGGCAGCTCTTCAGTCAAGTTTGCCATTATTGATGCTGAAACTGGCGAAGCGGGCCTTACTGGAATTGCAGAAGCGTTAGGCAATAGCGATGCTAGCTTATCTTATAAGCTTAACGGCAAAAAAGAGAAACAAGCCTTACCTGAAAAAGCAGGTCACACCGAAGCGCTTAACGCGATTGCAGAGATAATTGCCAGTACAGGTGTTCAACCGATTGCAATCGGCCACCGCGTAGTGCATGGCGGTGAAAAGTTTAAAGGGGCTGCGCTTGTCGACGACAGCGTATTGGAAGCCATTGAAGATTACGCAAGCATGGCGCCGCTTCACAACATGGCGAATTTAAAAGGTATTGTTACCGCACAGGCGGCTTACCCGGATTTACCGCACGTAGTGGTGTTTGATACTTCTTTTTTCCAAACTCTGCCTAAGAAAGCCTTTATTTACGCCCTCCCCATGTCGCTGTATCGCGAACACGGCATAAGGCGCTACGGTTTTCACGGTACCAGCCATAAGTTTATTCTCGATAGCATGGCAAAAATACTTAATAAGCCGGTATCAGATACCAGTATTATCAGCGCGCATTTAGGTAATGGTTGTAGCGTTTCTGCCATCGAAAAAGGGCAGGCGGTAGATACCAGCCTTGGCTTTATTCCTCTCGAAGGTTTGGTAATGGGGACGCGCTGTGGTGATATCGATCCAAGCTTGCCAGGTACGCTGCAGAAAAAGTTAGGCAAAACCGCCGATGAAATTAGTGACCTTTTAAACAAACAGTCTGGCTTACTGGGTATTTCAGAGTTGAGTAATGATTGTAGAACGCTGGAAGACGCCGCCCTTGAAGGTCATGAAGGTGCACTGTTAGCCATTGAAATTTTCTGCTATCGCTTAGCGAAGTACATTGCTGGTTATATGGTAGCGGTTCCAACGCTAGACGCTATTGTCTTTACAGGCGGTATAGGCGAAAACTCATCGCTTATCAGAGAGACCACCATGGGTTACTTTGCTCATTTCGGCATTACGTTAGATGAGCAAAAGAATACGGATGCTCGATTTGGTCAGGGCGGAAAAATATCAGCAGAAAACGCATCGACCGCCGTTTACGTAGTACCTACTAACGAAGAGTGGGTTATTGCCGCGGAAGCCGCTACGTTCGCGTAATTTGAACACGCAATAGCAATCTGTAAGCTAAAGCAGGAGTATATATGTCTCGCAGAATTATGTTGATCCCAGTTGGCACCAGTGTGGGCCTAACAACGGTCAGCATGGGCCTTGTTCGCGCTATAGAAGAACAAGGTATAAAACTAAATTTTTTCAAGCCCGTAGCGCAACCGCGCCGCGGTGATAACGGTGAAGAACGCTCCACCGCAATCATAGCCCATCACGCTAGCGTATCGCCGATAACGCCGTTTGAACTCGACTATGTTGAGCGCATGATCAGCAACGACAGCACCGATGAGCTACTTGAAGAAATTATCGAACGCTTTGAAGAGAAAAGCGTACAAGACGCTGTTACCGTTATCGAAGGGTTAGTGACCACTCGCCATCACCCTTACGCTGAACGATTGAATTTAGAAATAAGCCGTGCGTTAGATGCAGATATTGTCTTTGTTGCCGTGCCAGGTAACGATTCAACAACTGATATTAACCACCGACTTGAAATTGTTGTAGATACCTACGGCGGTCATAAAAGCCAAAAAGTAGTAGGCTGTATTTTCAACAAGGTCAACGCGCCGTTTGATGAACACGGTCGACTGCGCGCCGATATTGGTGCTATAGAGGCCCCTGAACATGACGAAGCGCGTACGCAAGCCCTTCGCGAATTACCTATTTTCAAAAAAGGCTTAAGCTTACTTGGTACCATTGATTGGAGTGCTGACTTAGTCTCTCCTCGTGCTACCGATGTCGCTAAACACCTCAATGCTACCTTGTTAAATGAGGGTGAATTGTCCGAGCGTCGCTTAAGCAGTGTAACCTTTTGCGCGCGAGAAATTCACAACATGACGCATACGTTAAAACCCGGCGCGCTACTTGTAATGTCTGGTGATCGCGGCGATGTTTTTGTGTCGTGTTGTTTAGCTGCGTTAAACGGTACTAAATTAGGTGCACTGCTTTTAACTGGTGGTTATCAACCAGATGAAAACATTATGGCACTGTGCAGCCAAGCGATGGAAACGGGGTTACCCGTTATGTTGGTAAATTCGAATACATGGCAAACGGCTCAATCACTGCATGCTTTCAATCAGGAAGTGCCGGTTGACGACAGCCAGCGTATTGAAAAAGTGATGGTGCATACCGCTGAAAGTTTAGATGCAAGCTGGGTAAATTCGCTTACGCAAAAAGTATCGCGCCAGAAAAAGCTATCGCCTTCTGCGTTTCGTTTTTATCTGACTAACCGCGCAAGACAAGTTAACAAGCGCGTAGTGCTGCCTGAAGGCTGTGAGCCAAGGACGGTAGTTGCGGCATCAATTTGTGCAAAGCGCGGTTTGGCGCGACCGGTACTCATTGGCGATGAGACAGAAATTCGCCGTGTTGCAGAGCAGCAAGGGGTAGTATTGAGCGATGGCGTAGAAATTGTTTCTCCGAGTGAGATAAAAGATGACTACGTTGAAGGCTTAGTGGCTCTGCGCGGCCACAAAGGTGTGACTGAAGTGGTAGCAAAAGAGCTACTGGATGACAACGTTACGTTGGGCACTATGATGCTTCAGCAAGGCGACGTTGACGGGCTAGTCTCTGGTGCAGTTAATACCACCGCCAATACCATTCGTCCAGCGCTACAGCTTATTAAAACGGCAGAGAATGCATCTTTGGTATCATCGGTATTTTTCATGCTGTTGCCTGATCAAGTATTGGTATATGGCGACTGTGCGATAAACCCAGACCCTAACGCGCAGCAACTGGCCGACATTGCTATTCAATCTGCAGAATCTGCACAGATGTTTGGTATTGAGCCGCGTGTGGCAATGATAAGCTACAGTACAGGCTCGTCAGGTGCAGGTAGTGACGTAGAGAAAGTGCGCGAAGCAACTAAAATTGCACAAGAATTACGCCCTGATTTACTCATCGATGGCCCGCTACAATATGATGCAGCAGCAATCGAGAGCGTAGGTAAGAGCAAAGCACCAAACAGCCCGGTTGCGGGTAAAGCAAACGTGTTTGTGTTCCCTGACCTCAATACCGGAAACACTACTTATAAAGCGGTGCAGCGCAGCTTCGACTTAGTGTGTATTGGCCCTATGCTGCAAGGCATGAGAAAGCCAGTCAACGACTTAAGTCGCGGTGCGTTGGTGGATGATATTGTATTTACCATAGCCCTTACTGCTATTCAGGCGGCAGGTAATTAATAAAATTTAGCGTCTAATCCACATACATTAAATGAGAGCGGCGCCAAATGTAAGGCGCCGTTTTTCCAAAAGTAAAGCTCCAACCAACGCTTTTTGATTTAGTCATTTCGGCACGATTGAAAGAGTTTATTGAACAAAATAGGTAGATTAGCTATTTTGGAAGTATCACATATCAAGTGGGGAACAGGTCTATGAAAGTCATTTCAGCAACTGAAGCTAAAAATTCATTCGGAGAGCTGCTAATGAGTGTGCAATCTGAGCCAGTCTCAATTACCAGAAACGGTAAAGAGCAAGGTGTATTACTGTCCAGTAGAGAATACGCAGCGCTTAAACGTCAAGCGCTAGTTTCGGCCGTCCAAGAAGGAAGGAAAAGTGGCAGAGCTGGTACTTTAGACATAGAAGCAATAAAAAATGAGGCCAAGGAACGAGTCGATAATTGATGCATATTACGATATCGAATCTTGCAAAAGAGGATTTAATCGATATCTGGCTTTATGGCCACAAAGTATGGGACGAGTCATTAGCCGACAGGTACTTAGATGGCCTGTATGATGCAATTTCTTTACTTTCCTCAAACCCTTACCGCTACCCAGAATATCAAGATAAAAATGTTGCTCCGTTCAGACTTATGCCAATAAAAAATCACTTGATAGCCTATGAGGTAAGTGGCTCAAACATCTTCATAGTGCGCGTATTACACGAAAGTATGGATACGGTTTCAAGAATGTCGGTGAGCAGTCGGCCGTCGGAGTAACTAGGTAAAAACTTACGTTTAACTACACCGAATCGTTTTTTAAGGGCAGCTTTGCCCCATAAATATCAGTTCTCCACTTCAGAACAGTAAATGCTGCAGCCGATATTTTTTAACTTTCCAAAATACCTTTCAGATTGTGCTCTATAGGCTTAGTTGCGGTTGATATCGGCTCTCTTAAGTGTTATCGCAGACGCTAAAAGAAATAACGTTAATAGCCAAACACCTAATTCCTGTAGATGGTAGTACGGTGTAAATCCGCGAGTTACGACAACAGGCGCTGAAATGTTACCTGCCGTGAATTGAGGCAAGCGCGTTGTCACTTCGCCTTTGTGGTCTATAAAGGCGGTAATGCCGTTATTTGTAGCCCTAACAACAGGGCGGCCTAATTCAAGGGCACGCATTTGCGCAATCTGCAAATGCTGAGCAGGGCCGTGAGAATGTCCAAACCACGCATCATTACTTACTGTAATGATCATGTCGGTATCTTCAAATACGTTTGCCATTACTTGATGGGGAAACGCAATTTCAAAACAGATAGCGGGTGCCAGATGAATACCATTGGCTTCTAAGTTGGCTTGCTGATAATCACCCCGAGAGAATGACGACATGGGCAAGTCGAATAGGGGGGCAAGGGGGCGAAGCCAATCTTCAAAAGGCACAAACTCACCTACAGGCAAAAGGTGGTGCTTTGAAAAACGGTTACTGTGAAAATATTGATACTCAGGGGACGTAGCATCTGGCGTGCGTTTACCAAGCACAATAAGGTTGTTCCACGCCTCGTCAGTTTCCCAGTTATAGTTAACAATACCAGTTATAAGAGCGGTGTTTTCTGTAAAGGCTCGTTCATTAACCTTGGCAAGATAGGGTTGCGCCAATGGTTCAAGCTTGGGAACCGCCGCCTCTGGCCAAATAATCAGGTCGTTATCCCATAAGCTTTCGGTTAGCTTCCAATAGGTATCCATGGTAGGGCCATCTTGCTCAGGTACCCACCGTAAACTTTGTGCAATATTGCCTTGGGCCATGCCTACCGAGTAGGTCTTTTCTGGCGTAACCCAGGTATGCTGTTTAAGCAGATAGCCGCTGGTAAATAAGCACAGCGCAACCAGCAATGCGTTGGCGAAAGTTCGCCTATTGTGAATCAGCGCAAATAGGGTAGCGCTAATAACGATAAGCGCGCTTATTCCTGTTTCACCAATAACAGGGGCAAAGCCAGACAGTGGGCTTTCTAGCTGGCTATAGCCTAAAGATAACCACGGAAAGCCACTTAGCATCCAACTTCGCAACCACTCGGCCACAACCCAGAAAAAAGGCAGTACCATGGGCCATAAAAGGGGCGAAAAAAACTTGGCGGTGAGTTTAGTGGCGAGCGCTGGATATAGCGCCAAGTAACTACAAAGTAATGCCATTAAGGCAATGGAACCGATAAGAGGTAATCCACCAAAGTCGGCAATACTGACGTGTACCCAACTAATGCCTGCGCCGAACCAGCCCGCACCAAATAGCCATCCGGCAAAAAACGGGCGATGTTTGAGCTTAATCACCTGTCGTATCGCCAGCGCGAGTGCAGGAATAGTTAACAGCCACATGTTAAAAGGTGCAAAAGCTAGCGTTAAGCTGGCGCCGCTTAAAATAAGAAGGAGATGGGGGAAAAACCGTTTCAGCATAGGTGTGATCTGATGGTGGTTATTAAGGTTGTTATAATTAACCTAGGGCGAAAGCGTCATGCTTTATTTCGCCCAAGGAAAAAGGCGCTTGCTAAGTTACTGCATTATTCAAGTGAAGGCACAGACACTTTAAGCTGAATAAGCCGACGTTTGTCCGAGTTGGTGACTTTGAATTGAATATCGCCAATGGTTATCTCGTCGTTGGTTTCAGGCATATGGCCAAACGCTTTAAGTACTATTCCGCCAATGGTATCCGCTTCTTCTTCACTGAACTTGGTTTCAAAAAATTCGTTGAAGTCGTCTACCGGGGTAAGCGCTTTAACGGAATAGGTCGACTTATTCAGCGGGCGAATATCGTCGGTGCCGTCCTCTTCGGTATCGTATTCGTCTTCAATTTCACCCACGATAATCTCTAGAATATCTTCAATGGTGACAAGACCCGATACGCCGCCGTATTCATCCACAACAATGGCCATATGGTAGCGCTGTTGACGAAATTCTTTTAGCAGTACGTCAACCCGTTTACTCTCAGGGACAATGACCGCAGGGCGTAAAATATCTTTCAGGTTAAATTCTTTTTCTGCATTAAAAGCAAACGCAAGCAGGTCTTTTGCAAGCAAAATACCTTCGATGTGGTCTTTATCTTCACTAATAACAGGAAAACGGGAGTGGGCAGATTCAAGCATGAGAGGCAGGAATTCTTCTACCTTCTTCTCAACATCTATGGTGGTCATTTGAGCGCGAGGGATCATGATATCCCTTACTCGCATTTCATTTACCCCAATTACCCCTTCAATCATTTCACGGGTTTGTGGGTCTATGATGTCATTCTGTTCAGCATCGGTAATAACCGATACTAACTCTTCTTTACTTCTCGGCTCGCCAGAAATCGAATTTTTTAGTTTATCTAACCAACTCTTGCCTGATGAGCCGTTGGTAGAGTGAGGATTATCGTCGCTCATAATGTCCGTTTAATTGTTAGTTCAACGCCAACGTTAAAATGGTTCGTGCTGGGCGTCAATGTTTTATTGTTATTAAGTGTTAAATGCTATATATAACAATGGATTGTGATGACTTTTACTCGTCAGCGTCGTAGGGGTTATCAATGCCTAATTGGGCAAGAATATCAATCTCTTTACCTTCCATTTCCTCGGCTTCTGCATCGTCTATATGGTCATATCCCATTAAATGCAAGAGGCCGTGGACTGTCATATGTGCGTAGTGATCGCTTACTTGCTTATCCTGCTCTTCAGCTTCACGGCTGATAACGGGCGCACAAATAACTAAATCGCCAAGCAGGTTAATTTCAATACCTGGCGGCGCTTCAAAAGGAAAAGATAATACATTAGTAGGTTTGTGTTTACCGCGATATTCACTGTTCAAGCTTTGGCTTTCCGCTTCATCGGTAAAGCGAATAGTGACTTCTTGATCACTTAAACCTTCGTACTTAAGAACAGCGTTGGCCCATAACTCAAGCTCTGCAGGCGAAGGGATGTCAATTGAAATGACCTCTTCACCTTCGAATGCTTGTTGTACATCAATAATAGCGGTCACGATGCGCTATCGCCTTTTGCGGGCGACGCGTTAGACTGGTTTTGCGCTGACTGCGCAGACGCATTAGCTTGCGCGTCTTGGGCGGTTTGCTCACGCTGAAGTTGCAAAGCTTCCTCTTTAAGCGCTTTGCGAAGACGCTCTTGTTCCGCGTCGTGAATCTCGTAAGCACGCACAATGCGAGCAACTACAGGGTGTCGTACCACGTCCTCTGCATGAAAGAAATTGAACGATATATCGTTCACTTCGCTTAATACTTCGATGGCATGGCGCAGGCCAGATTTCGCGCCACGAGGTAAATCTACTTGTGTGATGTCACCGGTGATCACCGCTTTCGAATTAAAGCCGATACGGGTTAAGAACATTTTCATTTGCTCTACCGTGGTGTTTTGGCTTTCATCCAGAATAATAAAGGCATCGTTAAGTGTACGGCCACGCATGTAAGCCAGCGGAGCCACTTCAATTACATTGCGCTCCATAAGCTTTTCAACTTTCTCGAAGCCCAGCATTTCAAATAGGGCGTCGTAAAGAGGGCGTAAGTACGGGTCGACCTTTTGCGATAAATCGCCGGGTAAGAAACCTAATTTTTCACCAGCTTCCACCGCAGGGCGGGTGAGCAATATGCGGCGTATCTCTTGGCGTTCTAGTGCGTCTACTGCCGCAGCTACTGCGAGATAGGTTTTACCTGTACCCGCAGGGCCAATACCAAAGGTAATGTCGTGGTTAACAATGTTCGCCACGTATTGCGCCTGGTTGGGGTTGCGCGGCTTAATCACGCCGCGCTTAGTTTTGATATTCACTTCTTTGCCATAGCCACCGGTTGCGTCTTTCTCAATAACCCGGGCTTCTTGAATGGCTAAGTGAACTTGTTCTGCTTCAAGCTCTGGAATACGGCCTTTAATCGGCTGTGTTTCTATATAAAGAAGCTTAAGTAATTCACTAGCACTTTTTATTTGCTGCGGTTCACCCAACACCTTGAACGCGTTATTTCGGTAGGTAATTTCTACGCCTAGCCTGCGCTCTATCTGTTTGATGTTATCGTCAAAGGGGCCACACAAACTCGCCAAACGCTTACTATCTGACGGTTCTAAATCAAATTCGTTACTAACCAATGTACTCAAGCTACTTTTATCCTCGCTTTAAATGTATTTAGGCTGGGCTAAATTGACCCACGCCAAGCTCATCGGGCATATCTGCCTGATGCTTTGCCATAATAGATTGGGGCGAAACGGCAACACGCAAGCCCATCTCACTCTCTCTGCGCACAACTTCACCACGTAGTGAGTTGGTAAACACGTCGGTGATGTTTACATCAACGAATTCGCCAATCATGTCAGGTGTGCCTTCAAAGTTTACCACCCGGTTATTTTCAGTACGTCCAGAAAGCTCCATTGGGTTTTTCTTTGACGGACCTTCAACCAGAATACGCTGCTCTGTACCTACCATGTGACGAGCAATGCGCAATGCTTGTTGCGTAATACGCTGCTGTAGAAGGTGAAGACGCTGCTTTTTGGTCTCTTCCGTTACATCGTCGACAGCATCAGCCGCTGGTGTACCAGGGCGGGCACTATAAATGAAGCTGAAGCTAAGATCGTAATCAACGGCCTGAATCAAATCCATGGTGGCTTCAAAGTCAGCATCGGTTTCACCAGGGAACCCAATGATAAAGTCGCTCGACAAACTAATGTTCGGGCGAATCTTTTTCAGCTTACGCATTTTAGATTTGTATTCTAATGCCGTATGACCGCGCTTCATAAGGTTCAATATGCGGTCTGAGCCACTTTGAACCGGTAGGTGAAGGTGGTCAACAAGCTCTGGAATTGAGGCGTACGCATCTATGATGTCGTCGGTGAATTCAACCGGGTGCGACGTGGTGTAGCGAATGCGGTCGATACCGTCGATAGCTGCAACGAGTTCAAGTAACTCAGAGAAACGACAAATCGTACCGTCGTAGTTTTCACCGCGGTATGCATTTACGTTTTGACCAAGAAGGTTTACTTCACGTACGCCTTGGCCAGCAAGCTGTGCAATTTCAAGCAATACGTCATCAACAGGGCGGCTTACCTCTTCACCACGGGTGTAAGGTACTACGCAGAATGTACAGTATTTTGAACAGCCTTCCATAATGGAAACGAACGCGGTTGGGCCTTCAGCGCGCGGCTCAGGCAGGCGATCAAACTTTTCAATTTCAGGGAAGCTCACGTCAATCACTGACTTTGCGCCGCCTTTAAGTTCGTTAATCATTTCAGGCAAGCGGTGTAGTGTTTGCGGGCCGAAAACCAAGTCTACGAATGGCGCGCGCTGACGAATAGTGTCGCCTTCTTGTGAGGCTACACAGCCACCTACACCAATAATAAGTTCTGGCTTATCTTGCTTGAGGGTTTTCCAACGGCCAAGTTGATGAAACACTTTTTCCTGCGCTTTTTCGCGGATAGAGCAGGTGTTAAGCAAAATAACGTCGGCTTCTTCAGCACTTTGTGCAGCGCTAAAGCCGTGTGTTGAGTCTAGTAAGTCTGCCATTTTCTCCGAGTCGTACTCGTTCATTTGGCAGCCCCAGGTTTTGATATACAGCTTTTTAGTCATAACAACTATTCGATAACCTGTTAGTGTTCTTGTAAGTGAATGCAGTTTTACGTGGGTAAAGACAAAAGCATCTGCCCATGTGTTCTTAATCGGGCACATCAAAATAGCCCGCAAAAAACAACTAACAATGTCAGTTACAAGAAGATGTTCAAAATAGCCGCATATTTTACCTGTTATGTATGCATATTCCCAGTGTATTGCGACGATTAGTGAATTTTTGATCTAACGCTATGATCTACCTCTAAACGGTATGACGTTTTACTTCACAGGGCTTGGTATTTTACGACATAATGCAAGTGCGTGTTTTAAGGAGAGTAAATGGTCGATTTCTGTATAAATGGCGGTGGAATGGTGGGGGCTGCGCTGGCGCTAGGCCTTGCACAGCAGCACTACAAGGTAGTGGTTATAGAGCCTCACTTGCCTAAGCCTTTTCACCACGGTGATGGACCTGACCTGCGGGTATCGGCAATAAGCGAAGCTTCCGTTACGCTTTTAAAAGCACTGGGCGCCTGGGAGCATATTGCCGCTATGCGTGTAAAGCCGTATACGGGCCTTAGCGTGTGGGACGACCCTGCGCATCGAACAGACTTCACCGCACAAAGTATCGATATGCCCCAGCTTGGCTACTTTGTAGAAAACCGATTGTTGCAACTAGGTTGCCACGAAGCACTAAAACAGTATGAGAATGTTGAGCTTATTAGTGGCCAAACGGTGCAAGACATTCTGTTAGCCAATACTGCTACCGTTAACCTATCGAACGGCAGAACTATCGAGGCGAATTGGCTTATTGGTGCTGATGGTGCAAACTCTCAGGTAAGACAAGCGGCCGGTATCGGCACCACAGGTTGGCAGTATGCCCAACAGGCAATGGGTATCACAATCAAAATGGAAAAGCCTGTAGAACCTGTGACCTGGCAGCAGTTTACCTCAAGCGGCCCAAAAGCGTTTTTGCCTATGTTCGACAACTATGCCTCGCTTGTGTGGTACGACTCGCCCGACGAACTCAAACGCATAAAAAGTTTAAAAGCGAGCCAACTTGAGAGTGAAATTCTTAACACTTTTCCTGATGAACTCACTAAAAATGACAACAGCTTTTCTGTTGTAGACAAAGCGGTTTTTCCGCTTACTCGTTCTCATGCTAAACACTATGTTAAAGGCTGCTGTGTGTTAATTGGCGATGCAGCGCACACCATTAATCCATTGGCTGGGCAGGGCGTGAATTTAGGTTTCAAAGACGTAGAGGCGTTTTTATCTGTTACCGCTAAGGTTAATGCCAGCCACAGCACTGGTGAGCTGTCGCTAACGGATAACCTATTTTTGCAAATGCTTGTAGGCGACTATGAAAGGCCACGAAAGCGAGATAACGTGGTAATGATGAGCGCAATGGATGGGTTTTATACCTTGTTTAGCAACGATATTGCCCCCATTAAATGGGTAAGAAACCAGCTACTTTCTGTGGCGCAGCGCATCGAGCCTGCTAAACAACAAGTGCTTAAATATGCGATAGGGTTACGATAATGGAAGTATTAATTTTACTGGCGGTGTTGTTTGGTGCACTGGCATTAATTATACCGCTAATAGAGCGCTCTAAAATGCGTATAAGTAGTGAAGATGCGGCTAAATGGGCGAAGTGGATCTGGCCGTTAATGGGGATATTGCTTATTGCGCAATTATTGCGTTTGTTGTTCTCTTAAAAGCCTTTGCTTAGATTTGAAAAAGCACAAAAACATTTCACTTGTTTAAGCGAACCCAGCTCATAATTAAAAAAGGTTCAAAGGAATGACCGTACAATTCTCGCAAGGGTTCTCTAATCAATGCCCGTTGGTTAGTTTAAAAGGCTATAGCCTTTATTATATTTGGCAAGGGCACCCATTCGACGAAGGTGAGAAAAACTTTTATCAGTTGAAGAGTACACCTGACCCCGAAAAGGTTGAGGTGATGTCTGCCTGTTGGGGTGGCTATGCGGGCAGTTACCAGCTAAACGCTGAAGGAAGGCTTGTTCTTACTCAGTTTCATTATTTTCTGCCCGACGGTTTGGGGGAATCCGATGCCCTACTTGAGGAGCTGCACGGCGACTTTTACTTAGAGTTTAGAAGCCACTTTGAAGGTGATCAATTATACGTCCCCTTTGTTGATGGTAACGTGATTATTGAACAAGAACAGTGGGTTGAAATTAAGCGAACCCGAGTTGATTCAAAAGCTAACAATAATAACCTTTTCGCTTGGTTAAAGAGAGTTATTCCAAGTCGCATGTTTGATTAAACCATATTCTATGCAACGGCTTTTAAAGCACTCGTTGTGAAAATACGCTGTTTCAGCGCCTTTGAGCCGTCATTCACATTAACGCGTTTTTTGAGGCCATTGCCCTTTTAAGTCGATCATTACTTTGTCGATCATTTGAATAGTGGCTTTATTTTCGTCTTGCATTAAGGCGAACGCACGCAAACCCACGAATTGATTTTGAAGCCAGTCCGCAGCTAATGTAGTTGGCGTATGTGCAGGCAATTCACCGTTTTCGATACAGGCTTCAATAATATCGCTAAAGCCAGCCTTAAGGGTCTGCATACTATCAAGCACCGCTTTTTTGGCGACATCACCAATGATATCTAATTCTGCAATAGACTTTACTAGCAAGCATTGGCGCATATAGCGCTGCTCATTAGGCACAGTCAATGCTGTTTCAAAAAAGCAATAAAGCGCATTTAAAGGCGATTCTGCTTCTGTCACCTGCTTTAATCGCTTTGCGCTGTTCTCTGCATAGCGTTCCACAACAAGCTTGAACAATCCTTCTTTACTTTGAAAGCGCGCGTAGATACTACCGGGGCGCATGTCTAATGCCTGTTGAATATCACGCATACCCGCAGCTTGAAAGCCTCGCTGCCAAAAAAGTGTGGTCGCTTTTTCGATTATTTCATCGTGGTCATATTTCATTGCTGCATACCTTATACGTGAATACTTTGAACATGTGTTCAATTATCGCTTGAACGATCGTTCAAGTAAACCTATTATTAATGTCATACCAAAGAGGTAAGAGTAACCAGAAGGGTTATTTAAGTTTCTAGTCACATCAATAGGAGAGTGATATGAACGATTTTACATTACATACGAAAGACACGGCACCGGAGGCGGCAAAGCCACTCATTGATAACTCGGTAAGTGCATTTGGCATGCTGCCCAACCTACATGCCGTTATGGCAGAGGCGCCAACATTGCTAGAAGGCTACCAAGTACTGCACAAGCTAGCGCAAGAAACGTCGTTCAGCGCAGATGAACTTACCGTAGTATGGCAGTCAATTAACGTTGAACATGCATGTCACTACTGTGTACCGGCGCATACAGGTATTGCAAAAAGTATGAATGTAAGTGATACGCTAATTGAAGAGCTCCGTAACGATGAAGTTCTTTCAGATAGCAAACTCAACACGTTAAAAGAAACCGTACTCGCGGTAACGCGTGGTCGTGGTAATGTTGAAGAAACTCAGCTTAAGGCATTCTATGATGCTGGGTATGCGCACAAACAGCTGTTAGAAATTATCTTGGTATTGGCGCAAAAAGTGATGAGTAACTACACGAATCACCTAGCTGAAACGCCAGTAGACGAGCCGTTTAAAAAGTTTGAATGGTCGCCAAAGTAAGGCTTAATTCAATTACGTGAACCAGACAATTAGCGAAATGTGCAAAACGGAAGCCTCGGCTTCCGTTTTCTTTATGAGGCTAATTGAAGCTGTTCGCTAAGTGCTTCAGCGGTATTTGCCGCTATTGCTGCATCGTAACCCTGGCTCTCTAAAAGGGTTTTCAAATCTTGGCTGGAGCGATTCTCTGAATGTTTAACAAGTGCGATGCCTTCGATTAAACATGAAAGGTGTGCGAAAGACTGTGTATCAATCATGGTACTTCTTCTAATCATCTGTTGGTAAACGCGTTCAATTGTGACAATCGAACAAGTCAATGCAATTAATATTCTATGACCTTTTTATGACAAACTTTAGCAAAGGGATCAGCGGCCACTTGAATTGTATATACAAAAGCTATACATTAGTTATACGGATGAAGTCGTTTTGGCCTATAAGGGCGCTACATGTCTGAGAAAAACAACAAAAAGAAGAAAAAGAATAGTCAAATGATTATTCGGATTAACGATGAAGAGCGCGCTCAGTTTATTGAACTCTGCGAAGCGCTTGATACGTCTGCCGCTCGAGAAGTTAGGCGCTTCATCCGCGAGTTCATCGAAAAACACGATGGGCTCTAAGTGCTGCTATTGGCAGTAAAACACTACGAAAGAACAATAAATCGAAAGGATAGTTATTATGGCTAAGAAAAAAGAGCTAAAAAAAGAAATCAAAGCAACTAAAGCTAAAATCTCTAAGCAGGAAGGCAAGCTTAAAAAATTAAAAAAGAAGCTTAAAAAAGCGTAAGCTTTTTGGCAGAGCCTCTACTCATTAGGCGCGGCAAATAGTTGTTTGTCGCTCCTATTAACACCAGCCTTAATTACCGTCGAGCTACACTCGCAATTAAAATATGCGGTACTTAAGCGCTAAGCGAACCGTTTTGTTAGTTTATACCTCCTCATCCTCTAGATTCTGCATATTGTCGAATTTACACTTTTATTACTACTTTAGTATTGTATAGCCCCGCTATTTTGTGCTTAACTCAGCGCATAAACCCCGTTGGTTTCACGTCTATAAAAATAAGTCTTGTAGTTCAAACAAGCGTTTAGCATTAACCCTAAATTAAACGAGAAAGAAGAAGCACTTGGTAAGTGCGCTCTAAAGCGCTTGCCATAAGCGAAATTCTCTTCCTTGAAGTAAACACATAAAATTCAGGAACATCACAATGCAACAGGCTAAAATTAACGCTTCTGTTTTTAAGCTTTCCTTAATTGCTTCTGCAATCGCCGGAATATCTTTTTCTAGCGCGTCTTTTGCTCAAGAGCAAACCGCTATCGATGAGCAGGATGTTGAACAAATCCAAATTGTAGGTTCACGTCGAGTAGGGCGTACCGTCAATGATTCCCCGGTACCTATCGATATTATCGACGCTTCATCTATTGAGGCTACAGGCTTAACTGAAACCAACATGATCCTTAACCAGTTACTGCCAAGCTTTAACTTTCCGCAGCCTTCAGTTACCGATGGTACGGACCACGTGCGCCCAGCTCAGCTTCGCGGTTTAGCCCCCGATCACACCCTTGTACTGGTCAATGGTAAGCGTCGTCACACATCTGCGCTACTTAACCTAAACGGCTCGGTGGGTCGCGGATCATCAGCGGTAGATTTAAACGCTATTCCAGCTAATGCCATCAAACGAATTGAAGTATTGCGTGACGGTGCAGCAGCTCAGTACGGGTCTGACGCTATTGCGGGCGTTATCAATATTGTGCTTAAAGATGCTGCAGAAGGCGGTGAAGTATCGGCAACCTACGGTGCTAACGTTACTACAATGGACGGCGTGCCAAACCTTGAAAATGTTGCTATTGACGCTAACGGCGACCTAGCGTTCACCGAAGGAAGTGACCGAGAGGTAACCGACGGCCAAACCTTTACCCTTCGTGGAAACGTGGGTTTTGAGTGGGGCGACGATGGCTTTGTAAATGTTTCAGGTGAATATCGCGACCGCGGCCAAGCAAATCGTGCCGACTACGATCAGCGAGAAAACTATGCTCGTGATGCAGAAGGCAACCTCGACCCACGTGAACTCACAGTAAATCGCTATAATCACGTATACGGTAATGGTGAGGTAGAAGACTACGCGCTGTTTATTAATGCGGGTAAAGCACTTACCGATAGCGTCGAGTTTTACACTACAGCAGGCTACAGCACCCGTGACTCGCTAGGCAGTGGTTTCTATCGCCGTGCACAAGACTCGCGCAACATTGTTGAAATTTACCCTGACGGCTTCTTACCTGCTATTCAGACCGACATCACAGATATGTCGCTTATCGCCGGAATTAAAGGCTACGGTGATGTATGGAATTATGACCTATCAGTTACGCACGGCGGTAACGAGCTAGAGTACGGTGTTGTTAACACGCTAAATACATCCCTTGGCCCTACAAGTCAGACTGAGTTTGACGCGGGTACCCTTGAGTACGATACGACTATCATTAATGCAGACGCATCTCGTCTGGTCGATACAGGGCTGTTTTACAGCGAAATGAACTTTGCAATGGGCGCAGAATATCGCCACGAAGGTTATGATATTACAGCGGGTGAAGAGAACTCGTACATCCAAGGTGCCTTCGGTCCAGGCGGAGCTGTGACCGACCCCGTTGACGGGCCGTTTGGTGCAGCAGGCTCTCAAGTGTTCCCTGGTTTTACACCAGAGTCGGCCGGTGACAACAGCCGTCACAACTATAGCTTCTATGTAGACTTGGAAGCTGATGTGGTAGAGAACTGGAACGTTGCTGTTGCCGGTCGTTATGAAGATTATTCTGATTTTGGCAGCACGTTCAACTGGAAGATGTCGCACCGTGTAACCTTAAGCGATGCGTTTGCACTTCGCGCGTCGGTATCAACAGGCTTTAGAGCTCCGTCGCTTCAACAGCAGTTTTTCACCTCAATTGCTACCGTCTTTGTTGACGGCGAGCCAACTGAAACCGGGACCTTTGCACCTTCAAGCGATGTGGCACAGGCGCTGGGTAGCCCAGGTTTAGATGCAGAAGAGTCGGATAACTACAGCGCGGGCTTCACATATTCTCCAACGGCTGATTTTAACTTAACGGTAGATTTCTATCGCATCGATATTGATGACCGTATTGTACTGTCTAACAACCTATCGGGTGAAGCAATTGAAGCACTACTAGAAGGCACGGGTGCTAATCAGGCGCGTTTCTTCTTAAACGCCATAGATTCCCGTACTGAGGGTGTTGATATTGTGTCTACCTATACATTGAACACGGCAGATTACGGTGCGTTTAACTTTAACGCAGGTGCTAACTTTAACGACAATGAAGTAACCAGCGTAATCGATGCGCCTGAAGTGCTTCAAAATGCAGGCTTTGACCAAGATAACTTGTTCAGCGACGTCGAACTTCGCCGTTTCGAAACGAGCTCGCCAGACAGTAAGTTAAACTTGGGCGTTACATGGAACTACGACCGTTACACCACTACGCTTCGCACCACACGCTATGGTGAAGTGGAAGATCCTTCTTCAATTGAAGCCCGCAACGAAATTCTTCCTTCGGAATGGATCACTGACTTGGATGTTCGTATAGCGTTGACAGAAGGGTTAACCGTATCGGTAGGTGCCAACAATGTATTCGATGTATACCCAGAGCCAACCCGAGATTTGGTAGACGATGTAACTACGTTCTCTCGTTTATTCTCATACTCAGGCTTCTCGCCTTACGGCTTCACAGGCCGTTTTGTATACGGCAAAGTTGCGTATCGCTTCTAACACTGCGGTAAAACACGGATAAAAACAAAAGGCAGGCTGACCTATTTGGCCTGCTTTTTTTGTTTAGCGCCAGTATGAAACACTTGCGTTTACCAAACCTATATCTTTCGTGCTGAAGCTAAGGTTAACGCAGCTATCATTTGAAACAGGGGCTGAAGCAAGTCCGATTAGCTGTCTCTATCGAACGTCAATACACATCGGTGTGCATCAACTAGCGCAAAATCTTCTTTAGGAATGAAAGCATCATAATCACGCTGAAGCTTAACTTGTGCTTCTTTGCGAATTTTACTGCGGCGAATAGCGGTTACAAAATTGCGCATTTCATAATGGTTCGTGAGTTCAAGTTCAGGGACAGAAACCGGCGTACCGCTGTCGTCTTTGGCCACCATAGTAAAAAAGCTATTGTTGGTATGCTTCACTTCGTTGGTTTTTATGTTTTCCGTTGTTACTTTAATGCCCACCACTAACGATGTATTCCCAACATAGTGAACAGTAGCATCTAGATGAAGTAAATCGCCAACCTCAACGGGCTGTAAGAACTCTACGCCATCAACCGTAACGGTTACGCAATATGCGCCAGCATGCTTACTTGCACAAGCATAGGCCACTTTGTCCATTAAAGATAAAATGACGCCGCCATGCACTTTGCCACCAAAGTTAGCGAAGGAGGGCACCATAAGTTCTGTGAGTCGGGTTCTGGAAAATGCGACACTGCGTGCAGTCATAAACTACCTTATTAATCTTGAAAACGGGAGGAGACGTAGTCATATCAGAGCTATCAATTACACTATCACACTTTTTAAGGAATGGTTTTGTCACACACGCATTTTTACCAACCTAAAAACGGGCACGGTCTGGCACATGACCCGTTTAACGCCATCATTGCCCCGCGACCTATTGGTTGGATTTCGACAAGATCGAAAGATGGAGTATTTAACCTCGCGCCTTACAGCTTTTTTAACGCGCTAAACTATACGCCACCGATTATTGGTTTTTCAGTGGTAGGCAGTAAAAAAGATTCGCTAATCAACGTACAGGAAACCGGTGAGTTTTGCTGGAATCTTGTATCGGAAGATTTGGTCAATGCGATGAACACAACCAGTAAGCCTCTGGCCCCAGAGGAGAGCGAGTTCGACCATGCAGGGCTTCAGACTGTAGACAGTGAAATAGTGCAGGTTCCACGCGTAAAAGACAGCAAAGTTAGTATGGAATGCAAGCTTACTGATGTGGTACAGCTAAAATCAGCCTCAGGCGATGACGTGAATAGCTGGTTTATTATGGGCGAGGTAGTGGGCGTTCATATTGACAAATCGCTTATCGAAAACGGCGTTTACAGCACGCTTAAAAGCGCGCCTGTGAGCCGTGGTGGAGGGAAGGGAGATTACTATACGATTTCTCAAGAAAACTTCTTTGAAATGCTAAGACCTGAGTAGCGGTCTTTAATAAAATAGCGATAACGCGCCAATACCAATCGGTGACCTAAATGTTAAATATGAACTTTGATGAACGCCTAGCTATTAATACGCAGAAGCAAGAGTGGCAGCCGTCGCCGTCCGCTACGGTTTGGCGCAAGCCATTGGAGCGAGAAGCTAAGGAGTCGGGACACACGACTAGCGTTGTGAGATATGAGCCGGGCGCTAGCTTTAAACAGCATAGCCATCCCTATGGTGAGGAGATTCTCGTATTAGAAGGTGTATTTTCTGACGAGCACGGTGATTATCCGGCGGGCACGTATTTGCGAAATCCTCCGGGCAGTAAACACAGCCCGTTTAGTAACGAAGGCTGTGTGATCTTGGTTAAACTCAATCAGTTTGATAAGCGCGATTTAAGCGAAGTTAGGGTAAACACTAATACGGCAGAGTGGCTGCAAGGGCAGGGCGGCCTACAGGTGATGCCACTCCACAATTTTGAGCATGAACATGTAGCGCTGGTTAAATGGCCTGTTGGCGAGGTATTTAAGCCCCACAAGCATTTCGGTGGAGAAGAAATATTTGTACTGTCGGGGACCTTTAAAGACGAGCATGGTGAATACGCCAAGGGTACATGGATAAGAAGCCCGCATATGAGTCAGCATCATCCATACGTTGACGAAGAGACCGTAATCTGGGTGAAGACAGGGCACTTGCCGGTGGCGTTGTAACTCGCCACCGCAATTTATCAAAAGTTTCATTGATAAAGCTTATGTTTTGACTGAACGTTAGAAACTAAAAAAGGCTAACTTGCAGTTAGCCTTTCTGTTGTGCTGAATAAAAGTAAAGCGTGGTGACTAGTCCCAAATACCTTTTTCAGACTTCCCTTGTATCTCACAATCGCCAACCTTGTATTCCACTTTTTGGCCACTGTCTTTTTTCTTGAAGTAATCCTTACTGATAGACACAATCGTAGGTGTCATCCACACAATGGCGATAATGTTAATTACTGTCATTAAGCCCAACGCCATATCGGCCATGGCCCACACTTGAGGTAGTGCTGCCTGAGCGCCCCAATAAATCATACCTAAATAACCTATGGTATAAGCCGCACGGCCTATTTTGTTATCTAGCTTAAACATGTGCAGGTTACTCTCGCCATAGGCGTAGTTTGCCACTACTGAGGTGAAAGCAAACAAGCTAATGGCGGCTGCCACGAAGTCGGTACCGCCTTCACCTAAATGACTGCTCATGGCATCTTGTGTTAGGCGAATGCCTTCCATTTGATCAGAGCTTGAACCGCCCGCTAGCAGAATAATAAACGCCGTAGACGTACACAATATTAGTGTGTCTAAGAAAACACCTAGCATCTGAATGTAACCTTGCGATACCGGGTGGTTAGGGTTTGGAACCGCACTTGCCGCTGCGTGCGGTACAGAGCCGCTACCCGCTTCATTTGAATAGAGGCCACGCTGGATTCCATTTTTAATGGCAGCACCTAATGCACCGGCACCTGCTTCCTGTAAACCAAATGCTGATTTCACGATATCAAGCAGCATGGCCGGAAGTTCTGAAATATTGATAAAGGTAATAGCCAATGCCACAAGCACGTAGCCAATGCCCATAAACGGCACGACAAACTCAGCAAAGCGCGCAATGCCTCGTAAACCACCTACAACAATTAAGGCGGCGAGTGCAATAATGGCTAAGCCCACATATTCACTGGGAAACGAGTAAGCGTTGTTTAGTGCATCGGTAATAGTATTAGCTTGAACAGCACTGAAAACAAACCCGTAGCCAAAGAACAAACAAAGCGAGAAAGCGACAGCTAACCAGGTTTTATTGAGCCCTTGCTTGATGTAGTAAGCAGGGCCGCCACGGAACTCGCCGTTTTCGTCACGTACTTTGTATAGCTGGCCTAACACACTTTCAGCAAAACCGGTGGCCATACCTAGAAGGGCTATCATCCACATCCAAAAAATTGCGCCAGCGCCACCTAGTGATATAGCAACTGCAACGCCAGCTAAGTTACCGGTACCCACGCGAGCCGATAAACTGGTACACAAAGCTTGGAATGAACTTATGCCGTCTTTACTAGAGGTGTTACTGCCCTTCAGTAGGCTGAACATATGACCGAAGTGCCGAAGCTGTACACCGCCAAGTTTTACGGTAAACCAAATACCACACGCTAGCAGCATGATGATAAGTACCTGGCCGTCACCCCAAAGAATATTATTAACTAATGAAACGAATTCGTTTATCACGCACTTTCCTTCGTTATTGTTTTAATTATTGCTCGGCGTGTAAATATGAACTGAACATGACAGGTGCGTTGTCAGAACAAACGTAAGCTTTATGCAAAACGGTATTTGCTAAAACGTTGAGTATGCCGAGCTATATCGATAAAGCCCAATACTAGCACGACAATTAAATGATTGGACAATGAAAACGTACTGAAACTATGACGTTTTATGCTCGTATATAGAAAATTTATTCATTTAAAGGGGAAGGAAAAGCAACGCTATAAAAGAATGCCAATATAAACAAAAAAACCGCTCAAAAGAGCGGTTTTTTCAAAAATATGGCTGGGGTAACAGGACTCGAACCTATGAATGGCGGGATCAAAACCCGCTGCCTTACCAACTTGGCTATACCCCAATTTGGTGCGGAAGGAGAGACTTGAACTCTCACGCCGTGAAGCACTGGAACCTAAATCCAGCGTGTCTACCAATTCCACCACTTCCGCAATGTAGACTTCCAATAAAGGAATAAGTAAAAGTTGGTGGCTACGGCGAGATTCGAACTTGCGACCCCATCATTATGAGTGATGTGCTCTAACCAGCTGAGCTACGTAGCCTTAACTTTTATTTTCAATAAAAAGCCGCTCGTTGAGCGGCTTCTCAAGAATATGGCTGGGGTAACAGGACTCGAACCTATGAATGGCGGGATCAAAACCCGCTGCCTTACCAACTTGGCTATACCCCAAATGGTGCGGAAGGAGAGACTTGAACTCTCACGCCGTGAAGCACTGGAACCTAAATCCAGCGTGTCTACCAATTCCACCACTTCCGCGTAGACGCTAGCTATAATAGTCATTCAAAAAAGAATGGCTGGGGTAACAGGACTCGAACCTATGAATGGCGGGATCAAAACCCGCTGCCTTACCAACTTGGCTATACCCCAGTCGTGGTGCGGAAGGAGAGACTTGAACTCTCACGCCGTGAAGCACTGGAACCTAAATCCAGCGTGTCTACCAATTCCACCACTTCCGCGCAGCTAGACTTTCCTAAAAGAGACAATAGAGAATTGGTGGCTACGGCGAGATTCGAACTTGCGACCCCATCATTATGAGTGATGTGCTCTAACCAACTGAGCTACGTAGCCTTGCTATTCTCTTCCCTCTCAGGAAGTGGCGCGTATTATGCGTATATGACTGGCAACCGTCAACCCCTTTTTTACTAACTTTTTTTAAATGCTCATTAAGTGTGCGCATTAGGGTGAAATACACACAAAAAGCGGTGAAATTGAACAACTTGCAAGGCCTATAGCGGTGTTTCTACCATGCCTTAGTGTCTGATTTAGTTTGGTAATAGCACAGGTCAATAGGGCGCGGACCATAGGTATTGTCATGAAAAAACGGGTTATCTAGGTTTTTACCTGTATTCGTGCGTTTTTTATATTCTTCGTGTAGTGGCATTTGTACAAAGTAGGGCGTAGCCTTGTCTGAGTGCACGAAAGCCTGCTTGATTTTGCTTTTTTGTGTAATGTTATCCAGCACACCGCCACTTTGCCTATTCCCTCGCGGTAATTTTTGAAGTAGCTCCATGCCTTTAACAACCCGCCCTACTACCGACATGTTTCTGTCTAAGTGGCGGGGTGCTTGACCAAGTACGATATAAAACTCGGTACTCGCGGTATCTTTTTCGCTATTGCGCGCAAAAGCCACAACGCCAGGGCAATGCAGCCCCCACATTTCAGCGCGAGTGCTGTCTATACCCACAGGAAACCCGTCTAAAAAACCTGTGCTCGGTGCAAACATATCGTTAGTTTCCACCACATGCACGTTGCTATTAAGTGGCTGGGTAAATTCAGCATCAATTGTGCTTAGTAACGCGGAGTCAAACTGAGATACATCATGGGTATCATTACTTCCCGCTTGCGCAACAAATCCATCCACTACACGATAAAATGCCTGTTCGTTATAAAAGCCTGCATCGATAAGCTTTTTAAATCGGGCAACGTGTTTGGGCGCTAGGGCAGGGTGTAGCGCAATAACCACGTCGCCGTAAGCCGTAGCAAAGGTCACCGTATTGCTTTTAGGAACCTGATACCAACTCGCGCTATTGCTGTGCAAAATGGCGTTATCTTGTTTTGTTGAATTATCTGAAACGCTCGGTATTTTCTCTTTAACATTACTGCTTATTTGGGTAGTAAGTACTTGGCTTTCGTTGTCTTCTTTGCCAGCAAGCGCAGTATTAGTTAATAAATATAGCGCGGTAATTGCGCCATACACCGTTGAGCAAAATAAGTTTTGCCCCAGTGATGTAGTGTGGTGTGCGTGTTTGGACATATTTTTATGACGTTTAAAGTGCATTCGTAAAGCCTTTTGTTTTTTACAATTTATATCAGGCCAACGTACGCTTAACAATTGTCTGAAACAAACAAAAAAGCCACCTTGCGGTGGCTTTCAAAAAATAGCGTTAACTTCTACACCAGAAGTTACACGTTAAAGCGGAAGTGAATAACGTCGCCGTCTTTAACAATATAGTCTTTACCTTCAAGACGCCATTTACCTGCGTCTTTTGCACCCTGTTCGCCGTTAAACTCAACAAAATGATCGTAGCTTACGATTTCAGCGCGAATAAAGCCTTTCTCGAAGTCGGTGTGAATTTTACCCGCTGCTTGCGGCGCTGTAGACCCTTCTGGGAATGTCCATGCGCGAACTTCTTTTACACCTGCAGTAAAGTAGGTTTGCAGAGTAAGCAAGTTGTAACCTGAACGAATAACACGGTTAAGACCCGGCTCTTCTAAGCCCATATCCTGCATGAATTCTTCACGCTCGTCGTCTTCAAGCTCTGCAATGTCAGATTCAATAGATGCACAAACCGCAACAACCGTAGCGTTTTCACCTGCAGCAATTTCTTTTACTTGATCAAGATACGGGTTATTTTCAAAACCGTCTTCATTAACGTTAGCAATGTACATGGTTGGCTTAAGGGTTAGCATGTTCATGTAGCTAATCGCTTCAAGCTCTTCTTTGCTTAGCTCCAGCGAGCGAAGTAACAAGCCTTCATCTAGATGCGGCTTAATCTTCTCAAGTACTTTCATTTCGTACTTGGCATCAGCATCGCCACCTTTAGCGCGCTTCGCTACGCGATGCAGTGCTTTTTCTGTGGTTTCTAAGTCTGAAAGCGCAAGCTCGGTATTAATAACGTCAATATCATCTTTCGGGCTAACGCGACCTGCAACGTGAACAATGTTTTCATCGTCGAAGCAGCGAACTACGTGACCGATAGCGTCGGTTTCACGAATGTTAGCAAGGAATTTATTACCTAAACCTTCACCTTTAGACGCGCCTTCAACCAAACCCGCAATATCAACGAATTCCATCGTAGTAGGAATGACGCGCTGAGGGTTTACGATTTCAGCCAACTTGTCCAAACGAAGATCTGGCACAGGCACTACACCCGTGTTTGGCTCGATGGTACAGAAAGGGAAGTTTGCCGCTTCAATACCTGCTTTTGTTAATGCATTGAAAAGTGTTGATTTACCTACGTTAGGTAGGCCAACAATACCGCATTTAAAACCCATGGTATGGATCCTTAGTTTGGAAAAGTGATAACTGGCTAAGGTTTACACTTTATGCGAGTGTAACCTGTTTTGTGCTTGCTTTAGGTCTTCTTTTAGCAAAATTTCTGTACAGCGTACCGCTTCATCGATGGCACTTTCAATGGCTGTTTTTTCTTCTGCTGACGGTTTTCCTAAGACATGGCCGGTAACGCGGCTTTTATGTCCAGGGTGACCAATACCAATGCGCAAACGCAAAAAGTTCTTGTTATTACCCATTCTTGCCACAATGTCACGCACGCCATTTTGACTTGAGCTGCCGCCTACTTTGTATTTTGCCACACCAGGCGGTAAGTCTAATTCGTCAAACGCTACTAATATTTGTTCTGGCTCTATGCGGTAAAAGTTAGCAAGTGCCGCTACGGCTTGACCACTTTTATTCATAAAAGTAGTGGGGTAGAGCAAACGGATATCTTTACCGTCAATAGTAATACGAGCAGTTTTACCGAAGAATTTTGTTTCTGGTTTTAGCGGGGCGTTATAGGTGTCGGCAAGTTGGTTGAGAAACCATTCACCGGCATTGTGTCGGGTATTTTCATATTCGGGGCCTGGATTACCCAGACCCACGATAAGGCGGATATCAGCCAAGAGGATTATTCCTCAGAAGCTGCTTCTTCGCCGTCTTCGTCTGTTTCAGCTGCTTTAGGAGCAGGCTTAACAGTTACAACCGCTAGGTCGTGAGCTTCGTCGTTCTTAGCAAGTTCTACTGAAGAAACGCCAGCTGGAAGGGTTAGGTCAGAAAGGTGTACTGTTTGACCCATTTCAACCGCAGCCATGTCTACTTCGATAAACTCTGGAAGATCTTTAGGCTGACAAGTAACTTCGATTTCAGTTACGTGGTGCTCAGCAATACCGCCAGCTTTAACAGCAGCAGACTTCTCTTCGTTTACGAAGTGAAGTGGAACGTTAGTGTGTACGTCTTCACCAGCGATAACACGTTGGAAGTCAATGTGCATGATCTTTGGCTTGTACGGGTGGCGCTGCATGTCTTTTACTAAAACTTCAACAGGCTTTCCGTCTAGGTTCAAAGTAAGAACGTGAGAGTAGAACGCTTCAAAGTCAGCAGAGTTGTTAACTTTGTTGTGATCTAGTGTGATAGAAACGGGTGCTTCTTCACCACCGTAGATGATACCAGGAAGCTTATCTTCGCGACGTAGGCGGCGGCTCGCACCTTTCCCTAGGTCTGTACGAACAGAAGCGTCTAGGTTAAAAATTGCTTCAGACATTGTCTGTCTCCAATATATAAGTCTAATGGTGTGGGTTTTTGCGACCAAAACCCACTGTTAATTGGCGTTGAAAGCACTTAAATGAAACGCTTATAAAGCAAATTCACTCATTTAAAAGCACAATAAAACACCACCCCAAAATTCAAGGGCGGCGAATTCTAACACCACCTATAAAAACATACAATTATTACGTTTATAAAAAATACAGTTTGGCTTTGTACGCATGCTGTAATATGCATGCTCCAGAACAACAATTAATATGCCAATACAAAAAAGCACGCCAAAGCGTGCTTTAGTTGTTTCAATATCCGTTTAGCGGGTAAGTACAATGCGATAGTGCGCTTTACCTTCACGTAATCTGTCTATGGCCTTATTAACGTCTTCAAACTTGAATGTCTCGGTGACAGGCTCAATATCGTGATGCGCCGCAAAGTCTAGCATGGTCTTGATAGTAGCAGGGCTGCCCACCGGCGAACCTGAAACGCTTTTCTGCCCGCCAATTAGATTAAATGCGCCAATGTCCAGCGGCTCCAACGTTGCACCAACGAAATGTAAGCGACCTTTAGGCGCAAGCGTAGACAGGTATAGGTTCCAATCAAGCTTTACGTTTACCGTTGAAATAATTAAATCGAATCGCCCCTGAGCCTTTTTAATTTCATCTTCATCGCGACTATTAATCGTTTCTGACGCACCTAGCGATAGCGCCTCTTTTTCTTTTGACTCGCTAGAGGTGAAGGCTACGACTTTACAGCCCCATGCATTTAAAAATTGCAGGGCAAGGTGTCCTAATCCGCCGATACCCACAACGCCAACCTCGCTTGTCGGGCTAATATTAAATTGTACCAGGGGGTTAAATACGGTAATGCCACCGCAAAATAAAGGTCCAGCTTTGGTGCTGTCTATCGATTCAGGTAAGGGGATAACAGCACGTGCCTGAGCGCGAACTTTGTCGGCGAAGCCACCGTGACGACCGCCAATGGTCATAGTCGCGCCGGCACATAAGTTGTGGTCACCCGCTTCACATGTTCGACAGCTATTGCAATAACTCGCGTGCCACCCTAACCCTACTCGCTGACCCACTTTCAATGATGTGACGTGGTCACCAATCTTACTTACTGTACCCACTACTTCATGTCCTGGTACGAAAGGAAACTCTGTTATCCCCCATTCATTATCCAGCATGCTTAAATCACTATGGCATATGCCACAGCTTTCAACGTCTATTTCAACGTCATGAGCACCAAGCTCACCGGGGTCGTATTCAAACTTCTCTAGCTTTCCACCGGCTTCTTTCGCTGCATATGCGTATATCATTAATCTGTCCTTTTAGTGTTGATAAGGTCCTGCTGAGCAAAATGGCCCGCAGGTCCTCGGTACTCAGCGTACAATTCAGTTATCAAATTGCTACACTGCTCTCTAAAAACTCGATCACTTAGTGGGTAGGCTATCAATGACCTTACTGGTATCCAATACCTTTACCGACGTCACTTGTAATACGGTGCCAAATTGAGTGAAGGTCATCAAATCAGGTTTGGGCGTGCCTTTAACTTCAACAATAAGACCATTCTTTTGATATGTTTCATCTAGACCGTGCAGGGTGTAACGGTCACCGTTCTCGGCAATAAAGGCATAAAAGCCGCCTTCAAGATCTTTATAAAAAATGCTGCCCTTCATTGTTACTTCACCTTTTGCATCGGCTTCCACAGCTTCCGCCTGCGTTACTGGCTCAGCGACGAGCTCTTTAGGTAAATCTTCACTGTTTTGCTGAATTTGTTCTTTTTTGTCAGTCATCGCAAGGTTCTCTTTCTTTTCTTCTTCTGCGCATGCGCCTAGCAATGTCATAGACGTCAAGATAAGTACTAAGTTGAGTCGGTTAGTTTTCATTTTTTTATTTCCTTTACCACGTAGTAGTACATTTACAATTTGTTGGGCTTGCAAAACGCAATTAACAAGCGCAACGTAATGCCGATCATTTATCTTTACTATGCTGCCTAGTCTTCCACGACGCCTAAGTAATTTCTACAAAAAATAAGTTGATTCATACACTTTTTTCACATTACTGATTTTACAAATCGTCTCCTACCCCAACGCTTTTACGTTTACCTTATACTCGGTTAGAGGTCGCTAAAATGCGCTAATCGACCCCGAGGTTTATTGTGACTATAAAGTGTTTTAACAACCTATGAATAGTCGGCTTAAACATATCGCAAAGCAAGATAAGTATATGATTTTATTTATTTATTAAAGGCTTTCTTTTTTAAGTGAGTTTTCAATGAAAAATAGGCAATAATGTTGACGCGAAGTGATAGAGAAAAGCGTTTGTTTGCTTCAACATTAACGCCGCATTATTGCTACCTTTGTGGTTGGCATAGAGTCTGCTTCAACCTAAGTGAGTAATGACAACGAAAGCGTGTAAAAGGTTACATACTTTGTTGTCCGATAACGTACTAGTCGTTTTACGTTAGGCTAAACGCCTAAATGAAGTGTATACCGTTAATAGCTGAAATGCTGTTAGCAGTTAACTGGTACGGCAACGTTTTTAAGGAGAGAAAATGAAGCATTTAAGCAAAATTTTAGCAGTATCGAGTTTGGCTCTTGCTGCAAGCGCCTGTGATGTGAATAAGACAGAGGAAGGCGAAATGCCTGAGGCCGATATTGACGGTGGTGAACTACCGGAATATGAGGTAGATACAATGGATGTTGACGTGGATACAGAAACGAAGGAAGTTGAAGTGCCCGTGGTTGACGTTGAAATGCCTGAAGAAGACGACGATGACTCAGGTAATTAATTAGCGACCGTGCATAGACATTTTAGCGCCTGTGCATAGACATATGTAAAAAAGCGAGTGAAGTGGTCCGTTATAAGTGCCAGTTCACTCGCTTTTTAAATCTTATCGTTTGATGTTTAGTATTCAAACATCGCTGAAATTGATTCTTCGTTGCTAATACGACGAATAGTTTCAGCAAGCATTTCAGATAGTGTAAGCTGTTTAACTTTACCGATTTGCTTCATATCTGCGCTTAAAGGAATAGAGTCAGTCACGATAATCTCGTCAATAACCGATTCTTTAAGGTTGTTTGCCGCATTACCAGAGAAAATAGCGTGGGTAGCGTATGCATAAACGCGACGAGCGCCATGTGCTTTAAGCGCTTCTGCTGCTTTCGCTAGCGTGCCGCCCGTATCAATCATGTCATCCACAATAATACAGTCTCTGTCTTTAACGTCACCGATAATATTCATTACCTGAGCTACGTTCGCCTTCGGACGACGCTTATCGATAATTGCTAGATCTGTGTCATTAAGAAGTTTAGCCGTAGCACGCGCACGTACAACACCGCCAATATCTGGAGAAACAACAACAGGATCGGCGAAATCACGTCTTACCATATCAGCAAGAAGGATAGGCGTACCGAACGCGTTATCTACAGGAACGTCAAAGAAACCCTGAATCTGTTCAGCGTGTAGGTCGATAGTCAATACGCGGTCTACGCCCACATTCGACAGGAAATCAGCCACTACTTTTGCAGTAATTGGCACCCTAGCTGAACGAACACGACGGTCTTGGCGTGCATAACCAAAGTATGGAATTACCGCTGTAATACGACCAGCTGATGCGCGACGCAATGCATCGATCATCACAATAAGTTCCATTAGGTTATCGTTAGTAGGCGCGCACGTAGATTGGATAATAAAAACGTCCGAGCCACGGACGTTTTCATGAATTTCTACGCTGATTTCACCGTCACTGAAACGGCCAACTTTGGCATTTCCAAGTTTGGTGTAGAGGCGATCGGCAACTTTCTGGGCAAGTTCTGGTACGGCATTACCTGCAAAGAGCTTCATATCTGGCACAAGTGGTTCCTCAGTGCGTTGATAAAAGAGGTTTGGCTGGGGTAGCAGGACTCGAACCTACGAATGGCGGGATCAAAACCCGCTGCCTTACCAACTTGGCTATACCCCAATTTTTAAGTTCTTGTCCGATGTGGCGTACACGCTATCTTTGTTGTTCTAATTTGTCTAATAGTGGTGAGCGATTTACACCTTTTGCGACAAAACTCTGCCAAGTATCAGGCATTTTGGCCCTAACTTGTTCGGCTAAAGTATAGTCAGAAAAAGTGGCAAACACGCTTGCACCTGTGCCCGTCATTCGCGACGGTGCGTAGTGTACCAACCACTGTAATAATTTTGCAACTTCAGGATAGCGATTAACGACTAATTGCTGACAATCATTGCGAGTTTTTTCAAATTCGTAGTCTTCCCAACGTATTGCCGGTGTATTTCTCGGCAAATCTGGCGAGGTGAAAACGTCAGCAGTGCTGATATGAACATTAGGCGTTGCAACTAAAAAGTAGTGTTCCTGTTGTGGGGCAGGGGTAATGTCTTCACCTACGCCAGCGGCAAATGCGGTTAAACCACGCACGAAAATGGGAACGTCAGCGCCAAGCGTTAACCCTAACGCCGACAATTCATCTTCACTAAGGCCGGTTTGCCACAGGTGATTAAGGGCAACCAAGGTAGTAGCAGCATTAGACGACCCGCCGCCAATGCCACCGCCCATAGGAAGGCGCTTATTCAACGAGATAACCGCACCTTTATTACATTGTGTTTTCTGTGCAAGTAATCGGGCCGCCTTGATAATGAGATTATCGTCGTCCGGTACACCTTTTAACGGTATATCCATACGAATGGTTGGCGCATTTCCCTCGGTACGTTCTTTGTCTGTGTCACTTGCCGCACTACAAGTAACGTCAAACGCCAGCTCATCGCCGTAATCAAGCATTTGAAACAAGCTTTGTAGCTGATGATATCCGTTGTCGTATCGGCCAAGTATATGCAGGAAAAGGTTTAGTTTTGCTGGGGAAGGCCACCAATCTTTTTGTTTTGTTTCTGATGAATTCACTACAGATTCCACTGATATATTTTAATTTTTAGCTGGGTATGCGCTGTGCTCGAAGCGGCGTCTTGCGTAAGGCTGATACTGTGGGGAAGCCAAACTGCGTCACCGTTGGCCATTTTAACGCTGCCGTAGTTTCCATAGGAAACTTTCCAGTTTTGACATGTTTTACAGTCGCTTTCTAACGTATCAACCAGCCCTTTTTCCGTTAGGGTAAATTTGTCGCCCTCAATAGGCAAACCCTTAACCCAAGATAAAAGTGGTTTAACGGGAATAACCATGCCGGTTATTTGATAGATGAGCGGTTCGGGAAGGGCGTCCACATAGGTTTCGCCGTCGGCTTCCAAGGTAGAGCCTTTATCCGACACATTTAATGAAACTAAGCTCACACCAAGAAAATTGGTTAATCGGAAATCAAAATCACCAGAATCGTTTTTCCAGACTAAATTAAGACTGGCCGCCTCTTTACCTTGGCGAAAGGCAATTTTTCCACGCATTTGCCACTGGTGCACATCGGCAACTTTTTCTAGCTGAGCCGTGAGGTTTACCGCATTTTCAGGGCCTTTGGGGGCAGTGGTACACGCGCTCAGAACAAAGCAAAGGGTGAACAAAATCGAAAATAAGCGAATCATTAAGGCCGAGTACCTGTTTAAAAATAAAACACATTTAGTTGTGCCATTATGGGAACACAGTTTCACCAACACTTTCAATCATTTTGGGTTTTTCGTACAATGCCGCTCCGACGTTGCCAGCACAGATTTTAATGACTTTACTCGCCCTCGGTATTAACCACAAAACAGCACCAGTAGCACTTCGCGAAAAAGTGGCTTTTACACCAGATTCTCTGGTGGAAGCGCTTGCGAGCTTAAAAAAGTTAGACGGTGTAGAAGAGTCGGTCATTGTTTCTACTTGTAATCGCACCGAACTTTATGTCAACACGCAAGACGAAAGCGGCCAAAAGCTTCTACAATGGTTAAGTGACTTTCACCATTTAGATGTAGAGGACATAGCAAACAACAGCTATGTTTTAACGCAAGATGAAGCCGTGAAGCATATTATGCGGGTGGCCAGCGGTTTAGACTCGCTTATTCTGGGTGAGCCGCAAATTTTAGGGCAAGTAAAACAAGCTTTCGGCGATGCCAAGCATTCAGGCATGATAAACAGTGAGTTTGATAAGCTGTTTCAGCATACGTTTTCCGTTGCCAAGCGCGTGCGAAGCGAAACGGATATTGGTGCAAATGCAGTGAGTGTGGCTTATGCCGCAGTACAGCTGGCAAAACACATCTTCGCCGAGTTACCTAAACGCTCGGTATTATTAGTGGGTGCGGGTGAAACCATAGAGTTGGTCGCGCAGCATTTGAAAGAGCAGGGCGTTAGTTGTTTGGCCGTGGCAAACCGAACGGTGGCGCGCGCAGAGGCGTTAGCAGAAACGTTAGACGCCAGTGTGTATACCTTGTCACAAGTGCCAGAGCATCTTAAAGACTTCGATATTGTGATAAGCTCGACGGCTAGCCAACTGCCGCTGATAGGCAAAGGCATGGTAGAAAAAGCACTTAAACAGCGCAGAAATATGCCGATGTTTTTGGTTGACCTTGCTGTTCCACGGGATATTGAATCGGAAGTTAACGAGTTAGGCGATGCCTATCTTTATACCGTTGATGACTTACAGCACATTGTTCAAAAGAACTTAGAAAACCGCGAACAAGCCGCAAAAGAAGCGGAAAAACTCATCGACAAACAAGCTGGCGACTACATGACATGGAAACAGTCGCAGCAATCGATAGATTTAGTTAGACAATATCGCCAAAAAGGCATGGCACAGCGTGACGATATTGTAGAAAAAGCCAAGGCGCAGTTAGCAGAAGGCAAAAATGCCGAAACAGTACTAGAAGAAATGGCGTATAAACTAACCAATACGCTGTTGCACCCTACGACGTTGGCGTTACGCGAAGCTGCCATGCACGATGACCCGGCATTAAGCCGCTGGATGGGACAGGCATTAGATTTATCTGACTTTTCGTCAGACAATAATAAATAAGGTAATAAAAAGCATATGAAAGAGTCGGTAGTTAGGAAACTCGAACACTTAGTCGAGCGTTTCGAAGAAGTTCAGGCGCTGTTAGGCGACCCTGAAGTTATCGGCGATCAAGATAAGTTTCGCAACTTGTCCAAAGAGTTTAGCCAGTTAGAAGATGTTGTTGCCGGGTTTAATGCCTATCAACAGGCACAAGAAAACTTGGCATCTGCGCAAGAAATGCTAAATGAAGACGACGCCGAGATGCGCGAAATGGCACAAGAAGAGATGAAAGAAGCGAAGGGCGAAATAGAGCGCCTTGAAACTGAACTTCAAGTCTTGCTTTTGCCTAAAGATCCTAACGACGATAATAACTGCTTCTTGGAAATCCGCGCTGGGGCGGGTGGTGATGAGGCGGCTATTTTCGCCGGTGACCTTTTCCGTATGTACAGTCGTTATGCTGAGAGTCGCGGTTGGCGTGTAGAGTTGGTGAATGCAAACGAAAGCGAACACGGCGGCTACAAAGAAGTAGTTGCTAATGTTAGTGGTGATGGTGTTTACGGTGTGTTGAAATTCGAATCAGGCGGTCACCGCGTACAGCGCGTACCTGAGACCGAGTCACAAGGGCGTATTCATACCTCCGCGTGTACCGTTGCGGTACTGCCAGAAATTCCTGAGTCAGAAGCCATTGAAATTAACCCAGCAGAGCTTCGAATCGATACATTTCGTGCATCTGGTGCTGGTGGTCAGCACGTTAATAAAACTGACTCAGCTATCCGTATTACTCACTTGCCAACAGGCTTAGTGGTTGAATGTCAGGACGAGCGTTCGCAGCACAAAAACCGTGCTAAAGCGATGTCAGTACTGCAAGCTCGCCTAAACCAGATTGAAGAAGAAAAACGCGCTGCAGAAGAGGCGTCTACCCGTAAGAGCTTAGTGGGTAGCGGCGATCGTTCTGAGCGTATTCGCACTTATAACTTTCCCCAAGGTCGCGTTACCGATCATCGTATCAACTTAACCATCTATCGATTAGATGAAGTGGTAGAAGGCGATTTGAAGCAGCTTGTCGACCCCATTCTGCAAGAGCATCAAGCCGACTTGTTGGCGTCACTGTCTGACGAATAACATGCGTATAGACCAAGCCCTTGCTTGGGCGGTAAAGCAGTTAGAGGGTGGTGAGTCACCCTCTGTCGATGCGAAAGTTATGTTGGCTGACATTCTGGGTAAGTCCCAAACCTACCTTTTTACCTGGCCTGATAAAACCCTAACCCCCTCCCAAATTGCGGAATTTGAAGACGCAATTGAAAGACGCAAAGCCGGTGAGCCTGTTGCCTACATTATTGGTAAACGAGACTTTTGGACTCTCTCGTTGTTTACGTCGTCTCATACACTTATTCCACGCCCTGATACCGAGGTGTTGGTTGAACACGTGATTAACTGGGCGACAGGCAATGTCAGCGCCAACACGCCGAATAAACCACCGTTGTCTATTTGTGATTTAGGGACCGGAACAGGGGCCATTGCACTGGCGCTAGCCAGTGAATTACCCCAAGCATCGGTTATTGGTGTGGACTTCTTATCAGATGCGGTGGCGCTCGCCAAACGCAATGCAAATAGTAACAAGATAAATAATGCTCGTTTTATGCAAAGCGATTGGTTTAGCGCATTACGGGGCCATACGTTTGACATTATCGTTTCCAACCCGCCTTACATCGACGAAACCAGCCCTTATCTGAATGAAGGGGACGTACGTTTTGAACCGAAAAGCGCGTTAACGTCTGGCGATTCGGGGCTAAGCGACATCAAGCACATCATATCTCATGCTTCCACATACCTTAATAGTAATGGGTTGTTAGCTTTTGAGCATGGTTTTGACCAAGGCGATGCGGTGAAAGCGCTGCTTCAAACATCAGGTTTTGTAAACGTGAAAACAATCAAAGACTACGGTAACAATGACCGGGTTACCTTAGGCCAGTGGCCGTAATAGGTTATTGTCTTTTCTCATCGCTACCCCGTTGTGGCTACTTTAAATGTGCAAACTTGCTAATATTTCGTTTTGCATTAGTATTTGATAGTCAAACTGTTTGGCAAAAGCGCTAAGTTAAACAAAACCTTACACTACAGGACGTACCAGATGAATGATGACTTTCTTTTCGCTGATGACGATGATGAAAACGAACAAGAAGATCTCGGTAGCTGGAAAGTCCTTATTGTTGACGATGAGCCAGAAGTGCATGCGGTTACCAAACTTGCGCTAAATGATTTTAGTTTAAACGGCAAAACGTTGGAATTTGTAAGTGCCTACAGCGGCGAAGAAGCTAAGGCTATTTTCAAAGCACATAACGACATAGCCGTTGTTTTACTTGATGTTGTAATGGAAGCCGACGACGCAGGCCTTCAGGTTGCAGACTACATTCGAAACGAACTTGATAATCACTTTACTCGCATCATTTTAAGAACCGGCCAGCCAGGTCAAGCCCCTGAAAAAGACGTCATCATCAACTACGATATTAACGACTACAAATCTAAGACAGAACTCACTGCACAAAAGCTTTTTACCGTTATTATCGCGGCCCTTCGCTCGTATCGAGACATTATTGTTATCGAAGAAAACCGGCGGGGACTAGAGAAAATCATCGATGCTTCAGTGGATTTATTTTCGTCTCGTTCACTTGAAAGGTTCATGCAGGGCATTATTCAACAGCTCGCCTCTATTCTTGGATGTTCAAAGGACGCGGCTTACATTACAACAGCTGTAGCGACAACATCGCGCACAATAAACGCGTTCAATAATCACATTGGCGAAGACGAATTGTATGTATTTGCCGGAAATGGCGAGTATGCCAGTAAAGAGGGCGTGCCGCTCAAAGAGGCGATCAACGCGCAAGAGTATGCCCTATGTGTGAAAGCAATGCGGGAAAAGCAGATTGTTTATGCTGACGATCACGTGGTCGCATACTGCAATAGTAAAAGTCACAACGGTGCGCTTCTGTATCTTTCCGGGCTGCCGCGCCGAATAGGCGAGAGTGACCGACATTTAGTAAAACGTTTTTCTGATAGCGTGCAGCTGGCCTTCGACAATGTGTTAAAAACTGTTGATGTGGAAGCCACGCAAAAAGAGATTATAGAGCGTTTAGGCAAAGCGCTAGAACATGAGGCCCATGGCTCGAATAATTTAACAAGAATGGTAGAAATGGCCCAAGTGCTAGCGCAAAAGGTAGGGCTTAATGAACCCGAGGCACATGCATTACGTCTTGCGGTACCACTTCTTGATATTGGTACCTCAATAGTACCTAAGTCTATACTTCAGAAATCGTCGCCTTTATCCGACGAGGAAGTGTTTAAAATTAGGCAACACGCCGAATTCGGTTATCAAATCTTACAAGATTCAAGTCGTCCTACCATCCAGATGGCGGCCATGCTTGCCAAGCAACACCATGAAAGGTGGGACGGTAAAGGCTATCCAGAGGGGCTAAAAGGGGAAGAAATCGACATTAGAAGTCGTATTGCCACCTTAGTTGATGTATTTGATGCGCTGTTAAATGAGCGCCCTTACAAGCCTGCGTGGACCATAGATAAAGTAGCAGCTGTATTACAAGAGGAAAGCGGTAAACACTTTGACCCGCAGCTCGTCGAGTACTTACTTGAAGACTTACCTGCATTTATGGCAATACAAGCGCGTTATCCCAATAAGAGGTAGCCCGTCTTTAAAACCAAGGAAAGTGCGTTATTTACATTATTTTATACGCTACAATATGCCCTGAAACAGGCGCTAAACAAACAATAAAACAGGTGCTGAAAGCACCTGTTTTTATTTGAAGCTGACTGCACATAAATTGTAACTTCATTAGGCTTACGCCTTATAAAGACACAATTTATATCAGTAATAGGCCGCATACTTATAAAAATAGGAATTAGATATGTACATGATGGCAAAACACCTCCACTTGACTGCTGTAGGCTTAAGTATCTTATTTTTTATCTTCCGCTTTATTTGGAGTCAGTTCGACGCCACGGCGTTGTCTAAAAAATGGGTTAAAATTCTTCCCCACATTATTGATACCGTTTTACTCGCCAGCGCGATATGGCTGTGCTTTATCCTGTCTCAGTACCCAATAGTTAACCCGTGGCTTACGTTTAAAGTTATAGGCGTAGTGCTTTACATTGTTTTTGGCTTGTTTGCGCTTAAAAAAGCCAAAACAGCCCTGGCTAAATGGGGCTTTTTCGTGGCAGCACTGGCTGTACTCATGGCAACGGCCATGGTCGCGGTTACCAAACAACCTCTTTTTTAAGATTAAAGGGAAAATAAATAATGTCTGAATCTCAACAGATTATTAATGTTGGCAACGTAGAGGTGGCAAATCACTTGCCGTTCGTACTTTTCGGTGGAATGAATGTGCTTGAGTCTCGGGATCTTGCCATGCGTATTGCCGAGCATTATGTTGAAGTTACCCAGAAACTGAATATTCCTTACGTTTTCAAAGCGTCCTTTGATAAAGCAAACCGTTCATCGGTAACCTCTTACCGCGGTCCGGGTATGGAAGAAGGCCTTCGCATTTTCGAAGAAATCAAGTCGACGTTCAATGTGCCTCTTATCACTGACGTACACGAACCGCATCAAGCCGCGCCAGTAGCGGATGTGGTTGACGTAATTCAGCTGCCTGCATTTTTAGCGCGTCAAACTGATTTGGTTGTTGCGATGGCAAAAACAGGTGCTGTAATTAACGTTAAAAAGCCACAGTTCTTAGCGCCCCATGAAATGCGTCATATCATTGGCAAGTTAGGGGAAGCTGGCAACGATAACGTTATCCTTTGTGAACGCGGCAGTTGCTTTGGCTACAACAACCTTGTAGTGGATATGTTGGGTATGGACGCAATGAAAGAATATGCGCCAGTAATATTTGACGCGACGCACGCGTTACAGATGCCGGGGGGACGTGCAACTTCAGCGGATGGACGCCGTGCTCAGGCGGCTCAGTTAGCGAGAAGTGGTATGGCTTTAGGGCTAGCAGGGCTATTTATTGAAGCTCACCCAAATCCAGATGAGGCATTGTGCGATGGACCGTGTGCATTACCGCTTGCAAAGTTGGAGCCGTACTTACAGCAAATGAAAGCGCTAGATGAGTTGGTAAAAGGGTTCGACGCGTTAGATACGAGTAATACCTAAGCAAAACATGATGGCGTATGCCGGTGCAAGCACCGGCATGCGTATCAGGTGTGTGAGTAGCTTATTCTGCTTCCGTTGCCTCTGTAGCGATTAAGCGCTCTTCACTTTTTGTCATAGCTAACAGGTTCTTGTGAAGCTGAACCTGAATCTCTTCAGCAAGAATTGCTTTCGACTGTTTTTTCACAACGATGTGCGCATCGTTTTCTGGCAAAACATCAGCCATTTTAACGCTGGTCATTGCCGTGTTGATTAATGATTGTAGATTGATCTTTTCTGGCTGTGCGTTAGCATTTGCAGCAGCACTTGCGAAAGCCATTACCGAAACACTGGCAAGTAGTAGTTTTTTCATTTTCACACCTAATAAAAATAATTAATAAATTGTTGGTTAATGTTAATGCGTTTAACAATTAATCATCATAAAATGCTGAAATTAAATGTCGTTTCTTAATTTCGGGTAAATTATAGACAGTTGGTGGTGAAAAATAAAACGAGTAAAAGTATGGGGTGTCATTAGAAAAACTAATGCATCTGTCATGCTTCGGTCACACTGGATTAAAAACATTTTATGCACCGACGTTTACCCCCTCTAAACGCTTTGAAAGCATTTGAAGCGGCGGCCCGCCACTTGAGCTTTACCAAAGCGGCAGATGAGCTGTTTGTTACGCAAGCTGCCGTAAGTCATCAGATAAAGGCACTTGAAGATTTTTTATCGATGAAGCTGTTTTTGCGACGCAATAGAACGCTGCTATTAACTGAAGAGGGGCAGGCGTACTTTTTAGAACTCAAAGACATCTTTAAAAACTTGCAAGACGCTACCGAAAGGCTACTTGCTAAAGGAAGTAAGGGCGCTATTACTGTTGCTATGCCACCGAGCTTTGCAAGCCAATGGCTGGTGCCGCGCATTCATAAGTTTAGTTTGGCGCACCCAGATATTGACGTTCGTATAAAAGCCGTCGACTTTGACGAGGGCTTTTTGGAAGATGACGTAGACGTGGCGATATACTACGGCAAGGGACGCTGGGCTGGGCTTCAAGCCGACCAGCTGCACAAGGAATTTCTAACGCCGCTATGCTCACCATTGCTTTTTCAAGGCCCTAAGCCGTTGTCGAGCTTGTCTGATTTACGCCATCACGTATTGCTTCACGACTTAAGCCGCACGGCTTGGAAAAATTGGTTAAAGCACGTGGGTGTGGTTGGCGTTAATGTAAACCAAGGCCCAGTTTTCAGCCACTCAATGCTGGTATTGCAAGCTGCCGCGCTAGGTCAAGGCATTGCGTTAGGGAATACGGTTTTAGCAAGGCCAGAAATTGAAGCAGGTCGCCTAGTCATGCCGTTTGAAGAAAGAGTAGAGAGTCGAGATGCATTCTATTTAGTGTGCGAAGAATCACAAGCTGAACTGGGTAAGATTGCGGCATTCAGAGACTGGATCTTAGCGTTAGTGGAAGCAGAACAAGAGGACCTGTTGTAATTATGACAACTGTGGACAACAAAGCCGAATCACACACTTTCGATATTGAAGTGCATCACGCGAATAATCCTGTTGCCTGTCTCGTTTTAGGGCATGGTGCTGGCGCGGGCAAAGAGCATGACTTTATGCAAGATATGGCGCAAGCACTTGTTTCAAAGGGGATCGCTGTGGTGCTTTTTAACTTCCCTTACATGCAAACTATTAGGTCAACAGGTAAGCGCAGGCCCCCAGATAAGGCAGAAAAGCTTATGGCCCACTTCGATGCGCTGATAGAGCATTGCAGTAAACGTATTGAGGCGCTGCATAATATGCCTGTGTTCATCGGGGGCAAATCGATGGGCGGGCGAATGGCCACCATGGTGTATGAATCGGTAAGCAATGTGAAAGGGGCGATAGCATTAGGCTACCCATTTCACCCCCCAGGCAAGCCTGACAAAACTCGAACGGAACATTTATTAACTGCTACTAAACCCCTTATTATTATTCAAGGCGAACGAGATACGTTTGGAACAAAAGCTGAAGTAGAAAGTTACGCATTGCCATCAGAAATCCAATGCGCGTTTTTAGAAGATGGCGATCACAGTTTCAAGCCGCGAAAGGCCAGCGGCAAGACGCAACAAGAACATATTGAAAAGGCGGCCACACTTACGGCGGCGTTTATTAACCAAGTAGTGAACACATAATTTGATGAAAAATGAGAATCTCAGAGGAGGCGTGCTGGCCAAGCCGTTTCTTTTAGCTGGCGCACTCTTCGCAGGGCTGGCGGTTATATTAGGCGCTTTTGCAGCCCACGGATTAAAAGGGGTGTTAACGGCACAACAGCTAAGTACCTTTGAAACTGGCGTACGCTATCAAATGTACCACGCTTTAGCAGTGCTTCTATTGCCTGCATTATCTAACTATATTTCAAGTAAATGGGTTAATCGTGTCGCGCTATGTTTTGTTATTGGCTGCGTTTTATTTAGCGGAAGTTTATACGCCTTATCAATTAGCGGCATAAAATGGTTTGGACCGATAACGCCACTAGGCGGTTTGTTTTTTATCATTGGATGGGCGCTATTACTGGTGGGTCTTTTAGTTACGGGAAATACGGATAGCCAGGGCCATGGGAGTAACCTGGAAGGAGGCGATGATGTCTGATACCAGTATTTTAGCTTATTGCCGCCCAGGCTATGAAAATGACACGGCGAATGAACTTACGTCACGTTATGGCGAAGCCGGTTTTTACGGTTATCCAGTATCAAAGAAAAACAGCGGCTTTGCACACTATCACTTGTATGACGCTGCCCAGCTTGAGCAAACGGTGACACAGTTTGCCGTTCACGACAGTATTTTTCCTCGCCAGCTAGTGGCTGTATTTGCTGCAATTAATGATGTGGAAAAAGAAGATAGGGTGGGCCAAGTGCTTGATGCCCTGAAAGAGGTAGAAAAGCCGTTTTCTATCTTTGGCGCTGTTGATGTGGAATACCCTGACACCGAGGAAGGGAAAACCCTTGCTAAATTTTGCCGCAAGTTTACTGTGCCACTTCGCCAAGCTTTAAGGAAAGCGGGGTGGCTAACCGCTAAAGAAAATTTGGGCAAACCTAAACTACATATTTTCTTTGCGTCATTTGAAATTTGTTATATTGGCTTTACATTACCCAGTCACGCAAGCCGCGACCATTTAGGCATTTGCCGTTTAAAGTTTCCCAGTGACTCGCCAAGTCGCTCTACGCTTAAGTTAGAAGATGCACTGGTTAACATGCTAAGCAATAAACAACAATCTAAGGTACTTCGAAGTGGTGGGCGAGCTGTAGACTTAGGGGCGTGCCCGGGCGGCTGGACGTATCAGCTGGTTAAACGAGGGATGTATGTTGAAGCCATTGACAATGGGCTAATTGCCGATAGTTTAATGAGCACAGGGTTAGTTGAACATCATGCAGCAGACGGCTTTACTTATCGACCACAATTTGGTCGTGTAGATCTACTTGTATGTGATATGATAGAACAACCCGATAGAGTAGCGAAGCTGATGGGTGATTGGTTGGTAAAACACTGGGCCACTCATGCTATCTTTAACATAAAGCTACCTATGAAGCGGCGTTATGAAACAGTAGTTGAAGCCATGACGTCGTTAAATAGCCGTTTAGATGCCCTAGACGATGCATTTGCGGTGAAGGTGAGACATCTCTACCACGACAGAGATGAAGTTACAGTAACAATTGTTCGCACTTCAAAAGATGAGGTGTGATTTTGTTATTTTTCAAAAAAGTGTCATAACTATTTAAGTTTTTGATATTTATAGAAAAGAATTAATGCTGGTACGGATTTTAGTAAACGTATTTAAGGTTTATGCTAAAAAAGGTGTAAATCTGGTACAGAAATCCTTTATAATCCGGCCGTTTTTTTACTCTGAACCAATGAAAGTGAACTAATGTCAGACTTATCTCATTACAGAAACATTGGTATTTTCGCCCACGTAGACGCGGGTAAAACTACCACAACAGAACGTATCTTGAAGCTTACTGGTAAAATCCATAAAACTGGTGAGGTTCACGATGGTGAATCAACAACTGACTTCATGGAGCAGGAAGCTGAGCGTGGTATTACCATCCAGTCAGCGGCAACAACCTGTTTCTGGAAAGATCATCGCATGAACATCATCGATACTCCGGGACACGTTGACTTTACAGTTGAAGTATATCGTTCACTTAAAGTACTAGACGGCGGTATCGGTGTATTCTGTGGTTCTGGCGGTGTTGAGCCTCAGTCAGAAACTAACTGGCGTTATGCTAACGAATCTGGCGTAGCACGCTGTATTTTCGTTAACAAACTAGACCGTATGGGTGCAGACTTCTACCGTGTTGTTGGCCAAGTTAAGAAAGTACTTGCTGCTAACCCACTAGTAATGACGCTTCCAATCGGTATCGAAGACGAGTTTAAAGGTGTTGTTAACCTTCTAGACATGAAAGCGTACATCTGGGATGACACAGGCCTTCCTGAGAACTACGAAGTAGTAGATATCCCAGAAGATATGGTTGAGAAAGCGAACGAGTACCGTGAGCAACTAATCGAGACTGCTGTTGAGCAAGACGACGACCTAATGATGGCTTACATGGATGGCGAAGAGCCGTCTCTAGAAGACATCAAGCGTTGTATCCGTAAGGGTACTCGTGACCTAGCGTTCTTCCCAACATACTGTGGTTCTGCATTTAAGAACAAAGGTATTCAGCTAGTTCTTGATGCGGTTATCGACTTCCTACCTTCTCCAACAGAAGTAGACCCACAGCCTCTTACAGATGAAGAGACTGGTGAACCTACTGGTGAAGTAGCAACAGTATCTACTGACGAGCCGTTCCGTGCGCTTGCGTTCAAAATCATGGACGACCGTTTCGGTGCCCTAACGTTTATCCGTATCTACTCTGGTGTGCTTAACAAGGGTGACACTATCCTTAACAGCGCCACTGGTAAGACTGAGCGTATCGGCCGTATGGTTGAGATGCACGCTGATGAGCGTACTGAACTTACTTCTGCACAAGCGGGTGACATCCTAGCTGTTGTTGGTATGAAGAACGTTCAAACTGGTCACACGCTATGTGATCCGAAGAATGCTTGTACACTAGAGCCAATGATCTTCCCTGAGCCAGTAATCTCGATTGCTGTTAAGCCAAAAGACAAAGGCGCTAACGAGAAGATGTCTATCGCTATCGGTAAACTAGTAGCAGAAGATCCATCTTTCCAAGTTGAAACAGACGAAGATTCAGGCGAAACCATCCTTAAAGGTATGGGTGAGCTTCACCTTGACATCAAAGTAGACATCTTGAAGCGTACTTACGGCGTTGAACTAGAAGTGGGTCAGCCTCAGGTTGCATACCGTGAAACTATCACGCTACCTGTTGAAGACAGCTACACGCACAAGAAGCAGTCTGGTGGTTCTGGTCAGTTCGGTAAGATTGATTACCGCATCAAGCCAGGCGAAACTAACTCTGGCTTCAAGTTCACATCTACAGTTGTGGGCGGTAACGTACCTAAAGAATTCTTCCCTGCAATCGAAAAAGGTTTCGCAGGTATGATGGAAGTAGGTCCTCTAGCGGGTTACCCAGTACTAGACGTTGAAGTTGAACTATACGACGGTGGTTTCCACGCAGTTGACTCATCAGCAATCGCGTTTGAAATTGCAGCGAAAGGTGCATTCCGTCAGTCAATGCCAAAAGCAGGTCCTCAAATTCTTGAGCCTGTGATGAAAGTTGACGTATTCAGCCCAGAAGACAACGTGGGTGACGTAATCGGTGACCTTAACCGTCGTCGTGGTATGATCAAAGACCAAGAAGCTGGCGCTACTGGCGTTCGCATCAAGGCTGACGTACCTCTATCTGAAATGTTTGGTTACATTGGTCACCTACGTACTATTACATCTGGTCGTGGTCAGTTCTCTATGGAATTCAGCCACTACTCAGCATGTCCTCAGAACGTAGCTGATAAAGTTATTGAAGAAGCGAAAGCACGTAAAGCAGCTAAGTAATTAGCCTTTGCGAGCGTTAGTTAGCTTAAGTTGGCTAACGCTTCGAGATACACTAAAAAGCCGGTCAATAGACCGGCTTTTTTTATGCCTGTAAAACCTACATTTAATACATCTTGTAGGGCAAAAACTTTCCTGACATTACCACGCTAACCCGGTCGCCTTTCGGGTCGTTTTCACGTTGTAAGTCCATCGAAAAATCAATCGCGCTCATAATACCGTCGCCAAACTCTTCATGAATTAATTCCTTTAATGTAGTGCCATACACATTCACCAATTCATACCAGCGGTAATTTATACCAGTCCGCATAAATAATTACCCACTCAGCGAGAGTTAAAATGTTCGTAATCGCGGCGTGTTGCCGCAGGTATAGTGGTTCTACATCAAGGTGACACAACAAAGAGTACGGACATTTTAAGCTCGCCCTTCGGGAAGGTCTGGCAAGCTTCCTAGCTTCATTCTGGGAATTTGAAAGGGAACAGCCATTCCTGCATTCCCACGCTTTGCTAGGAAACTTGCCAGCGCCTTCTGAGTGGGCAATTATCTATGCGGACTGGTATTCGGGGTCGGTGGGCACTTCTGTTGGCAACGAGCCTTTGTAGGGGACGAATTGAAGCCACGCAATCGCTTCGTCGGTAAGCGCTAGTAACGCACCCACAGCTTCAGCTTGTTGTTTCGTCATGGCCATTTGGCCTAAGCATGCCGCTGTACTCCATTCTTTCGACTGACCAACAACTTCTGCAATCTGGCTCCATTTTATGCCTTTTAAAATTTTGGCTGACTGGATCATGTCGGTGACTTGGGTTCTACATGTAATCATTGATTTTTCCTTGTAATGTTAAGTAAGTACTTAAGTAAATAAGAACAGCGTAATTAGGTTGCTAAAGATAAGGGTTAGCACAAGCGCTTTATAAACAAGTAAAGGGTGACGCTTTACTAAGGGAATATAAGCCGAGTTATGACTAGGGTTAGGGTAGCGAAGTGAGTAAACAAATTCGGAAATAGAAGAGTAGCGCTTGTCAGGGTTAATATGCAGCGCTCGTTTTAGCGCGCTGTCTACCCATGTTGGAACAGGGCGCTTGGCATCTAACGCGCTTTCGTAATTTAATTTTCTTTGCGCTGCGTAAGTGCGGCAGTGAGCGAGTTTCGTTTGATAAGGGTAGCGCCCGCATAACAGGTAGTATGTCAGCACGGCAAGGGAAAACATATCCGAACGCTCGCTACCCATGTTTCCTAAGAAATACTCGGGGGCCGCAAAAAGTGCCGTACCAGGTATAGTCGCCTCACTATACAAACTGGGCGCTTCAATCAAAGCCGCCGCACCAAAATCGATAATCGTGCAGTGCCCTTGGGGGCTAATCATAATATTTTCTAAACGAATATCACGATGCAAAATGCCTTGGCGATGCATGGCCTGCAGGCCTTTTGCAATTTGTTCAACGATATCTCTTACTTGTTCTAATGTTGGTGTTGGGTTATCGATAGCCCATTGTGCGAGGGTCTGCCCGCGAACATATTCGCAAATACTATAAAAAGCCGTGGGGGACGGTGCTAAACCTAAATCGGTAAATTGGGGGCTTTTAATGACGTGGGGAGAGTTTACACGTCGCGCCAGCCAGTTTTCTAGCACAAAAGCGCTAAGGGCCTCGGGCGTTTGCGTAAAGTCGGTCGCGGGTGTTTTTATCACTACTTGCGGGCTTAGGTTTGTTTCATTCAATGCTTGGCTATGTAAAGTAGCGGGGGTGGCTAAAAATACATGGCTACGCGCCGATGTATAGAGTTGTCTAGTGATAGTGAGCCCGTCAATTTTATCGCCTGTATGTAACTGGGCGATTGTCAAAGGCGCTGTCGTAGCATAGGTAGAGCGCTTATCGCCCCCCAGCGCGTCTGTTGTTGTGTCTTGCTGGAATGCAGCTTTGATAAGAATAAGGGTAAGGTTGTCGTCGCTTCCTTTGTTAAATGCGTCATGAACGACCATCGCCGCTTTATTCTCTTGTAATTCCTCCCCTTCGTTTACAGTTCTCAATAGGGGGGATAACGCTATAAACTCGTGAACACCATCGGTACTTATCGCTATGGAGCTTGAAGCGGTAAGTTTCTTATAAGTATGGTCTATATCAATGTGAGCTTTAATGCCTATAGCATTTGAAAGGTAGGAATGAGACGGGTTTTCACGTGAGGTTTCTCGATGAGGCCGGGTAAGCGATGTCGATGTTTTATCGCCCGAAGAGAAGAGTGTTACATCACCGTCTCCTACATGGAAAACATCTAGCTGATTGCCGGTTAATATAACAACGGTTAGCGTGCATACGTACCCTTTTTCGGGCGTGTAGGCAAAGGGGCTTTTCTGCGTTCGCGTATAAAGCAGCCCGTTAATTTCTTTTATAATGGTTTCAGCGCAGGTCTTTATCGAGAATTGTTCAGGCGCTATTTTAAATAGCTTAATAAATTGGCGAGTGGCGAAATCACTCGCCATTTGGCTTACCGTACTGCTGCTAACGCCATCTGCAATAACAAAAACACTGCTCGCTTCAGGTTGGCTTGTATCTATGTGATAACTGTATGCATCCTGATTTACAGGCTTCGCACCACGCGCTGAATAAGCACTTACACTCAGCGCAAGGGGCTGGGGATACGTAGACGTGTGTAATGTTACTGGCTCATTCATCGTTGACAGTCAGTCTTTTTAAATCAGTTTTTTCAAATCAGCCTGTTCAGTCACTGGAACACGCGCAGTACCACCATGTATCGAAACGTGAGCATATACATGGTGGGTAGCGCGCTTGAGAAACATTAAGCGTTTCTATATCGGTAGTGTTTCTGACGCCGCCGCTTTGTTTACAGGAATGGTGCGCTTAGGTAGCGTTTTTACGTGAGTGGTGTAAAGCGTAAGACCAGTAAATGCCAAGCCACCTACCAAGTTCCCCAGTGCCGTTGGAATTTCATTCCAGATGAAATAATCCATAACCGAAAAGTCGCCACCCATGATAAGACCAAATGGGAAAAGGAACATATTTACCACAGAGTGTTCAAAGCCCATGAAGAAAAACAGCATGATAGGCATCCACATGGCGAGCACTTTACCGCTAACATGAGTAGATATCATCGCGCCAACCACACCTAGCGAAACCATCCAGTTACACAGCATGCCGCGAATGAAAATGGTAAACCACCCAGCCGCGCCGTGCTCTGCGTAGCCCAACGTACGGGCTTCACCAATGCTGGCCACTTTAGTCGCAATCGCGCCGCCATCTACGTTGTAACCCATGGTAAAGATAAATGACATCATAAACGCAACCGTCAATGCGCCGCCAAAGTTCCCTAAGAACACCAGGCCCCAATTACGAAGAATTTGTTTAGGGGTTACGCCGGGCCGTTGGGCAAGCCATGCGAGTGGGGTAAGTACAAAGACACCGGTTAATAGGTCGAAACCCATAAGGTAAAGCATACAAAAGCCCACCGGGAACAACACGGCACCTAAAAGAAAAATGCCAGTTTGCACCGCAATGGTAATAGCAAAAACAGCGGCCAGCGCAAGAATGGCACCTGCCATATAAGCACGAATTAGGGTATCGCGAGTAGACATATAAATCTTTGCTTCGCCTGCATCTACCATTTTGGTAGCGAATTCAGCGGGGAGTAGATAAGCCATGTTTTCACCTCATATTATCGTTGTAAATAAGTTGCCGTTCATGCGTTGTGGTATACGCGCTTTCAAGTGTTCCTAAAGATCAAAAAAAGGCGTCCGCAGCACGCTCAAAAGAAAGTGCTGGGGACGCCTTTGTCCTGTTTATCTATTTTGTGTAAATTTGCTTACATCACCGACTAGTGGGCATTGATATACCCCAAACCTATTGTTCGGCTTTATTGCTCGGTCAATAGTTTCGGTATGTCTCCATTAAGACAAAGCCAAAAGAGTGCCAATCGCTAAATATAATGAATTGAATGGCGAAATATCATTTAATTACAGTAAGATAGGTGAAGTCTGACGCAGTGAGGTCATTCATATTGTCTACAAGCTACTATTTTTAAATGCACTAAAAAGGTGGGACAATGTTTGTTTGAGGTGCAATACCTGTTTGAAGTGTCATCTTTATCCTTAATGTCAGTGACCGATGCTTTTAAACTATAAGAATAGGGCCAACTCGTTATCTGCAGCTCGTCGCGGCAAAGGGGTTAGTAGATACACAAATGCAGCGCTAAGGAACAAAAAAGTTTACGATAACTATTTCTACGATAACCATTACTATAACGCTTTTTTTAGCTTGCGTAAGTCATGCTTAATTTTCGCTTTGATACTATTATCGCCAGATTGAGATGCATAGTTTTCCCGTTCAAACTGCTCACAAATCTGATTGAAAGCTACTAACGCTTCGCTGTTTAATTGTGGGGATACGTCTTTGCGAAAGGCAGAAAGACTTTTATTGCCCCTCACTGTTTTCGTTTTAGATTCTATGTGTTTTATTGCTTTTAATAGGGCACGATGAGAAGACGTTTGCGTTTGTTTTTGTCTTTTCGGTAAGAAGTAAAGCGCAAGAATAAGCGCGATCAAGCCTATCGCTGATAAAAACACCACGCGCATTTTCTGAGGTGAGAGTGCACCAAGCAGGTCTTCGAGCATGCTGGTTTGCGCTGCATTATCAAACCCTAATACCCATTTACTCCATGAGTAGTCGAGCTGTTGAAACCAATTTTGAAGCGTTGTAAAGAACTTAGCGTTGCCGAATCTTTCTAAAACACTGGATTGACGAGACTCCCCAAGTTCTTCTAGGGCCTCTTCTAAGCCAAGGGTTAAACGCGATGGCGCTACCGCGCTCGTGGGGTCATAGCGAACCCAATCGTTGTCTATCAAAACTTCAACCCAGGCATGGGCGTCGTATTGTCTTATTTGCAGAACACGGTCGCTAAGTGTACTGCCACCTTGGTAGCCAGTTACCATTCTTGCTGGCACATTTGCAGCACGTAATGCGTAGACCATAGCGCCCGCATAGTGAGCACAGAAGCCAGCGCGCGCTTCAAATAAAAAGCGGTCGATAGGATCCGTTGGCATCGCATTCGGTGACAGGGTATACCTAAAGCCGCCTTGTTGAAATTCACGCATTATGGCGTTGGCGATGTCCCGAGGTGAAGTGTATTGAGCTGCTAGCCTCTTTCCCCACGCCCGGGTTTTCTCGTTGCCGTTCTTTGACATTTGCAAATTAAGCTGGGCTTCAAAGTTACCCATGCCATTGGTTATCTTTTCATTGGGAAAGTACCGTAAATAAAACGCTTTTTTACTCGCGATTGGCGTATTTGCGCGAAGGGTGAAGTCGAATCGACTGTTAACATTAATACTGTTTGCGCGGTTGTCCGGCGCCGATGGCGAAAGCGCAAACAGCCAGGTTTGCGAGGTGGGCTCAACAATAAGCTCGTATGCAGTGGCGTAAGATGTATCTTTACTGGCCATTGTGGAAAGAGGAGTAGGTCTACCCATATAAGCTAACTGCTGTTCAGCTTGCTTTCGTTTAGCGCTAATTGACCACGTCTTGCCATCGAAATGCTCAAGGGTCATGGCGCGCCAATAGCGTGATGTGGTATCAGGGACTTGTGCCGCGCTCTCAAAGGTGGCGCTAAACGCAAGTGACGAAGAGGTAGCTAACGATGCAATATCACCTGGAGTCACCGTGTCTGAGAGCCCCGTTTGTGTAGATTTAGACGTTGGCATTTGCCACAGCGGCGGCAATTGGGGCAGCAGTAAAAATAGCAGCAATGCTATGGGAGAGGCTTGCAAAATAAGCACGCCAACAAATGTAATGCTTTTTTTTGTGGGAACGCCCGCGCCATGGTAAATAGCGGTAGAAAAAAGCAATAGGGCCAAAATGCCCGTGTAACCAAACCATGCAAATACGCTAAGCGACGAAATAAAGCCGCACCCTATTAAAAACAAACAGGCACAAATGAGAAGGTGAAAATCACGCTTTTTTTCAACCAGCATTACCTTTAGGGCGCATGCCACAGTAAGAAGGTTGATCATGCTATCTAATAGCCCGATTGAAAAACCAAACCAGGTTAAAGTGAAGACCGCCAGCACCGCAAGTAAGTTAACCGTGCGCGTGGTCGGTAGGCTGTGTAACGCGCTAAGGCCCGCTATTCTTACTACGATTGCGCAGCCTCCAAGCATAAGGACCCACGTCATTAGCGGTGCAGTAAGCGAAAAGAGCAGGCAGGAAAATGCAAAACACAGAAGCAATATTGCCACCGCGCGAGGTTGATGCAGCGCAGTACTAAAAACGTTGAACGGGTAAGTACGGTTAAGTGTATCTCGTATCATTTTACCGCCCTTATCCGATTTGAATCTTGTTGTAAGGAAGATGAACCTGCGTTGTTAAAGGGAGTACTATTTTCGAAACAGGCGAGCGCCGCTAGGCATTCATGCCTATGCTTTACGCCGTGATTAGGGGGAATATGAATACCTTTATAAGAGAGGCCAAATACGCGGTTAGCCTCAGAAAATGTGATCGTGGCGTGGGTCAGTGCAGCAAGTGCGGCTTCCGTGTCGGTAGCGGATGATAGGCTAATAACATAACTATTGCTTTTTAGCGCGGTAAAAGACTTTGTAACCCAGTTACCGTTTTTAGCCACATGTTTCCACGATACTCGGTTTAAAGGCTGACCCACTTCATAGTCGTTTAATGCATAGAAATCTTCGTTACCGTTATGCTTATCTTTCGACGCAGTAGACGCTTCATCAGTAGCGATGTTGTTAACAACGACAGGGCCCTCCTGAGACTTAGGGTAAACCGTCACCGCTTGGTTAAAATCCAGATGGGTCCAACACTTATAAAGACCAAGAGGAAAGTCACAGGCAATCGTCAGTCGCCCTAATTCATAGTGCCCTCGCGTTTTTATCTGAAAAGGGATGCGCAGTGTTTGTTTTTGTTGACTATTGATACTAGCTGATAGCTGAGCGCTAAAAGACGTGTGATGATTACGCGTTGCTGCCTCGACAGCAAGTGGGTGCGCGTCACGCTTTGAAAGGCGGGTAGTACTTAACCATTTAAACGACAATACACCATAACAGTTTTTAGTTGGTGCCTTCGTATGGGGCACAACCTGCACCAGCAGTTCGCCGTTTTGATTGCAGTGAAAAGGCCTGGGAGGAAGCGACTTTAACGCTAAGCGTGCGAAGTTTTGATGGGTATAAAATAATGTCAGCAGCATAATGCTTAAACACAGGTAGCTAAGCAGCAGCATTAAGTTATTTTGATAGTTGGTTCCAAGTAAAAACAAACATAACGACAAGATGATAAAAGACCAGCCAAACCCACTTGGCAATATAAAGATGCTGTTTAGGTTAAGGTGATGCTCGTTCGCGGCCGGAACTCTATTATCTAGCCAACCTAACAGACGTTGGTGAAAGTAATGGGAAAGGGACCAGCGTGCTCTACCCATGGCAAACGTTCCTGCTACTACTAAAAGTGCGAAAACACGGTGATAAGACCTTAATGCACAACCCCATCACGGTTACGCCGCAAGGGGGTCAACGCTGTCTAACAGTTTTTGACTCAGTTTCTCCCCGTCAAACGCGCTCATTTGCATACTATGGGTGGATTGATGGGCGGGCGCTGTCAATCTGTGAGCAGTAATTGCCACAAAGACCGCTTGCACATCTTCTGGTGTTACGTAGTCTCTTCCTGTGACAAACGCCCAAGCCTTTGCCCCTTGAAGGAGCGCGCGACTGGCACGTGGTGAGAGGGGGTTGGGATACTCGTTACTTTCCCTACTTTCGCTCACTAGCCGCAGAATGTAGTGGATAATGGCATCGCTGGTGTGAATACGTGTCACTGCCTGCTGCATTTGGTCTAAATCTTCCTCATTAAGTATTTGAGCAAGGGGCGCAGACACGTCTTTTTGTAAAAGCATGGCTTTTTCAGCTTCCCAAGCCGGGTAACCTAAGGAAATGCGCATGAAAAAACGGTCCAGTTGAGATTCAGGCAAGGGGTAAGTCCCTGACTGAGAGCTAGGGTTTTGGGTGGCAATGACAAAAAAAGGTGTCGGAAGCGCGTGGGTTGTGCCATCAATACTGACTTGCCGCTCTTCCATTGCTTCTAGCAGCGCGCTTTGCGTTTTAGGGCTTGCACGGTTAAGTTCGTCGGCAAGTACCACTTGGCTAAAAATGGGGCCGTGCCTGAAGCTAAATCTTTTGGTTTCGTCCTGCTCATGACTGTGGAAAATATTAACGCCCAACATATCTGATGGGAGTAAATCAGAGGTAAACTGAATACGGGAGTATTGAAGCCCGAATACTTGTGAAAGCGCGTGAGATAAGGTGGTTTTACCCATGCCCGGTAAGTCTTCAATTAGTAAGTGACCATTTGCCAGTAAACAGGTAATTGCCAGTGTTAACTGGTGGTCTTTACCAATAATCTTCTGATTAAGAGCCTGCTGTACCTTTTTTAGTTCTTGGCGCATAAAACTGTCACTTTTGTTTAAACATTCTTTGTCACAATGAAATATATCTGCGTGTAAGCGATCTCTGCTTAAATTTAATAGTAGCAACGATAGCTTAAAGCTTTCTATTGTATTGCCTGTTAATTTTTATACGCAGGTATATAACGTAATAGATTCAATAAAACGCGAAAGAATTAAACACGTGTGAATAGGGAAATGGCAAAGTATTCGCGTAATCTACTTAGGAAACCCTAAAACAACTGTTATTAAGTGCTGCGTAGTTTATCTGTGTTGTCTATAATGGTGCCTCTTAAAAAGGAAGTAGTTATGAAAAGCATTGAAATAGATGACGATTTATATGCCTTCATCGCCAGCCAGACTAAGCATATTGGTGAGAGTGCATCACAAATTTTAAGACGTTTACTGTTACCAGAAGACGGCGCAATATCAGGCAGCGCTGAAGCAAGCGGTAACGAATCAAAAGGTGACGCTTCAGACCAAGCAAAAACAAGTGAAATAAAAAGCGCTGGTGGGGAAGAGAAAACGAACGAGCCCAGTGTTGAAGTCAAGGCTGCACCGAAGGCTCAGGCTCAAACTGTGAGTACTGCTAAAAAAGCGCCAGCCAAACCCGCGGCGAGAAAAACTACCGCGAAAACGACGGCGAAGAAAACACCTGTGAGAGCGGCGGCAACAAAAGCCCCAGCCAAGCCTGCTACAAAAGCGTCGTCGACCGTGGCATCGTCGGTAGAAACAGAAACCCACAACAAGCGCGACATTCTTGATGCTGTATCTAAAGATGCGTTAGCCACGTTTACTAAACGGGTCGATCAGTTTCTGTTTGTTTTAAGTGCAGCGCACAAGCTTAATGCAGAAAACTTCTCTAGCGTAGAAAGTATCAAAGGTAAAAACCGTACGTACTTTGCAACAAGTAAAGAAGCCTTGCTTGAAAATGGCAGCAGTACAAACCCTAAAGCCATTCCCGATAGCCCTTTCTGGGTAGTAACAAACAACAATACTGCCAAGAAAACGAATATGCTGGAACAAGTTTTGCGTAACTTGGGTTATCAGCCCGATGTTGTTGAGACGGTAACAGCGCGTTTTACATCAGAGGGTAAGTAATTAGGTTATTAAACCTCAACACGACTTCTAAATAAGGACTTTTTCATGGCACTACATCCGCAGGCCGGAGAGCATGCAGCAAAAGAACAGCTTATTAACGTAGCGCAGCTAGTAAGCCAATATTATAGCTTTAAGCCGGATATGAATGACCCAGGGCAAGCCGTTTCTTTTGGCACTTCAGGCCACCGAGGTACCGCGTCTAATGCCACGTTCACCGATAGCCATATCAGTGCAATTTGCCAAGCATTGGTTGAATATCGCAAGCAAGAAGGCATTAGCGGCCCGCTATTTGTTGGTAAAGATACCCACGCGCTGTCTGAGCCTGCCATGATAACCGCTATTGAAGTGCTGTGTGCCAACGGCGTTGATGTTGTCATACAACGTGCAGATAACGAAAGTATGGGGTATACGCCTACGCCCGTCATTTCTCGTACTATTATCCGTTACAACCGCGCAGGGAATGCTGATAAGGCCGATGGTATTGTCATCACCCCTTCTCATAACCCGCCGTCAGACGGTGGTTTCAAATATAACCCTCCTCACGGTGGCCCGGCTGACAGTGACGTAACTAAGCAAATACAAGAACGTGCCAATGCATTAATTGCCGATGGTAATAAAGACGTTCAGCGAATTGATATTCGCCAGGCCACGGCCCGTAAGTTGGTTCGTGAAGAAGACTTTATGGAACCTTATATTGATGATTTAGCACGGGTCATTGATATGGAGGCCATTGCAAATGCCAATTTAAAATTAGGTACCGACCCGTTAGGGGGCGCAGGGGTAGGATACTGGTCACGTATTTCACAAAAGTATGGCCTTGATATCACAGTTGTGAACGACGCTGTCGACCCGCAGTTTGGCTTTATGCGTCGCGATAAAGACGGCAAGCTTCGTATGGACTGTTCGTCAGCTTACGCAATGGCAGGGCTTATCGAGCTAAAAGATAATTTCGATTTAGCGTGGGGGAACGACCCTGACTTTGACCGTCACGGAATCGTATGTAAAAGCGCAGGGCTAATGAACCCTAATCACTATCTAGCGGTAGCGATTAATTATCTCTATACCCATCGCCCAGACTGGCCGAGCGACCTTAATATTGGCAAAACGTTAGTGTCGAGCAGCATGATTGACCGCGTGGCCAATAGCCTTGATAAACCGTTAGCAGAGATGCCAGTAGGCTTTAAGTGGTTTGTAGAGGGTTTGTCGAACAGCACAATAGGGTTTGCTGGCGAAGAAAGTGCCGGCGGTATTTTCTTAGAGCGCAACGGCAGTACGTGGGCGACAGACAAAGACGGCTTTATTCTTTGTTTACTTGCGGCAGAAATATTGGCGGTAACGGGCAAAGACCCTGGCGAACACTATAAAGCGCTAACCGAAAAGTTTGCTGCACCGGTGTACAGTCGAGTTGATGTAGCGGCAACTCTTGAGCAAAAACAAAAACTTTCGGCCATGGACGCATCTGTAGTAACAAGCGATACGCTAGCAGGCGAGCCTATTACTAGTGTGCAAACGCATGCGCCAGGCAATAACGCAGCTATAGGCGGCGTTAAAGTATCTACCGAAAATGGGTGGTTTGCCGCACGACCGTCTGGCACTGAACAGATTTATAAGATCTATGCCGAAAGCTTCAATGGTGAAAGTCACTTACAAGAACTTATTGCCGAAGCTGAAGCGTTAGTCGGTAAAATCATTAAATAAGCTCAAAAATAAATCGCTTTTCGCGTATTTTTGTAACAATAATGTTAAAAATCGCATGAGTGCATACGAATTCATGCGATTTTTTGTAATTTTAACAAAATAATTACAACATAATCGTTTTAGTACTGCTATATTGCTGTCATATTCTTAAGATATTCTGTAATTAAATTACGTTTTTGGTGTGAAAGCACCGCTTACATTAAGAGTGAGACGCAAAATGAACGCAAAAGCGACCAAAACGCAACCCTCTCCAGCTATCGATAAGGCAGCTTTTAAGTCTGCGGTTATCAAACACTTACACTGCACGCTAGGTACTGACGAAAACAAGGCGAATAATCACGCTTGGTGGAAAGCAACGTGTGCGGCAATTCAAGAGCAAGTACTCGAAGGACTGCGCAAAACTCAAAAAAGTCACTATCTCAATGACACCCGTGCTGTCCACTATTTTTCTGCTGAATTCTTGATGGGACGTTTGTTATCAAACAACCTGCAAAATTTTGGTTTATTCGATGTAGCAAGTGGAGCTCTGAAAGAGCTGGGCGTAGAAATCTCAGATATCCTTGAAGAAGAGCCAGATATGGCTCTGGGTAACGGCGGTTTGGGCCGACTTGCAGCGTGTTTCATAGACTCACTCGCCACCATGGAATTACCTGCCATTGGTTATGGTATCCACTATGAAAATGGTCTATTCCGTCAAGAAATTAAAAGCGGTGCGCAAATTGAGCGTCCCGACAGCTGGCGCGACTATGGTAACCCGTGGGAAATTTGCCGCCCAGAATCTATTCAAGAAGTATCGCTCTATGGTTACGTTGAAACCAAATACGGTGAAAACGGCCGCGTTCTTAAAGAATGGCACCCAGGTTCAATTGTAAAAGGTGTGCCTTGGGATATTCCTGTTGTAGGTTATGAAGGTAAAACCGTAAACGTGCTTCGTTTATGGCAGTCAGAATCTTCTGGTTACTTCAACTGGGACGTGTTCAACGCAGGTGGTTATGTTGATGCACAGCGCGAGAACGTGCAGGCAGAAACCATTTCTAAAGTACTTTATCCGAATGATGAAACTGAAGCGGGTAAAGAACTACGCCTAATTCAGCAGTATTTCTTCTGCTCGTGCTCACTGAAGGATATTATTCGCCGTTATAAGCGAGCCCACGGTGATGACTGGAGCCGCTTTGCAGATCAGGTCGTGATTCAGCTTAACGACACGCACCCCGCCATTTCAGTACCAGAGCTAATGCGTATTCTTGTTGACCGCGCAGAGCTTGGTTGGGATGAAGCATGGGGTATCTGTACTAAGGTATTTGCGTACACAAACCATACCCTATTGCCAGAGGCACTTGAGAAGTGGCCGGCACGTATGATTGAGAAGATCCTTCCACGTCACCTTGAGATCATTTACGAAATCAACCACCGCTTCATGGCCGAGGTTGATAAGAAATGGCCGGGCGACAATGCAATGAAAGCGAAACTTTCAATTATCGAAGAAGGTAACGAGAAGATGGTACGTATGGGTCATCTATCTGTTATCGGCTCATTTGCAGTGAACGGTGTCGCAGAGATGCACTCACGCTTGGTTAAATCGTCGCTATTCCCTGAGTTCGACGAATTGTACCCAGGTAAGCTAACTAACGTGACAAACGGTATTACGCCTCGTCGTTGGTTGAAGGCCTGTAACCCTGCGCTTTCTAAGTTGATTGATAAGAAAATTGGCGATGATTGGCCGCGAGATTTAGATAAACTTCAGGGTTTAACGAAGTTTGCTACGAATAAAACGTTCCAAAAACAGTTCATGAAAGTGAAGCTGGAGAACAAGGAACTGTTGGCTGATGAAATTCGCAAGTCGCTAGACTTAGAAGTAGACGTAAATGCCATTTTTGATGTGCAAATTAAGCGACTTCACGAGTACAAGCGTCAACATTTAGCGTTACTACACATTATGGCGTTGTACCGTCGTATTCTGGAAAACCCAGATTACGATATGCACCCTCGCGTGTTCGTATTTGGCGCGAAAGCCGCACCGGGTTATAAGCTTGCTAAAGACATTATCTACGCAATTAACAAAGTGGCTGACAAGGTTAATAACGACCCTCGCGTAAACAACAAGATTAAAATTGCGTTCTTGCCGAACTACCGTGTATCGCTAGCTGAGAAGATGATTCCAGCGGCTGATGTGTCTGAACAAATCAGTACAGCAGGTAAAGAAGCATCGGGTACAGGTAACATGAAGTTAGCGCTTAACGGTGCAGTGACTATCGGTACACTAGATGGAGCTAACGTTGAAATTGCTGAAGAAGTAGGCGACGACAACATCTTTATTTTCGGTTTAACAGTAGAAGAGGTGAACGAGCTTAAAGCGACGGGTTACAACCCTCACGACTACTACTACAAAGACCCTGAAATTAAAGCGGTACTGGATTGGTTAGAAACCGATTACTTTACGCCGGGCAAACCAGGGGCGTTAGTATCTATTAAGCAAAGCTTACTTGATAATGGCGACCCGTACATGGTACTTGCAGATTTCCGCGCATACTCTGACGCACAAATTGCAGTAGATGCTGCTTACCGCGACAAAGAGCGCTGGGCGGAAATGGCGATAATTAATACGGCTAAAATGGGTAAATTTACCTCAGATCGCTCAATACGTGACTACGTAGATCGCGTTTGGAAACTTTCGTCGTGTAAGATAGAAAGCTAATCGCAGAACGAGAAAGAAATAGCCCGGCGGTGATAAACTTGTCGGGCTTTTTTATTGCTTTAAATTAAGCGAACTTGCTGTGAATATGCACTAACAACAGGTTTTTTGCCCATTCTTACCATTAGTTAATCAAATATAAAAAAATGTTGTTTCATGGTATAAGCGGGTATGCAAATTAATACGTAACTGTCGTTGCGCCATCCGTAACGCCATGGTTTTATATAAGCAGTTGTTTTTAGTACCTCGAAGCGTAAAGCTCAAGGAAAACATCATGAGCCAACATACATCACTGGCAACCATTCCAAATCGATATGCGTTTATTGACAGCATTTCAAAACAGGCGTCTCGTAGCGGCGCTATTTCTTTGATGCTGGTGGATGTGGTGCGCTTTTCTGATGTAACAACCAGTCTGGGCATACATGTTGGCGATCGCTTCTTACTGGAAATTGCCAACCGTATACAGCTTCTATTTGGACAATCAGTTTACATTGGTCGCATTAGCGGGGATGTGTTTGGTATTGTTTTCCCCAATGAGAGTAACGAAGGCGTAATGCGTAAAATGTTCGAACGTCTAGTCGAACATTTTAAAACCCCTATGCACTACGAAGGTACAGCCTTCATCGCAGACTTTAATGTGGGTGTGGTATGCAGTGATAAACGGGAGTTTGAAATAACCCGCTTTGTGTCTCGAGCAGAAACCGCGTTAAAACAAGCCAAAGAAAATAAGTACGAAAACTACTTCGCACTGACCAAAACAGATAAGGCAGATACGGGTAGAAGCTTAGCACTGAAAGCCGACTTAAAGCGCGCCTTAGCCCAAAATGAACTTGAACTTTATTATCAACCTAAAGTGAATTTAGCTACGCTTGAGGTGATAGGGGCAGAGTGCTTACTGAGATGGAACCACCCCCTTGATGGTGTACTATTTCCCGGCCCGCTTATCGAAGCGGCAGAGTCGTATAACATGATGAACGAGCTGGGCTACTGGACTCTTGAACAGGCTTTCAGAGCGCTAGTAGAGCTTAACGCTTTGAAAATGCCTATTGTCTTATCCGTTAACATCTCGCCTACCCAGCTTTACGACAATCAGTTAGTGCCCACGCTTACCATGCTAAGCGAAACTTACGCCATGCCCTTAACGCTCATAGAGTTAGAGTTGACCGAAGACGTGGCGTTATCAAATTCACTTATGGTGAAAAAGCAGCTAGACGAGTTACGTAGCTTTGGCGTGTCGGTCTCCGTCGATGACTTTGGAAAAGGCTATTCTAATCTTGCCTACATTCGCGATTTAGATTTAGATGCTCTTAAAGTAGATAAGTCGTTTGTCATGGAGTTAGAAGCTCACCCTGTTAACCGCGCTATTATCGAAGCCGCAAAAGTGATAGGTCATGCTAAAGGCTGTAGCGTGGTTGCCGAAGGTATTGAAACCATAGAGCAACTTCATATATTAAGAGAGGTTGGTGTTGCTCAGGGGCAGGGCTACCTGTTCTCTCGCGCTATTCCTTTTAAAAGCTTTGTTGCCCTTGCTCAGCAAGAAATTATTGTGGGTAACTCTCCTGCGCGAGGAAAAGCCTAGTCTCTTCTCTGCCCCCGTTGAGTTACCTGCTCGCTCCGCGCGTTTTCTAGCCCTTTCTCTACTATTTATCTGCGAAAAAGATACTGCAGCGCCTTAATTAATCACGTTAAAGCGTTGTATATTGCTTACAGGCGGTTGTAATAAATCCCTGAGAACGCGTGATTTTAGCCCTGTGCCTCGTTAAACTGTGTTTATTCTAGATTAGACTGGTTATATGCAGAACTTCATGCAAGAACTTATCGAAAGTGGCGAATTTTTAACACTATCTCGCCGGGAACCCGCACTATTTGAACAACCTCTACAATTTGACCTGTCAAACGGCATAGGTGTGCAAATTTCAGGGCCTGGAATTATCAGTTTCTCTGCGCAAACGAACAGTGAGCACACCAAGCGTATCGTTTTATCGTGTGGCGTTCACGGTAACGAAACGGCGCCTATTGAAATATGTGATGACCTAGTAAAACGTATTTTAACTGGCACACTAGTACTGTCTCACGACGTGCTTTTTTTATTCGGTAATCTACCCGCCATGGATATTGCGGAGCGATTTGTTGAAGAAAATATGAATCGCTTGTTCAGCGGGGCTCACTCAAAAGGTGAAGGCTTAGTTAACCAAGAACGTGTTCGTGCTAAGCAGTTAGAAGAGGCCGTTGCGTCTTTTTTTGAAGCGGCTGACGGAGAGCGTTACCACTACGACTTACATACCGCTATCCGTGCATCAAAGAATGAAAAGTTTGCGGTATACCCGTATTTACACGACAGAGTTCACAGCGAAGGTCAGCTTGCGTTTTTGTCGGCTTGTGGGGTAAAAACAATTTTGCTTTCTGAAAGTCCAACCACCACTTTTAGCTATTTCTCGTCGCACCTGTTCAATGCTCATGCGTTCACCGTCGAGTTAGGAAAAGTTCGTCCGTTTGGACAAAACGATATGCGCCGCTTTGAAGATGCCAAACAGGCCATTACGCAACTGATCACGCAAGAAAACTATGCCCCTTCGGTAGACATTCGCGAACTTGATATTTACCGGGTTAATCAGGTCATTAACCGCAATGAAGAAGCCTTTAAACTGCACTTTGACGACGATACACCTAACTTTACTGATTATCCAAAAGGCACGGTATTGGCATCAGAGCCAGGTACAGACTACGTAGCCGAGCAAGACGGTGAAGCGATTGTATTCCCCAATGCAAAGGTTGCTATTGGGCAGCGCGCACTACTCACGGTAGTGCCTACTACTCTGGAAAAGCTAGATGTTTAGTCTTGATAGCCGTTTACACAATGATACATTTTTTGTCTGCGATCTTTCTCTATGTCGTGTACTGTTAATGAACGACAGACAATTTCCGTGGTTAATATTAGTACCAATGAAAAATGATATTGCGGAAATTATCGACTTAACTGAAAAAGAGCAAATTACCTTACTTAAAGAGTCTGCGCTTGCATCGAAAGCAATGATGAATTTGTTCTCACCGCTTAAGCTAAACGTGGCCGCATTGGGCAATGTGGTGCGTCAGTTACATGTTCACCACGTTGCTAGGTTTGATACCGATTGCGCGTGGCCTAAGCCGGTATGGGGTAACCAGCCAACGGTGGCTTACGAGACAAGTGACGCCCAAGCTCGCGTAGCGTCTATTAGAGAATGGTTTGAACAAAACGCGTAAAGCGTATTGTAATGGCTTGAATTTGTGAAAAAACGGGTTTTATTAAAAGGAGTTACCTATGATTGTTTCAACAACCCCCACGCTAGAAGGGCATAAAATCGATGCATACTACGGCATTGTTGTCGGTGAAGCGGTAATGGGCGCAAACGTATTTAAAGACTTATTTGCCTCTATTCGAGATATTGTGGGTGGTCGCTCTGGCTCTTACGAAGAAGAGCTAACCACAGCGCGTAAGCTTGCTTTTACTGAGTTAGAACATGAAGCAAGAAGCATGGGAGCAAACGCTGTTGTAGGTATCGATTTAGATTATCAAGTCATTGGTGATAAAGGCAGTATGCTGATGGTAAGTATTAGCGGCACAGCGGTTAAAACAAGCCCGCTGTAGTTTTAACCGCGACCATTCGAGACAAGATAAAAAGCGCGTACCTAGAAACGTGCGCTTGCGCTGACTAGCTCTAAAATAACAAGGTGGCCGATAGGCCACCTTTTTTATGCCCGCTAAATAACGCACGGTTAGCTTTGCTTCACCTCACTTTCAGTAAGGTCAGACGCTTCAATAGCAATGTTATCGATAATGACTGCGCACGCTGCGTCGCCAGTGATATTAAGCGCAGTACGAATCATGTCGAAAATACGGTCGAGAGCGAATAAAAGTGGTAAGCCTTCAATAGGAATGCCGGCGGCTAGGAGTACCGCAACCACAAGAAAAGACGGGCCTGGTACGCCAGCTTGTCCCACGGCGCCTAAGGTTGAAGTAAGGATAATGGCAACGTAAGCCCCCATGGATAAGTCGATATTAAAAAGCTGAGCGAAAAACACGGCAACTAAGCCATAGTAAATAGCATTACCGCTCATGTTTATCGTGGCCCCTAAAGGTAATACAAACGACGCAGTTGCATTTCTTACGCCCAGTTCGTTTTCTACCGTATTCATAGTGACGGGCAGGGTGGCCATAGATGACGCGGTAGAAAGCGCCACCGCTTGAGGCTTTTTCATTGCCACTAAGAACGACTTGGCAGAGGTTTTGGTAAACAGCTGTACTAACAGTGGGTAAATGACAAAACCAAAAACGAGAATAGCGGCGATAAAGACTAAGAAAAGCTTGAAGACAACCATAAGTGCGCTAAAGCCAAAGGTGCCGACCGCTTCGGCCATTAGGCCAAATACACCGATAGGGGCAATTTTCATAACGCAGTTAATCATCCATACCATCGCATCTACAATGGTGTTTACGCCCTGAAGAATAGGCTCGCGGTTCTTTTTAGGCTGCTTAGAAAGGGCAAGGCCAAAGAACAGGCAAAACACTAGAATTTGAAGAATATTCGCATTGGTTAGAGAAGCAAAGACGTTAGTAGGTATCATGCCCGTCACCGTCGCCCAAAACGATGGCAGCTCGCCTTTCGACGCGTACTCGCCAGAAAACATTCCCTCTACAGATGAAACATCGATACCCACACCAGGCTTGAAAATTTCACCCATAATCAGCGCAAGCGCCACGGCTAGCGCGGATGTCAACGCGAAATAGGCAAGGGTTGAAAAGCCCACTTTACCTGCGTTGGTACTGTTACCTAAACCCGCAGCGCCCGAAATAAGCGCAACCGCAACCAGTGGGATAACCAACATCTTAATGAGGTTAATAAAAATTGCGCCTAAGGGGGCAAACATAGCGGCGCTGTGACCCATAAAAGCACCTACGGCGGTGCCGATGATCATGGCAATAACAACTTGTACGCCGATATTAGCCAGTAAAGATTTACTTTGAGACACGTCTAGAACCTCTTAGAGTGTGATTAAATAAAAAGTGATAGTGGTGTTGTTGCGAATATCGCCTTTGGCGAGCAAGCCTTCCATGGTCCAGAACTCCAACCATTCACAGTACCCTGTGAGTACAAGTGAATAGTTGAGTAAGGAGGGGGGTTACTTTTTAGCCTTGTCGCTGTGGCTGTTTAGGCTATTTAGCGCATCGTCACTGATAGTGCTTGTGCCATTATTACGCTCAGACGTTGGCGAGTTAGCCGTGGGGTTATCACCGGGTTGGGTGTCGGATAACGTATCAGCAGACGACGGGGGGTTATCGCTGTGCGACTCTTCAACATCATCAAACGGTTTCGAGGGCGTTGGAAATTTAAACTTCGCACTGTATTTCAGCAGCGTGATATTGCCAATTACCACACCTAACACTAATACAATGATTATAACTACCCAAGTTGTACTCATACAGTTTCCGTTGGCGAAACGCCGTTGTTTAAAACATACCGACTATACAGTGTGGGCAGCTGCGACAAAATACACGATTTACCTTCTATGTCGCTTTGCTCAATAGCAGCGGTTAAACCTTGTAAATTTCTTGCTTTTTCAAACGTATCGGCGGTCTCTTTAAAGCTTAAGTGCCAAGGTTCTGCTGCCACGCCACCACGGCTTACTGAAAACGGCCGATAAAAACCAAAACGCGACATATTTTCACCAAGCCAGCAGGCTAGAGCGTAACAAGGGCCGCCAGCCTCGTATTCAGTTTCTACAAGATTGAATTGACCACCCCAATGCTTAACAGATGCCCTGTCATACACGTCAATGTCGGTACCCCAGTGATGACGACTCCCACCGGGTAAGGCAGACCATGTAAGAATAGCGTGGAGCTTTTCGTCATCACGTAAACTATCAAACGACAAGAGACTACCGTTAACATCAAGCAGTTGAGCCTTTCCTGTCCACTTGCGGTTGAAAATAGCGGTCTGCCGGTCAAAGTCGCGATAGCTGCTGACAAGCTGCAGGTCTATCCCGTCTTTGTGTGCGGCATCTTGCATAGCCAGAAAAGGGGAAATCACATCGATGTGAAGCCTGTGGCCGTTACCTGCATCAACTAAATCTTCATTAAGCTGGCCCAGCCACGCTTTTTCTGTAACGGTAGTCATGGTCAACAGCCTACGCTAGTTGGCTAGCAAGCGCTCAAGGATACCGAAATACATATCCGCAAGCTGTTCTAAGTCGGCCATTTTTACGCACTCGTCAATTTTGTGAATAGTGGCATTTACTGGCCCTAGCTCTATGACCTGTGCACCCGTTGGTGCAATGAACCGACCGTCTGATGTACCGCCTGCGGTAGATAGCACAGTCGGCGTACCTTTAACGGCCTCTATCGCACCTTGTGTGGCGTCTAACAGCGCACCGGTGTCGGTTAAAAATGGCTGGCCGTTAAACGTCCACTTAATGTCATAATCTAATTCATGGGCATCAAGAATAGTGGTTACCCGCTCAATCAATATCTGATCGGTTACCTCTGTTGAAAAACGGAAGTTAAAGCAAACGTGCAGTTCGCCTGGGATCACGTTACCCGCGCCAGTACCCGCATGAATATTTGAGATCTGAAAGCTCGTGGGCGGGAAGAAATCGTTACCGTTATCCCAATGGGATTTGGCCAGCTCATCTAAGGCGGCCATAGCGCTATGAACGGGGTTCTTCGCCAAATGCGGGTAAGCAACGTGACCCTGCACACCTTTAACCACCAGGTCACCGGTTAACGAGCCTCGACGGCCATTTTTCACGATGTCGCCCACTTCATCGGTAGACGAGGGCTCGCCAACAATACACCAATCAATTTTTTCATTGCGTGCTTCAAGGGTATCAATAACGCGGGTTGTGCCATTAATAAAGGGGCCTTCCTCGTCACTGGTAATAAGATAAGCAATGCTACCTTTGTGCTGCGGATACTGATTAACGAATTCACGAGTGGCAACAAGCATAGCAGCAAGACTGCCTTTCATATCTGCTGCCCCACGACCATGTAAGTAACCGTTCACTTCAGTGGCAGTAAATGGCGGGGTTTTCCACGCGTCTTCTGGGCCACTTGGCACTACATCGGTGTGCCCTGCAAAACAAAACACCGGGCCCTCTTTGCCTCGGCGAGACCACAAGTTAGTGGTATCTTCAAACACCATGGTTTCATTGTCGAAGCCAAGTGCCCCTAAAAATTCACACATGGCTTCTTGGCAGCCGGCATCTTCAGGCGTAACGGAGCGGCGGTTAATTAATTGCTTTGCAATGTCAATAACAGAGTCGTTTAACAAAATATTTCCTCATACTGTGCCGGTTTGAAACCAATGTGGAAGGTATTGTTGTGAAAAAGGATAGGGCGCTTAACCATGGCTGGGTGAAGTTCAAGCAAAGCAAGGGCTTTATCTTTATTCAATGTTGCCTTTTCTTGTTCTTCTAACTGGCGAAACGTCGTTCCGCGCTTGTTTAGCATGGTTTCCCAACCTAGCTCAGCTTCTGCACGTGAAAGAAAGTTGTTATCTATGCCGTCTTTACGATAGTCGTGAAATGAAAACGGAATATCGTTCTCGGTTAACCATTTTTTCGCTTTTTTAATGGTGTCACAGTTTGGGATCCCGTAAAGGATTGTGCTCATGTGAATGCTTCCGTATTACTTGTTGTATCTAAAAGGTGAGACCGCGCTTCGCGATCTACGCAATGACGCAACCCCATCGCGCTTTAATCATGCTTTAGAAGCAATGCGCCACTAGGGTTAGTTAAACTTTGTCGTACATCATACAAGCTGTTGATACGATGATAAACTGACTTGCGATGTGTTTTTAAAGGTAAAGGGTTAAAAGCGGGTCGGTAGCCGCGTCTACGAACTTCTGACGGGTAGGCACTATGCCAATGAGGGCATTAGCATTAAGCAAAGTGAGCGCACAAACATTGCTGACACCCTGCTGCTTAAGCCAGGCCGAATTTACAGTAAACAGTGTTTGACTGACGTTAAAAGTGTCGCCGCGCTTAAGGGCGCACTTAAACTGTGCGCCATGAAGGTGACATGTGTCACCACCGTATTTTATTCGGCACTTTAACCCCACTTTTGACTGTATATCAATAGCATAGTCCAGTGGCGAAACATTGAGTACTTTACCAACAAAAGGCGCAACTATGGTGTTGGAGGTAGAAGTTACCGCAGCACCTGGCCCCATGTAACCGTTTTTAAAAAACGGGTCGTCCGTTTGGGCAAGTGGAACGACTTGCCCGGAAAACGGGGTCAGTGTTTCAAACTGTTTCGAGAATGTATCGGGGGCATATTGTAATTGTTTGGCGTTCACGGGGTTAGTTGTCCACATTCACCGAATAACCCGCTTTTTTCAAAGCGTTGATTGCGTCTTTCAATTTGTTGTCTTTTACTAAGAAAAAGTCAGTATCGAATGTGGACACAACGAAGATAGCAACCTTCACAGAGGCAAGTACATCACCAATTTGTGCCATAATTCCAACCATTGACAGATGTAACGGCCCCAATAGTTCAAGGGCTCGCCAACCTTCATCACTATCAAGGGAATCTACCTTGATTGAGTCAGGAACGACAATAGACAATTCATCTTCTGTTTTACCTAGGAAAAAAAGCGGGCTGTTTAGAACTGAGGCCGGGATATCGCTTTGCGGATCTAAGCTGTGAATAGTGAATAAAGATTCTCTGACTAAAAGTGTTTGTTTGGGCATGAGAAACCGAAAAAAAGAATACGTCGAAGATATTCACATTAAACCATTAACTGTGAGCAAGTGCCACGTGTTATCCACTTAATCTGTGGATAAGTTTGTTGAGTAGTTTGGGGTCTTATTCTAAGTGTTTGATAATAAGTAATAAAATAAACTGTACAAACAATGGTCAGTGGATAACATTATCAAAAATGCAAGCATTTTCCACAGGCTGTGTCTACCATTAAAATAAAAAATGTTTGGTCTTTTTGCAATTTCTTCCCTTGACAACGGTCTCTTTTATAGGGAATTGATGCCAAAAAAAATAGCAAACAACCTGCGATCATTTTAGAAAAATGAGCTAAGTTTTATTAGTGCCTAAGCATAATTATGACGCAAGTTTTGAAGTAACAGCCACTGCAAGCTATTTTTAAAACGGGCAACGTCAACATCACTAGCGCAATAATAAACGCCTAAAAAAGCGAGTTGCGCCTATAAGTATAACGACAAGAGGATAAGACGATGTCAGATGCGTCATGGTGTGATATTACAACAGAAAATGCCGACGAGCTTGTGAGCTTCTACGAGGCTGTTATGGGCTGGAAGAAGGAAGCAATCGACATGGGCGGATACAGTGACTTCGTCATGATGAAAAGCGACGGTACGCCAGTAGGCGGCATTTGTCATAAGCGCGGGGTGAATGAAAATTACCCAAGCGGGTGGATTAACTACTTTACTGTTGAAAGCTTAGATAATGCCCTACGTGCGGTTGTTGATAAAGGGGGCAAACAGGTGGGTGAAGTCCGGCACCATGGAAACGACAGCTTCTGCGTAATCATTGATCCAAGCGGAGCGGCGTGTGCACTATATGAAAAAGGGCAGGGTTGAAACCAAAGCTTAGTCATTGCATTTACTAGGGCTTTTTTGAAGTAAAGGCAGTGCATCTTTGCGATGTACTGCCTTTATTTTTATCTTAGGTTTAACGAGAAAACGGCCTTAATGCTGCTAAGCTTAGCTAGGCTAGCATTTTGCTTCTCTCGTTAATGCATCTCTCGTAAATGCATCTCTCGTAAATGCATCGTGACGACAAATTCACCATTTGCTTAAGAGCTATTTGTTTAAAACTCCGCGATTTACTTGGTCGCGTTCAATAGACTCAAACAGTGCTTTGAAGTTACCTTCGCCGAAGCCATCATCTTGCTTACGTTGAATAAATTCAAAGAAAACAGGGCCGAAAACCGTTTCAGAGAAAATTTGAAGCAGCAATCGAGGCTCGCCATTTTCCGTTGTGCCGTCTAATAAAATGCCGCGCTTTTGTAATTCATCTACATTTTCGCCATGCCCTGGAAGGCGGTCTTCAAGCATTTCATAATACGTATTTGGTGGCGGTGTCATAAACTTCATGCCTTTTGCCTTAAGCTTATCTAAACACGCAATTAAATCATCACAAGCAAACGCGATGTGCTGAATGCCTTCACCGTTATACTTCATTAAAAACTCTTCAATTTGGCCACCACCGCCCACGGCTTCTTCGTTTAGCGGAATACGGATTTTGCCATCAGGTGCGGTCATTGCTTTTGAAAGCAGCCCAGTATATTCACCTTTAATATCGAAATAGCGAATTTCTCTGAAGTTAAATAGCTTTTCATAGAAGCCAGCCCAGAAATCCATGCGCCCTCGATACACATTGTGGGTAAGGTGATCCAGGGTATGGAAGCCACAGCCTTCGGGGTGGCGGTCAACGCCTTCAATCCAGTTGAAGTCAATATCGTATATGGTGTTTTCACCTTGATACCTGTCGATAAGGTAAAGCATGGCACCACCAATACCTTTAATGGCAGGCAGTTTAAGTTCCATTGGCCCTGTGTAGGTGTCCATTGGCTGTGCACCACGGGCCAGCACTTCTTTGTAGGCATGCTGTGAATCTTTTACGCGAAAAGCCATCCCGCATGCTGATGGGCCGTGCTCTTCTGCGTAGTATGCGGCATGGCAGTTCTTTTCATAATTGCTCAATAAGTTGATATCGCCTTGACGCCACAACTCTACGTCTTTCGATTTGTGGCGAGCAACAAGGGTAAAGCCCATCGCTTCAAAGATAGGCTCTAACATGCCCTTTTCAGGCGCTGTGAATTCTAAAAACTCAAACCCATCTAACCCAATTGGGTTTTCAAATAAATCAGCCATAGCAATACATCCTCAACGTAAATCATATTTTATAATTGTTAGCTGATTGTAAGGTTGTAGTGAAAATGCAAGCAATAGAGGTAGGCGCAACACATTTTTAGGATGGAAAGAACAGCTGTAACGTTTTGTTTTCAGCGGTACGTCAAACATACGGTTAGGGGAGGCGTATTTTTCCTAACCGTATGATTTTAGTAGTCAATAATAGATTTGCGTATTGTGCAAGGTGTTCACAAATCCGTACAGGTATCGTGGAGTACTACTTTTCACCATCGTAGTGTTTTGTAGGCCCTTCCAGCAAGAAAGATAATCATTCTGCGAAGTCGCTATGCATAGCAAACGCCGTGGCGCAATGGGATAACGAGATTCAAACATGAACGCTAGGGTGTTTTCATAGCGCTGGGGAGTAAGTTCGGCATTCGATGCCTTATCGAACACTTCAGCTTCAGGGCCATGGGGCGTCATACAATTATGCAAGCTCATCCCGCCCGGCACAAAACCATGCTCTTTTGCATCGTACATGCCCTCTATTAGCCCCATAAACTCACTCATCACATTTCTATGATAATAGGGTGGACGGAAGGTGTTCTCGGCTACCATCCACCTCGGTGGGAAGATAACAAAGTCAACGTTAGCTGTGCCTTCAAGATCGGATGGGGAAGTCAGCACAGTAAAAATCGAGGGGTCGGGGTGATCAAAGCTTACTGTGTTTATTACGTTAAAGCGCGATAGGTTGTATTTGTAAGGTGCAGAGTTACCTACCCAAGCCACTACGTCAAACGGAGAATGATCAAGGGGGGCCTCAAATAGGTTGCCGCAAAACTTGTTTACCATGGTGTGTGGCGTGTCATTATCCTCGAACCACGCCGTGGGATAGCAAAAGTCCCGCTGATTAGCGTAGCCGTTAGCACCAACAGGGCCGCGTTCTGGTAAAACAAACGGATGCCCGTAATTTTCACAAATGTAACCCCGTATGGGGCCGCCTAATGGTTTGACAGCAAAGCGTACACCGCGAGGGATCACCACTATTTCACCTACCGAGACATGAAGCTTTCCAAACTCAGTGGTAATCAGCATGTCACCTAATTGGGGGACGATAAGCATCTCACCGTCAGATGAATAGAACACACGATTTTGCATATCCATATTGGCGCTGTAACAGTGTATTCCCATACCCGTTTGTGTTTTAGCGTCGCCGTTAGTGGCGATAGTGACAAGCGAATCAATAAAGTCACACTCGCTGTCAGGCAATGGAATTGGGTCCCATCTCATCACATTGGGTGGGCAGGGGATATCCGTTTCAGGTGCCGTGCGCACAAGGCCATTATCTATTTTTTTAAAGTCGCCCATGGCAATAGAAGGGCGTAGTCGGTACGTCCAGCTTCGACGGTTGTCTGCCCGTGGTGCAGTAAAAGCGGTACTGCTAAATTGCTCAGCATAAAGCTTATAATTAACTTTCTGTGGGCTAAATTGCCCTTTAGGAAGAGCGCCGGGCAGGGCTTCAGTTTCGTGCTCGTTATTAAAGCCAGTTAAATAAGATAAATTATCCATACAGGTTTCCGTTATTGGCGCTACTTTAGCTGCGCTTAGCAATAGATTTAGTTACAAATGAAACTATATGCTTTAGGCTAGAGGTAAAATAATTGTAAATCAATGGTGGATGGTTTGTGGTGCATTTGATGCGCAGGCGCTTTTGGTAAGCTAGGTTTACAGTCGTGCTAATTGATAAGCCAATGTTGATTGAAGCCAAGCCTTTAAAGGAGTTAGGTATATTGGGCCAAGCTATTACGCTTTTTGTAAGGTTTACGTCAACTCGCCTTTTTAAGTCATCATTGATAAACAAAAAAGAGAAAGTGAAAGAGAAAGGGAAACACTGTGCAATTAAATGACATGCTTGCCTATAAGGTGGCAATGCTGGCTAGCGACTTAAGTGACTCTCTTGCAAGGGAATATGCCACTTACCAGCTTACAATGCCCGAGTGGCGAATTGTAGCAACACTTGGCACGTGCCAAGAAGACGCACAGCAGCCTTATATGACCGCAAAAGCCATCGCCGCAGCAACCCGCCTAGACAAGGTGCAAGTTTCTCGCGCGTTAGACCGCTTAGTGAACAAGGGCGCTGTGTTAAAATGTATGTGTGAGGAAGATAAAAGGGCAAGCCTTATTGCATTATCAAGTGAAGGTGTGGCGATGTATGAGCAAATCACACCGCGGGTGGTCGCGTGGCAAAATAGGCAATTAAAGAATATCACTGATGATGAGTATCGCGTATTTCTAAAAGTGATAGATGCACTCAGCCCTTAGTTTTCCCCGCTTACGCGTTTAAAGGTGTGGTCTGAGCAGAAGGCGCGTAAAGCCCAAGAAGGTTACTTTTACCTAGTTAACTGTTAAATTTCTCCGAATTAGTCAAATTAAGGGGTTTTATGCATAAATGCTGGCCCTTTAAAATAGCAAGGAATGTAAGTGGCACCGTTAGACGTATACGCAGGTAAAAAAGCCCGTGAAACTATAATGAAAAATGGGTTTAACCCAGACCTGTTCAGTTATTTTTTAGGCGCATCGGGCGGCCCTAAATGGTTTACTTTAGCAGGGCTTGATCGGGTACTTTTTCCCGAGTGGTTCGCGAATGTAAATCATCAAATACATGTCATTGGTTCCTCCGCGGGTGCTTTTCGCGCAATTTGTGCGGTGCAAAACGACCCCTTTGCCGCAATAAACCGGCTAGCATCATCGTACTCAACCACAACTTATAGCAGTAACAAACCTACCCCAAGGGAAATTACCGCGAAAGCTGAAGACCTGTTGAAGGAAATGGTCAATGACACCGGCAAACAAGAAGTCTTGTCTAATTCCCGTTTTAAGGCGCACCTTATTGTAGCCAAATGTTTAGGCGCAACCCGCTTTGAAAGTAAATTTAGGCAGCTTTCTGGCCTTGCTATGAGCGCGGCGGCCAATACAGTAAATCGAAAAAACCTTTCTCGGTTATACACCCGCTATATTTTTTCTTCGCCAAATACGAATTTTGAAATTAACGACCCCTATCAGCTCCCAACGCAATATCACGATTTAACCCAAGGCAATATTCACAGTGCGCTATTAGCGTCTGGCTCTATTCCTATTGTTATAGAAGGTGTGCAGAACATAGAAGGGGCGCCAGCTGGCATGTATCGCGACGGTGGAATTATTGACTACCACTTCGATTTATCCTTTGGCCCTGACAAGGGGTTAGTGTTATACCCTCACTTTTACGATAAACCCATTCCTGGTTGGTTTGATAAAGGGCTAAAAAACAGAGTACCGCATCGCTCAAGCTACGATAATGTGGTGATGTTAGTGCCCTCGGCGTCATTTGTGGCGAACCTGCCTTACAGTAAAATACCAGACCGTAAAGACTTTGAAGTGCTTGATGCCAAAACCCGCATTCAATACTGGCAAACGGTGTTAAAAGAAACTGATAGGTTAGGGGAGTATTTTATGCGTGCGGTGAACGACGGTACACTAGTCGACGCCATTAAGCCGCTACCCTTTAATATGGTGTAAGTAAGCGTCTTTAAAAGACAAAAAGCAATCGAATTGCTGCGAAATTAGTCACTTGAACGGGCTTTTGTTAAGTTTTTCTTGCAGGCAGCGCCGGTGCTGAGTATTATACGCGCCGTTGTCTGGCATTCGCCCACCTATCTGGTGCAACACAGTTTTTATGCGTCTATAGCTCAGTTGGTTAGAGCGCTACCTTGACATGGTAGAGGTCCCCTGTTCGAATCAGGGTAGACGCACCATCTATTTATTCTCCTAGTAAAACATTTTCATCCTGCTTTAAGAAAATATAACGTTATTTTCTCAGTACCCTAATTTCATAAACTCAAAGCCTAGTAGTTTTTCCACAAAACACCTGATATTCATATCCTTAAACTGGCTGTCGAGCGGCCAACACAGCATGTGGATAGCAGTGATGCTGTTCAGTAAACATAAAGCCGTGAGTAAATTTGGTGTCTAAAGCGGTTACGACAGTCACCTGATATACGGCTCCCAATCCTATACGTCACTTTTTGCCGCACAGTTGTTTCATGCTTACAAAACGTCAGTTTTCCAGAGTAAGCGCATGCAAAACATTCGAACCGAACAAATTAATATTCACGTTATTGGCGTGGGAGGCTGTGGCGGTAATGCAGTAAGCAACATGGCCAGTCTTTGCTCACATGAAAATATTAGGTTTAGCTCTGTTAACACCGATATCGCCGCTTTGCATAGATGCACAAATCATGAAGTGGTATTGATAGGGGAGGCGACAACAAAGGGTTATGGAGCGGGGGCCGACCCGTGTGTAGCAAGCGATGCAGCCATTCAGAGTAAAGATGCCTTAAAGGCGTTAATAGAAGACGCCGACCTTATCATCATTATCGCAGGGCTAGGAGGCGGAACGGGAAGCGGTGCATCACCAATTCTTATTGATTTAGCTAAAGAGAGCGACATCGATGTGATGTGTTTTGTTACTCTACCTTTCAAAACAGAGGGGGGAAAGCGAAGCGACATTGCAAGGAACGCACTAGAGACAATACGAAGCAAAGCGAACGCAACATTAGTGATGTCTAACGATTCATTGCTTTCTGCACTAGATGAAACCGTAGGCCTTCTCTCTGCATTTCGTCACTGTGATACGCAAATGCACAGAATTGTTGAAGCCATTATCGTAATGCTAACCAATACTGGCTATATTAATGTTGATATCAATGATTTTAGCCACATTCTTTCTTTAGAGGGAGACACTGCGCTAGGTGTGGGTATAGCTGAAGATGACAGTTCATTAAGCAAAGCATTAAAGCATGCTCTAGAAAACCCATTAGTTGATAAGCAGAATATTATCGGGGCGCAAGGTGTTATTGCGCAGCTTACGTGCAGAGAAGAGCCCAGCTTAGCAATGTATGAAGAAATGCTAGCGACACTCCAATCTTTAGTCGATGGCCCTCAAACTCTTATTATTACAGGCGTAACCTTATCGCCAGAATTACCGCACTTTGGTGAAGTCTTGGTTATCGCTACAGGTGTGCCTTCGACGATTCAAAACTTCGAACAAGAGAAAAATGTGATACCCATGAAGCAAGCATCTGTGCCGGGCTCATCAAAAAAAGATGCGGCATACTTGGATATACCTGCCTTTGTTAGGCTGCAGGGCAGAGAGTTACCTTAGTCAGTAAACATCTGATTATTTTGCACGGCTTTTTCCTGATAAGCGAAGTACAGCCTTTCAGAAAGCTCAACAAAATACTGCCTCAGCTTTTGAGGGGCGATGACCTCTATGTTGTCGCCTAAACCTCTTAAGAAAGCGCGTAATTTATTAGTATCTTTCACCGTGGCGGTAAGCAGAGATTTATCTGCCTGAATAGATTGCGTAATTACCTGGTCGTTACTTAGCCTATAACCGTGAAGTAAAAATAAAGAGTTGTTTTTAACCAATAACTTAAGCTCTATATCTTCTTTGTTGTTAGCCGACAGGGTCTGGACACTTTCTAATTCACCAAATTCCTGCTGGCAGTCTTCATCGGTTACGGTAACGTTTCTAATAAATTGTAGCGGCAATGCATAGCGCCTTTTGTGCAGTGAACCAAAGGTACATACAAAGAGTTGCCGACCATCCTGTTTCACCAGCCCCATAGGGTTAACTCTGTCGTAATGTTTCCATACCATTTCATTACCGCCACTAAAAATACGCTTAATATCGGCAGAGATTTGCTTCTTGAAAAAGATCGCACTTTTTAATCGTTCAAACGAAGCTGCGTCTATTTCTGGTGGTATAAGCGGCTGGGAAACTTGTGAATCGGCCACCGACCTTAGCCAGTTTGTAAGCAAGGAATCACTGTCTTGCTGTAAGACCTGACTTGCTTTTGTAAAGTAAGGCTGCATTTCTTTGAGTGTAGAGTTTGGAAGCGTAGCACCGGATTGTTCAAGCACCTTAAAAGCCAGAGCGGTATTGCCGTCCATTAAGCTTAAGTTGAGCTTCTTAAAGTTGGCGTTAATAAACCAGCCGTAGGGTTTCGAACGCTTATCAACGTCTAAGCCAAATAGTCCAATGTTTTCTAGGCTGACTAAGTCCCGCTGTACCGTGCGCATGTCGATGTTGTGGTGGCCGCAGTTTTGTAAGTTCTCAAAAATTTGGCGGCTAGAAACCTTTCTAGGCGCGGAAGGCACAAATTGAAGAATGTCGAGCTTGCGTTGAAATGCACTCATAGTGGCGAACTGGCTTCTGCGATTATGACTTCACCATAGCATAGAGATAGCTTGCGACAAAAAGTGTCGCATGTTGAAATGTTTTTCGACTTATTAGCGAGGCTATCGAGCGAAGTATACTCTTAAAAGCCCTGCGGCTGCGAACACCTAGTCAAAGGTGCTATAAAGACAGACCTCAAACGGTAATATGAATAGACCATGTCCTACTAGACAGGGCTTCCTTTGTATATTTTGTCACAATTATTTTGTGGTTTGCCTCTAGTTTGCGCTAAGCATAAATTTTATAGGCTACACTTAAATGGTGGTGGTCATTTTTTTACATTGACGCTATCCAACAATTAGCACTCGCGGGAGTAAGATGAGCTTAACAAAATACCAAGAGCCCCCGTTATTTGAACAGCATGGAGCAGCCGAACGGCGGTTCCTTCAGCTTATTAGTGCGCTGCCAAAAGTATCGGTGCAAGGTTACGATAAGCACCGCAACGTTATCTACTGGAACAAATCAAGTGAAGACATGTATGGCTATAGCAAGGACGAAGCCTTAGGTCAAAAGCTTGAGGACCTCATTATTCCTAACTTCATGAGAGATGAGGTTGTTAAATTTCATCAGCGTTGGATTGAGTTTGACGAAGCCATTCCCTCTAATGAATTAGTGCTGAAAAAAAAGGACGGGCAACCCATTCATGTTTTTTCGTCTCATGTAATGTTAAAACAAGGTTCGGACTCGCCAGAGATGTACTGTGTTGATATTGACTTAAGTGAACAGCACGAGATACGTCTAGAGCTCGAGCGTATGGCGTCTACTGACTTACTGACCGATTTACCCAATAGACGCGTGCTTGAACAGACGTTAATCTCTATTATCGAAGACGTGACGCATTCCAACTCAGGCTTTGCGCTGTTCTTTATCGACCTTGATATGTTCAAAGAAATTAACGATACATTAGGGCATACATGGGGCGATGAATTGCTAAAAGCAGTAGCGAAACGTTTGGTTAGCTGTATTGATAGCGCAAATGGCATGCTAGCTCGATTTGGTGGCGATGAATTTGTTTATGTTGCGAATAACATAACCGACGAAATTCAGTGTGAAGAAATCGCAAAAAAGCTTACCGACTGTTTCAAAAAGAGCTTTGAGCTTAGTACTGAAAGCGTACACATAACATCGAGTATCGGTATTAGCATATTTCCAAGGGATGGGGATGGCATTGACGACCTTTTAAAGCACGCTGATGCGGCTATGTATCAAGCGAAGGCTGAAGGGCGTAATAGGTACCACTTTTTTACCAAGACGTTAAGTCAGAGGTTGCGGCAGCAGCGAAGTATTGCTGCTCGTCTACGTGAATCGTTGAAAAAGGACGAATTTGAGCTTTTATTCCAGCCCCAAATAGATGTCAAAACCGGCAAGTTTACATCCTGTGAAGCCTTACTTAGGTGGCGCCCTTTGGATGAAGAAAGCGCTGTACCGCCAAATATCTTCATACCTATTGCTGAGCGCAGCGAACTGATAGCAGACATAGGGCGTTGGGTATTAGAAAAAACCTGCCAGCAGTCGAAAAAATGGAAACAAAAAGGTATAGGAGTTCGCATCGATATAAATGTTTCAGGCAAAGAGTTGGAAAAAAGTTCCTTCTTTGAGCGTTTAACTGCCTGTCGGTCGCATTATGGGTTATCGCCTGAAGATATTGGTTTAGAGCTTACTGAAAACGTTCTGATCAAATCGGATAATGCAATTTTGGAAAATTTACGTGCTCAGCGAGACTTAGGTGTTGAAATATCGATAGACGATTTTGGTACTGGCTACTCTTCACTGAGTTATTTGAAGCAGTTCCCCGTGAGTCATTTAAAAATCGATCGCTCGTTCTTAAAAGGCGCGCCTGAAAACGCCTACGACAGCGCCCTGATGGAGGCCATTGTAAACGTGGGTCACAAACTCGATTTGAAGATAGTGGTGGAAGGGGTAGAGACACAAAGCCAATCTGACTACTGTAAATCGTTGAATGTCGAATTTGTTCAAGGCTTTTTGTATTCAAGACCCATTAGCGCCGAGGCCATTGAAGCTCTGCTTGAAAAGCAATAAGCCTGATATAAAAAGAGGCGCTTTTGCGCCTCTTTTTTGTTTGCCCAGCGAAGCTGGCAAACCCGTCAGGTTGAAAGAAACCTGAATCACCCTGACTGAGGGGAAGATAATCCGAATGGCAAGGGCGTTGTTGGCCAACGACAGGGTCCGAAGGAAGCCATAGGAAGTTAGAGGTACACAATGAAAGTGAACCTGATTCGGCAAGGCAGGTGGGTAAGCGTGCAAAATAGCGCGAAGCCCGATACTCAGTCAGACCTGTTTTGTGTTTGAGGGTGGAATTTCTAACAGGGAGCCAGTGCAGTAACTGGGGAAGCCTGGCATTGGATCCAATCAAATGGTTGGACGTATCGTTCAAGGAGTGATCCAAGAATGTTGCGAGTGTGAGGTGGCAGATGAACCCGTAGTAGTGAGTAAGGCTAGGCCGATGAAAGCCAGTAATGGTGTGGAGGGTAAAACCAAGCCGACTATCAGCATTGTGTTTGATAGGATCCATTTTAGCCAAAAGCTTAAATGGATTGCGAAGGGGGGAAGCAGACTTTAAGACTCTGATGAGTTGTGAGTTTTTTTATCATTGATACACAAGCCGCCTGATCAGCGGGACAAGTCGAATCGGTGCGCTAGGAATAGTGATGTCTGGTGAGACAGGCCGTATATGGGAAGTAATTGTAGTCAAATTTGGTAGATTGCCTCAGTGCTAGAACGCCAAACCCTGCAATGAAAGTTACCACAATGTTAGAAAATGAACGATGTCCATAGGGCGCACGATACTAGATTGCAAATTAGCATTGTGTCACTTAGCAAGTGATATGAAGTATGCAGGAGCCGTATACGAGGCCCGTACGTACGGTTCTGTGAGAGGGATGAGGCGCAAGCCTCACCCCTACTCGATGCATTTATTACTTGGAAAGCTTCAATTTCTTACCTGCAAAACCCCATGTGCAGGTGCGCCTAACTCCCCCTACGTTGCAACAGTATGTGAACCTTAATACACATTCCAAAGTGCAGGTTTAGCAAAATAATAGCCTTGCTGATGTTCTACACCTAGCTTGTTCAAAGCCACAGATTCGGCTTCGGTTTCCACCATTTCTGCAATTACTTTTATATTCAGGCCAGTCGCTATATTGATAAGGCTAGACACGAACAGCTGGTTTTCTTTATTGGTATGAATACCTTGGGTCAGTCTTCCGGAAATTTTAACAAACTGCGGTTTAATCGCGCGTAGGCCAGAGAGGGATGCAAAGTGATCGCCAAAGTGTTCAATAGTGACTCGACAACCCAGGTTGATCAATTGTCTGCACAGCGATTCCGCGTAGTCTCGATACTGTATTAGCGCGGCATCTTCAACTTCGAAAAGAAGCCTAGGGCACAGCGCTTGTCGCTGGGTTAATTCGTTAACCAACCAAGCTCTAAATTCACCATTGGCAATTGACGTAATACTTAAATTGACGGCGACTTGCTGAGAGGTCACTTCCATCTTTTTAAACACGATGCTGGTAACCAGTCTGTCGACTTGTGGTATTAGGTCTAATCGCTCAGAAGCAGGGATAAGCTGCGACATGGGTATGACTTCGTTGGTATCTTTGTCTTTAAAGCGCCCAAATGTCTCATAGTAAGCGGGAATATTTTGCTCTATATTCATAACCGGCTGAATCATAATGTCGGCATACTGCTGAGCGACAATATAGTTAAGTCGTTCGCGCCATCGCGTATTGCTGTGTACGTGAGATATTTCCGAGGCCAACTCCCAACCGCTTTGGGTTTTCATGGCAGCGATAAGCGCACTATCCACACTTTCCATGACTTGCGGCATAGACATAGTGCCGGTAAAGCGAGTAATACCGATATACGTGGCTTTGGTGCCATCGCGTAATGGCGAGGCGCTAGCGCATTGTTTTGATATGTTAGTCAGCATGAGATCTCTTACTGGCTTTTCCATGGCCTCGCAAATTAATGCGAAATCTCCGCCAGTCAATCGAAACACAAAGCGCACGTTACTGTTGTTTTTGGTTTCTTCAACCAAGATGTTCGCTATCGCTTTAACATAGTTATCACCCGGCACCATACCTAACTTGGTATTAATACTGGCCAGTTGCGCTAGCCGTACAATAATAAGCTCTTTTTCTTGTGAGGTTGCGTTTTCGTTTAATAGCGCACGCATGTGGCGCTCAAACGCCCCTCTGTTGGCTAGTTTAGTTAGTGAATCTTTGCTCGCTTCTTTTTTAAATAGCTCAGACTGGCGTGTAAGTTCATCGAACTTCGAGGCTAGCGTGCTTGAAAGGGTATTAACGGTACTTGTCAACTGTTCACAGTCGCCAGAAGAGGCACTCACTTGGGGTGACGTGAAATTATGGCTCCCCATGTCGTTAAGTTTTCTAACGGTATCTTCGATAGGTCGCTTAAATCGTCGATTCATTACTGCAACCAACAATGAAACAAGCAGTGAAAGCGCGACAAAGGCGATAATATTCCTTAGTAGTACGTTAGTGAACCTGGTGTATACCTCAACCTTATTTGATGTGAGTACGAGCGCGCGCTGACTATCACCTAAAGGTACGCGTTTTTCCAATTCTGAATTGGAATCGATTGACGTGAACCACGATGGTACAGCGTTCTGAACTGCCGCTTCTCTTTTGGCTACCACACTACCGCTTGCGTCAACAATTGCGGCGTAAGATATATGGGGCTGCGATACTGTACTTTCTAGAAGGGTGCTAAGGACTAGCTCCTCTGTCTGCGGTGACAGAGAGGAGAGCTGATCAATGTTTTTTCTATAATTTGCCGCGCTTTTTTCAGCCTGTAGCGTGACCGCCTCAGACGTGTTTAATTGTAACTCACGTAGTTCGGCGACAGACAATGCAGTAAACGCTAAAAACAAAAGGGCAACAATACCCCAATTAGTTTGATTAGTTAGCTTCATTACTAGCAGTTATCTCCTTTAACTGAGAAATTAAGTCTTTGCTCAATAAATAGATGAAACGTTAATAGGCATAATTGTAGCCTACAGAATATGCGCATGCTATTTATGAACAATAATACTCATAAATGTATAGCAAAACATAACGTTAAGCGAGAAGTAATGACGCTTTGGTATGGCCTTTAGTGTTTATTATATGTCTAACCACCACGCCCTATTGAGTGCTTTATCAGCGTTTGGAGATGCTTCCTGTCGCTGACTGTTTAGGCAGTTGAAAGTAGCGCCATTTTGGCGCTACTCGTTACAACGTACTAAACAGAGCGAAATGTCTAGGCTATTCAGATTTAATACCATGGAAGGTACAGTGCAGTACTGGCAAAATAAGCAGCGTAAGTACGGTTGCCACTGTCAGGCCAAACACAATCACTACCGCCATTGATGCGAAGAAGGCATCAGAAAATAGCGGTATCATGCCTAATATGGTGGTAATGGCCGCCATAGACACAGGGCGTACACGAGAGACCGACGCTGCGACAACTGCGTCAAACGCGCCGCTATTGCCTTTGGCCTGTACGTTAATCTCTTCCATTAACACAATGCCGTTTTTAAGCACCATACCAATAAGGCTTAAGCTTCCCAGCAGGGCCATAAAGGTAAAGGGGGCGCCAACTAACACTAAACCGCCAATAATACCAATGGTAGTCAGTGGAATAACGCCCCAAATGGCTAGCGCTTGACGCAGCTTTCCAAACAGCAACACGGTAATAATAAACATGCCTAGAATACCAATAGGCATACTCGCAAACAGGGCGCTTTGCGCATCGCGAGAGGTTTCGTATTCGCCCCCCCATTCAATGCGATATCCATCGGGCAGCGATAGTTCTTCTACTAATGGGCGTACCTTAGCTTGAACGCTGGCAGCGGTTTCGCCAGAAAGGGGAAGGGGCTCAGCGTAAACCGCTAGCATACGCACCCGATTACGGCGCTTGATAATAGGGTCAACAAGGGTAACATCTACATTGCTGACTACGTCAGCCATGCTGATATATTTCCCTTGTTCTTGACTCCACACATTCAGAGAAGCGAGGTTGTCAATATCATAGCGTTGGTTAAGGTCGTTGCGCATGACAATAGGAATTAAGTCACTGCCCTCGCGGTATAACCCTACCGTTTCACCTTCGTTATTGAGCAGAAAGGCGGTGTGAACGGCATCTCGGGTTACGCCGATGCGACGCGCTTGTTCTTCAAGAAAGACCGGCTCCACAAAAGGCACCTTGTTACTCCAAGACAAACGCACGCTGTCCATGGTTTCCTCTGCTTGGAATATCGCTTCAATATCACTGCTTATCTCCCTTAATACGTCGGGCTCAGGGCCATAAATTCGGGCTTCAATGGCCGCTTTAGCCGATGGGCCTACTTGAAGCGCCTTCACTTTGTACTGCGCGTTAGGGAAATCTTTGCGTACCAGTTCTATGATTTCTCGCATACGCGCATCCCGCGATTCAACCGTGTTGGTTTCCACAATTAGCTGACCGTAGCTGGCGTACCTGTCTTCAGGGGCGTAGGTGAGGGTTAGCCTTTGCGCGCCACTGCCAATAACACTGGTGACATTGGCAATGTCTTGCATGCCCAACACGTTAGCCTCTAAGCGGCGTATTGATTGCTCAGTGGTTAATATGTCGCTGCCCTCAGGTAGCCATAAATCTACAAAAAAGAGCGGCGTTGACGAGTCGGGGAAGAAGGCGTTTTTAACAAACTTGCCTGATGCCAAGCTGCCCCCAAGAGCAAGGAGTACCACACCTATGGTAATGTAGCGGTGGTTAATGGCACTCGTGAGTACGCGCTTATACGTAGTAAAAATAATGCCTTTGTATGGGTCGTCGTTTTCGTCGCTTGAACCGCGCTCTTTTTCGGTATTAAACAATAAATCAAAAAAGAACGGGGTAATGGTAAGCGCGGTGATCCAGCTTAAAAACAAAGAAAAGCACAATACCCAGAACAGGGAACCCACAAACTCGCCCGTTGCGTCAGGAGAAAGCCCTATAGGTGCAAAAGCGGTAATGGCGATAACCGTAGCACCTAACAAGGGGAGCCCATTTTGACTCACTACATCTTTCGCCGCTTGTAGTTTGGTCTGGCCTTTTTTCACACCAATAAGCATGCCTTCGGTAACCACGATCGCATTATCCACTAACATACCTAGCGCAATAATAAGCGCGCCCAAAGATATTTTCTGCAGCTCTATCCCTTTTACCGACATTAATATGAACGTGCCAAGAATAGTAAGCACTAATATCAGCCCCATAAGCACGCCGCTGCGCCAGCCCATGAATAGCAGTAAGACGAAAATAACAATGGCAACGGCTTCGGCAAGATTAATTAAAAAGCCGGTTACAGAGTCGTCTACCACGGAAGGTTGGTTGTAGACGGTATTAAGGCTCATACCCAGCGGCATTCGCTGCTCGAGTTCGGCAATTTTGGTATCTAAGCGCTTACCAACATCAACAACGTTAACCGCCGATGCGAAAGAAACGCCAATCGACAGCGCCGGCGTGCTATCGCTGTGATAAAGATTAGAAGGCGTGTCATTTAATGTGCGCTCGATGGTAGCAATATCTGTTAAGCGAATAAGTCCACTCGCCGGAGACCCAATCACTACTTGGCCAAGGGCTTCTAAATTATCGAATTCGCCGGTTGGCTGTATAGACAAACGTTTACCTTGAACTTTAATTGACCCTGCATTACCCACCACATTTTGAGCCGTTAACAGGCCGGCAATAGACTCGGCTGATACATTCAGCGTTTTCATTTTATCGTGATCAAGAGAAACGATAATTTGCTCGTTTACCGTACCTGCAATAGAGACTTTTTTAACGCCTTCCACAAGCTGGATTTCGCGCTGCATTAAATCAGCAAAGTCTTCCATTTGTTTTAAGGTGTAATCTTCGCTTTGAAGCGTCATCAAAAGACCAAACACATCGCCAAAGTCGTCGTTCACGATAGACGTACCGGTACCCGGCGGAAGCGAGGCTTGCGCATCACCCACTTTGCGGCGTAGGTTGTCCCAGTATTGCTCTAAATCTTTGGCTTGAACGCTAGTTTTTAACTCAACGGTAATTTGCGATAGCCCCACCATGTTTACGGAACTAATGCGCTTTACATTAGGTATTCGCTGAATGGCTTTCTCAAGCTGCAGAGTTACCTCCTCTTCCACTTGTTCAGGCGTGGCCCCAGGGTATTGGGTAATGACAAGGGCATTTCTTATAGTAAATTCTGGGAATTCTAGCTGCCCTAAGCCTAAGAAGGTAACGATGCCGCCAACACCTAAAATGATGGCAACCATCCAGCTAATAACTTTTTGACGAAAAAAATACTCGACCATGACTTACAGGCCTCCTTCTTTCGTCCACTCCGATACAGACTGGCCCTCTTTGACAAGGTGCGCGCCTGCCGCAACTATCTTATCATCATCCTTTAGCGGCCCTTCCACTAATAAGCCATTTGAAATGCCACGGGTAATTGTTACTTCAACGGCTTCAACACTGCCTTTTTGGGCATCATCAGCGCTAGGTTTAAAGCGCCATACAATGGCTTTTTCTGGTTGTGCGTTATCAGTCACTACCGCGCCGAAGGGCACTAGCCACAGCTTGGTGTCAGACTCAATCAGTTTAGACATATCCAGCAAAACGGTTGCACTCATACCAGAGAGCACATTGATATCGTCAGGCTCTGGCAGGGTAACCGTAACTTCGTAACTTAACTCACCTTGTCGGGTGGAGCTTTCGTGGTCTTTATACATTGCGCCGTAGCGCTTTTCTGGCATACCCGAGAAGGTCACCCAAGCCATTTCCGAACTACGGTTTTTACGTGCCCGCGAACGGTCAATCATACGCATTTTTTGTTCTGGCAGTTGAAAACTAACGTCAATGGCGCCCGGCATATGAAGCTCAGCAATGGTCTGTTGAGGCACTATAACTTGATAGTTCTCTACAGGAACAGACGCAATCAGACCAGCAAAGGGGGCGCGAAGTTCGGTATAGCTCAGCTGGTCTTGGGCGTTAGTGAGGCTGGCTTTAGCGGCTAAAAAGTTTGCCTTGGCTTCATCAAAGGTCGAGCGGCTTACGGCACCTTTTTCAACAGACGCTTCCATGCGCTCAAACATAGCCGACGACACATCAAACTGTGATTGGGCGGTAGCAAGCTGCGCTTTCGCATCTCTGTCATCTAGCCGCGCAATAAGCTGGTTTTCTTTAACTTCTTCGCCAGCTTTTACGTTTAGTTCCTGTAGCTTTCCGCCAATGCGAAATGAGAGGTTTGAGTATTCAGAAGCTTCAACTTGGCCGGGGAATTTGGCAATGGTCTCGTCAGAATGCTGTACGTTATAAAGGGTCACTGGCGCGTAGGGCACCGTTTTAGGTGGTGTCGGGGCATCTTCACAAGCACTCACCCCAATAAGCGCTACAAACGTAATCACGGCACGAAGAATTGCGCGGTGAAACAGACTTCTTTCAGTCGACATGGTGACTCTCCATTTAAATAAACCATTACTGCACCCCATAGTTAACCACGGGTTTGTTATCGTTTTACTAAAGCGCACGTTTTTCCCCTAACGGCCTGTATGTTAAAAACGCGCTCACCTAGTTTTAAGAACACACAGGTTATAGGTTTTTTTTTCCCATTTCGATCAGGTTTTTAGTTATTTCTTCAATGACATGACAGTGAAAATGCGAAGTAACGAGTACGCGGCGAACGTCAAAAGCCCGTATTACCTTTTCGTGTTATTTGGCTTTTCATCTGGCTGAAGCTCTTCGGCATAGCCTTTTGGTGGCGGTGTCCAGCCACGCATTTTAGAGTGCTTGTCGTGTAAATCGGCCTTTAAGGCATTTTCAATAAGCGCTTCTAACTCAATAAATAGCTTAAGGTAGTTGTTATCGACGCGTTCGCCGCTCGAATCGTCAGCCCACGCGTGATACAGCACGTCATTTTGTTGCGACTCAATATTCTTGTATGCCATTTTTTGTCGCTCTACTTGAAAGGGGTGAACATTGAGCGAACGCAGGGCTTCTGCCCCCATTTCTAACGCGCTATGGTAAGTTTCAGACACAACGTAGTCAGCGCCAAGCTGGCGTAAACGGTAGCCGTGGCCGCGGTCAAAGGCACGGGCTAGCACCATAATGTTTGGGTAAGCGTGCTTGGCGTATTTGACCATTTTGGCTGCGGTTTCCCTGTTGTCTATGGCAATAACCATTAACGAGGCTTCATGAATACCCGCCGTATGCAGTATGTCTGGCTTAGATGCATCACCAAAGTACGATTTTGTACCAACGCGGCTCATTAGGTCTATTTGCTCTGAACGTATATCAAGCACCACAGTTTCAACGTCGTTGGCCATTAACAATCGATTGATGATTTGTCCGAATCGGCCAATGCCCGCAATAACCTCGGTACCTTTTTCATCAATGGTATCTTGGTCGCGTTTTGACTTTTTATTTCGATAACGAGGAATAATGGCTTTGTCGAATAAAATGAAAAGCCCAGGGGTTAAAAACATCGAAATTGCCACTACTAGGGAAAGTAGTGAGATAATATCTTTTGGCAATACATAGTTTTGAGACGCGAAACTAAGCAAGACAAAGCCGAATTCACCGGCCTGCGCAAGGCTTAAAGTAAACAGCCACTTGTTGGTGCCTTTAATTTTAAAGATAAGCGCAATAAGGAATAGCACGGCGGCTTTTGTTAGCATAACGGCAAGGGTTAAACCTGCAATAAGCATGGGGTTTTCAGATAAGACTGAAAAGTTAATGCCTGCGCCCACTGTGATAAAGAAAAGGCCTAGCAATAAACCTTTAAACGGTTCTATGTTTGCTTCTAACTCGTGCCTGAATTCACTGTTAGCCAATACCACCCCTGCTAAGAATGCGCCAAGCGCAGGAGATAGGCCCACAAGCCCCATAAGCGCAGCAATGCCGATAATAAGCATAAGTGCGGTAGCGGTGAAAATTTCTCTTAACCCAGACGCTGCCACAAACTTAAACAGCGGGCGGCTTAAGTAATGGCCACCAATGGTGAGAAAGGCAACCGAACTAATAATAACAAGCCCATAGGCCCAAGGCGCCAAGCCGTCTACCAAGTTAAAGCTGTCGTGTGCCTCGCCGCCTCCTTGCTCACCGCCGGCTGCAACCAGTTCAGGTATGGCTAAAAGAGGAATAAGCGCAAGCATAGGAATAACCGCAATATCTTGAAATAGCAGGGCGGAAAAAGCACTTTTTCCTCCTTCAGATTTCTGAAGCCCTTTCTCTTGTAAGGTTTGCAGTACAATCGCGGTTGAAGAAAGAGCGAAAATAAGGCCGATAGTGAGTGATATACCAAACGGCTGCCCCAGCGCCAGTGCGGTAGCGGTTATAAGCGCAGTGGTTAACGTTAGCTGCAGGCCGCCAAGGCCCAAAAGTTTCGATTTCATGGCCCACAGAGAACGAGGCTCGAGCTCTAAACCAACTAAAAATAGCATCATTACAACGCCAAACTCTGCAAAGTGCTGTATGGCAACGGTTTCATCACCAACAAGGCCGAATATAGGGCCAATCACTAACCCGGCAATTAAATAACCTAAAACAGAGCCTAGCCCTAGTCGCTTGGCTATAGGCACGGCAATAACCGCGGCCACCAAGTAGACAAATGCGTATAAAAAATAACCCGTCACATTAGTTTCCTTCACTCGTATAAAGGTCGGCGAGATTTTCCATACGCTTAGCTTTTTCTGTATCCAGCGTATTGGTGGTCAGTTGAGTAAGCAAGGTTCTCCACTTTTCTTTGTGTTCCGCTACCCGATGCTCTTCTTGCGCTGTGCGAGAGCCAAATATGGCAAAGGGCGCGATATAGTTCATATGAGTGATCTGTGCCATCTGTTCCAATGGCTGCAGCAACTGTCTAATGGTGTAGTGGTTAAACCCCTCGCTTTGGTAGGCTTTTTCTTTGCCTCCTGCGCTTATGGCACAAAGAAACAGCTTATCTTTAAGCGCTGTGCCTTCATGGCCATAGGCAAAGCCATATTCCAATACTAAATCTTGCCATTCTTTTAATATCGACGGTGTTGAATACCAGTAAAGTGGAAAGAGAAAAACAATCACATCGTGGTCAACTAAACGTTGTTGCTCCCGTTCAATATTAATATTGAAGTCAGGGTACTGTGCGTACAGGTCGACAGCGGTTACATGTTTATTCAACTTCGCTTCGTTGAAAAGCGGGACGTTCACCTCCGAACGAGCTGGCGCCGGGTGAGCAAAAAGAACCAATACCTTCTTACTATGCTTGTTCCCTTCAGTGGTGTTTGTATCAGTCATACAGCTTTACTCATTTATTCTTCCGCACCGAATATCAATAGTTTCACACGGCTTTTTGTTCGAGCACCAAGGCTGTTTCGATCAAATGTAATATGCCGTTTAGAGCAATTAATAATGTCTTTTTCCTCAAAGTTATAAGGTTACTAATTATCATTAGGTTGAAAAAAGTAACCTAATAACCATTATGAACTTACATGTAAAATACCAAATATAACGATGACGGAACGTTATTTTTAACTTTGACTTAAAACAGTATAACCATGAAAACACCACTTAAAACACTCGCAGTTGCATTATCTTTACTTTCTTCTTTTACATCACTTTCTACTCACGCCTTACCTCAGGGGAGTGAATTAAAAGCGGGGGCTGCGGCTTGGAACGTGTTCGATGATGTAGACCGATACGCCATGCACGTCGCTTATATTCATAAACCGCTGACGTCGTTTTATGGCCTGCGGCCAACGGTACTTTTAGTTAATGCTGATAAAGGGCAGCACTATTATGCGGCGGGTATAGCTAAAGATGTTTATGAATATGAAAGCTTTTCGGTACGCCTAGCCTTTCATGCTGGCATAGTTGATGAGTCGGAAAATTTAGGCGATACCATAGAGTTTTACTCGTCAATTGCTGCGCTATATAACGTAACAGACGATGTATCGCTAGAAGCTGAAATCGGGCATATCTCTAACGGTGGGTTAGGCGATACAAACCCGGGCTCTGAATCTTTTGTGCTAAGTGGGCACTATCGCTTTTAAACCGTGGCGTGTCATTTCTCGCGGCGATGTTTTGCAACTTAGGTAGCGCTTCTCAACCAGTTAGCGAGCTTTGCAATCACAAGCCACACGGCAAAACGATAGTAACCATCCCGCTTCATAGGCGGGATGGTTACTCATGGCACTCGCCAAAAGCGCGTTTACATGGCTGGCGCTTTAGGCGGTCAATGCTTTCTTAACATCGTTTGCAAGCATTGGAAGGTGTCGCATGCGTACCCCAACGGCTTGATAAACGGCGTTACCTACTGCTGGCGCCACGCCTATGACACCAGGTTCACCTAGGCCAACTGGAAATTCATCACTTTCAATGAATTCTATGTCCATATCCGGCACATCGGCCATGCGAAGCGGCTGGTAAGTGGTAAGGTTTTTCTTTGCGACGTAACCGTCTTTTATTTCGTTGTGTTCAAACAACGCCAAGCTGGTACCCCAAAGTAAAGCGCCTTCCATTTGCGCCATAGCACCGTCGGGGTGGATGATTATGCCCGCATCGGCCACTACCCAAAGCTTCTTAAGGGTAATTTTGCCAGTATTTTTGTCTACGTGAACATGCGCTGCGGTTGCCAGCCATGCAGGCATGGTGCGCTCTTGGCCTGCCGTCACGCTATAGCCAATACCTTCATTCTCACCTAAGCTTACATTCGCGGTTTTCTTTTTAAGTATTTCGAGGGTATTCGCTAATCGCTTAGCGCCGCCCACGCTTTCAGGGGCTTTTCCTGCTTGCTTACCTTTACCATCTAGCATGGCAAGTCTGAAGTCCACAGGGTTTTGCTTGGTCTTGTGCGCAATTTCGTCAATAAAGCTTTCAAGCCCCCATACTATCCAACCTTGGCCGACCGAGCGCAGCCACCCTGGGGTAAAGGTATCTTGGGCCACTTTGTTATTAATAACCCGTGCTCTGTGATGCTCCATGGTATACCAGTGGTCAGAACCAGAAGCAGAAAACGGATCGACTTTACCTTTACCATCAACGCCGTCAGGCATAAAGCCTGGTGCCATAGCGAGCGTAGGCCAGCCTGCTGCTAGCGCATGCTCCATGCCCATAAACTTTCCAGCCCCGTCAAAATACGCATTAAATAACGATGTTGACGCTGAGCGAGGTTGGTCAAACATCGTATCGTCTGGACGCATAAATAGCATTTTAACCGGTTGACCAACCGCTTTTGCGGTAAGGATCGTGGGAATAACCCAATCACCAAAAAGACGGCGACCAAATCCGCCACCTAGATAGTATTGGTGAATGACAACATCAGAGTCTGGTACTTCGGCTGCTTTAGCGGCTGCAGGCAACGTTAGGCTTTGCCATTGGTTACCTGTGTGGATATGCCATTTACCGTCTTTGAATTCTGCAATAGCATTAAGCGGCTCAAGCTGGAAGTGGCTTGCAGTAGCCGTGGTATACAGAGACTCAATGGAGTTTGCTGCCTGTTGTTGCGCATCACGAATGTCGCCTTCGTCAACAAAAAGCGTGCCTTCATCGCGGTCTCGGCAAATACGCTCTCCCTCTCGCTGGATGTCTGCTTCGCTGACATTAGCATTTTTGCCGGTGTTATAACTCACTTTCACCTTATCTACCGCTTTGATTGCGGTAGGATAATCGGTAGCAAGCACCGCCACCCAGCCTTCAATTGTGCCCGTCGGGTCGGTTAGTACTTTATACCCCTTGTAGCCAGATAAACCCTTGGCTTCGCTATCATCAACACCGGTAACTTTACTGCCGTAGCGGGTTGGCGGAAGAATAGGGCGGGCGTACAGCATGTTGTCTACTTCAACGTCGATACCGTAGACAGCGGTACCATTGGTCTTTGGAGGAATATCTAATGCTTTATATTCGTTGCCCAAGCCTATTAAATGACGTTTATTACCAGGCTTTATAGGCATGGCACCAAGCTCGTCAGCCGTGTAGGTTTTGTCGATGTTGCCATTAGCGACAATATCGCCATAGCTGACTTTTTTACTTCCCGATACAACAAATCCCGCGTTAGCCTCACATGCTGATGGCGGTACGCCTAAAAGTTCGGCTCCGGCATTAATGAGTGTCTGACGGCCTGCGGCGCCCGCTTGCGACATAGGTTTGTAGGATTGAAAAATAGACCATGAACCACCTGTTACCATATAGCCCCATTTCGGGTCGGTGTCGACATGAACGATAGACACTTTGTTCCAATCGCATTCAAGCTCATCGGCCAGAATGCGGGCAATGGCGGTGCCGACGTGCTGACCCATTTCCGCTCTGGCAATGTTCACTGTTACTTTTCCGTCGGTATCCATTTCAAACCAGACGTTTGGTGAAAACGTTTTGGTTTCTAATGCTTCTTTAGCCGATAACACTGAGGGTATTAGCGATGCGCCAAACGCCATAAGCAAAGATGATTTAACCGAACCCACCATAAATGAACGGCGCGACAGATTTACCGTGTCTTTCTTTTCTCTAGAAATATCTTTTATGCTCATGCGTTTTCACCTTCTGATGTCGCGTTGGGGTCAAAATACTGGACAGAAGAGGTTGCGGCCCGTTTTATGGCTTTTTTTATTCTGGTATAGGCCATACAGCGGCAATAGTTTCCGTTCATGTGGTTGACGATGTCTTCATCAGAGGGGTTGGGGTTTTTATCAAGCAACGTTGCGGCTTGCATAATTTGCCCAGACTGACAGTAGCCGCACTGGGGTACTTGCTCTTCTACCCATGCTGATTGCAGCGGATGTTCATTGTTTAGACTTTCTATGGTGTTTACGTCTTTCCCCTTAGCAAGCGAAACGGGGTAAGAGCACGAGCGAATGGCATTGCCGTCTATGTGCACAGTACATACACCACACATAGCCACGCCGCAGCCAAACTTGGTGCCTTTTAGCCCAAACTCATCTCGAATAACCCAAACGAGTGGCGTATCTGAGGCAGCATCCGTCTGCACTTTTTTTCCATTTAACGTAAATTCAATCATGGTTTTCATCACCGTGAAGTTATAGTTTAATTTGCTCTTACTGCCTTATAAGGCGGTGAACCTTTTATATAAAGTAGACTAATTGATAAAAGATGCGCCACTGTGGGCTAGCACGTATCATGTGGTATAGTTTAGTTACCTTGTTCAACTAAGCAATCAGTTTACTTTTAGTAACTAGGGTGCTTTTTTAAAGGATATCAATGAAAACTCAAATAAAAACAGATGCTAAGGGTAAGAAAACCGTTTTAAATACGTGCACTGAGCCATGTGCGATTGAGCGGGGAATGCGCTTAATCGGTGGTAAGTGGACAGGGTCTATTATTTATCATTTAAATGATGAGCCCGTTCGCTTTAACGATCTGTGCCGAATGCTAGGTGGCGCAAGCCGTAAAATGGTTGACCAGCGTCTTAAAGAGCTAGAAAACAATGGGATGGTGATACGCAATGTGATCGATTCTCGTCCCATTGCCGTGGCTTACAGCTTAACCGATTTCGGGCGCTCTGCGTTAGATATTCTTGAACAGCTTAGAGTATGGTCAGAAAGCCATTCAAACGACTAAGTGCGTAAAATAAGTGCACTCAAAAAGGGCAGGGATAAGCCTTAGTTTCCGCCTCATCAAAAAAATGCGCTATCTAATCCTTTGGCTTAGGCGATTTGCGAAGCGAAAGAAAAAAACTGAACTATACTTTTTATACTAAAGTATAAGTTTCGTTAAGGGTCATTTGACCCAGATGGTTAGGCATTAATTTTGAGGCGATGGAATGCATTTAATTAGCGGGGCAATGCCCTATGTTTGAGAAAACTTTTCACTATTGTGCGGTTGGGCTAGCTCATGTCGGCATAGACGGGACTTTCATTCGCGTAAACCAAAAGTTGTGTGACTTTTTGGATTATTCAGATCAGGAACTTACCAAGCTTACCTTTCAGGATCTTACCGCGCCGGACCACCTTGATGAAGACCTCGATCAATTAGAGCGCTTGCTTAAAGGGCAAATCGATAACTACTCAATCGAAAAACGCTATATCAGGCGTGATGGCAAGAGGGTATGGGCGAAACTTACCGTTTCTCTTGTGCGGGACGATAGTAACAACCCTGACTATTTTATATCGGTTGTTGAAGATATTGATGAAAAAAAGCGTATTCAATCTGAGCTTTTCCAAGTTGATGCCTTGTTTAGCAAAATTGTAAGTGCTTTCTCAGAAAGAACGTTTATCTGGGTAGCAACGCCGGATTTCTCTAAACTCAAATACGCGAACGATGGCTATGCAAACATTTTCGGGCGAAGTGAATACGAACTTTACTGTAACCCAATGAGCTTTCTTGATCATGTTCACGAAGATGATAGAGCTAGAGTTGCCAAAGTCTTCAGTCGTCGCCCCCTTGAAAATTGGGATATTCAATATCGCATTTACGATTCAAAAGGAGCGGTGAAGTATCTTCACGACCGCGGAAACCTCATCTTCGACGACCGAGAAACACAAACACTCATCTTAGGCACCGCCGACGATATAACACGAGAAAAGAATCAGCAGCAGGCCCTAATGAGCGCAGTTACCAAGTTAGAGTACTTATCCCAAACGGACTCCCTCACAGGCCTTGCTAATAGAAGAGAAATATTGAGTCAATTGAGCGATGAAATAGCGCGCATGGAGCGAGGGCAAAAAGCGTCTACCCTCGTTTATGTTGATCTTAATAAGTTTAAAGAAATCAACGATAAATATGGGCATAAAGTCGGTGATAACGCGTTGGTAGAATTTTCTCAGCAAATGAAAGTCTTGTTGAGGGATAGCGATCGATTTGGCCGAATTGGCGGTGATGAGTTTGTTATTCTGCTTTATGGGACCGATGATAAAGAAACGGAAATCTTTTTCGAGCGTATTGCTCAGCATGACTTTACGCTTAACGTGAATAATACATCGGTAGTGCCGATTACCTTTAGCGTTGGGTGGGTAACATGGAGTGCTGAAACTTCAACGGTTGAAGAGTGGCTGGATAAGGCTGATGAGGTTATGTACGAAAAAAAGCACAACCTGCAAGGGCAAGTAGTGATTGATAAAGCGATGAAGGTATAGCCTACATCGCTTTCACTGTTTTATTGTCTTTGCGCGAACCACTGGGCTATTTCTTGACGCTCTTCTTCAGTCATGTTCGTTTTGTTTAAAAACGGCATGTCTTTAGTTACTGTCGTTCTACGAACCACTTGAGGGGCAAACCGTTCAATATCTTGCCAAGAGTCTAGCACTACGCCTAACGGTGCTACCTTGAAAATATCGTCGGTAGGTGTGCGTGAGTGACAGCTCACGCAATGTGTGGCTATCAAGTTTGCTACACGTTCATTAGTCACACTAGTACTCACTTGCGCCGCACTGTTCTCACCAATAGAGGTAGCATCATCGGTTTTATTCGCTACTTGAGTAGTCTTACTTGAAGGCACAGCTACCTCTGTATGAACAGGAACAAGCGCCGACGATGTTTGCGGCCACGACACCCATAATGCAATCGCCATCATGGCTATGGCGCCAGAAACCAAAATGCTCGGTTTCGTAGTACCCACATGGCGAAGGTTAAAGAAGTGTCTTATCCATGCCGCAACCACCATGATAGCAATAAGTACCAAGTAGTTTTGCGGGTGCTGATAGGTCATGGGGTAATGATTTGAAATCATAATAAACAACAAGGGCAGGGTGAAATAGTTGTTGTGCAGCGAGCGAAGTTTGGCACCAGCGCCCCAACTCGGGTCAATATTTTGTTTATCAGCCACTGCCGCCACCATTTTGCGTTGGTTAGGCATGATATTAAAAAATACGTTTCCAGCCATAATAGTGCCGATAAGCGCACCCACATGAATGTAAGCCCCTCGGCCGCTGAACCATTGGGTAGAGAGGTAACTCACGGCGCATATTAAGGCAACAAGGCAAATACCAAACACCAACGGGTACTTGGCAAGTGGGCTTCTACAGGCCAGTTCATACAATGCTAGGCCGCCAAAAATTAACCCCAAACCTAAAGAGATTGCCAAGGTTGGCGTTATAGCATTTACCGACGGGTCGATAAGATAAGCGCTGGCGCCAAAGTAATATACAATGATAAGAAGGGCAAAACCTGATAACCAGGTTGTATAAGCTTCCCACTTAAACCAGTGCAGGGTTTCTGGCATTTTTTCTGGCCCATAAGCATACTTGGCCACCTCATAAAAGCCGCCGCCATGAATGGCCCACAAATCACCTTTAATTCCCTTATCTTGCTTCCATTTTGGGGGCGTGCGCAAATTATTATCTAACCAGATAAAATAAAATGAGGCACCAATCCAAGCAACGCCAGCTATTACGTGAAACCAACGTACAAATAGACTTAGCCAATCTAGCCACGGCATTATTATTCTCCTTATTAAGGGTCAGCAGACCCTACTGTAGCTCGTTATTACCGCTGCTTTTTTCATAGCAACAGTTACCACTGATCCAAGTTTGCGCAATTGCGCGATCATCGCCTAAAATACTTAAGGCAAAAAATACATCATCGAAATCGGCGTCTTGTTGAATTCTTAAACTTGTCAGTTCATCGAATCTGGGCTCTACCACAATAAAGTCTGCGATAGTCCCTGGGTTTAAATTACCGATTTCCTCATCAAGGCCATGGGCGATGGCCGCCCCTTGTGTCATAAGGTAAAAGCCTTCAAGTGGGCTTAATGGGTCGTTTCTCAGTTGACTCACCTTGTAGGCATCGCCATAGGTCTTAAACATGTTAAAGGTGGTACCTGCACCCACGTCGGTAGCCATGGCCACATGAACCTTATTGGCACGGGCAGCGGTCATATCAAAAAGACCGCTTCCTAAAAACAGGTTTGACGTAGGGCAAAAGGCCACGGTTGCACCACTTTCTCCTAACCGACCCCATTCATCAGGCGTTAAATGGATACCATGGCCAAAAACGGCGCGCTCACGCACGAGATTATATTTATCATAAACATCTAAATAGCCATCAGCCTGCGGGAATAGACTTTTCACCCAGGCAATTTCATCTAGGTTCTCAGATAAGTGAGTTTGTATGAAAACATCACTGTACTGCTGCGCCAATTCACCTAATGCCGCAAGTTGGGCTTCTGTGCTTGTTGGCGCGAAGCGAGGGGTTAACGCGTAACGATTTCTCCCCTTGTTATGCCAAGTTTCAATTAAGCTGGCACTGTCGGCCTGCGCACTCTCAGTACAGTCAGTAAGCTGGCTTGGGCAGTTTCTATCCATGCACACTTTGCCTGCGACAATAGCCATGTCGATATCGCTTGCGGCATTAAACAGGGCTTGGCAACTGCTTTTGTGCACAGTGGTAAACACAAAACCGGTGGTGGTGCCGTTTTTCAAGAGCTGATTTAAAAACACTTTTGCTATGGTGTTGGCATGTTCGCTATCTGCAAACTGCATTTCAGCCGGGAAGGTGTAGTTTTCAAGCCAAGTAAGAAGCTGTTCGCCGTAGTGCGCAATGCTTTGTGTCTGCGGGTAGTGCAAATGGCTGTCAATTAAACCTGGCAGTATCCACTTACCCGTCAAGTCGGTAACGCTGGCCGCAGGATAGCGCGCTGCAATGGTATCGAAATCGCCGATATCTTTTATTTCTTTTTTATCAATCAACAAACCACCGTCTTTGAAAATGGCAATGTCGTCAGTAAATTGTGTGGTTTGTTTAGGAAAGTGCGCAATGCTTGCACGAAAAAGCTGCATGTTTATTAGCTGCCCCTGTAGCTGCTGAAACCGAACGGAGAAATTAGTAGCGGTACGTGATAGTGCCCACCGTTTTCTTCTAGTTCAAAGGTAATATCAATGTGTGGGTAGAAACTGCTGCCGTGAGCCTTAACTAAGTAAGGCTTGCAGTGAAAACGCAGCGTGTAAACACCTGCTGGAAAGCCATTGTCGCTCTCTAGAGCCCAGTTGTTAAAGCGGCCGTCGCTATCTGTTTTACCCGACAGCGTATTACCGTCGGGTAGGGTTAGGGTAAGCGCGATACCGTGAGCTGGCTTACCCAAAGTGGTGTCAAGTACGTGGCTTGAAAGCGTATTCATACTGTATTCCTATTAAATTCGTTACTTGTAATACGTCAGTGCGCTGTTAAGACAGGCTTTTATTAATACGCAGCAACGTAATTTTTATTTGCTCAGCTGCGGCGTTTACTATTTCTTGTTGCGTTGAATTAGGCAACCTTGCCTGCAGTGCTTCTAGCATGGTTTGAGCAGAAAGCCCTGTGGCGCAAATAATAAAAATAAAGCCGTGTTTATCTAAATACGCCTGATTTGCCTCTTTTAGTTGTTGAAGCACCGCCTCAGGCGCACTGGCCGTGCCTGACTGCTCTCCCGCCGCAATGGCCTTGGTATTTGCAAACTTTTTGCGAAGCGAGTCTACATCTCCAATCATAGGATGGGCGGTAAAGGCCTCTAAATAATCGCTGTTACTGCATTGCGCCCATGCGTTTTTTGCCTGTTCTGTTAAGGCGTTGGTATCGCTGTAGGGGCGGGCATTAACCATCATATAAATCCAAGTTTTTGATGCGCAGCATTGCTCAAACCAGGCTGAAGCCTCATCCGAAGCGAGGGTATTCAAGTCATTTAATGTCACGGGTAGTATCCTTTTTGCTGCTCGAGCTTTCACTGTCACCTAGCGTGGTGGCAATGAGCTGCTCGCACCCAGTCTTATTTAATTTACTCGTCTGCATGTGACTCACGCTAACGTCACTTACCGCAGAAGGCGTCGCGCTGCGGTTGTCGTGGTGAAGCCGAGCGATAATTTGCGCCGAAATCGAAACAGCGACTTCAATTGGCTGCTTACCTGGAATATCGCGATTACCGATTGGCGTCACTAAGCGTGCTAATGCATGTTCATCAAAACCGCGATGCGTAAGCTTCGTTTTAAATCGTTTGGCTTTTGTATCAGACCCAATTAAACCCACAAAAGGCAGGGAAGGGTGCTTCAACGCCTGCTCGGTGATGCGATAGTCAAGTTGATGATCGTGAGTAAGTATAATGAGCCAGCTGTTTTCATCTAAATGCCTTACTTCACTTTCCGGCGCGTCTTCCACAATTTTTTGTACGTTGGCAGGTAACGCGTCGGGAAACAAGTCTTCTCGGCTGTCTATCCATGCAATGCGTACGGGAAGTTGGGCCAAAATAGGCACAAGGGCCTTAGCTACATGGCCTGCACCAAAAATAGCAACCTGCTGCTGATGTAGGTTACATACATCAAACAGCACTTTTACGGCACCTCCGCAGCATTGCCCTAAAGCACTGCTTAGCGGGTAGCTATGTAGCTCAGTACGCGTTTCGCCCTTAGCGAGGTAGGCACGTGCACGACTTATCGCATCAAATTCAAGATGTCCACCGCCTATGGTATCTATGGTATGCGATGCTGTAACTACCATCTTGCTACCTGACTCTCGAGGGGTAGAGCCCGCTGTTCCCACCACGGTAACCAGTACATAGCCTTCGTTTTGTTGCTGGCACTCGGCTATGCCCTCGTACCAGCGCTTGGCACGAAAAGACGCAGTCATATTGACGACCCTTCGCTTGCACAGTTTTGTATTGCAGCAATGGCGTTCAGTACCCGCTCTGGCGTAGCCGGGGTATCTAGCTGCGGGTCAAGGGTATAACCAGACAGGCTTGAAATGGCGTCTTTAATAGCACACCACACCGAAATGGCTAACATGAACGGCGGTTCGCCCACTGCTTTTGAATGATAAATGCTATCTTCAGCATTTTTTCTGCCAAATAATTTCACGTTGAATACTTTCGGTGTATCACCGATGGCCGGAATTTTATAGGTGGCCATATTTTCGCTGATGAGTTTACCGTTCTCGTTCCACTTTAAATCTTCTGTAGTTAACCAGCCCATGCCTTGGATAAATGCGCCCTCAATCTGACCAATATCAATGGCAGGGTTAAGGCTACTGCCCACATCGTGAATAACGTTCACTTCGTCAACGGTATATTCGCCAGTTAGGGTATCGATAGAAACTTCGCTCATCGACACACCGTAGGCGAAGTAGAAAAAGGGTCTACCTTCACCGGTATCGCGGTTGTATTGCAGCTTAGGTGTTTTATAGAAGCCCGTCGAAGATAGCGATACGCGAGCAAAGTAGGCTTGCTGTACTAGTTCAGGAAAAGTAATGCTGTGCTTACCTAGCACTACATGCTGATCAGTAAATACGACTTCATCAACACGTTCGCCTAACCCTAGGCTTTCGGCATAGCGTTTTGCTAAACGAGTTTTAAGTGTAATACACGCATTTTGTACTGCTTTACCGTTAATGTCTGTGCCGCTAGACGCTGCAGTTGGCGACGTATTTGGTACCTTATCAGTGCGCGTAGCAGTCACTTCTATCATGTCCAGGTCGAGGCCGAATTCGTTCGCCGCAATTTGCCCAATCTTCGTGTGTAAACCCTGACCCATTTCTGTACCGCCATGGTTCACCTGAATACTACCGTCGGTATAAATATGAACCAGCGCGCCTGCTTGATTGAGGTGTTTCGCTGTAAAGGAAATACCGAATTTGACCGGTGTAAGCGCAAGGCCTTTCTTTATAACCGGGCTTTCACGGTTGAAAGCAGAAACGGCTTCTCTGCGCTGCCAGTACTGAGCGCTTTGTTCGAGTTCGTTTATCATTTCCGGCAGCAGGTTGTGTTCGACCTCCATGCCATAAGGCGTGGTGGTTCCCGTCGTTGGCCCGTATAAATTGCGTTTTCTAACTGATAGCGGGTCGCTGCCTATAGTGCGCGCAATCTTATCTATCAGGGCTTCCGCCATAATCATGCCTTGCGGGCCACCAAAGCCTCGGTAAGCCGTGTGCGACACCATGTTGGTTTGTAGTCTGTGACCAACGATATCGCTGTCGCCAAGAAAATAGCCATTATCTGCATGAAACATGGCTCTATCGACAATAGCATCAGAGAGATCCGGAGAATGCCCGCAAATACCGTTAATGATCATGCGGGTGGCTTCAATCTTTCCTGTGCTGTCAAATGCGACGTCAAAAGCATTGTCGAAGGGGTGACGTTTGCCGGTTACGTGTATATCAGTAAAGCGAGGTAAACGCAGCTTAACCGCGCACCTATTGCGTGAGGCAAGTAGAGCAGCGATACAAGCCCACTGCGCCGCTTGGGTTTCTTTCCCACCAAAGCCACCGCCCATACGACGCATATCTACCATAACGCGATGCAGTTTGATATCTAAGACTTCAGCCACAAGTTTTTGTACTTCGCTTGGATGTTGGCTAGAGGTGTAAATCTTCATGCGATCTTCTTCATCGGGGATCGCGAGGCTAACTTGCCCCTCTAGGTACATATGCTCTTGGCCACCTATGCTCAGCGTACCTGACGCTTTATGTTGCGCGTTGTCGAAGGTGTCATCAACGCGTGTAGATTGTTGGCCAAATCGGTGCAATGGGCGCACAAATGTTTGTTGTGCGTGTGCTTCATCTGCATATAGAACAGGGGGGGCTTCAACAACCTCAATGTGGCCCTTAAGCGCCGCTTGGCGCGCCAACGTTACCGAGGTAGCAAGCACAGCAAAAACCGGTTGGCCAAAGAACTTCACCTCGCCATTGGCAAGTAGGGGGTCGCCTTCAAATACCGGGCCTATGTCTTTATGGCCGGGCACATCGTCTATGGTTACAACATCAACCACACCTTCACTGGCGCGCACGGCACTTAAGTCAACATGGGCGATAGTGCCCTTAGCACACTTGCTTAGCCCTACAGCCGCGTAAAGCGTACCTTGAGGCTCAATCACATCATCTACATAGTTGGCAGTGCCCTGGACTTGACGCTCAGCGCTTTCATGTTTTTTAGATACGTGAACCACACCTTGCTTTTCACGTTCACCTGTTGGGGTAGGGGTATCAATTAACTTACGCATGTTGCACCACCCGTGTTTCAATGTTATTCGTCGACTGGTTTTCTAGCCAGAAGCGGTGCCACAAGTTTGCTAGCACGGTTTTGCGGTATTCGGCAGTAGCCCGTACATCGTCTATGGGCGTGAATGCATCAAATAAAATTTGTTTGCCTAGGTTTAGGCATTCACTACTTGAGAATTGCTTACCTTTAAGCGCGTTTTCAAGGGCTTGACAGGTAGAAGGTATAGCTGCAACACCACCAAAACCTGTGGTAATAGCGGCTACGTTGCCATTATCAAGAGTAAGATTGAATACGGCACAGACCGCTGAAATATCATCTTCAAAGCGCTTGGAAATTTTATACGCAGCCAACACTTGGGCAGGCTGTTTAAGCGGTATTTCTATGGCACTGATCCATTCACCACGTTCTAGCTGAGTTTCACGATAGCCAGTGAAAAATCTGCTAATTGGTAAGGTGCGCACTTTATCACCGTTATCTAAATGCAAGGTAGCGTTTAGGGCTAGCAGTAGGGGAGGCATATCTCCTATCGGCGAAGCGTTAGCCACATTGCCGCCCATTGTAGCTTGATTTCGAATGGGCAAAGAGGCAAATCGCGTGACGAGTTCAGCCACTTGTGGAAATACAGTTAATAAAAAAGGTGCTGCATCATTTAACGCAACGGCTGCACCAATAATAAGTGAATGTCCTGTATTGGTGCACTGTTTTAGTGCGTCGATGTGAGTAACACTAATAAGGGTGTCGATATTCTTAAGCTGCTGCGTGAACTGTAAACTCAAGTCCGTACTGCCTGCAACAAGCTGGGCAGTGGGGAACTCGCTAATTAGGGCCTTTAGTTCTTCACGGGTAGTTGGCGTATAAACCTTGCCTGTACCCGTGGGAGGCGTATTAGTCAGTGACAACAAAGTAGCCAGTGTCTTGCTTTGTTTAGCAGAGAATTGGTCGTTTGGCGTTTGCTCACATACCGCTAGTGTTGCATCTATGATGGGGCGGTAGCCCGTACAGCGACAGAGGTTGCCCGATAAGGCCTGTAGGACTTCATCTCTATTTGGCTTCGCGTTACTGTGGTAAAGCGCAAACATTGACATGATAAAGCCGGGAGTGCAAAAGCCACATTGAGTGCCGTGATGGTCTACTAACGCCTGTTGAACAGGGTGTAAGTGTTTACCATCGCTTAAATGCTCTACAAATAAAAGTTGTTTACCGTGAACCGCACTCATAAGTGTAATGCAGCTATTTACCGTTCGGTAATGTAATGTCTCTTTGTTTGACGCTGCGGGTTCAACAAGTACCACGGTACATGCACCACAGTCGCCTGCCGCACATCCTTCCTTTGTCCCTGTCTTTTTTCTGTGTTCGCGTATAAATTGTAGAAGGGTGAGGTCGGCTCGCGCTTCGTTTAATTCTACGATATCGTTATTTATTAGAAAGCGAATCATACTCACACCTTCTCGTAATATTCATTCTTGTATCCATTAATATAGCTGTATTTTTTTAAGAAAAGTAGACCAAATGGTCAATTTATTGCTTATAAAAAAAGGCCAGGTTATAAAAAGGCCATTATTTCGCGCCAATATTTTGGGGTTTTGAGCGAAAAGCTTTCCCAATTTCTGCGTCGCATGTATTGAATAAGGCAAGATTCGTGCAAGGTTTGAAGTAACACGCAAATTTCGTGCTTTAGTATGGTTAACACCCCACAGTTGGGGCATGTATACTTTATAGCAACTCATCGGCAATAAATGCTAACCTAACAATAAGGCATGCAGCATTATTCTGCCCGTGCGCTTGCAAAGTAGATTGCAAAGGAATTTAAATAATAATGATGAAGGTAAAAAGTGCCGACGCTGGTGTTGGCGCTATGAACAGAAGAAAGATACTCCAAGCTGCTGAAAAGTGCTTCGCTCAGTTTGGTTTTAAAGGAACAGCGGTACAAAAAATTGCTGACGAAGCCGGGCTCCCGAAAACTAACGTACTGTACTATTTCAAAACCAAGCAAGAGCTTTACGTGGCGGTGCTAGAAGAAACCCTTTCACTGTGGAATTCTCGCTTCGATAGAGCAACGGTGGAGGATGACCCCGCAGAAGTGTTGGCTAACTATATCGCTGAGAAAATGGAAGTATCGCGAACCAACCCCCAGGCGTCTAAGATCTTTGCTATGGAAATTATCAACGGTGCACAGAATTTAAGCGGCTACTTTGATGAAGAGCACGCGCTGTGGATGAAGGGGCGTTTAGCAGTTATCGATGCGTGGGTAGAGGCAGGTAAGCTTCCCCCTGTTGAAGGCGAGTATTTGCTTTACACTATTTGGGCCAGTACCCAGCATTATGCCGATTTCTCTACGCAAATCACGCGGCTTCGCGGAAAGAAAATGACAAAGATAGACTTCGAGAACGCGACAAAGCAAGTGGTTAAGCTTGTATTAGGCGGATGTGGTTTGTCGGTACCTGAAAGCTTTGAGGTGTAACGTGACAGACGCTGTATATCCTAGAGATTTAGTGGGTTACGGTCAGCACGTACCCCATGCCAAATGGCCAAACAATGCCAAAATTGCCATACAGTTTGTATTGAATTACGAAGAGGGTGGTGAGAATTGTGTTCTTCACGGTGACGAAGCGTCCGAAATCTTTCTATCTGAAATTATAGGTGCACAAGCCTATAAAGACCGCCATCTTAGCATGGAGTCAATCTACGAATATGGCAGTCGAGCAGGGTTCTGGCGTTTACACCGCTTACTGAATAAGCACGAAATCCCCGTTACCGTATTTGGCGTTACAATGGCCATGCAAAGGCACCCTGAGGCGGTAAAAGCAATGATTGATTCTGGTTGGGAAATTGCCAGCCATGCTATGCGATGGGTGCATTACCAAGATATGGATGAAGAGCAAGAGCGCAAGCAAATTGATGAAGCGATTATTCTTCACGAGCAGCTAACCGGGGCTAAACCTGTAGGGTGGTATACGGGAAGAACGAGCCCAAACACCTTAAAACTGATTGCCGAGCGAGACGATATATTATATTGCGCTGATTCCTACGCCGACGATTTGCCCTATTACGATTGTCACTACAGTAAGCCTCTACTCATGGTGCCCTATACGCTAGATACTAACGACATGCGTTTTGCCACGCCGCAGGGGTTTAACAGCGGTGAGCAGTTCTTTACCTATTTAAAAGATGCATTTGATGTATTGTACGAAGAAGGTGAAGAAGCGCCTAAAATGCTTTCTATTGGCCTTCACAATCGCATTATTGGGCGGCCTGCTCGTATGGCGGCGCTACAGCGCTTTATTGAGTACGTAAAGTCACACGATAAGGTATGGCTGGCTACAAGAGAGCAAATTGCCCGCCATTGGCTTGATACTCATCCTAAAGACGAGTGACAAATTGCACCATTAGCGTTTACAGTGCACCAAGAAGATATACATTTCGTAAAGCGAACGATGAAAAAGCGTTTTCCGTTCGCTTTTAGCCAAAGGACATTAACGATGAAAGTAAAATTAGCACTAATTGCACTTGGCGCACTCGCGCTTACCGGATGCTCTAAGCTGACCAAAGAAAACTATGACAAGCTAGAAATGGGGATGACTCAGGATGAAGTAGAGTCGATATTAGGCTCTGCTGACAATTGCGGTAAAACCATGGGAACCACGGCGTGTACGTGGGGTAGTGAAGATGAAAAACACGTAAAAATTGTGTTCATGGGCGATAAGGCGGTTACCTTTACTTATGACGGCCTTAAGTAAAACGGCGCTTAGCTAAAGTTAGGTCAAAAAAGTCTACATTATTTATCTAAAAAAAGGTGGCTAATTTAAATTAGCCACCTTTTTTGTATTTATTGCTATAGCGTGATTTCTATCGCATTATAAGCGCGCTTAGCAGTTATTTTAGGTCCAGCAAGTATCGCAGTAAGAATACAACCGCAAGTGCGTAGGTAAGTGGGGTTACGTCTTTGAACTTTCCTGTACCCACCTTAATGCCCACATAGGTAATAAAACCAAGCGCGATACCTTCGCTGATACTAAAGGTGAGAGGCATTGCAATAAGTGCTACAGAGGCCGTTGCCAGTGCGCCTAGATCATCGAAGTCAACTTGACGAATCGATTCCATCATTAAAATACCCACCATGAGAAGTGCAGGTGTGGTGGCCATGAGAGGGATCACTTTCATCAGCGGCGTCAAAAACAGTGATAATAAGAAGCACACTGACACTACGACCGCGGTAAGGCCTGTTCGGCCACCTGAAGAAACGCCGGTGGCAGACTCTACATAGCTTGTTACTGGCGATGTGCCGACCATTGCGCCGGCAATACTCGCTGACGCATCAGCAGTCATCGCCGCGCCAATTTTAGGGAGTTTACCCTCAGGTGTGAGCAGGTTTGCTTTTCGCGAAACGCCAATGAGTGTGCCGATGGTATCGAACATGTTGACAAACATAAGCGCAAAAATAAGGTCCCATGTCTCAGCAAGGTGGTCGATAGGATACCAAAAGTCCATTGCCATAAAGGTGTTTGATATCGACTCTGGCATGCCTACAACGGCAGATGGCGTGGCTGTAAGTGTGCCATTCTCAGTAGGAACGAATGCGCCGATAAGTGTAAGCGTTACGATAGATATTAAAATGGCACCTGTTACGCGCTTTACCATAAGTACAATAGTAAAAATGATACCCGCAAGGGCGAGCATAACAGCGGGTTCTGAAAGGTCGCCTAGCTGCACAAATGTGGCTGGGTTATCAACAATAAGCCCTGCGTTTTTAAGGCCAATAAAAGCAATGAACAAACCGATGCCGCACTGCACGCCAATTTTAAGCGACGGCGGAATAGATTCGGCTATTTTTGTTCGCACCCCTGTCAGTGACAGTATAAGAAAAAGAATACCATTCCAAAAAACGATACCTAATGCTGCTTCCCATGGGATCTCTCGACCAAGGCAAATGGTAAACGCAAAAAAAGCATTTAAACCCATGCCTGGTGCTAACGCGATAGGGTAATTTGTCATCAGTGCCATCATGAGCGTGCCGATACACGCTGCAATCGCTGTCACTGTAATTAAGCCCTCTACGGGCATACCGCTTAACCCCAAGATACCTGGATTGACCACAAGAATGTAAGACATAGCGGCAAACGTAGTTAGCCCCGCGATGATCTCTGTTCTTACTGTTGTTCCGTGTTCCTGCAGCTTAAATAGCCGTTCAATTACGTTATTGGACATCAAGAGTTCTCTGTGTGTGTTTCATTTATAGTTTTGTGCGTTAAAGCAATAAACTGACCAATTAGTCAACTTGTTGGTGTGTTTTGTGCTAACTTAAAATTTTAGTACAATGAAAAAACAAAATTCATTGTATGACTTAACGTCACTAGCCAGGCGACATAAAGCCAGCCAAACGGTTAGTAAACACCATAGTTGATGTTAAAAAAACGCAAACAAAACCTAAATGAGCAATAGAACTCGTTTACAGATAGCATTAAAGATTAACTATAACGCACCAAATAAATGCATTCGCATTGTGATGGTGCAATAAGTGAGGGGCCATGTCGCTGTCATCCATAATTAACAACATTCCAAAGGCCGAACTGCATCTGCATATCGAAGGTAGCTTAACGCCTGAACTCATGTGGCGCCTAGCTAAGAAGCACAGTGTAACACTTCCTTATGCCAGCGTGAAAGAGATAGAAGCTGCATATAACTTTGAAGACCTGCAAAGCTTTCTCGATTTATATTACGCTGGTGCTGGCGTGCTTAGGGACGAAGAGGACTTTTTCACACTCATGTGGGAATACCTAAGCCGATGCCATAAGGAAAACATCGTTCATACGGAAATCATGTTCGACCCACAAACACACACCGAGCGTGATATTGGCTTTGACGTTTTTATGCCAGGCTTTCTACGGGCCATGGATAAAGCAAAACAAGAGTACGGCATTAGTAGTTATCTCATCATGTCTTTCTTGCGACACCTTCCTGAAAGCGCAGCTTTTGAAACACTCAGCGAAGCAGAACCGTATTACAAGCACATAACCGCTGTGGGGTTAGATAGCTCAGAGCTAGGGCATCCGCCGTCAAAATTTGAACGGGTATTTAAGAAAGCGAAATCACTGGGCTTTAAAATAGTCGCCCATGCTGGAGAAGAAGGCCCCGCTTCTTACATTTGGGAAGCCATTGAGCTTCTTGATGTTGACCGCATTGACCACGGGGTAAGGTGCCAAGAAGATAAAGCGCTTATGGCACTTTTAAGAGAAAGGCAAATTCCACTGACTGTATGCCCGCTAAGCAACCTTAAACTGTGTGTAATAGACGATATGAAGCAGCACAATATCGTTGAACTATTGAACGAAGGGCTATTGGTTACCGTTAATTCAGACGACCCCACATACTTCGGCGGTTTCTTAAACGACAACTTTGTTGCTTTACAAGAGTCTTTAGATATCGACGAAGATACAATTAGAACGTTGGCGGCAAACAGCTTTAAATCCAGCTTTTTACCTGAAGATGTTAAGCGCTCTTTTGTTGAGAAAGTCTTTAACGATAGAGAAAACTTTTAACGTGAGGGGAAACCTTTAACGATAGAGAAAACCTTTAACGTGAGAAAAAACCGTTAACGTTAGAGTAAGTCTTTAACGTGAGAAAAAAACTTTAACGTTAAATGACAAGGGGCATCATACTACGCCCGCATTACATCAACGGTTTTTTTAATTAATTCGTCAAGCGCGGCCATGTCGCTTACTACGTTGCTAAGGTCGCCTTGCTTTGCTTTAACTTCAATTTCCGCTGCTTTTTCTCGAATGGCGTCAGCGCCCACATCGCCAGACACGCCTTTCATTGCATGGCTATTAAAGCGCACGCCTTCTGCGTCTTCCGCTTCTGCGGATACTTGAAGCGCATTTTGCTTTTGTTCGATTTGTGCCAAAAACATTTCAACAATGCGATTGAGTAGACCCTCGTTTCCCCCGAGCCTGCTTATTGCTGCCTCTTTATTCCATAACTTCTCTGTAGAGAGTGCGTGTTGTGCGTTTAACGTATCCATGACTATCACCCAATCAATTGTTTCGTACCACTTTATAGTAATTGTTGTGCTTTAAAAAAACATTAGTCAATTGCTTTGACTAATATTTTTACATAATGCATGGCTAATATATACTAAAGGTTAATGTTTTTTTGAGTATCTCAAGCGATACTGAACTCGGTTAATTGTTCCAAAGTTTGGTAATTCTCATGGGAAGTGAGACACAGAAAGTAGTCATCATAGACGATGAGCCTACAACACTCTTGTTATTAGAAAGTGCAGTAGAATCTCTAGCAAAAGTCGTTACAGTCTCTCAAAGCGTACAAGCGTTTGATAGTGTTAAATTACATCGCCCAGACTTAGTTGTGCTGGATATAAGCATGCCTGAAATGTCAGGTTTTGAAGTGTGCAAGCAAATAAAGGTGTGTCCTGATACGGCTTCAATTCCTATTATCTTCGTTACATCCCACAGTGATATAGAAAATGAGCGCATTGCACTGTCCTAAGGCAGTTTCCACTTAACGTATTAAAAATAGATCGTTCCTTTATAATAGATATGGATACAGAGCAACAGGCGCACGATATTGTTACTGCAATCGTGCACTTAGCGTTAAGCCTCGAATTAAAGATTGTGGCTGAAGGTATAGAGACGCAATCCCACTTTAATGGTTTAAAAGCTCTGGGGTGTCACCTAGGGCAGGGGTATTTTATGTGTCGCCCTATGCCAATGAACAATTTCTTTACAAAGTTCATTGATGATATTGATGTGGCGTGAAAAAGCATTCTATAGGAGTAAGCCCTAATAGGTAAATTTATGTGCCATTTTTAATACCGATTAATTCCAAAAATATAGTGTTTTCAATACACATCTCTCTATAAGATGCTAGACTAGCTTTAATTTATGTGGTTTCAAAAAAGTCCTAGGTAACAAAGGCTATGCCTTATCCCTTCGCGGTAATATATTAAAAAATTAATGAATGGAATGGAAATAAAACCCTACTCAGCGTGCCGGGTACTAATTGTTGACGATGAACCGATGAGTCGGTTGTTGTTGGAGTCAATACTAGAAAGCGTTTTTCATTGCACTGTAGTGGAATCCGGTAAAGACGCTATATCTAACTGCGAGGAGTGTTTGCCTGACTTAGTGTTACTCGACATGAATATGCCAGACATAAATGGGCTCGAAGTATGTGCAACGCTCAAAGCATCCCCGACGACAAGCCAAATACCGGTAATATTCGTTACCTCAACGATGGACATTGAAAGTGAAAATGCATGCTGGGAGGTTGGAGCGTCTGACTTCGTTATGAAGCCAGTAAACGCCTCTACTTTAACGCACCGAGTCAAAACCCACCTCCAAAATAAGCTTCGTACTGAGTTTTTAGAAATGATGACATTTCATGATCAGTTAACGGGCCTGTACAACCGCATGTATCTGACCAAAGAAATCCCTCTGCTAATAAAACAAGTAGCGCGAGATAAAGGAATGGTTGGCGCGATAATGATTGATATCGACTATTTCAAGCTTTTTAACGACCATTACGGGCATTTAGAAGGCGATAATTGCCTTAAGAAGGTTGCGCAGATTATTGCAGACACCGTTAAACGGCCCAAAGATGCAGTGATCCGTTTTGGCGGTGAAGAATTCTTGGTAATTCTTCCCTACATCGATTATCAGGGAATAAAGCTCGTTGCCAACCAACTCGTGAAAGCGGTGAGACAAGCAGGTATTGTGCACGAAAAAGGGATTAGCGGCTATGTATCAATTAGCGCTGGATATGCCGTATGGAAGGCAGCAGACGTTGTAGACGAAGATTCAGCTTCACTTATCGAAGACGCAGATATTTCCCTTTTTGAGGCCAAAGAGCGAGGGCGAAATCAAGCGAAAGGCTAACGTGTATAAAAATTGTGCCCTTATCGCCCTACAATCTATCCTATTGTTTAATGTCGTAAACAAAATATAAACGCTACTATTTGGCATTATAGAAGAAGTCTAATGTCGCAGTGCTTTGTGCGCTGCAGTGTTTCATCGGTGTTGAGCTTAGGTAGCGAGCCATGGTTTATTTTGACGAGCAGTCGAGTTTAAATATTAAGTTGGAAGCACAGCTAAAAACCTCGCTAACGGGGTTAGTTCAGCGCGGCTGTGATTCGCTTGGTATCTTCCAAGCTATGCTACTGCAAATTGATGATGAAACAGTCAACGTTCTTGTAAAAGCCTCCTCTGCTTATCCCCCAAGCTTTAAGTCGATTCCCTCTTTTTCTTCATGTGTTTCTGTAGATAACTGTTTTCCTGCTAACAGCGCAAAAGCGTCGTCAGCCTTTAAGCAATGGTTTGCTGCATACTTTAATGGCGAAAAGTACATTCGCGGGCGTATTCACAATCTCGACGGAAATCGCGTTTGTCTGGTTTTCATTAATGCCTGTCCGGCACAGTCGATAAACCTTGAAAAAGTGGCGTTACTCGATGACTGGTTAAATGTGATGATTGAGAAGTTTCACGTTGAAAAAGCGGAAACTAACCAGAATACCCTGTACGATAAGCTACAAAGCGTAGCAAATATTGGCACGTGGGAAGTAGATTTCACAACAAACGTTCTAACTTGGTCATCACAAACTCGTCGCATACATGAAGTGGATGACGATTTTATTCCTTCACTAGAAACCGCAGTGGGTTTTTACAAAGAGGGATTTGACCGAGGTGAGATTAGCCGCATTGTTTCTCATACCGTCGAAACGGGTGAACCATGGAGTGCAACCCTCGAACTAGTTTCTGCAAAGGGTAACTCGGTGTGGATCGAAACCCATGGTATGGCAGAAATGAAGCAGGGTAAATGCGTTCGGTTGTTCGGCACTTGTCAAAATGTGAATAAGTCGGTTCAGCTTAGGCTTGAGCTCGACGCCCGTCGTAAAGAAGCGGAAGCGGCGTCTAAAGAGCGTGGCATGTTGCTTTCGCGAATTAGTCACGAGTTAAAAACCCCGCTAAATGGTATTACGGGAATGCTTCAGGCCATCAAGTTTGAAAATAAAGACAATGTTCGCATAAGAAAAGCAGATATTGCATTGCACAGCGCCGACCGGCTTTTATCGTTAATCAACGATGTGCTTGACTATACGTCAATCATCAATGGAGAATTTTCCCTCAATTACAGCGATTTTTGTGTACGCTCACTAGCCGAAGATATCGTTGATGAGTTTAAAAATAAATGTTCAGACAAAGGCGTCAGGCTTTATGCCGTATTGTCTTTTGACGATAACACCTATGTTAATGGTGATGCCGCAAGAATCAGTCAAGTTATTACCAACTTGCTGTCAAATGCCGTCAAATTTACGGCAAAAGGCTACATTTCTATTCAGGTCACCCTAAAGCAGCAGGGAGATATACCTATCTTGCTCGCCTCTGTCGAAGACACAGGTGTGGGCATGAGCGATGACATATTGTCGCGTATATTCAGACCCTTCCAAAACGATACCGACAGTGCATCAGAAGAATTAAACGGTAATGGTTTAGGCCTGTCTATCGTCAACCAACTGGTAGGAAAAATGGGCGGCGAGTTAGAAGTTCGCTCGAACGTGGGGAAGGGAACATGTTTCGATGTAGCCATCCCTATTGAAATGGCAACATTGGAAGAAACAGCGAACGAGGATGTCGAGATATCTTCTGAGCTTTTGACTGTGCCGATAAATATATTGGTCGTTGATGACAACGACATAAACCGCCTTGTGCTGGCCTCCATGCTTGAAAGATTTAACTACGTGCCCGATGAGGCAGACAATGGCGAAGTTGCTGTCGAAATGGCCCGGGCGAAAAGATATGACCTTATTTTTATGGACTGTGCGATGCCAGTGCTTGATGGGATGAGCGCAACGAAAATCATTATGCAAGAAGGGCTGCTATCAAAATACGGAAGAGTTGTCGCGGTAACCGCTAACACCACAGCCGAAGATAAAATTAGCTGTAGCGAAGCAGGAATGGCTGATTTTCTGTCAAAACCCGTGGTCCAGAACGACGTGACCGCGCAGGTTAGAACTGCATTGAACGCAAAGTCTATCACCGCTTAATGCAAAAGTTATTGCCAATAAGCGGCTTTTGCTTTTAGCGTGCCTTACGAGTTGAATGTTGTAATTCATTCCAGTGTTTAACGATATAATCTGTTACCTGAGAACCCACGCGATATGCTGCTTGAATAGCTGCATTCATCGCCGCATAGCCATCGCCCGAACTTTCAAGTTTAAGATTATCTGCAGCGCTTAAGCTTGGCGGTTGCATCGTAAAATAATTCGCAGTACGTAAAATAAGAAGCGTATTGAGGAAAGTAAAAAGTTTTTATGAAGCAATGTGCATGGAAAGAAATCCTAAAAAAGAGCCAAGCACCGAAGTGACCTTCAGACAGTGTGCTGGGCTCTCTAGTAAAAGTGAGGAGACAAACTGTCAGTGGTTGTCGCGCTAACGTCTATGCTACGCACGACAACCTTAACAGCATTGGCTACCTAGAAGGTGTAAGTGAATTTCGCGTTGAAGTGACGCGGTAATTCAGGAAGCACAATTTGGCTACCGAACAGGTCAGGGAAGTTAGAACGGAAATAACGCTCATCCGTTAAGTTTTTAACCGTTAGGTTAAACGCCCAGTCTTCTGCCTGATATGACAATCCCGCATTTACAAGCGTGTAAGCAGGTAAGGTAACTGCAGCCGAGAACCCTGACGCTACTTCTTCTACATCTACCACGCTCACGTTAGCAGCATAGCCATTTTGAAAATCATAAGTGGCTGTTAGCGTGTAGATATTCTCAGGGATACCCGCTTTACGGCCGTCAGTATTGTTGAAGCCTTCGCCTATTAGGTTAAGGCCAATCACGTTACCGCCAAAGATCAGAGACGGATCTTCAAGGTTAACTAAGTCTTCAGCACCTAAGAAACCAAACTGATTACCGTTTTCAAGCGCCGTTAGGTTAATAACTTTGATATTGGTATAACCCGCCGACACAACCAAGTTGTCGTTCACTACCCAGCGAAGCTCAAACTCGGTACCTTTATTGTTAGTGGTGTTGTTAGTAACCGTATTTTGTGCGTTAAAGTCAGTACGCTCTTGTTCAAATGATGACAGTGCGAAGTATAGCGTGTCATCTAATAGTGAACCTTTAACACCAAACTCAATCAGTTCAGAGGTATCGAAAGCACTACCATCACCCAGCTGACCTACGCCTATCTCAGCACCTTGTCCAGCTACCAATGTTGCCTGCTCTGCCGCAGTGATGTATGGAATTAAACCAAATTCAAATTCGTATGAAATACTTGCGTTCCACGACCATCCGTCGACGGTTTCTTCTGCAGAAACTGGTGTACCCTCGTTACCTTCAATGCGAGCACTTGGCAATATAAGGTCTTGACGCGAGGTGGACTCAATATCAATGGTGTCATAACGTACACCAAGAACAAGGTTTAAGCCCCAATCCCATGTTAAATCGGTCATCGCGGCAACGCCCAAATCTAAGTAGTTGCCCACGTCATAGTTGTCGTAGTTTTTGCCTGAACGGGTAGACAATAGGCGACGGTCCAGCGCAGAAGATGGCATCGTTAGGTCGCGACGGTTAAAGTACTCATAAGTAAAATCATCACCGTGCTCAAAATCCGTGTAACGTACTGATGGCGAGAATTGGAACTGAGCGAGTAAGCCGTCGTTTTCATATTCTGTGGCAAAAATAAGCTTGTCTTCTACCACCCAACTATCGTGGAACTGAGAGAATCCATAGGCATTTTCATTGATATTGTCGTATGCATCATAGAAAAGCTGGTTGCGAATTTCCCAGTTATCCGTGTAGTAAATGGTGTCGAAGTATAGCGTGATGGCTTCGTTACCTAGCTGATCGTCCGGAGCAACCAGAACTTGGTTACCGCTAAGAGTAGTGGTTCCTACATTTTCCAGTTGCATTAATGCTGTAGCTTCATCGTCGGTAAAGCTCGATGCTGGAACGTAGAAAAAGCTTTCGCCGGCAATGTTTATTGCGCCGTATTCTTCGTGACTAATTTGGCCATCGCCGTCGGTATCTAGCGGTTGCGCTGTACCTGTAATGTAAGTGCCGTCATCCACTAGTTCTTGCGTTAAACGGTTCCAGCCAGCTACTTGGTTGCCATCGTAGTCATGGTACATACCGCCAAACTCAAAGCGTAAGTTGTCTGTGATATCTACGTTGAAAGAGGCTTGAAGCACGGTTTGATCGGTTTGCGTATTATCGTAATAGCTATCTGAGTTCTCTAGCTCACCGTATATATAATAGCCCATCTCTTTACCAGCAACGCTTGCTGGGCCGCCAACTTCGGCGGTTAGAATGCTTTTATCCCATGAACCTGTGGTATAAGAAAGGGCACCGGTAGGGGCATCTAAATATTGCCCACCAGATGCGCGAGCAGATTTGGGGTTGAAGTTTAGGTAGCCGCCAATTTTAGACGGACCATAAATAGGTGATGCTGGGCCTCGAACAATATCAATTCGGCTTGATGCGCCAATAGGGGTAGGGTAGTTGCCTGGGTTATCAAGGCGCTTTACACCGCGAAAGTATGTTTCACCCGGTGTACCACGCACGTCAAGTGAACCGGCTACACCAAAGAATGACTGGGTGAATGTACCAGGTGCGAATGCGACCAATTCATCAATATCAGAAACGTTGAAACGCTCCATTTGCTCTTGAGAAATAGTGGATGCTGAACGCGGTGTTTCCAGAATAGATTTACCAAAGCCGAAGACAGACTCAACGTCTTGGCCTGGTAAGCTGCCTAGCGACCCAGTTACCTGAATCTTTTCGACATCTTTTTCTTTAACCTCTGTCTCTTCTTGCGCAAATGCTTGAGATGACAGTGCCACTGCGGTAGTCATCGCAAACGCTTTTGCTAGAGGAGATAATTTGAATGTAGTGTTTTTCATGGTTTCCTCGTTATTTTTAGTTGCCCTTTTTTAGGGCTTTATCAACGCAACATTTCTATTGCGCCTTGCTGTATGCAAGAGGGTTAGCAGGATGAGTGCCAACTACTTAACCAGTTGGTCAACTTTTAACCTGCTCTTAAGCTGCTGAATTATAGGGATAAAAAAATATAATGTTGTTCTTATATTGTTATTTTTATGTAAATAGTTAAGGTTTTTCTAATTTATGCACTTTTACGGTGATTTTTATCGTGTTTTTGCACTATAAAGGGAAAAGGCTGCATCTTGACGATGGTGAGTGCCCAGTATGGCTGTTATAGGTTTAGGAACATCGCGGGCGTTGTTAACCTCAAAGCCCGTATTATCTGCATGGAAAGCGTTCGAGCTTTGTTTACCTTGGCGTGTCGCCTTCTCGCGTTTGGCATTTTGTAACTGGTTTTCAGATGGCGTTTCACTTTTTGATTTGTGTGACGTTCTACCGGGTAAGGTTAAATCTAGTATGACAGCGGTAAGCCCTGCCGAAGTCACTGGAGAAAGCAAAATATTTTCAAGCCAATTTGGGAGTTCAGCTAGTGCCTGAGGCACCATCATTACACCTATGGCCATGCCCAAAGCGCAGGCCGTTACCAAACTACTGCGTCTATCTAGGGCATAACTTGCAAGTAGCTTCAATCCGCCTACGGCCACCATGGCAAACATAACCAAGGTTGCACCGCCTAACACCGGTTTAGGAATAGCTTGAAGCACGCCGCCTACCACTGGAAAGCAGCCAATAAACACAAATAGCCCAGCGACAAAAAAGCCTACTTTACGGCTCGCGATCCCCGTTAACTGGATCACGCCGTTGTTCTGCCCAAATGTGGTATTGGGAAAAGTGTTGAATATGCCAGCAAGCAATGAATTTACGCCGTCACCCAAAATGCCGCCTTTAATGCGACGTAAATACACAGGCCCGGTGACTGGCTGCTTACAGAAAAGGCTGTTGGCGGTGAGGTCGCCAGCCGTTTCTATAGCGCTGAATAAGTAAATAAGCGCAATAGGCAAAAATAAGTTGATATCAAAGGCAATACCAAAAGCAAATGGCGTGGGAATAGCGACGATAGACAATGAAGATAAACCGCTAAAATCTAGCCCTTTAGTAAAGGCAATATAGGTGGCACCTATTGCCATGCCGATAAAAATGGCGCTTAAGCGAAGCCAATGATTTGATGACGCGTTCAGAAAAACAATGATTAGTAATACACCTAGCCCGACGATTAAGTTGTCGGTACTGGCAAAATCTGAAGCATTAAAGCCGCCGGCAAGGTCTGTCATGCCCACGTTAATTAAACTGAGACCTATTGCGGTAATAACGATACCTGTGGTCAGTGGTGTGATAATTCGCTTTAAGCGGTTTACAAACAAGCTGAATACAATTTCAACTGACGCACCTGCCATCGTTAAGCCAAATAGCAGGGCTAGGATATCTTCAGGCGTGCCACCATTTGCTTTCACCTGACTACCGGCCAAAATCAATGCGCTGATAAACGCGAAGCTAGTACCTTGAATAGCAACAAGGCCACTGCCCACAGGCCCAATTCGCTTGGTTTGAATTGCCGTACCCACGCCGCTTACAAACAAAGCCATGCTAATCAAATAGGGAGTATACTCGCTTAACCCTAATGACGATGTGACGATAAGTGTTGGTGTAATTACGCCTACAAAACTGGCTAACAAGTGCTGAAACGCCGCGGTAAGTGATGGGAGAAATGCCGGGCTATCGTGTAAATCGTAAATTAACTCGCTGTTACCAGAAGACATGGTTATTCCTTATTTCACGCAGACAGTAAAAGCACTTGTAGACAAAGCACTTATTAATAAAGCACTGTAGAAGAAGTGAAGTGCGTTTGTTTTTTTGAAAGACGGGACCTCGGCCGTAAGTATCCACGCTTGCTGGCGGAGAACTCGACACGTTTGCGATGCGCTTTGTGAGCCCATACCCCTTTTGAACCAAGCGTTAGCATTTCTATCAACGACACGCGTGGCAACAAGGCTATGCAGGCATGAAAAGCACAGCGGTAAAAAACGTAAGGGTGGTAAAGCAAATAACATGGCCGGAGATAGGTAAATAAAGTATATCCATGAACTGCAAGATGTTGACCAACTGGTCTGTTTGTTTTGTGATTTCTAACTGTCTGTTTTGGCTTGCTTTTTATGTGCTATTTACGTGGGTTGAAATGTTCGGAGAATGTCTAAGCCCCATTTTGGTGCCTAAACAAAAAAATGCGCTAAATTAGCGCATTTATTAACGTGAGTTGGGCATTTATTGCTAAAGCGTAACGCCTTCGTCCAGCGTGACAAAAATCGAGTGGCGCACTTCATTGTACATAGCCCGCGAGCAGTGGCCTTCACCTTCGGTATCTTCCAAAAGTAGGACGTCGCCTGCACCAAATACATGGCGCTCACCGTTAGATACGGTAAACTCTGCGCGCCCTTTAATGATAAATAGCAACTGGCGTGCTGGGGCTGGGTGCCATTTAAAGTCATAGTCGGCAGGCGTTTCTCGGAAAATGATTTTATCCGCGCCAAACTTTTCTGAAAGCATACCAATCGGCCCGCCGTCCTTTAGCGCAATATCCACTTCGCCGAAGTGACTTTTTCCCACTTCATCGTTGTAAATCCTTGTTATTTTCATTATTCACCCTTCAAAACTATCGTGGTTTTATCTTAAGAAGAAAGAGAGCGGAACGCTCTCGCGATAAAAGGCCTTTGCCTTGAAATACGCTGACGTTGGCGCACGTTTGTTACAAATGCTAAGCGTGTTGCAACTTGCTAATTGTTTTATAAAGCACTGACAAACTCGCCGCGACGTCATCGAGAGTGATAGACTCAGCAGGGTGATGGCTAATACCGCCTTTGCAGCGGGTAAATAGCATTGCTACAGGGCAAATATCTGCAATTGCCATGGCATCATGACCTGCTCCAGAAGCTAATACCCGTGGCAATATTTCACTTTCTTCAACCCCGCGAATCAAGGCTTGCTTTAAGTGCGGGTCGCAGTGAACCGCGGGAGCGCTATGCGTTTGCTCACGGCTAAGCGTAATTTGTCGTGCTTTTGCAATGTCATCGAATTTTTGCAAAATTTCTGCCAACACAGAATCGCGCAAGTCATTGTCTTCACTTCGAATATCGAGTGAAAAACGGGTGCGACCCGAAATAACATTGACACCATTAGGGGCATTTTCAATTTTACCAACGGTAGCGACTACGCCAGGGCGCTGCAGGCTTATAGCTTCAACGGCTAACAGCATTTCTGCACTTGCACATAGCGCATCTTTTCGCATGGACATAGGTACCGTACCGGCGTGACCTGCCATGCCTTCAACCGTAAAATTAAAGCGCTTCGCGCCCGCTATTGCACTTACTACACCCACAGGTAAGTTTTCTTGCTCTAAAACGGGGCCTTGTTCAATATGCAGTTCTAAGTAGCCCAAAATATCGGTACGGGAAATAGCGGCGCTGTTAACGGCATCAAAGCTCAGGCCAAAATCCGTCATGGCTTGCTCTAAACTCATGCCGTTTTCATCTTTAAGGAAGCGCCATTGGTCTTGCCACTTACCAGTAAGCGCGCGGCTGCCTAATAGTGTTGTGCCAAACCGCGTGCCTTCCTCATCACAAAAGCCAACGATATCAATGTTAAATGGGAATTTAGTTTGGGTGCCGTCAAACATGGCTACCAGTGAAATAGCTGCAATAACACCCAGCATGCCGTCGTATTTACCACCATTTGGTACGGTATCTAAGTGGCTGCCCAAGATTAATCGCGGTGCATTGGGCACGCTAGATGTGTAGCGCCCCCAAATATTTCCCACCGCGTCTTGCCAGGTCGTCATGCCTGCTTCAATCATCCAACCGGATGCAAGTTGGTTCGTTAACCTGTGTTGTTCGGTTAAGTAGCGCCTGTCTAAACAGGTGGGATCTTGGCTTAAGGTGCCCAAGGTTTCACACCGTGCCATAACCTGAGTGGCTAGTTCAGCGAATTCACGCATCCGCCACTCCTGCCGCTTTAGCTTCTGCATACACCGTTAATGCCGCATCTACCCCTTTGCCTGCAGGCGCATTAAACCCTTGCATTCGCAATACGGTTTCCAGAGATTGTAAAGTGTGAAGTACAGCATCTTCACGCGCGTTATAGCCCATGGTGCCAATACGCCATATTTTGCCTTTAAGGGGGCCGAAGCTGGTGCCAATTTCAATATTGAACCGCATAAGCAGCGTTTCTCGAACGGCTTCACCTTTAACGCCCTCTGGAATATGTACTCCCACCACGTTATACATTTTGTGGTTTAAGTCGCCAAAAGGCGCAAGGCCCATGGCTTGAATGCCGGCAAGCATGGCATCGCCAGCCACTTTATGGCGAGCTATAACATTCTGCTGACCTTCTTCTAAATGTAAGCGTGCGCATTCTCTAGCGCAATACAGCATGCTGGCAGCTTCTGTGTGATGGTTTAAACGCTCTTCACCCCAATAATCCATGATCATAGGTAAATCAAAATAATTCGAGCGAATTTTGGGGCCTCGGGCCGCTTCGTGATGGGCATCGCGAATACCCGCCTCAACGTGATGGCGCGTGCGTACCATCTTTACGAATTTATCGCTAAGGGTAATAGGCGCACTGCCAGACGGGCCGCCTAAACACTTTTGCAGGCCAACGGAAACTGCGTCTAACTTCCACGCATCAACATCAAGAGGATTACCGCCGATAGATGCGGTGGCATCGCAGTAGAACAATACGTCGTGAGCCTCACATATTGCGCCTATGTCTTTGAGCGGTTGAAGCATGGTGGTCGACGTATCGCCCTGCACAATAGCCAGTAACTTCGGTTTTACTTCTTTAATTGCCGCTTCAATTTGCGCTGGTGAAAAGACTTCACCCCAAGGTACTTCGATAGTGTGTACCTCGGCATCGGCGCGTTCGGCAATTTCAGCAAGCAAATGCCCAAAACGACCAAAAATAGGAACAAGTACTTTATCGCCTGGCTCTATGGCCGAGACGAGTACGGCTTCAATGCCAGCCCGCGAAGTGCCGTCAACCAAAAACGTCTGTTGGTTTTGGGTGTTAAAAACATCCCGGTAAAGCTGCATTACCTCATTCATATAGCCGGTCATTACCGGGTCGTACTGGCCTACTAGCTGCGTAGACATGGCGCTTAAAACGCGCGGATAGCAGTTGATAGGACCAGGGCCCATTAGCAAACGCGGCGGTGGAGAGAGTGGTGCCAAAGCCCCGTTAGAATTTGCGTTAAACATTTCGTGAGACATTAGGGCACTCCTAGATAAGGACTTGCGCTAACATGCGCAAGCCAGTGATGATAAGAACAACAGCGAAGATTTTCTTAAGCAAGCCTGCATCAAGCTTGTTGGCAATGCCTGCGCCAATGGGAGCAAACAGCACGGTAAGCGGCACTATGCAAGCAAAGCCAAGCAGGTTTACGTAGCCGTAGGTTGCAAACGGGGCGTCGGCGGGAGTTGCTCCCACAAACAGTAAGGTTAGCGCTGCAGGAAGGGAAATAATTAAGCCTACTGCCGCTGCAGTACCCACTGCTTTATGTGCTGGGTAGTTACAAAAAGTCAGTGTAGGTACGGTTAGCGTTCCACCGCCAATACCCACCATAGAGCTAAATAAGCCAATACAGCTTGCCATTACCGATTGACCCACACGGCCTGGCAAACCATTAAATAGGGCGTCTTTTTTACCTATAAGCATGTTAATTGCAGAAAGCGTAGCAATAATGCCAAACAGTAAGGTCAGGAAAGTAGGGTTAACCACGGTAACCAGATAGCTGCCAGCAAGTACGCCAATTAATATGAATACAGCCCACGCTTTGAGTAAGGCAAAATCCACGTTGCCTTTAGCGTGGTGGGCACGAATAGAGCTTACCGAAGTGGGGACAATAGTAGCCAGCGACGTTGCTGTGGCAATGACCATCGCGCTTTCAGGCGATACGCCAAGGGCTTGAAATAAAAAGAACAGCACGGGCACTATCACAATGCCGCCGCCTACGCCCAGCATTCCCGCGAGTAAACCCGCGAAAACGCCCGTACCTATTAAAGACAATATAACCGTAAGGTTATCCATTAAAAACTGCATGTAATTTATAACTCTTCTAAGTGATTAATTTAAATGTGTAACTTAAGTTAATAGCAAAGCGTTAAGTGAATTAACGGTGACCAAAGAAAGCCTTACCGTCGCTGCGCGGATCGCTGGCACCGTTAACCGTTCCTTCAGTGTCGCGAATGATGGCGCCGGCATGGCCCATCAGTTCGTTGCATGGGTCTACCGTAACCATGTCGTGACCGCGGGCTAGCAAACTATCACCTACGTATTCAACCAAGTCGCGCTCGGCTTTTAAGTTGTGGCTCTGATCGCCCCACGTTCTGCCAAGCAACCAGCGTCCTAACGAAATCGCTTTTGCAATAGGTTGGCCGTGATAAATGTGACGCGCAAATAGAGCGGCTTGGGTTTGCGGTTGTCCTTCACCGCCCATGGTGCCGTAACTCATTCGGCGGCCATCAATAAGCTCTGCAAAAGCTGGGTTTAGCGTGTGAAACGGCTTTAAACCAGGTGCTAGGTATTGATTGCTGCTTGGGTCAAGTGAGAACGACGTGCCGCGGTTATTCCAAACAATACCGGTTTGTGGGCTTACTACGCCGGAGCCAAATTCCCAGTAAAGGGACTGAATATAGCTCACCATGCGACCTTCTGAGTCACAGCAGCCCATCCAAATGGTGTCGCCGTGTTTTGCTTCATGTGGCCATGGCAAGGCTTTGTCTAACGAGATGTTCTTGACCATTTCTTCAAGCGCGTCGTCGCTTAATAGGCTTTGTAAGCTCACCGGTGTGCGCGACGGGTCGGTCACGTTAGCGTTACGAGTAATAAAGGCTTGCTTTGTACACTCAATGAGTAGGTGCACCATGTCGGCATCGGTACTGCCTAAGTGTTGAACTTTGTCGTACAGCGCCAAAATAATCAGCGACGCCACCCCTTGCGTGGGCGCCGGTAAGTTATAAAGCTTACCTTTACTGGTAGACACCGATAGCGGCTCTACTAATTTTGCTTCGTAATTTTTGAAATCTTCTAAGCGAATAGGGGAGCCTGCCGCTTCTAAATCTTCAGCGAGTTGTGTGGCAAGTTCGCCGTGATAAAAGTCATCCAAGCCTTTATCAGCCAAATGCTTCAAGGTTTCAGACAGTTTAGTAAGCTTTAAAATTTTACCTTTTTTAAGGGCTTTGCCCTTTATTAAAAACTGGGCAAAGTTTTCGTCGCTACTGAGTTCCTCGAAAGTTTTATTGCTTGCGTCAACCAGGCTTTGGGTAACTTCTATCCCCCAGTTAGCTTGGCTGATGGCGGTATCAAACAGCGTACTTAGCGGCAGCCCGCTTTGCCAAGAATGGCTTATCTCTAAGGCTTTCTGCCACCCCGCTACTGCGCCGGCCATGGTTAGCGCCGACTTTCCGCCTCTGCTTGGAATTGCATCAAAGCCTTCGTAAAACGACGGCGTCGCGCCTTTTGCGGCAACACCAGACGCATCGATACCAACAGGGCTTTTGCCCGGTTCGCTGATAAGCCAAAAGCCATCACCGCCCATACCATTCATGTGCGGGTACTCAACGGCAATTGATGCCGCTGCCGCCACCATAGCTTCAATGGCCGTGCCGCCTTTCTCTAAAATGTTTAAACCCACTTGTGATGCAGCATAATGGGGCGCAGTAAACGCGATGTTCGGTTTTTCACTCATTGTTATATCCTCCGAAAATTCAGCAACGGCCAGGGCCTATTATGCAATAGGGTAGCGTTGTTTCTTCCTTCTGCTTGCTGCTAAATAGTGGAGGCGCAGTTTTTTGTGCGCCTAAACCATCAGCCAGTGGTTAGCGTTTTAGCTAACGCAAGAAGTGCAAGATCGTTGCCTTTTTTGCCCACAAGCGATAAGCCGCAGGGGGCATTGTGTAGGGTAAACAATGGCAAATGTAGCTGGGGCAAGCCCGCTAGCCCTGCTATTGCAGTAAGTGCAAGTAGCGCGTTTCTATCGTTTGCCAATGTTGTCTCGTCGGCATCGCATCGGGGTGCGACACCGGGTGTTGTGGGAATAACCAATACGTCAAAGTCATTAAATAGCGCATTGATGTGGTCAATCACCACTTTTTGTTGTGCTTTAGCAAGGGTGACGTCTTGCGTTGTTATGGTCTTGCACCATGCTAAGCGCAACATAATGTCTTTCGCAATATCTGGCTGAACTGTCTCAATCCACTCGCCGTGTTGCTGCCAAATTTCACTGCCCTGCAGAATTCGAAATGTAGCGGCGGTTTGCAGTTTAAAAAGATCTAACTGTTCTTCTGTTAGCGCAACACAACGGTTGTTATCAGCAAGTTCGGTTAACCATTTATTACATACCGAACTATGTGCCGTGTTTGCAAATAAAGGGGTGGCTATACCGAAGCAAGGGTTTGCTTTAATGGTGCTCTGCTTTGTATTATCTATACATGTGTGCGCGACTTTCTGAAGCGTATCGAGATCTCTCGTCATCCACCCAATGGTGTCGAAAGAAGGGGCTAATGCTACCATGTTGTCGCACGGTAGAAGGCCATGCGTAGTGCGAAGCCCCCATAACCCTTGATAGCTAGCAGGCACGCGTATCGACCCGCCTGTATCGGTTCCAAGCCCAATATCGGCAAGATGGGCACTTACCGCTACCGCAGAGCCAGACGACGAGCCGCCAGGAATATGTGCAGGTGCAACCGGGTTTACTAATGGCGCATAATGCTTGTTTTGTCCATGCAAACTGTAGGCGAGTTCGTCGGTAATGGTTTTTCCTTTAAAACTCGCGCCAGCGTTTAGCATGGTAGCTACACAGGTATTCGTTGCTTGAGGTATGTCGTGTGTTGCCTGCCAGTCGGGGTTACCTGCCGCCGTGGGCAAACCTTTTATATGAAACAAATCTTTCACCGCTAGACCAAGGCCCTTAAGTGAAGTGTTTATATCTTGGCCGTTATCAAGGCGCCTTTCTGCATGGCTCTTTTTAGAATGAGCGCTTACGTCTGGGCTGTAACTGTCACCAAGGTAGGTATTTAAATTTTCAATTGCCTGCTCAAAATGCTTGTCGCAGGGCTTGATTACAAAAGGTGAGCTCACAGCGCAATTCTTATTTTTCGTTCTTTATTTATTCATTTATGCCTACACAACATGAAACAATTGTTTCATTGTAATGTCAAGAAGAAACAAGCGTTGCTTTTCAGAAAAGCAGAAAAGCAAAAAACCGGAGAGCAAAAGGGCAAGCATTAAGAAGTCGTATAGCGGTAATTGAAAAATACGAACGAACTTATGTGAAGCCGCAACAAACAGCGCCACAATAGCCGCGGTTTTGCGGGGGCAATAGCCGCTAAAAGCCTTGAGGATTACTTTTAAGGAAGGCGATTTCTTGTGCCGTCGACTCGCGCCCTAACAAATGATTTCTATGTGGGTAGCGGCCAAACGTTTCAATCACCTTTTGGTGGCGCTTTTCAAAAGAAAATTCACGCTCGAGCCCTTCTTGAGAAAACAGTTCCATTGCGACATCGTGAATGGCAAGTGATTCACTATGCATGAAAGGCATATACATAAATGCGCGTTGCTGCGGGGTTAACACCTTATCTGCTTCTACGCTGACTGCCTCTTGGGCTAACACCAGCGCAATACTATCGGCACTGAATGCATCAGCGTGGTTGCGAAAAATATTGCGAGAGAACTGATCTAAAAGAATGATTTCTGCAAGGCGGCCTGTTGCTGTGGCACGCCATGGCCATAGTTCGCCTCTTGTTGCAGCTAATCGAAGTTCAGAAAATTGCGACGCGATCGTTTTATCCAGCGCAGGATCTTCTTCAAACCACTGTTCAGGTGAAAGCTCACCAAACCAAAATGCTAACACCCCGTTAGCTTCTTCCATGACTACTTGCGTCTTATCCATATCTACTCCAACAGCATGTCAAAAGCAGTAAAATAAAAATAATTTATACTTATACCTACTTTTTCCTGAAAAAGTTCCATTTTTACTTGCATAATAGCTGTTATCTGCTACTTACGTTTATAGTATTGCTTAAAAAGCGTACGATTGGAAGCGTTAGCGTTTAGGACTTTCTAGCTCATCCATTTGAATATAAATCTCGGTAATGGCGTCTACCCGGTCTGCCGCGGCGCTACCCAATGCTTCGTAAGTTAAATTACACAGCGACGCGACAAGGCTCATGGGGGCTGCATAACTATCAAACGGCGAGTCGCTACCAATGTGTGTAACCAGCAAATGATCAACGCTTTGGCGGTAGCCTTGACCGGTAGGGTCGGTAACCAATACGGTTTTACACTGTTTTATGCTGTTTAAGACATACTTGAACTGTCGGGTTCTGCGGCGAAACCCAAATAGCACCACTACATCGTTCTCCCCAAGGTCAATGATATCTTCACTTAAGGTTTGCCCGGGTTGCGGTAAAACGCGTACCGACGTGCGAATCTGTTTTAACTGTTGCCTGAAGTGAAGCGCAATAGGGTAGGCGTTTCTAAACCCTATTAAGGTAATTTGGCCTGCCGAAGCAAGCAGCTTAGCCACTTCGGTCAATGCTTCTGAAGACGTACTTGCAAACGTATTAGCTAAATTTTTGCTATCACTTTCATGCTGAAGAACGCCGCTTGAAGGGCTAACGACAGGTACACCTTGTTCCCGTAATTGCACCAACGCGTCTTTCGCCTGTTGGTGCGAGTCGAAACCCAGCTGGCGAAAGAAACGGCTAACCGTGGCTTTTGATGTACCCGTTTTCTCGGCAATGAGTGAGGTAGATTGACTAAGCACAGCGATGGGGTTTTGTTGAATATAGTGCGCAATCGATTTGCCCGATGGAGACAACGAAGCATAGTGTTTTTCAATTTGTTGTAAAACGTCGCTAGGGCTATTTTTTGTCATTAGTTTCGCCTTATACATCTTGTGCAATTATTTCACGACTTTTGTGCGTTATACAAACACTACCTGAACTCACCCTCTCGCTTTTTCATATTTCATCGTTTCTGATATTCACAAACCGCCTGTTAAACGCCTTTTTCAAACGTCTTTTCTGCGCAGTGATTCTCTTGGTGTAAACAAAACTAAATAGAAATGAATGGCTTACTTATAGCTGCAGCTCGTTAGGCGAAAGTAGCACCGAATTAGTCGTTCGAAGGGCGCACATTGGCACTACACTTTCATAATAGTAGCAATATTCATAAAACCGTCATCGGATGGTAATGAACGTGTTGTTCAGGGCATTAGGGCGAGAATCTAATGCATAAATGGAACAACAGGCAAGGGTAAAACAAGCATGGGTAAAACAAGAGGTGTGTTGTGGCAAAGCTGTGGTCTGAACTGATTTTGCTATTTGTAGCAGTTCCCTTTGTTGTGCTGTACTGGATAAAGCATTTCGCAAGTTACCTCATGCCTATTTTGGGCGTAATGGGGCTTTTCTGCTTAGCGGTACTGTTAGCAGATAAACAATTTAAACGTATAAAGTTGTGGCATTGGGACGATTACCGAATTCATTTAAAACGCACGCTTAGGCTATTTTTGCCGTGGGCGAGTTTACTTGCGCTGGTGGTTTATTTTCTCAAGCCAGCGCTATTTTTACATTGGCCAATGAACCAACCTTGGATGTGGGTGGCAACCCTATTAATTTATCCCATTGTGTCTGTGATCCCGCAAGAAATTATCTTTCGCACTTATTTTTTCCACCGCTACAAACGCATTTTGCCGTCTAAGTACGCACGATGGGGCCTAAAAACTTTTTTGTTTGGTCTTGCTCATTTGGTTTATGGGAATTGGGTGGCCGTTGTTGTCTCTTGGATAGGGGGCGCAATATTTGGCTATCGATATATGCAAACTAACTCGACCCCTGTGGTCGTGATTGAACACGCTATTTGGGGCAGTTTTCTATTCACAATAGGGCTGGGATCTTATCTTGTGATTTCTACGTAGGCATTATGCATACAGCGTGCATGAGCGTTAATGTTACTACCAAGGAATTAGGTTATGTTATCAACTTCGCAATTCAGTCACTGGCTTTCGTTTACTTCTTCTTTTATGCAAGACAGTGAAGGCGGTGGCGTAACAAGCTTCACGAACGCGCAATCGTTGCTTTCCTCGCTTTGGGAAAGTTTTGTATACCGTTTACCCGGGTTAGCGCTTGGTGCGGTTATCATGGTGGCGTTTATACTGTTAGCCCCTCATGTGGCAAAAGTGCTGGTAAAGCCCTTTACTCGCACTACTGCGTCGCCACTGTTACGTTCGGTTATTCAGCGCAGCGTAAGCCTTATACTTATCTTACTTGGCATATATCTATTTCTGTTTTTGGCAGGGTTAACAGGCTTTGCAATTGCTGTGGTGAGCGGTACTGGCGTAGTGGGGCTTATTTTAGGTTTCGCCTTTAGAGATATTGCAGAGAACTTTATATCAAGTTTACTTCTTACCATTCAAAGGCCGTTTAGAATAGGCGATATTGTTCAAATAAACGAGTTCGTGGGTATTATTCAGAAGGTGACTGCGCGCGCCACCACGCTGGTTGATTTCGATGGCAATCACATTCAAATTCCTAACGCGACGATTTACAAGGGCGTTATTAAAAACCTTACCGCCAACCCGCTTATGCGCGGTCATTTTGTGATTGGTGTGGGTTACGACTCAGACATACAGCATGCACAAAAAATTGCGCGTGACGTGACTAATGCGCAAGATAACGTGCTGCACGACCCAGAGCCACAAATTCTTATCGATGAGCTAGGGGCGTCAACCTACAACGTTAAAGTATATTTTTGGGTGAATGTTGAGAAAACCAGCGTACTAAAAATGTCGTCTGTCTTAATGCGCAACATTACCCAAGCGTACTTAGATGCTGATATTAGCATGCCAGACGATGCGCGAGAGCGTATTTTTCCGCAGGGCTTAGCGATTACCCGCACTGATGACGCACACCCTGAACCTGAAAAACGCGCCACAGATGAGCATGGTGAAGGCGGCGCAGCGACTCGCACCCAGCATAAACCCCAAAGCGATGCAAAGCGCAGCGAAAGGCATCAATCAGATAGCTCACAAAACAGCGAAGCGGATGACGTTACCTCTGAAGCGCATGAGATTAGAGAACAGGCCCGTAAGTCTCGAGACCCCGAGGCCGGTGAAAATATTTTATAAAGCAACTTAGCCGGGTGCGACTGGCGATAAGTTACAGCGGCCTAAAAACTGTTGCCATAGGCTTACGTGCGACTTCATCGCGTCGCTGTACTGTGCGAAGCCTTCTTGGGTTTGGTTTTCAATGTAGCGCTTCAGTTCATTGTGCAGCGAAGGTTCGTTAAGCCATTTTTCCCACAATGGAGAGAGCTTATAGTGGTATTGGTTAACTAAACTTCCCACGGGCTGAATTTTTTCAATGAAGAATAAATAGAACACATTGCGCAGGATCTTGGCTTGATCGCTCGCTCTTCCATCCGGGCAGCTTATCGCTTCAAGTTTTGGGCTGAGCATGTGCGTTAATTCAGAAAGCGTATGGGCTAAGGTTTGCTGCGTTTGCCAGAGCGTAGCCGGCAACCGGCCTGAGCGAACAATGTGAAGTTGATTCTCTAATTCACTGCTATTGATAGGCGTGGCAAGGTTAGCCGCATTGTTAACGGTGGTTAAATAAAAGAGGGCGTTTACGCTTGATAGCGAATCTTTGTTGTTTTCTACAGAAAACAAGCGTTGAGGGGTGTTAAGTGCCAAACGTAACTCTTGGCTTCCTTGAATCAGGTTCGCCCAAGTTTTGGCGTAGTCTATGGTTTTTTGCTTGCGCCATGACGCAATAGTAACGGCCAGCTTTTCATTACCACTGCTTTGTTCGTTTTGCAGAGCCGCTTCGCATTCTTTTAACACCGTAAGCAATTTGCTTTCGTGAACTAGCCGTTGTGAGGGCAGCTGACTTTTGCCTAAGGACGTGTTGCGCTCGGCAACAACGGTGCCCAGCTCACAATCTTGTAACGCGTAGAATTCCCGTAAATTAATACTTATGGGCTCAATGTTATGTCTAAGAGACGCTGAGTCGGCAAGTGTAGGAAGGGGGCGTACTATGTTATCGTCAAACGACGGGGGAAGCGGCGTATCGAGTACACGGGAAAGGCGTTCAGCATAGTCTTCAATACTGTGCTTAACGGTGTTATCGCTAAAGCAGCCAGACAGCGCTAAGAAAGCCACGCTCACTGTGCCAATGCGACAAGCTCCTCTTAGCAAACGTTGGTTCACGCAGATGCCCCCGTATGTAAGCTACGACCACCATCGACAAAAATGATTTGCCCTGTGATATACGGTGCCGAAATTAAAAAACAAAGGGCGTTCGCAATATCGTCAGGCGTACCTAATTCGCCTAACGGAATGCTGGATAACAATGTATCTTTTTCCGCGTCTTCCATTTCTCTCTCTGGCCACAATATTGCGCCGGGACCTATGCCATTAACCCGTATATTGGGGGCTAAATCTATCGCTAAAGATTGGGTTAACGAGGCAAGCCCGGATTTTGCCAGCAGGTACACGCTGTGTTTGGGGAGAGGGCGGTCTATGTGCATATCAACCATATTCACGATACAGCCTTTACTTTTTTTAAGCGCTGGCGCGAGTGCTTGCGACAAAAACAGCGGGCCTTTCACATTGCTGCCAACAAGCGATGTCCAGTCTTCCTCGGTGATATCGCCAACGGGTGTCGGGTAGAAGCTAGATGCGTTATTCACTAACACATCAAGCCTGCCCCAAACGTTTACGGCTTCTTCGCCTAATGCCGAAACCGCGTGGGTATCGCATAAATCTGCTTGTAAGCAAAACGCCGAGTTTGCGCGCTTTCGATTAAGCCTAGCGGCAAGTGATTGTGCGTCATTTTCAGAGTGCCCGTAATGAATAATCACACGATACCCTTCGTTGTGTAATTTCATTGCCATTGCGGCACCAATGCGCTTTGCTGCCCCGGTAATAAGTGCGACAGGGCCTGAATTTGTCATAATAAAAGCTGCTCTCTATTTTTAAATCTCATGCGGCGTATTGTGAGGGGGTTAGTCTCTGTTAATGTCATCTAGCATGTGTTTTGCTTGCGCAATGTAGTGCGCGCCGAATAATAACCCGTGATTTAAAATATGGTAAAGCTGGTAAATTGGTTTTCTTAACGGGTAATTTTTTTCAATGGGTAGGTGCTGTTTATATCCGTCAAAGAAAGATTGGGGAAAACCGTTAAATAATTCAGCCATGGCTAAATCGGTTTCGCCATCGCCAACATAGACAGCAGGGTCGAATAAAATAGGCCCCTTACAATTAAACCCTGCATTGCCTGCCCACAAGTCACCATGAAGCAGAGAAGGGTGGGGCTGATGTAAACTAAGAAGGTGTCGAACCCGCGTAACGATAGAGTCGATATCACCATCCTCGCTTTTCCAGAGTCCGTTTGAGGCCAAGCGTTCTAGCATGCTGCCAATTCGCCTTTCGGCAAAAAAATCGGCCCATGAAGCCATTCGTCCATTAGTTTGCACGCTAGCGCCAATGTAATTATCGTGGGGCCAGCCGTAGCTGGTATAGGCGTTTACCTTGTGAAGCGACGCTAACTGCTCGCCCAATGTGAAGTAGTTATCTGCGTTAGGCTCTATAAACCGAATGTGAGAAAGCACTAAATATTCCATATTTGGGGTTTCGTTGGCGGTAATGCCGTGGCAGATGACGCGAGGTGTGGCAATCGTTTGTGTATTGGCTAAGGCATTTAATCCTTCCGCCTCATGGGAAAGCTGCTGGGTGTCGTCGTAACGCCTGGTTTTCACGAAATAGCGATGAGTAGCGTCTTTAATAATATAGCTATCATGGGTGTCGCCACCGCTTACGCGCTCGGCTTTTTGACAGCTGAAAAATTGCTCGGTCTCATCTGAAATATGCTCGCTAATGAAATGCCACATATCACACGCTCTGCTAAGTCTATTTCTTTACATTAAGACGCCTATTTAAAACGTTCCCTTGAAACGCTTTGGTATAAAGATAGTGCCCGACCCGCGATAACGTCTTACTAACTGGCTTCGTGTGAACGTATGCGCAAATAAAAAGCGCATAAGAAAAGCATTAATAAGCCAAATCGCATTATTCTAAAGTATGGGTTAAAAAAACATAAATGCACGAATTCGACGCTTAAAATGTTAAATGCAAAGAACAATATGACACAAATTGCACCAAGATAGCCTTTTGATTATTGAAGTTGCCCATACACTGGTTATAATCCACCACTTGCTGTACCGAGCCCGCGCATTTTTTATGCATAGCGCGGCGAAAGTGCGCTGTATTCGAGTGCTCAATAGCACGATTAAATTTATCAGATTATGCATGTGGCGCAGAGTAGGCGTCACCACTGTAAAGGAATTAAAATGCCTGTAATTACCCTTCCTGATGGAAGCCAACGCGCTTTCGATAACCCTGTTTCTGTACTAGATGTTGCAAACGATATTGGCCCTGGTTTAGCCAAAGCAACCATTGCGGGGAAAGTAAACGGCGAACTTGTAGACGCTGTTGACATGATTGACGCAGACGCACAACTTCAAATTATCACTGCAAAAGACGAAGAAGGTTTAGAAATTCTTCGTCACAGTTGCGCGCACTTGTTAGGCCACGCTATCAAACAACTTTGGCCTAACACCAAAATGGCTATCGGCCCAGTTATCGACAACGGTTTTTACTATGACGTTGATATGGAAGAGAGCCTAACCCAGGAAGATTTAGCTAAGTTAGAAAAGCGCATGCTTGAGCTGGCTAAAACCAATTACAACGTGGTTAAAAATAAAGTTAGCTGGCAGGAAGCCCGCGATGCATTTGAAGCGCGCGGTGAAAGCTACAAAATGGAAATTCTTGATGAAAACATCAGCAAGGACGACCGCCCAGCACTTTATCAACACGAAGAATACACCGATATGTGTCGTGGCCCGCACGTACCGAACATGAAGTTCTGCCACCACTTCAAACTCATGAAGGTAGCAGGTGCTTACTGGCGTGGTGACAGCGACAACAAAATGCTTCAGCGTATTTACGGCACAGCGTGGGCTGACAAGAAACAGCTTAAGTCTTACCTACAGCGCTTAGAAGAAGCGGAAAAGCGCGACCACCGCAAAATTGGTAAAGCCCTTAACCTGTTCCATTGGCAAGAAGAAGCGCCAGGTATGGTGTTTTGGCACAACGACGGCTGGTCTATTTACACCGAGCTAGAAAGCTTTGTGCGTAAAAAGCTGCGTGAATATGGCTACGACGAAGTAAAAGGCCCATTAATGATGGACCGCTCTTTGTGGGAAAAATCAGGTCACTGGGATAAGTATGCTGAAAACATGTTCACCACCGAATCTGAAAAACGTGAATATGCGGTTAAGCCTATGAACTGCCCGGGCCACGTACAAATTTTCAACCAAGGTTTGAAATCGTACCGCGATTTACCGCTTCGTATGGCCGAGTTTGGCTGCTGTCACCGTAATGAGCCATCGGGTGCGCTACACGGCTTAATGCGTGTGCGAGGCTTTACGCAAGACGACGCTCATATTTTTTGTACAGAAGAACAGATCCTAGAAGAGGTAAGTGGCTGTATTAAGATGGTGTATGAGACATACGCGGCATTTGGTTTTGAAAATATCAAAGTTAAGCTGTCTACTCGCCCTGAAAAGCGTGTAGGTGCTGACGAGATTTGGGATAAATCAGAAGCGGCGCTTGCAGAGGCACTTAAAGCCAACGATATCGAATTCGATTATCAGCCTGGTGAAGGCGCGTTCTACGGCCCTAAAATTGAATTTACGCTGCACGACTGCTTAGACCGTGCGTGGCAGTGTGGAACGGTACAGCTTGATTTCTCAATGCCTGGTCGTTTGGGTTCAACCTATGTGGCTGAAGATGGCGAACGTAAAGTACCGGTAATGATTCACCGTGCTATTTTGGGTTCACTAGAGCGCTTCATTGGTATTTTGACCGAAGAATTTGCAGGTTTCTTCCCACTTTGGTTGGCACCTCAGCAAGTTGTGGTAATGAATATTACCGATAAACAGGCTGACTATGCATCAGATTGTGTAAAAAAACTGCAAGATTTAGGGTTTAGAGCAAAGTCTGACTTGCGTAATGAGAAAATCGGCTTTAAAATCCGCGAGCACACATTGAAGCGTATTCCGTATATGCTGGTTGTGGGCGATAAAGAAATGGAAGCGGGCGAAGTAGCAGTACGCTCTCGTCGCGGCGATGACCTAGGCAAAATGGGCCTGGAAGACTTTATTGCCATGGCTCAACAAGAAGTTGTAGAAAAGACAATTAAATAGTTGAGCATTTTGTGTATAATGCACATCAAGGTGTCTGCTTTTATTTTTTAGATTCATACGAATCACCTAAAAGCAGACAAAAGAATTAAATGTTTGGAGGAATAGCACATTAAAGGCGCTAACAACAAGGCTCAGGGCGACAAAGCCCGCATTAACGATGAGATTAAAGCCAGAGAAGTAAGATTAATTGGCAAAGACGGTGAACAGGTTGGTGTGGTTTCGCTAGCAGAAGCTACGCGTACCGCTGAAGAAGCGAGCCTAGATCTAGTAGAAATCAGTCCGAATGCCGAGCCGCCAGTCTGTAAAGTTATGGACTATGGCAAATTCCTCTTCGAAAAAAGTAAAGCTCAAAAAGAGCAGAAGAAAAAACAAAAGCAAATTCAGGTCAAGGAGATTAAATTTCGCCCTGGCACTGATGAAGGCGATTACCAGGTAAAACTGCGCAACCTGCGTCGCTTTCTTGAAGGTGGTGACAAAGCCAAAGTTACGATCCGCTTCCGCGGTCGTGAAATGGCGCACCAAGACATCGGTATCGATTTGCTAAACCGCGTTAAAACGGATTTAGAAGAAATCGCTACATGCGAGTCTTTCCCACGCCGTGTGGAAGGCCGTCAGATGATCATGGTGCTAGCCCCAAATAAGAAGTAGTAACGGTCTAAAGTTTTAAGGAATCTGCACCCTTAAACACCTTGCTGCTAAACATTAGCCGGTATGAAGTGACTGCAACACGAAAAATACCGATATTAAACAATGCGGAGTTTTAGCAATGCCTAAAATGAAAACTGTAAGCGGTGCCGCCAAACGTTTCAAGAAAACGGGTTCTGGCCGCTTTAAAAGCAAACAGTCTCACTTACGTCACATTCTGACTAAGAAGAGCTCTAAGCGTAAACGTCACCTTCGTGGCAAAAAACTGGTTCATGACTCTGATACCAAATTGGTTCAGCGCATGTTGCCTTACGTATAAGACTTAGGAGACTGATTAATGGCTAGAGTAAAACGCGGCACTATCGCACGTGCTCGTCACAAAAAAGTCCTCAAGCAGGCAAAAGGTTATTACGGCGCACGTTCACGTGTATATCGCGTAGCGGTACAAGCTGTAACTAAAGCTGGTCAATATGCTTACCGTGACCGTCGTCAGCGCAAGCGTCAATTCCGTCAACTATGGATTGCACGTATCAATGCTGCTGCACGTCAAAATGGTATGTCATACAGCCGTTTCATTAACGGTTTGAAGAAAGCGTCTGTTGAAATCGATCGTAAGATCCTTGCCGACATCGCAGTACATGACAAAGCAGCTTTCAGCGCACTAGTCGAAGCGGCTAAAGGCGCATTAGCTTAATTATTAACTAATTAAGTTTAAGTTCTTTCGGAAAAAGGCGAGCAGGATGCTCGCCTTTTTTCGTTTTTGGTGGTTAGATACAAAAAAGCAGGACCGAAGCCCTGCTAGTATTTATTCCAAAGCGCGTAGAGGCTTTATTTCTTCTCAACACGGCCGTAGCGGTCTGAAAACCTCACTATGTCATCTTCTCCAAGATATGCACCAGATTGCACCTCTATAAGCTCTAAAGGGATTTTCCCAGGGTTTTCTAACGCGTGCACAGCACCAATAGGAATATAAACAGATTCGTTCTCTGTTACTAACTGAGTGCTGTCATCAATGGTGACATTGGCACTGCCTGAAACCACAATCCAGTGTTCTGCGCGGTGGTGATGCATTTGAACTGATAGCTTTTCACCTGGTTTTACCGTAATACGTTTAACTTGGAAGCGTGCGCCGCTGTCAATTGAATCGTAGCTACCCCAAGGGCGGAAAACTTCGCGATGAAATTCAAACTCCGGACGCTTTTCGGCTTTAAGTTTATTAACAACATTCTTAATGCTCTGTGCATCGTCTTTGTGCGCGACCATTACGGCGTCTTTCGTTTCAACGACTATCACGTCTTCTAAACCAATTACCGAAACTAAGCGTTGCTCTGCGTTTACATAACTATTTTTAGTATTTTCTAAAATAGTATCGCCTACACAAACGTTCCCGTTGCCATCTTTATTTGCTGTTTCCCAAAGTGACGTCCAACTGCCTACATCACTCCAACCTGCATCTAGGGGAACCATTGCAGCGCTGTCAGTTTTCTCCATAACTGCATAGTCAATAGAGTCGTCAGGACAAGTTGCAAAAATTTCAGAATCAACACGAATGAAGTCTAAATCAGGGGCTTCGGTTTCAATGGCGCGACGGCAGATCTTTAGTATTTCTGGGTTATACTTACTTAATTCTTCAACATAGCGGCTTGCTTTAAACATGAACATACCGCTATTCCAAAAGAAATCACCAGATTCAACATACTGCTTGGCTGTATCCAGTTCAGGTTTTTCTACGAAGTCAGCTACTTCAAAACCAACATTAAGTACGTTTCCAGCTTTTATATAGCCATAGCCAGTATGTGGTTGGTCGGGAACAATTCCGAACGTAACTAGCTTGCCTTCATTCGCTAAAGCTCCTGCCTTAATAATAGCGCTGTGAAATGCGCTCTGGTCTTTAATTAGGTGGTCTGCTGCAAGAACAAGAAGTATAGGATCTTCGCCATTTTTAGTTGCGTGTAACGCGGCAAGTGCTATTGCAGGGGCCGTATTTCGACCAACAGGCTCTAGTAAAATACCACCATGTTTAATGTTCTTTTTTCGAAGCTGTTCCGCGACCAGAAAGCGATGCGCATCGTTACATATAAAAACAGGCGCTTCAGCATCAGTACCATTTAAGCGTGTAATGGTATCTTGCAACATTGTACTGTCTGAAGTTAGCGACAAAAACTGCTTTGGTAATGCTGCTCGTGACTTAGGCCAAAGGCGACTTCCAGTGCCGCCAGCCAATACAACAGGTTTCATTGTTGATATCCTTTTCTTATCAGTTTGTTCTAGTAAGCGTTCTTGTTAATGAAGCCATTGAAAACGGTCATGAACACGATTTTAATATCAAACCATATAGACCAGCGGTGAATGTAATCTAAATCATACTCTACGCGCTGAACCATTTTGTTCGTAGTTTCCGTTTCGCCGCGCAGGCCGTTAACTTGTGCCCAGCCAGTAATCCCAGGTTTAACTTTATGGCGTAACATATAGCCTGTAATAATCTTGCGGTATTCTTCGTTATGCGCCACAGCATGAGGGCGAGGGCCTACAATTGACATGCGGCCTTGCAAAACGTTGATAAACTGTGGAAGTTCATCCAAAGACGTTCTTCTTAAAAAACCGCCAATCTTCGTTAAACGCGCATCGTTTTTAGTGGCTTGTTTTACAACTGCACCATTATCTTGGGTAGTCATAGACCGAAATTTGTAAACCGTAATTTGTTTACCATCTAACCCGTAACGCTTTTGTTTGAAAATTACAGGCCCTTTCGACGTAAGCTTAACTGCTGCTGCAATCGCTAACATAGGAATAGATATAAGCATTAGTATCAAAGTGCTTAAAACAATATCTTCAAAGCGCTTCAATACGTCACTTGCACCTTGGAACGGGGTGTCGTAAACACTTAGCGCTTGTACATTACCTACAGTTTGCCAGCGAGCATTTAGTAGGTTGTACATAAAGAAGTTCGGAATAACATAAACGTTTGCCGTAGTATCACTACATTGCTCTAAAATGCTGCGAATCCGGTTTTCTGCACTCATCGGAAGGGCAATGTAGATGTAATCAACCTCATTGCGCTTTGCCATGTCTATCGCAGCTTCTATATTTCCAAGCACCGCACCCTGCATTTCATGCGGCAGCCTTTCAGGCTCTCTATCATCATAAAGCCCATTAAACTGAATGCCCAAGTGTTCGTTTTGCTGTATCTGAAGAGCGACATTCGCCCCAAGCTGTGTGGCACCAATAATAATGGAACGACGAGAGTTCAAACCACTTTTTCGAATGCGAAATAAAAATTTTCGCATAACAAATCGCCACATGATTAAAACAACGAATGACGATGCGAACCACAGTAAAATTGCAGGCGGCGGAGTTTTAATTTCTTGAACGAAGAAGTATCCCATGGTCATAGTGCCCAGAATACTCAACATCCAAGTAATTGCGGCTGCGCGAAGCATTTCTGGTGTTCTGTGACCGCGCCATGAACGATAAAGTTCTACGCCTTCCGCTGAAATTTGAAAACAAATTACATTGATAAATAGAAGGATTAAGCTTGTTGTGTCTATTTGCGTTCCATAATACGCAGCCGAAGAATAATAAAGAATAGTGACAAGTGAAAGGTCAATAAGTCTGTAAATCGTAGAAAAACCGCTCTGGTTTCTAACAACTAAACCACCATTGGTATTAGGTTCTACCGGATGAGCTTTAATCGCTTTGTTAGATTCTACTCTATTGTCCATTTAGGTAATCTCTAGATGAAAAGTGAAGGCCGCTATGGATGTTGAGGCTATTTTAATAACCCGATCCAAGTATTATGCAAATAGTAAAAACAGCTAATACATTTATATAAAAACAAGCAATAGTTGTGCCTAATATTGCTAGGGTATGCCAGCGCATCGGCAAGCAATTAGTCTTTGTGCTCATTGTCGAGCTACATGCTCAACGCGCCTCGATATTGTAACAATATTGGCTCGACATTGTAATTTTATTACAGCAAGAGATTTTATTTCGTACTAATTTGGTGCAGAAAGAGTACAATAGTGCTCATTCGCTTTTCATTCGTCATATATATAAGTTAGCATATAACGCATGTAAGTTGGTCGACATACATCTGAAACAATATGTAAGTACTTTAAGGAATACTTTTGCTGTGGCGTATGTAAGGGCAAGTGCTTAGTGATTGAAAATGATTTCGCTGCTTTATCTTGCAAATGTGGCGTTAAGAAATATTGCAATTGCGGCACGTCTATTGCTCGTAACGTACAGTTGCTGAACATTTCGGTAGTAAATACCAGAAATTGTAAAAGATGCTGAGTTTCTACTTATTTGATTTAGGCATATAAGCACCAGGTACAGCCTAAACCAAGTTTCAGTTATGTTAGTTATCATTTCAGATAGGTCATCGAAGGAAGGAAAAATATGTTTAAAAGGACCAAAAGCATTATAGCAATGTCGGTTATTTGCGCCACCCCGACACTATATGCCCAAGAGGCCGGTCGAATTCAGGCGGGGCAGTTCGATTTAATTCCATCATTTTCATCGTCGATGGCTTATGTCGATAACGTCGCGTATGCGCGTGATGATGACCCTAAAATATATAGCTGGCGCGCTACGTTATCACCGGAACTAATCGCAGCTACAGAAGTAGATGGTAACCCAGTTCAAGTTGGTTATAGATTAGAACGCGGCGTTTATTTTTCCAGTGATAACGACGATTACACCGATCATTTTGTAGAAGCTTCGGGTGACTTCGAGTTGAACAGTCGCCATCGAGTCAATGCTGTCGCTCAATATGAAGACGGTCATGAAGAGAGAGGCACCGGCTTCTCACTAGGCCTTGGTACAGCTATTACTACTCCTGACAGGTATAAAAGTACTTATTTCGGTGGTGAATACATGTACGGCGCTGCTACATCTGATGGTTTGTTAACGCTCAAAGCCAACCGTGAAACGCTAGACTATGATAGGTCTGAACAAGCTTACCTAATTCGAGATCGTGTAAAAAATAAAGTAGGCGCTGAATTGGGTTATAGAATAGGTTCAGCGACTACAGCCGTTCTTGATGTCACCCAAACTTATGTCAGATACGATAACCAAACCGGGATTGAAACACGTGATAGTGACGAGACACGTGTTCTATTAGGTGTAACTTGGGAATCGACTGCTGCAACAACGGGTTTTGCGAAAGTCGGTTATAAAGAGAAAGATTTTGAGTCTGCAACAAGAAGCACCTTTTACGGAACAGATTGGGAAGTTGGAGTAGAGTGGCAACCTGTTTCATATTCAACGTTCCGCTTCTCGACCAATGCGGATACTCGCGAAACAAACGGCGAAGGAAACTTCATTCGTGGCAGAGACTATACTGCATCATGGAATCATGAGTGGTTAAATCGTCTAAGTTCTTCTGTGAGTATAACTCGTGAAACCAATGAATATGTATTAAATGATGAAGGTATAGAAAACCGTGATGACGAGCTGATGCGCTATTCAGCCTCTCTAAATTATCAAGCACGTCGTTATTTATCGTTCTCGCTGTTTTACCAGTTAGCAGATCGTGACAGTAATAGAGAATCAATAGGTTACGATAGAAACGTTGTAGGTTTATCCGCAGAGGTTACGTTGTGAAGAATGGTGTAGTTTATAGTTTCTTCTTAATTTGTTTCTTACTTCTCTCGAGCGTCGTTACGGCCCAAGAGGGCAATTTAAGTATGAGCCAATATCAGCTGGGCTCTGGCGATAGAATACAAATAAGTGTTTTCGGGCAAGACGATCTGTCTATGGAGGTTCGCCTTCCTGACGTTGGCACAATAAACTATCCATTTCTTGGTGAAATAAAGCTTGTAGGCCTAACTGCAGCACAAGTAGAACAGCTTATATACGACGGTTTACTAGGTGACTACCTTGTTAACCCATCTGTTTCTGTAGCTATCGTGGAATATCGCCCGTTCTTTATTGATGGCGAAGTTAAGCGCCCTGGCGGTTATGCTTATCAGCCAGGGTTGTCGGTAAACAAAGCGGCGGCGTTAGCAGGCGGGTATACCGAACGAGCGGCGCGCGACAAAATTACCATCATTCGCGAAAAAGATGGCAGAACTAACGAGTTCACAGTAACGGTTAGCGACATGATCCAGCCTGGTGACATTATCACCATTAATCAGCGTTTCTTCTAAATTATACGTCGCGTTCAGGAATAAAAATGGCAGTAAATAGCAGGGAAGAGTTAAACGCCGGTGTGTTTGAAAATGAAACCATCGACATTGCTCATTATTTAGGAATTATAAAGCGTTACGCATTTCGTATTATTTCATTAGCAATTGCGTTCACAATTTTAGTTGCGCTGTTAGTTATGCGCATGACGCCCATGTATACCTCTACCACTACTATCTTGGTAGAAGCTGACAAAGCTAACGTTGTTTCAATTGAAGAAGTCTATGGCTTAGATACTAAGCGTAAAGACTACATGCAAACTCAGTTTGAAATATTGCAGTCGCGTCAAATTGCAGAGCGTACGGTGGAAAGCTTGTCATTATGGAATAATGAAGAGTTTATGCCAGCCAAAGAAGAGCCAGGTATTGCCGACCAGCTTAAAGCCAGTCTTCTAAAGGCATTACCATTTTTGCCGCAGGAAGAGCCAAAAGAGCTTACCGAAGAGCAAATTTTAGCGGCTAAAAAACGTAAAGCTACGTCCTTGCTAATGAGAGCGTTGTCTGTAGAAATGGTAGATAACACGCAAGTAATGCGTATTACCGTTACCACCGAATCTCCGCAGCTGTCGGCTGAATTGGCCAACGCTGTTACCGATGTGTACATCGAGAACTATCTTCAAGCCAAGCTGGATATGACGGCGAAAGCGACGTCTTTTCTTACAGAAAGCTTAGAAGGTTTGAAGCAGAAACTAGATGTTGCTGAACGTAATTTGGCGAAGTTCTATGAAGAAAACCAAGTGGTAAACATTGATGGTGTAGTAGGTTTAGCGTCTGAAGAACTAGAGCAGTTAAGTAAGCAGTTATTAGATGCGCAAACGGCGCTTAAATTAAACGCGGTTATTTACAAGCAAACGCGTAATGATGTTTCATTAAACGACATTGCACGCCTGCCTGAAGTGCTTAACCACCCGACTATTAGAGACGTTCGCCGCGACGAAGCCAAGGCGATGACGCGCGTAAGTGAGCTTAGCAATGTATACGGCCCGAAACACCCGCGCATGATTGCAGCAAACGCTGAGCTTTCATCAATAAGAGAAACATTAAGCGGCCAAATACGCGACCTTATTAGAAGTATTACAACGCAATATGAAGTATCTGAAGATAGGGTGGCGCAATTAGAGCGAGAAGTGTCTCGTGCGAAAGCCGAATTTCGCGACCTATCCGCGCTGGATAATCAGCGCAAAGCCCTTCAGCGCGAAGTTGATATTAATCAGCAGCTATACAATTCATTCTTTACACGCTTAAAAGAAACAGACGAGCTAGGTGGGTTTGAATCTGCAAACGCAAGAGTGTTGGATGAAGCGCTTCCAAACTATGTGCCTTCAAAACCAAATAAAAAATTGTTAATTGGCGCAGCTTTCGTATTTAGTGTGGGTTTTGGTGTGTTCTTAGCTATTGCGATGGAAACGCTTAACAGTGGTATACGTTCAGTTGAAGATGTAGAGCGCAAGCTTGGTCAACGTATGCTGGGCCTTATTCCTTGGCTACCACACAAGAAAAAGACCGACTTACCAGTTCGTTCATTCTTCGATGGCAAAAAACACCAGTTTGCCGAGTCTGTTCGTACACTGCGTACTAGCTTGTCTTTATTGAATTTAGACAAAGAGCAACAAGCTATAATGGTAACCTCAAGTGTACCTAAAGAAGGTAAAACGACGGTTTCTATAAACTTGGCGTTCGCCTTAGGTCAGCTTGATAAAACTATACTTATTGATGCGGACTTACGTCGCCCTAGTGTAGGTAAGCAATTTAACATTCCAAACTATCAGCCGGGCGTAGCAAACCTTATCTTGAAGTCTCATACTTTAGATGAGTGTTTGGTTAGGGATGAAGAGTCTAATATCGACATCTTATCAGCAGGTACTATACCTTCTAACCCGCAGGAGCTCTTGTCTGATAAAGGTTTCAACGAGCTTATTGAGCTGTTAAAAACTCAGTATAAGTACGTTGTCATTGATACTGCACCTACTCAAGCGGTAAGCGACTCTATGTTGATTGCTAACTCTTGTGACTCAGTAATTTACGTAGTACGTGCGGATAGTACCAGTGAAAAGCTTATTAACAATGGCTTGTCTCGTTTCCTTCAAGTGGGTCATCGCCTTGATGGTGTAGTACTAAATCAAGTAGACTTACGCAAATCAGGGGCAGCACAGAGGTACGCTGGTTTTTATGACCAATACGGATATACCAGTCATAAAAGCAGCTAACAGCATTTATTGATAGACTTACATAGCCATATATTACCTGGCATCGACGATGGTGCCAGGTCTTTAGACATTGCCTTGGAAATGGCGCAGCAAGCTATAGATGGCGGTGTTCGCCATATGGTTTGCACACCACATATCCACAAAGGCTACTTTGACAATACGTTAAAGTCTATTGAACATTCTTTTCTAGAATTCAAAAAAGAAATTATCCGTGCATCTATACCTCTTTCTCTTTCTTATGCCGCAGAAGTGCGCGTTAACGAGCTAATTCCTGTTTGGTATAAGCAAAAAGCACTGCCTTTTTTAGGTGCATTTAATGGTAAGCATATTCTATTGCTCGAAATGCCACATAGCCATATACCACAAGGCTTAGAAGTGCTTATAAAATGGCTTTTAAAAAATAATGTGCAGCCCCTCATTGCACACCCAGAGCGAAATCGCGAGTTGCTAGCCGAGCAGCATAAATTTAGTTGGCTGCAGCGACAAGGCTGTATGTTCCAAGTTACCGCAGGTGCGTTAACAGGGCGTTTTGGCGAGAAGGCGGAAGATTTTGCGTTATCTATGATGCGAAGTAAGGCGTTTCACGTAGTAGCCTCTGATACACACGACTTAGTGCGCCGGCCTAACGACATGCAGGCAGCGTTTGAAGTAGTGTCTAAGTTCAACACTGACTTTGCTTACGAAGTGTTTATTAAAAGGCCAGGTGACATTGTCTCGTTCCCTTCAGAGAGCGCTGAATACAATGGCTAATCGGTTATTCAGCTTCCTGACTAATATGAACTTACTCTTTAAGTGGGTAGCGTTTTTTATCGCCTTTTTCGGCTTTTTTTGGAGCGCGCAATTATTCATATCGGGTAACGCATATTACAGCGTAAAAAATAATATCGAAATATGGCAATTAGCGCCGAATAAAGCTTCAATTCAAAAGGTTAACAGTGCCTTAAATAGAATAGGTAATGCTCTTCATTATTTTCCCGATAACGCATTGTACTATCAAGTTCAAGGGCAGCTATTTGAATGGAAGGCAATTACCGTTGATAGGAGCAAACTTGATGCTAGTTCGAGTCAAGATAGAACAGAAGTGAATACTTATTTGCGGGAAGCGGCAATAAGCTACGAAAAAAGCTTACAGCTTAGGCCGAATTGGAGCGGAAGCTGGATAGGTCTGGCTTCGGTGAAATTAAAGCAGGGTTTGTTAAACAAAGAATTCTATAATTACTTAGAAAATGCGAAAAGGGCAGGCCCACAAGACGCAATAGTGCATAAGTTTATTGTCGAGTTCGGTTTAGAAATGTTTAGCGCAAGATCTATCCACTATGTAAAGATTAAAGATCAACTAAAGCATCATTTAAATTTAGGCCTTCAAAACCCGCTTAGCAGAGAGTTTGTGTTAAATTCAATACAAAAGCACGATGCGAGCGAAACCGTTTGCAGGTGGTTGCGTGACGCTAGCTACCCGGTTAGAAAACGCATTCCTAATTGCATAACTTATGATTAGCTAGCCTTTCCGTTAAGCCAATCCCACAGACCTAAAGAAAACCCTTCAAATAGGTTAATACCCAGCCAGCTTTTTAAAATATATAGCAGCACTAACCCTACTAATAGCGATACGCACAGAAACAAGGCAACGACGGCTGCCATCACTAGCTTACCTATGCGGCTCTCGGTACGTGAAAGGTCGCGCTTATCTCGGCCTGCCAATAAAACAAAGTAATATCGGCTTCTTAATAACCCTATAGTGCCTCTTACATCAACTTTATGGCTTCCCCATCGCCGACCGGCAAGTGCTGTATTTAAATGAAATAGCTGGTCGTCGGTAAAAGAATTGGCAACATCTTTAGGCATACGTTCTAGCATATGCTGAACGTTTGGCTCTTCTTTTATCGGTCGCTTAATCTTTAATACCACACAAATCCCCTTGTGTTATAAAACTAATGCTGGCTATTTATTTTGCCGCCCCATAGGGATATCGCGGCTTAACGCGCCAAGCGCTAACAATACAATAAATATAGCGGTATTCGCTGGCGCCTGCAGTGGGAAGTCTACCGTACTGTGTAAGGCTATACCTATTACTGCCATAACAGCTGCAAACGCTGTTCCCCTAGGAAGTGGATGGCGTCGATGTCTTATAGCGCTCATGGCGTTTTTAGCGCACAGCAACACGAGTGCAGCCAACAGTGCTGCGCCCACGATGCCAAACTCAATAGCGAATTGAAGGTATTCATTATGGGCATGATCGTAAAAGTGCTGAATAGACTCACTTTGAACCTGAGGGTATACCGTATAAAAAGTGCCACCGCCCGTACCTATAGCGCCATACTGACTAAGTAGGGGCAGGGCATCAGTAATAACTTCATCACGGCTTTCTTGAGTCAAGTTGGTTTGCTCTATACGTTGCTGTACTTGTTTAAGTCCGAAAAGGCTACTCACAATAAGAATATCGATAACCAACATACTGATAAATAACGCGACATAACTTTTTTGGCGGGGCTTGAAATAAATTAAGCCTAGCGTGGCGGTAATAGTCATAGCAATGAAAAAGGCGCTGTTACCCATTCTAGAGCGAGACATCACTAACGCAATAACCATAATAATAATGCCAATACGAAACAGCACTTTATTGCTTAGCCAAAAACGCACTATTCTACGTAATCGCTCTCTAGCGCTCGAGCCACTTCGAACTCGCAAGCTAGCTATCATATAGCCGATGGCAGCGCTTAAACATAGCAGAAGAAAATTAGCGTAGTGGTTTTTATAGACGAAACTTCCCGTAGCGATATGCGAAACAGGTAGTTTGAAAACCAAGCTGTAGTTGATGCCAGATAGCACCTCTAACGAGCCGTAAACAGCTTGAAATATGCCTGCGCCACTAATCACTATAAGGGTGTATTTTAAACGTTTAGCAGAGGAAATAAGTGTTAGTGAGATAAAAAATAAGAAACAATAGGCTAGGGATTTAAAAAAAGTAACGTCGCTTTGCCCAACATCAAAACTTAAGGCAAGCCACTGCGACCTTATACTTTCCATGTTCTCAATATTCCCATTTAGCAGAAACTGAACCCGCTGTGGGCGAATAGCTTCAACTAAAGCAAAGGGCAGAGGAACTATATTCATAAGCTGCCAAGTCAGGAATGCCAGCCATACAATGACAAACAATTTATATTTGGCATAGAGCTGAGAGAGCAGTGTTTTGTGAGTAAGCAGTAGAACGCCGCCAATAAAGAAAAACGACATCTGCATTAACGCCCACGCCCATGGGCGGTTAGCGCCTAGTGATAAAGGCAGCCAAAATAAGGTGAACAAAAGAAAACCGAAAAGAAACTTTTCGGTTTTCTGAGAATTGAATATAACCACTTACAGCGTACTAGCGTAGAATTTAAATAAATTAAAACTCTTTAGTTAGCGGATACGGTTGTATCACCGCCGCCTGCACCTGCTGCACCCGTGCCTACACCCAGTGGAGAGAACGTATTGCCCGCAGCGCCTGCTGCCGTGGCGGTTAACGTGCTAGGGTCTACTCCTGCATTGATAACGGCTAACAGCGCATCTTCTTCGCTAATAACCTGCATCTGAAGTGCAATATTATAAATTTCATTAGCATCTTCTGGGAACATCAAAATAGCAATAGTGACAACTTGCGCCGGTTGCTCAGGCAATTCACCAAAACCTGCTATCGCAATTTCAAACCCAGTAGCATTGTCATTTAGAAGGGAAACCATTGACTGGTAGGCAGCTTGGTTCTCGCTTAAGTACGATAAACCTGCGGCGTCGAAAAACATACCTTCATTAAGCACGGTTTGGCTTACTTCTTCTGCAGCTTGCTCAACCGCAGCTCCTTCATCAATCTCGGTAACTAAAAGGTTTCTAACTTGTAGGCCTGGTACGCTGCCTTCTTGTGCAAAAGAAACTGTCGAAAAAGCGATTAAAGCGCTTAAAAGCACAGATAAAAAAACGTTGCTACGCATAACTTATCCTTAGATTAAAAACGTCGGGTTAGCTTCTTGCTAACGCCATATGGTTACATTGTACAACAAGTGAACGTACAAGATCTCGCTTTTGTTGTACATCCATTCACATATACTCACTTTACGCGTTTGTTAATACTGCCATAGCGAAGGTTTCGCAAAATAGAAACCTTGTTGGTATACAACATCTAATCGGGTTAAAGCGACAGACTCTGCTTCATTTTCAACAAGCTCAGCGATAATGTTAATACTTAACCCGCGGGCAATACTCAATAAACTAGATACAAATAACTGACTGTCTTGGTCTGCGTGAATATCTTTCGTAAGTTTGCCGGAAATCTTTACAAAATGAGGCTGTATAGCCCTTAACCCAGCTAACGATGCAAGATTGTCTCCAAAATGTTCAATGGTTATCTTACAACCTAAATTAACTAGCGACTTACAGAAAAGTATTGCATCGTCTTTATGATGAATTAAGGCAGAATCTTCTAACTCGAACACCAATTGGGTGCATAGCGCTGTATTTTGGTTCAGTAAACCGAGCAGCCATTGCCTGAACGACGCGCTGGCTAAAGAAGCGTTTGCAATGTTGATAGCGACATCACGGCTAGATTTAGTTAGTTTACTCAGTACAAGACTTACCACCAGCTTATCGACTTCAGGTATTAGGTTTAAACGCTCCGATGCGGGTATTAGTTGCGTCATAGGTATGGCATTGCCACTGTTTTTTTCTTTAAAACGCGCAAAAGCTTCATAATAAGCAGGGATATTTTCTTCAACATTCATAACAGGCTGAATAAGAATATCTGCGTACTGCTGCTCTAAAACCTGGTTTAAACGCTCTTTCCAAGCAGTATTACTATGAATATAAGTGAGTTCAGACGCAAATTGCCAGCCATTGGGTTGCTTTGTGGCAGCCATAAGCGCGCTATCAGCGTTTTCCATAATTTCTGAAAACGATTGCTCGTCGTTAAATTGCGCTGCGCCTATCCACACAGCTTTACTGCCATCTTTGAGTGGATTGCAATGAGAAAGGGTAGTGCTAAGTACTTTTAAACGCGCTTCACAATCTTGCTTTGCCATCGCTTCTGTTACCAAAACGAAATCGGCACCCGATACCCTAAATAGAAATGCCGTTTCCTGAATACTGGACGTAAAACTCTTAAGCTCTTTAGCAACGGCGGTCACATAGTTATCGCCATCTTGTGCACCTAACGTCATATTAATTGCGTTTAGTTGTGCTAAGCGTATTAACATCACATAGCCTTCGTCCGAGGTGGCAGTTTTGCTTAAAAGTGCATTCATATGCCGCGTAAACGCGCTTCTGTTTTGAACCCCGGTAAGGCTATCTTCAAAGGCTTGAATTCTGAACTGCTCGGCCTTTTGGGTTAACTCTTTAAACATTACTTCAACAGACGAAGAAAGCCTGTTTACCGCCTGAGTTATAAAAGAAAGTTCTTTCGTAAAAGGTTTGTAGTTAATGTGGGAAAACTTTTGATTTTGAATATCTTCAATTTTGTTTACGACAATACGAAGGGGTTTTGTAATGGCAGTAATGATAAAGAGTAGGGCGATATAGGCAAAAACGAAGGCTGCAAAAAACATAAAGGCGCTTTGTTTAACACTTTCCCATAAGGTCTCATTGGCAAGCCCAGGGTGACTTTGAACCGCTAGTTCACCGGCCATCGTCCAACCGTCATTCAATTCTGTTTTTTCGACGGGTGGGTTAACTTCTACAATATCGGTAAACCAAGTAGGAACAGTATCAACCGTGTTTGGATTACGCCGTTCAATCAGTAAATTGCCTTCCATGTCGGTAATGGTGATGTACTGATAGAAGCCTCTATCAAAAATGGCATTAACCATAGTCTCCGCCACAATAAGGCCGTTAGCGTCGCCTAAGTACGGGGTAATAGAAAGCCCCAAAGAGGTTGCGGTGTCTTGTGCATGGGTAGCAAGCTGCTCGTTTACATATTCTCTGGTTAGTTTCACGTTTATAAAAAACGAACCGGCGAAAACCAGTATCAAAAAAACGAGTAAGCTTGTGCTTAGTTGGGTAGATAGTCTCATTATTCTTCTTTATCTCCGTACATAACGCGGTCTAACCGCTCTACCATATCGTCCCACATTTTCATCGGGCCGCTTCCTCTGAGCTTGCGACCTGTTCCCATAGCTTTCGCAGCCCACAGGCCATTACCATTAAAGCTATAAATGGGTGACAAATCTCTTCTTTTATTAGCAGGCAATATACGCCTATTTATATTATCCAAAACAAGTGGAATAGAGGTTGGGGTTTTATAATACGCCAAAACCATGTGGGGTTGGCGTAATTCTAAGGCGGTGACATACATTAATCGCAACTGTTGTTCAGGAACGCCAAGTTCAATTAACGAGAAGTATTTGGCAATAGTGTAGTCTTCACAGTCGCCAGCACCGGTGGAAATGAACTCTATTGGCGTTGCCCAATAATCTTTTTGTTGCCAGTGAACAAGGTCGTCTACAAAATCAAAACGGTTAAAAAAGCGGTTTATCTGGTAAAGCTTTTCGTCTATGTCTTCGCTTTGTAACTCAGTAACCAATTGTCGCCATTTGGCAACGTCTTCTTTTGCTTCTTTACCATAGACTGAATTAATACGTGCATAAACTTGCGGTGTGAAAACCGTTTTTTGTTGGGCAATTGGCGATGTAACCGCTAGTAAGGTACAACCTACAACAACGGCTGAGCGAACAGCGGTTAACATACTGCGCACAGTTAAATGGGTAAGAAAAGGAAAGCAAAAACGTTTCTTTTGGTGCAAACCGTAGGTACTTTATGCAAGAGATTAAGGCAAGTGTAAAAAATCTTTCACTACCATGCGATAGCATAGCTTGCCTACCAATAAAGCAATGATGGCAAACTTATTAAGAACTTGAAAGGTATTTTGGGTACCACAAAGTTTTTTTGTTCGATATTGATCTTTTTGGCACATTTTATGTTTAACCTATCTTCAAATAGAGTTTTGAACATATAAGTACAAGGTGTGGGTTATGGACTTGTGCACCATCTGGTATCATTACCCTGCTTTGTAGTAAATTTACAACGAAAAGGAACTTTCATGGAGTACTCAGCGCGTCCAGCGGTGTTTATCATTAATTCACTTGAAGGCGGTGGCGCTGAACGAGTCATGGTTAAACTGTTAACCATAATGCAATCTTATTTCGTTGCTAAAAACATTCCTGTACATCTAATTCTGCTAGACGACTTGCCCGAATCTCAAGTTTGCCCTGAATACGTAAATAAAATAGTGCTTGATTCCCAAGGCAGTTTAGTTTCAGGTTATCAACAGCTTAAGCCCGTTTTAGCAGAACTAAACCCAGAATATTGCTTCAGCTTTTTAACAAGAAGTAACTTCTTAAACGTTACCTTGGCTAAACGGCTAAAATTTAAAGCCATAATAAGCGAGCGGGTTAATACAACAAGCCATCTTTCTGGCGGGCTAAAAGACAGTGTTAGCCGACTTTTGGTTCGTTTGCTTTACAACAAAGCTGACAGCGTTGTAGCCGTTTCTGAAGGTGTAAAAGCCGACCTTATCGACAACTATGCAGTATCAAGAGGTAAAATTTCGGTGCTGTATAACCCGTATGATATCGAGCAACTTCAGGCTCAGGCATCGGAAAATGTGCAGGATCTACCGGTAAAGCCCTACATTATTGGGGTAGGGCGCTTAGTCAAAAATAAAAATTTCTCTTTACTACTTAACGCCTATGCTAAAGCTAACATAGCAGAAAACTTAGTAATTCTGGGCGTGGGCGATGAAGAAGCGAACCTAAAAGCACAAGCAAAAGAGCTAGGAATTGAAAACAAAACGCAGTTTCTTGGTTTTAAAGCAAACCCATACCCTTATTTAAGCAATGCCGAATACTTTGTAAGTACGTCGAACGCTGAAGGCTTCCCTAATGCCATTGTTGAAGCCATGTGTTTAGAAAAAGCAGTAATAGCAACAAACTGCGAATCTGGCCCTGCGGAAATTATTGCCGAGCAATATCCTTACAGAGTAACTGGCGCTAGTAATGAAAAAAACGGTATTCTTTGTGAGTTAAATAACGCTGAAGGTGTTGCAAGTGCGTTAAGCTCATTCAGTGATGAAACTGTTCGGGCATCTTACGCTGCAAAAAGCAAAAGCTGTGCAAAGCAATTTTCTTACAATGCCTTTCAAGACAAAGTAATAGCCATTATTGAAAAGGTTTGCGAATAAACATGTTTGAAGGGTTAAAAGTAGTTGTTGGCCTAATAAGTTTTATTATGGTGTATCGCACCATAACTGGGAACTGCAATAAATATTTAGCGTTTGCTATTTGCGCTATATGGCTGCGATTCTTTTTGTCGGCTTTTCATACTATTACGTACCCTTCGTTGGTAGCGGGCTTTTCGATAAATGCGCTTTCAAGTATTTCTGTGGCTGGGCTGGGGCTTTTCTTCTTACCGTTTGCAGTATTTACGTTGCGTAAACTACTTCCTTTCTACTTTCTGTTTGTTGCCATTGCAATAAGTGGATTTGTTAATATGTTGATTCCAGGCACCATAAATGTATTAGTTAAATGGTGTTATTTCTTGGTGTTAACTGGAGCTATATTTTTATCTGTAAGGGCACAAGGCCACAGTATTACTTTCAAAAAATTATTAGTGTGCTTTTTTATGCCTGTAGCAATGCAGGTGCTGTCTATAGTGCTTGGTGAAGTAAAAGCTACAGAGAACGATGGTTCCGCAAGCTATATTGGCGGGTACAACCACGAAGCAGCTTTCTCTATGATAATAGTTAGCTTCATATTTGTACTAGGGTTAACAGAAAGACATGCTATTAGGTTTCGAACCACACTTTTTACGATAGCGGTCTTTCTTCTTATACTCGTTAATTACAGAACTGCTGTGTTAACAATTTTACCCATTGCTGCAATCTTCTATTACTCGTTAGTAGAACAGCGTTTAAAGCCTTCCCAAAAAGCACCTGTTTTGACCGTGGTTTCAATGTTCCTCATTTTTGTTTTCGTTGCACTTTCTTTTACGATGAGGGAAAGGTTTGCTGACGTCGGAACGTTAGCATCGAATTTAGACCTAATATTTAAAGCGCCTGCTTATTTTACTGAAGCTGAAAAAGACATTATGTCTTCAAGAGTATATTTGTGGAGCCAATATATAGATGCGCTGACAAATTCAGATTTGCTTCAACAATTGCTTGGTTATGGACCAGAGGCGTGGAACGGTGTTTTTAAGCATTACGCACATAACACTTATGTTTCTTACTTTTATGAATATGGATACATAGGGCTGTTCTCGTTTCTTTTCCTATGCTCGTATTCTTTGATTATTACCGCTGGTGTAAAAGACAAACGCTTGTCAAAAATCTTACCACTATCTTTAATTGGCTTTTTAACAATGAATTTAGCAACAATGCCACTATGGAATATAGAAGGACTAATATTCTTCGCAATTTTGATAGGCGTTTCTTTAGGTAATACTGCCCCAGCAAGAGCGCGGTATAGTTTTAGAAACCAATTAGCACTATTAACTACAACGGATTAGTTTTATGAAGATTTGCGCAATAGGTCTACGCGGTATTCCAGATGTTATGGGAGGGATAGAGTCTCATTGCCAACAGCTTTACCCTAAAATGGTAAGGCAAGGTGCAGAAGTTACGGTTCTGGCGCGCTCGCCGTATGTAAGTCAGAAGCGATATGAATATGAAGGTGTGGAAGTTATTAGTGTTTGGGCACTAAGGCACAAATTGCTAGAAACCTTCTTGCATACCTTTATCGCTATTATTTATGCCAGACTTTTTGTAAAACCAGATATTGTGCATTTGCATGCTATAGGACCGGCACTATTTACGCCGTTAGCTCGAGTACTTGGTATGAAGGTAATGGTTACTCACCATGGGGCAGACTACGACAGGCAAAAGTGGAGTCCTTTCGCCAAAAAGGTACTAAAGTTTGGCGAAAAAATGGGGATCACCTACGGAAATAGAGTGTTAGTAGTGGGGCGAAGCTTAAGTGAATTGGTTAAACATAGCTTCCCCAAACATTCAGATAAAATTAGCTTTGTTCCCAATGGTATGTTGCCTACACTTACAGGAAAAATAACGCCCGACTATCTACCAAAAGATTTAGGTATCAGCGCGAATAGTTATATTTTAACTGTTGGTAGGTTAGTTCCCGAAAAGGGTTTTCACGACCTTGTAGAAGCTTATAAACAATCTAACGTTTCACCAAAATTAGTAATTGTTGGTGATGCAGATCATGAAGATGACTATTCGAAAAGTTTAAAACGTTTTGCAAGTGCAAGCATTATATTTGCCGGCAGGCGCTCAGGAAACGAATTGAAAGCATTATATCAGCATGCTTCCGTTTTTGTTTTACCTTCGTACCATGAAGGTCTTCCAATTGTAGCGTTAGAGGCGATAAGTGCTGGTAGTAAAGTGTTATTGAGCGATATTTCACCCAATATTGATATAGAAGCACCTGCCGATAGCTATTTCAAAGTGGGTAATGTTGAAGAGCTTTCTGTTAAATTATCTACCTTATCGAGTCTAAACCTAAGTCTTGATAGAGAGGAATTTTTAAAAAAGTATGACTGGGAAAGTATAGCCACAACAACCTTCGGTCATGCTAAAAGTTTGGTATCATAGCTTGAGCTAATATGTTTATTCCATGGTGTTAGAAGGGGATCTATTTGGACATTTCAGTTGTAATCACTACGTGTAATCGACCGGCTTTCTTAAAGGAAGCGTTAGAAGGTATAGCAGCGCAAACATATAAACCAAAAGAAGTCATTGTCGTCAATGACTGCTCTGAAATTTCATACGAATCTGCTTTAGATGCTATTAAAAAAGTAAATGGAAAACACATACTTTTGAAAGAGAGAAGCGGGGCTAATAGAGCTAGAAACATTGGTATTGAAGAATGTTCTGGTGAAATTATAGCTTTTTTAGATGACGATGACATTTGGCTACCAAATTACCTAAGCGAAATTTCGGAGCAATACCAAAGCGGAGCCGTTGCAGTGGTTACTGGTTTTAAGCAGATGGGAAAAGAAAATGTTGTTGTTATTAACAGTGATGTAGAAGTAACGAAAACTTCACTGTTACGTGGAAATACATATTGTGGAATGTCTGGTTTTAGTTGCCGCAGGGAAATTTTAGAGCAGCTGCGATTCGATGAAACTCTACCCAACGGGCAAGACTGGGATATGTTTGTGAGGCTATTAACGAGAGAAATGGATTTTAGAAACATTCCAAAGGCACTGTTTTTATATCGCTTTCAAAATGAAGATGGGATTGGAGCCAAAGTACGTAGATTAGCCCCTAAAGATATTTACCCGAGACTAGCTTCTGCATACAAGCACAAGGAGTTTTTAGAGGATTACTGGTTTAAAAAGCGTGTAAGTGAGCAAGTACTCTTTTCGCTAAAACACAAGAAAAACAAAAAAGATTGGATTCTTTTATCGATAAGGCTTGCTGGTTTTAAGGCCACGGTAAACTTTTTCTTTAGAGCTTTGCGCAGAAAAGTATTGAAAAAACCTATGTCTATTTAAGTATATTGAGAGTGTGGAAAAGTTGAGTTTAATTCTGACTGTATTACTAAATGAGTGCGCTAGTTTTCTAATAATAGAAATAAGAAATTATTTTAAAAATGTTAGTTAAAAATTAATCTCCACCATCCGTTGTCTAGGCTGCATTAGGGGGTGTTGCGTACTCTAGCTAAAGAACTAATGTTGCATACTATTTGGCTATGTTTTGCTCAGTCTTTGAAAAGTCTCTTTTTCCAAATTTAAAACACTGAACTATGGACTATCCTCGATTTATAACGTGGTCTTTCACGTGAAAGTAGCACAAAGCTATCAGTTTAACTCAGAACCCAAGATTAGGGTGAAGATATTATTCAGGTGAGTATAAGATGAATTTAAACAACAATGTGGGATCAGAATACCCCTTAATCAGTGTAATCGTTCCTGTATACAATGACCTGATTAGGATAGGCCAATGCATTGATAGCTTGGTAGCTTTATCGTATCCATCTTCGAATTACGAAATAATCATCGTCGATAACTGCTCTACTGATGGAACTTATGACTACCTATTAGAAAAGCTGAATCAAGCATACCAACCTAATGTACGACTCATCAAGTGCTCTACACCGGGATCTTATGCCGCAAGAAACGCGGGGCTTAAAATTGCAAAAGGTGACTTTGTAGCATTTACTGACTCAGATTGCTTAGTTTCAGAGAATTGGCTAACAAATCTGATAGAGGCATGGTATGCGCAAAGTGGTGAGGTCATCATCGCCGGAAAAGTCGAATTTTTTTCCGATAGGGATAAGTTAACAGAACAAAGCTCTCTTGACTTCGAAAACATATTTTCGATGAAACAAGATGAAAATGCGAAAAAAGGAAAATGTATAACAGCTAACCTTTTTTGCTCAAAAGAGCTACTCGACAAGTTTACAGGGTTTGATGAGCGCTTGAAATCTGGAGGAGATGTCGAATTCAGTCAGCGAGTAGTTCGAGCTGGTGGGAGAGTGGTCTATTGTGAAAACGCTGAAGTACTTCATCCCTCTCGAAATAGGAATGAACTTTTGGTCAAGCGTAAGCGTGTTGTTGGCGGAACATGGGACGCAGAGCTATCAGCAGGGGGAATTAAGCGCAAGCTCAGGTTTTTTATTGGCCTAGTGAAAATGTTTATAGGCAGAACAAAGAAAACACTTCTCTTACCGAGTATGTCTTTGACCCGTAAATCTAAGTTGGTTTGGCTGTTGCTTTTAATTTTTTATACAAGTCTGTCGGAGCTTATTAAATTACAGCTAGGCAAAGAAACGAATCGAGTCTAGTTTCTTTCCCGTCCGATTTAAAAGGACCTTTTAGATTTCTAAATATTTATTATGGATTTTATAAATTAATGTCTATTAAGAAAAAAGCTACGAGAGGTAGCATATGGATATCATTAACGCGCACTGGTATTAACATAACTGATTTTTTAGTCTATGCGTATCTGGCCAGAATTCTTTCATTAGAAGAGTTTGGCCTAGCAGGCTTTTGCTTTCTTTTTGTTGAGTTCGCTAACACGCTTGTGAATGCAGGAGTTAATCAAAATCTTGTTCAGAGAGATCAGTGGGAAACAAAGTATGCTGCGAGCACAATGACTTTTGTATTTTTTATGGGGTTGTTTGTCTCTAGCGCTTTAGTTGGAATTGGTGCGCCTTTAGCGTATTACTCGTATTCAGAGTTAGCAGCTTATGTTGTTGCTAGTTTAGCTCCTATCACCTTGATTACAAGTTTGCAGGTTGTTGTTACAGGAAAACTATTAAGAGAGTTCAAAAATAGAGAAATGGGCTTGGCTAAGCTCTTTGCTTCAATTTTGTCCGCTATAATGATTATAGTTTTAGCTGAACTAGGCTATGGGATATGGGCTTTAATATCAGGTAAATTGGCTAACAATGCTTTACAGTATGTCTTTTTACTTTATGTTTCAAAATACAAGCCTTCTTTTAATATTGACAAAAAAGACTTTAAAGAACTTATCACGTTTTGTCTTCCTTTATTTTGGATGGTTGTACTAAGGTTTTTAGGTAAAAAGGCGAGTAACCTCTTAACTGGTTTTGTATTAGGGCCGGCAAGCTTTGCCCTCCTTGCAGCTGCGCATAAAGGAGAAGATGTTATCAATCAAGTTACTACAAGCTCGATTAACTCAATGATTGTGCCAAGCTTTTCAAGAGTCGGAAGTGAATCAGATGTAGGTAGTTTGTTTATAAGATTAGTCACAATAGCTTCAACGATTATCACTCCTATTTTTATGGGATTAGCAGCAATCGCAGACCCTTTCGTTGAGATAGCCTTTGGCGAAAAGTTTGGGCAAAGTGCAATTTACATGACAATATCCGCTTTTAGTATATTCCCTCTTGTAGTAGCAAACTTTTTACCAAATCTATTAATATCCCAAGCTAAAACAAAGGATGCATTCAATATAGTTTTAATCAATATATTCTGCAATATACTCATAGCTAGCTGTACTATTTGGTTTGGTATTACTGTGATGCTTTATAGTATTGTGATAGGAAACTTTCTAGCAACACCAGTAAGGCTGGCTATCGTTAGGCGTCACATTTATATAGATACAAAAAAGTTGTTTTTATCGTTAAGTCCGTCATTCATCAGTGCTTTAGGAATGTTTACTGTAGTGACTTTACTGAAGTCCAGCTTCGAAGATTATTTCGAACTGCAACTATTAACGTTATTTGCATGTATCCTTGTAGGTATCATAGCGTACGTATCAATATCGTTTTTGTTTTTCTATAAGCATACAGTTCGACAACTGAAAGAATTACAGTCAATGTTGTTCAAAGAAAAATTAAAAAAGACAGTTTGATTAACAGGTCTGAATGAGCAAGTTTTAACTTTCGCTAATTAAAATTAGTAATGATTTATAACTACGCTAAAGTTAAATTTTCAATGAATTATTAGTTCAAGCTGACAGCTACTAAACAATAACTGTCAGCTTAGAATTTTTCAGGAAAAAGGTTATAAAAGTGTATATAGCTCTTTAGATAACTTTGTCGAATTGAAGTCTGACACGACTTTTTTTCTAGCATTGTCTTTGATAGTGTGAATTTCATCCGACAATGCTGCTCTTTTTACCGCATTTGCTATACTGATAGCGTCCTTTTCAGGCACTAGAAAGCCGGATTGCCCATCAGTTATTAGTTCGGGGATACCACTATGTATAGTACTTATTACGGTTAGCCCACTAGCCATTGCTTCCATTAGAGCCACTGGAACACCTTCCATATCGCCAACGCTGTCTGTTATTGAAGGTAATAGGAATATATCTGAGGCGTCTAATATTTTTTTTACAAAATCAGGTGGTTGTGGACCGTAAAAGGTTATTTTTTCATTAACACCTAACTCAACCGCTAAACTTTTTAAGTTTGACTCTAGTTCACCACCGCCTACTAGAGTTAAGTGAAAGCGATCATCCAAATGAGCCATCGCTTTTATAGCATATTTTAAACCCTTTTTTTCAGTCGCACGAGCTACGCTAACTATTCTTACATTTTCGCTCATAGCTTTATTCTTGAAATCGAAGGTGTTGATATCTACGCCCATACGTAGCACCCTAATTGCATCACTATTTGCGCCCCAACTTTCAAGTCGATTCTTCCAGAAATAACTAATCGGAAGCAACCTGCTAGAGCGCGATAATTCAACGTATTTTGTTTTCCAGAAAGAGACGTTTTCATACTCGCTTATTTCATAGCCGTGAAAAATGGTGTTCAGGCTTCCCTTCAGCATTCCCGAGGATATGAGTTTTTGTGCAACTACGCCATTGTTGCCAAAGTGCGCGATTATACTATCTGCTTCGAATGTTTTATTACGGTTAACCCACATTGTCATTGCTACTTCGTATGCCAAAACTACTTTACCGTTTGACTTGGCATATCTCGCAAAGTCGGCAACAGGTTTCAGCGACGTATATTTGTACTGAACAAACAAATCAAACAGTTGTAAGAAAAGTAGTTTGAACGGCCTTTTTACCTTGCGAGTATTGGCTGGGGATATAAATTCAGTGCGCTTTAACAAGTTATGCTTTTCTAGAGATTTTAAAGCTATATCCTGTTTTTCTTCATAGAAAGCCAAAATTTTCACATCAACGCCTTGATCAATAAGTCCGTTGATTTGATCTATAACAAAGGTTTGTGATAACACCGGAAACCTTTTTACAAAAAATATCACTTTTTTCAAATTAAATTCCTTAAAATCTGGCATGAACAAGATGTCCATGTCCCTTGAAGCCTTAATTTCACCATCGTTTATTCGAGAGTCGGCTTAAAATAAACTATTTTATTTAATCGCTATACATAGATACTTGTGAAGTGATAAGTATAAATAATTTTATTCTAAGATTTGAAGTTAACCCATCGAAGAATATCTTGGCAAATTTGTTAAAGAAAAAGATGCTTTAGCGGTGCTCCAATCTGAGTAAACGGCTATTTCGAACTGTATGGATAGATCTGCGATTTAACCGCTCTTTTTAGTTCCTTCTTAAAGATTTTTGAATTATATTTGATGTCATATAGTTTCATCCTGAACTTGGATGAATCGACTTTCAAAGATGAGATGTCGCTTGAATAATTAAATTGTTCAAAATCTTGTTCGTATGATTCTAAGACCATATCAATAGCAGTTTGTGACCATTGAACTTCCTTTTTATCACCTACCTTTTTAGGCTCAACTTTTAAATCTCCAAGTATACCTATACGGTTACTGACCCGGTCGAGTATGCTCTGAATGCCGTCTTCAAATTTAAATACTTCGACATCATTATCTACAAAGTATGATTGGGGGCGTAAGTGATTGTCCAATATTTCAGGAGTATTTTTGTACTTTTTTAGGTTATGAACTACCCATGGAGAGAAAAGTGATCCAGCATTTTGACCCAATTGAATACTCCCTAATTTAATTCTATAGAAAAATTCGCTAACGATTCTATCGAACGGATTTCGGACCACTGCAAACTTATAATTAAACGGTCTATTAAGGGTCTTAGTTAGCTCCGTTAGCGTGTGATAGCCCAGATGTTGAGGGGTAACAAGCATATCTTCAAGCTTCTTTTGAGAGAAAAGTATTTGCTGATATTTGCCAGTTTCATTCAACCACGATTCAATTGTCGTTCCGGCTGTTTTTGGAATGTGTAAAAAGGTTATGGCTTGCTCGTTGTTTAAATATAAAGGCATAACAAAACCTATATTCTATGTGTTTATGGCGGAGTTAACATGAGCTTAGCAGCGTCACTAGATGTTATCTCAATTTGTTGATGGTGAATTGTTCCGTATTAGCAATGCAAAAAAAAGGCCCTTTTATTAAAAGGGCCCTTTTTTAAATGATGAATTTCTATTGAATTCAGCTTCTTTTACGAAAAAGAAGAATAGCTAAAGAAGTCATAAGAATAAAAATACTGCCCGGAGCAGAAACGCTTACTAAAGATGAACCGTTTGTCGTACCCGTCAGAACTAGATTGTCGAAACCAGCGTTGTTACCACCGCCATCACCAAAGGCAGTGAAACGTAAGATATAGTCATCTCCGCCAAGTAGCGAAACGTTGCTTAGATCAAATTCAATTGGCTTTGTTGCAACGAAGCCAGAGTTGTTATTATCGCCTTCGAATACATCTACAGTGCTCGAAAACAATGAATTAGCGCCTTCAAAAATGTCAAGAGACAAGCTGAAGTCACGCTGGAAGGATTGAAAGACACCACCGTTGTTGAAAATAGATGCATCTAACGTAAGAGCATCCAGGTCGATACTGCTTACAAGGAAACTTGTAGTAAGTAAAACATCAACGAACCAAGTTCCTTCATTGTGGATGTTGTAATCTACGGCAAACAAATTGTCGTAGTTGTCGAATAGATCTAAAGAAGAAAAACTAGTTGTTTGAGGGTCAAGTGTGTTTGTCACTTCAACGCTGTTCTCTGTCCAAGAAATGTTTGAAGGGTCACCTGATGTACCTGTAAAATCAGATGCCAAAATTATTTCTGCATTCGCAGATAAAGCAGAAGATAGTGCCGCTACTGCTAAAGTCGCTTTGATTAACTTTTTAAACACGATAACTCCAAAATTATTAGTAAATTTTTATACGTCTATCTTTTTAAAGCAATTGTAGTGCCATTTGATTAAAGTGCTTTAATTACAATGACTTAAGAATTATGGAACTATAAAGAAGTAATCAAGTGTTTAAAATGTTGACACAGCTGTCATCGTGAGTATATCCGAAGGTATATTACGATGAAGCTACCTACAAAACATTAATCGCGATTATTTGATAACTAATTTTCTAAACACTGCTTTATCTCTATTTCGCCAGCTCTCAATATCATCATTATCTAGCACTAGTATTAAATAGTTCACTTTACCTTTCACATATTGTCCAATAGGAAAAGTTATAGCGCTAGATTTGGGTATAAAGGAATCTTCACCTCTAATTCCCCAAGCCTGTTTGCCATAAAATTTAACCACTCTAGAGCTATTCAACTTAGTGTCTGTTTCAAAGCCAATACCAACTACCTCTGGGTTACCTTCTACTTCAAGCTCCAATTCTAATATAGAGTCTTCGGTTAATATGTAGTTAATAGGGAACATCTGCCAGTTGTTGCCGGTCAAGGTAACGGTATTGTCATCGGAAATGGTAGTAGTTCCGTAGCGATACTGTTTAGGAAAGCCGGTGTGCTCAATCTCGCTCGCTTTAAATTCCCACATAGTTGGTGGTTGCTCTACAACGGCTTGTAACGCTACTTCCGTAGAAAAGTTAGGAATTTTAAATTCTTCGGGTATATATAGAGTAGGTTCAGACGAACTTTGCAGTAACTCTATATAAGCAAAATCATCGGAGTAAGGGTGTTCAACAACGTTATCTAAATTAAATTCATATCTTGCGTCACCTGTTCTTTCGTTGAAACAAAGATCGTTAGTGCTTGTACTGCCTGAATACTTCTCTTTATCAAAAATGCAGTAGCCAACTGAATAGCCAGTATTCTTAGTCAATATAATATTGTTCTGGGTGGTAACCCAAAATGTCGTGTCATTATTTACTTTTGATGCAGCAATGCCATTACGCTCTACGTCAATAACATTTTCGAAAACATAGGTTCTGCCTGCTGGTTTAGAAATTAGTCCTCCAGCTTTTATTGCAGTCCACTCCTTACCTGTTTCATCACCTAAATTGTGGATGTAGTTGTGAAAAATATAGCTAGGGCCTAACGTATTTGGCGCTATGCTAATACCAGCATAGCCTTGCTCCATTTCGTTGTCGTACACCAACACATTTTGTTGGCCGCCATCTATTTCTATCAAGTCGTCATTTGAATAGGCTAGGTAGTTGCCATAGATTGCCGAGTTCTTAACGAAGCCACCCCGCCTTTCAAAATTTTTTCTGCCCTCAATAACATCGTTGAATCTGTGGTCTGGCGCGCCGTAAAAGCGATTATTTCGAACAATGAATTCGCCCCTGTAGGCATCACTGTCGTGGTATGCCCAAACTTGAAGCGCATTTGCACCTTTAGGGTGACCAACTGCCCAGCTATTCGCACCTAAGTTAGGGCTATGGACCTCGCATTCTTCAATTACTGCAATACCACTTCGTTCTAGGTAAATACCCGAATCATAATTGATAGGTGAATTATTAGTCGTACTTGAATAGGCTACACCATTTCTAATATCCACAGCTTCTCTGCCATACTCCGATACGTTGCAGCCTTTTATCCATATATGATGTGCCTTTTTTGCAAATATGCCGTAACGCTGCCCGCCTTTAACGGTAAGGTTTTCTAGCATAACGTAAGAGTTGTTACCAATATTCACAGCCGCAAGTACATCGCTGCCAGCTTCAACAACGGGGCCGTCGCCTATAATTTTTGCATAGCCATCTGCGCTACCTTCTATATTTAGCGCTTCTAAATCTAGTTGTCCGCCAGAGTAAATTTCAGAAAGGTAATAAATTTTATTTGGGTCGATAGGGGGCGTATTTGGTTTTGTGGTGGTTTGAAAGGAATGTTCAACGATATCGCCATAAGCATCCGTAATCGTCACTTCAATATGGTATGTAGTGTCTGCTTCTAGGTACACTATACTTCCAGCGAACGACCCGTAAATGGGCTCCCATGCTAAATCTAGCCCTTCACGCCAATAAGTATCATCTTCGGTTCTAAATTTAACGGCGGCAGTACTTTCTTCATCCTGGCCGTAAATAACTAACCCTATCGAATTAATGAGCGGAGTAGCAGTATCTTCAAAGCCAGAAGCCGAAGCTGCAAAGACTATCGAAGGGTCTAACCCTGCTGTTATTGCTGACTCGTATATATCGTTCTTACTTAGGCCCGAATATGTTGAAATTGTTTTCATCCACTTTGCTGTATCGATTGGATACAAAGCAAATAGCGCAGAGGCTTGGTTAGAGGTTATGTTGGCGAACAGCGTTTTCTTTGCATCTTCACTAAGTGATGGCTTACGTGATAACACTTTTTGCTTATACAACTGGGCTATCTCGTCTTCGTACTTTTCAACAACGGTTGATAGGTTTTTCGAGCCTTTGTAATCAGCTAGTAATGAGTTTACGGTATTGTTGTCGCTAATATTCGCATTAATATAGTTATGCAAAATATCACCGGGTTGGCCGCCCTTTGTATAACCTTTATCATTCTTGTTCACTGTGGCACAAGAAAGCATTAGAAACGACAGTAGCCAAATAAAAGCGAAGCGAAAAATAGACGGCTTTGAGTTAGCAGAGTACATGGTATATCCCTATAGGTTGAAAAGCATTAAAGGAAAACTAGGGCTGTATTAAAAGGGTAGTGCTAACGTTGGTACGTAGCAAGGCGGTAGCTGGGATCTTTACAATATTAGTTTGCTTCTGCTGGTAAAACAGCCCACCTTATTCTGGTTCTTTTAAGTTTTTTAAAAAACGGAATCTAAATTGCTTAATCTAAATATTTGAAAATGGTCTATTAATAATAGTTTATTACTAACTCACCTATTTCAAAACTAATCTTTAAAGACAATTTGGTATACTTAAAAAAATACTGGACAAAGCAATTGCTTCTATGCACTAAAATGGATATTTTATGAAGAAAAAAGTAGCCGTTATTCACCCTGAGGCAGGGTTTTCATCAAGCGGCGGATCTCAGCTCAGTGCGTATGAAATGGCGGAACATCTTGCCACATTTTTTGACGTAAAGCTTTTAAGCTCATCCAAATGTAGTGAACACAGTGTAGTTATTCCCTGTATTCCCAGAGGGGAAGTGAAAAAAGCCCAGCGTAATAAAACCATTGATTGGTTGCTAACGCGCTTTGTTTCTAATCCATCATTGCTTATCGAGTCGCTAACTAGCTTCCTAACATACACGCCATATTTAATGTTTAAGCGATGTGATGTCATCTACCCCAATAACAATTATGGTGGTTTGGCGGTTGCCGCAGTAATTAGAAAACTATTCAAAACGCCCATTCTTTATACCGAAAGGGCAGGGATGGTATCGAACGGTAAAGTATTACGTCGCAATTTGAAATTTAAGCCCGACTGCTTGGTTGTGTTTAATCAAGAAACCAAAGAGTATGTTCATTCTATAGCACCTGAACAACGGGTTGAGATTATCCCTAACGGTGTAAACTTAGCTAAATTTAGCCCGAAGGGCACAAAATATGATCATGGTTTACAAGGGAAAGTGCTATTAACTGTTGGTGCGTTAAACAGGCAAAATCACAAGCGTATACATTTAGCCATTGAGGCAGTAAGCCAGTTAACCGATGTCTCGTTACTTATCTGTGGTGATGGCCCGGATGTAAAGTATTTTGATGATCTTTGTACTCAAGAGTTAGGTGCACAACGCTTTAAAATCGTTAAAGTCGACTTCGCTGATATTCCCAATGTATATCGTTCAGTTAATGCTTTTACATTGCCCTCTGAAGATGAGCCGTTCGGACGAGTGTATTTAGAAGCAATGGCAAGCGGGTTGCCTGTTGTAGCTACCGATGACCCCATGCGCAGAACACTAATAGGTAAGGCCGGGGTGGTTTGTGATGTTGAAAATATTGAGGAATACGCTGCTGCCATAGCCACAACACTATCAACCGACTGGGCCAATGCACCAATAGAGCAAGCGGCTGATTTTAGTTGGGAAAGTGTGGCAGAGCGCTATGCGGACGTTATAAATAGTTTATAAAGTTTTACTTCTAACGTAATGGTGCGCTGTTAATATCGATAACAGCGCACATGATAGTTTTGTAAATGCTGCTTACTTGCCGAACTTCCGACGAAGCCTATCTTTCCCTAAAATAACCTTGGCTGTTGCTACTAACCCAGCTTCTCTCACAGACAATCCAATCCAGCCCAGCTTATTATTTTTCTTGCCAATTTGACTAAGAATTTGATTAGCAACACTATAGAACGTCAACTGTCTTGACCGGTCCGGCGTCAATTATCTTGACCGGTTGTCGCTGAGTTATTCTTCCTGTTTTATTGCTGTTTTTCTTCGATAGCTTTCTCCCTGTAATTGAATGATATGTGAGTGATGAACGAGCCGGTCTATAGCTGCAACTGTCATGGTAGTATCGGTGAACAATGCATCCCAGTCTTCGAACGATTGATTGGATGTAATGATAAGGCTGAACCTCTCATAACGGTGCGCAATGAGTTCGAACAGCACACTGGTTTCTTGTTCTGTCTTTCTGATATAGCCGATGTCGTCCACGATTAGCACTTGGTATTTATCCAGTTTATTCAGCGCATCCTGGAGTTTTAGTTGCTGTTTGGCGTCTTGTAGGTGTTGCACCAAGGCGGTGGCCGGATAGAACTTTACGCGGGTTCCAGCTTCTATCAGGCTGTAACCTAATGCGCTGGCGAGGTGGGTTTTGCCTACACCGCTAGCACCGAACAGTAGTAGGTTTGTGGCTTGTTTAACCCATTCGTGGTTATCGGCCAGGTCATGCAGGCGCGCTTTACTAATGCCTTCTATGGCATTGAAGTCGAAGCCGCCAACGTGTTTGCCTGAGGGCAAGTTTGACTCTTTTAGGTAACGTAATTGTCGCTTGTCTGTCCGACTTGCTAGCTCCATATGGCACAACTCACTTAAGTAGTGTTCGGGTCGCCATTGTTCGTGCAGTGCTTTTTCAGCAAGGCTCTCCCAGTGGTTTCTGAACTCACTTAAGCGCAAGCTTTTTAGCATCAATGGTAGTGAAGCTGTATTAGTCATTTCGACCTCCTTGCAACAGTAGGCCATACTGTTTTAACGAATGCTGCCCCACTTGGAGTTGGGGTATATCACGTGTTTGTTGCTGGAAGCGCTCTTGGCAGTCAAACAGGCTGGGCAGTCTCCCCGTATTCAGTTGCTGCATGATAAAGCGCCCCAGCCGTATTTCGTTATCTTTTTTGCTGGCAAGGTGAAGCACTCTGACGATATAACGACAGGCATCATCTGCTTTCATATTGCCGTTAACATATTGCCAGATGCATCGGTAATCCTCGTTAGGTAATAGCTCGTCGCGCCACTGTGAACACCGGAAGGCTTGTGGCTTTTTAACCAGAGCATCTATGACGTGTTTGTAATTGACGCTGCGTTTACGCGAACTGCCTTGCGCATAAACGCGCTCTAGGGTGTAAGTCAGTTCATGACCGAGATATAAGGCTAACCTGTTATCATACACTTGTACCCGCAAGCGACTGCCTATCAGGCGGGAAGGCACTGTGTAGGTCACGCGTTTAACATTGATAGTGCTGGTGCGCGAGACGCGCACATATTCTATTGAGTAATTGACGCTACCTACAGGCGGCAATGGCTGTAATTGTCGCTGCTCTTTGATAAAGGCGGTGTTGATACGCTTGTTACGCCGCCCAACTAACTGCTGAATAAAGCCTTCATAGTCATCGCGACAGTTAAAATCGAACGAGCCGCGTATACGCAGCGCTTGTTCTAACTGCGCTTTGACATGTCGATTGCTAGACTCGATAACACCATTTTCATGCGCTACACCGGTATTATTACGTGTGGCCGTAAAACCGTAATGCGCCATCAACGACTTATAGCGTTCGGTAAATGCCTCGGCATTGTCATGGTTTCGGTACGCCGCACTTAAGCTGTCAGTGCGGACTTCTTTGGGCACGCCACCACTTTCTCTAAACGCTTTCTGAAGGCTATCGGAGAATGCAGCAAAGCTCTCACCGCCATAAACTACTTGGCAATACTGCCAGCCGCTGGCCGCTAGGCGATAGTTAAACAGCATGTGCTTACACGGCTCTCGTCCTATGGTGATAGGAGATTTGACGTGGGTAAAGTCACATATTCCCAGTAGTCCTGATTCGTGATGCTGCAAGAACATCACATCTTTAGCGCCACCGTGTAATTGTCGCCACTTCTTAATTCTGCGCTCAAGCGTACGTCGTGCTGTAGTTGGGAAGTCGTCACTATGTGATTCACATAGATGATCAAATACGCCTACCGGCGTAATCAATTCATCTTGTTGTAAGATGGGAACAACGACACTCTCCCACACCGCTTCAAGAGGATCGGGTCTGGTACGCCATTGGCGTTTTGCTTGATTAGGTTGGTGACGACCATTCTCGATTCGTCTGGCGGAGCTAACAGAGATATCCGCTTTACTGGCGGCCACTTCCTGCGTGAAATCCTTTCTGAACTTCATATATAACCTGACTTGTTTTTCTGTGATGTGATTTCCCGACACGCCATTCTCCTCGAATTATCGTGTCGAACCTTAACAGAACAACCGGTCAAGATAGTTGTCGCTCAACCGTTCAAGTTAATTGTCGCTTTATAGCAACACGGTCGTTATAAGCTTCTTTGCCTAATAGCGCTTTATGTTTCTTAAATGCCTTAAGCCTTGGGAAAACTTTTTCTAAGGGCATATTGGCTACTTCGGTAGAAATGCTAACGTGTCCTCTGCGATAGAAATAAATATCTTTAGGTATGTTTTTGAACACAGCATCTTCTAGTGTAATACGAACGAAGAAGTCCCAATCTTGGCTGTTCTTTAATTCTTCATCAAACATCAGCTTTTTAGCTAATGAAGCCTTGCACGTAACACCACTCATTCCGCAGAATTTATTACCTTTTTTGATTACATCGGTGGTAATGATTTCAGTTTCGTTAATGTGAATTTTGTCCGGTGTTTCAAGAAATCGATAACCGCAGGTCACGGCATCTGCATGTAGATGCTCTGCAATGTGCTGTTCTAGATAATCATTGTCCCATACATCATCGTCATCTAAGAACGCAATAATATCTGATGTCGACTTGGATATACCTAAATTACGTGCCGCGTTAGCACCTGATGCAACTGGAACTTTAACGTAAGTAAATTGTTCACTTGGAAAGAGAGATAAGACTTCTTCATAGCTTACTGAAGAGCCATCATCAATAACGAACACTTCTTTTGGCATAACAGTTTGTTTTAATACTGCAGCGAGTGATTCTTTGAGGTAGTCTGGGCGATTATGCGTTGTGATTACAACAGACACAGTGTTTGGCATTTTCACTTCCATATTTTTTATATCCTTTGTACCTTAATAAACTATCCAAGCTGTAACGGTTTAAATGGACTATTGTCATGTGAATTAGTGTATTACTTTGATAATTACCAAAAGGCATTGAAAAAATATACGTCCTACACTAGTTATTACTGTTTTATCAAAGATTCTTGGTTTAGCGTTAGTACTTAGTTTCAAATGGTCGTCGTATATGAAAAATTAAGCAGTAAAAATCAATTGCAGTGGACAGGACAAGGGTATCATTCTTACCAAATGCCTTTAGCTTTGGAAATTGCTTATATGCTATCACTAAACTTAGTCACAACAAACTAGTCAATATTTGAAAACTTATCGAGTATTAGCTAAGAAATTCAGAAAAAATATGACGCGCCTATACGCAATTTAAGTACTAAAGGACATGGGCTTTGAGGTGTCAGTTTTCATATGGATGCTAACACGCCCCCAAATACTATGTTAGAAAAATTGCGTCTAAATAAGAATTTGCCTTTATAGAATACCAAGGCCGCATATGGTTGTAATCTCGGTAGAAGAAAGCTTTTTCATCTCTAGTTTTGCATAAACCGTCTTTACATAAATGCTTTATCGGATCGATAACTTCAACATGTTCAATATTTTTTAATTGTTTTAAAGCATCCTCATGCTCGGTGTAATCCGAGCGCGCTTTCGTTTCTGGGATGCTATTAGGTAGTCCCTTACGGATGGCAAGAGTTGGGTCGAACTCTTCTCCTTTTGGCTCGCCCATTATAACAAATACTTTAGATACGTTTGTTTTCATGGTATTTAAATAATTGTCGTACTCTTTTATCCTTCCGCGCTTTTCTTCATCGCGTTCAGTTCGTTCATTTGGCAAATATGAATTAAAGCTATAAAAAGATGTAACAACTTTTTCAAACTTTACCTCTTCTAATAGCTTTTCATAGTTTTGCAAGTTGTCACAATTCCATTTAGGATTTTTCATAGAAGGCGTAACAAAGCACCCACTTTGCGTTAAAAAATAAATGTTGTATTCATTATTTAAGCTTTCGACATATGGGTAAAGTTGCTCAATATGACTAGCCCCCATAACTAAGGAAACTGCGAATAAGTCCTGCAATTTAGTTCTTGAACCAGCCTTTGCATTCGCCGTCTAATTTTTGAACGCTAAATTCTCAATTTTGGCCAATATACTGCCGTTTTAGGCCGGATTTCGACCTAATTCCGGGCTATTCCCGGATTTCAGACAGATCTTGGCTGTCGTCGTAACATCTGGTCTACTTTAAACAGGTTCGCCAAGGTGAATAGCATGGCTAACTGTGAGTCATTTTTTGTCAGCCCTTTATAGCGTGCTTTGATAAAGCCGAACTGACATTTGATGATGCGAAACGGGTGTTCAACTTTTGCTCGGATGCTGGCTTTTAAATATTCGATGTTGATGGCAGTTTTGTTTTTGCGGGGATGCTTTTTCAGTGCCCGAACCTTTCCGGGACGCTCAGCAATCAGCCATTCCACATCCTTTTCTTTAAGTTCTTCACGCTTCTCTGCGCCTTGATATCCAGCATCGCCAGAGATGAATTCCTCATCGCCATGCAACAGGTTCTTCATCTGATTCAGGTCATGTTCGTTGGCGGCAGTGGTCACCAGCGTATGCGTCAGGCCACTCTTGGCATCCACTCCTATATGGGCTTTCATGCCGAAGTGCCATTCATTACCTTTTTTGGTCTGGTGCATATCCGGGTCACGCTCATTCTTTTTATTCTTGGTGGAGCTGGGAGCTTCAATAATCGTCGCATCCACCAGTGTACCCTGCGTCATCATCACACCGCACTCCGACAGCCATTGGTTGACCGTTTTGAATAATTGGCGAGTCAGCTTGTGCTTTTCCAGCAAGTGACGGAAGTTCATAATGGTGGTGCGGTCAGGAATGGCTTTATCCAGTGACAGTTGCGCAAACTGACGCATCGAAGCAATTTCATATAACGCATCTTCCATCGCTTCATCACCGAGGCTATACCATTGCTGCATACAGTGAATGCGAAACATGGTCTCAAGCGCATATGGACGTCTGCCATTGCCTGCTTTAGGATAAAAGGGTTCAATCACTTCCAGCAATTGAGACCACGGCAGCAGGTTATCCATTCTGGATAAGAATATCTCTTTACGGGTCTGACGGCGCTTGCTGGAAAACTCGCTATCGGCAAAAGTTAACTGTTGGCTCATGGGCGGTAATGGCTGTGATTTACTATGCAGCTATGATCTCACATCGGGGACTTATTCGCATCTTCCCTAGTCTTCATTGTCTTACATGGGCTTCGGTTAGTCGAGTTCTTTAGCTAATATATTAAAGAATATTTTGTGGATTGATATTTTTGAGTAAGCTTGACAGTCACGCTTTACTAAAGGTGAATAGTTTTTTCTATATGTTATGTAGTTACAAAGCTTAGTCATTATCAGCTAAATTGGATAGCGCCAACATTTTCCACTCGTTTAACCTATTACATTAATTAACGGTAAACTGTTGTATTTCGAATGCTTTATCCTATGTGGTTACTTCACAAGTTAAGTAAAACGTGGCGCTGGCAGCGCTTACAATATTCGTAAGTTAGACCTAGTATAGTAAGAATTCAATGGTAATAAATAAGGGAAGAATTATTGACTTTCTTAAAATGCTTATCAAGCATTGTGAAGCGAATAATATGTCCCCACTGGCTTATGAAAAGCTAGGAAAATTCAAACGAAATTCTGTCTAGTAAAGTCTAGTCGATTCAATTTGTTCGGTGCATTTTGACTTCGCAGAGTTATGTAAAATACCATTTGCCTAATTTACAGACTAATATTCGATTGCCTATTTAATAGCGTGCGTGAGCCCTCAAGCGTTAAATGCCCATAGTCAAATTGAAGCGGCTTGTCGCCTACAAGCGTTTTACAATTGCCAGTGCTGTCACAAATATTTTTAAAAATCGATATATATTTTACGTTTTTATTTCTAAGCTCATTTTTAAACTTTGAGTCTATTTTCTCAATAAACTCATACTTTTGCGTTCGCTTTAGTTTGTCTTCAAAATCACTATGGGCCAATATACGCGGAAGGGGTTGCGTGTATTCAATAATTGGTCCTAGCACGGTCACTTCAGTATTCGCGGTATCTATTCTGTCCAGTGTTTTCAGTAGCCACGGTAAGTCGTCGATTTTCCATCTAGCAGAAATAATGATCTTTTCATATCTTCGAGTCGGAATTATCTCCTCAAACGCAATGCGCATTAACTGAGCACACCGCTTTTCACCTTGGTAGCTTATAGTAGGCTTGCAACCACTGGCTGTTATTTGACTTACCGTTTGATTGGGCTTTTTATTCGCTTCTAAACCGGCATACCAGTGTGCGGCATGGCTATCGCCTACCAATAGAATGTTTTCTTTTTCTTCTTGAGCAATTAAGCAAGTGTCTTTTTTGAAGTAGGAAATGTCAGAATAACTACTTGTTAAAAAGCATACGCCAGGCCTAAAGTAAGACGCATCATGATTGTCCATGAATTCCTCATAGGCTAATTGCTGTTCGTTGAAGCGCATGGGCAAAACATAAGTTAAACCATAAACTACAGCGCATAGTATTGCGCTAGATAAGGCAACTTGCAGGTATACTTTTTGTGCAACTCCTTTACTGTTTTTTGATTTCCTAAAACGTTGTTCAACAAAGTAATATGAAAGCACACCTAGTAAAATTGAAAGGATCAATACAATAATTTTATCTAGTGCTTTCAGTTCTGTTTCAAGATGAAGTTGATAGAAGATTATAACAGGCCAATGCCATAGGTAGAGAGAATACGAAATATTACCTATAAATTCTGCAGGCTTAATTGATAATAATCGGTAGATGAATAAACCCTTTCTTGAAAAGGCAAGCACGGCAACTGTAGCTAATGTAGGAATAACAGCTTTTATTCCAGGAAACTCATCGTGAGTGAGAAAAAAGCAGCTTGCGAGGAGAGTAATTACACTAATAGTTGTCAATAATTCGCAAAGAGTGCGATGGCTTTTCAAGTGTAAGCCATAAATAGCTATAGCCCCTCCTAAAATAAATTGCCAAAACCTTGTAAATGACGCGAAAAACGCAAAGCTAACATCACTATGAGTTAAATAAACACACCCAATAAAACTCAATGCGCCAATGGTACTTAAAATAGCAATAGAAAACCTTTTATATGCCCCATAAGCAAGTATCAAAATTATTGGCATGAATGCATAAAATTGTTCTTCAACCGAAAGCGACCAAGTATGTAGCAGAGGAGAACCTTGTAGTTCGCTATCGAAATAGCCTGATTTGGTATAAAAGTAAAAATTTGAAATATAAAGACAAGAGGCCACTAAGCTCCACGTGTATTTACTAAATTCTCCGGGAAGGAAGTATGAAAAAGCGAATAAAGAAGATACTGAAACTGTCGCAAAAAAAGCGGGAAATAAGCGTTTAAAGCGTTTTACGTAAAAGTCTGAAATAGAAAACGCGTTTTGCTGAATTTTATTGTATATCTGCCCCATGATGAGATAACCAGATATAACAAAGAATATATCTACGCCTATGAAGCCTCCAGGTAAATGGTGAGGGCTGATATGATATATGACTACACTCAATACAGCTAATGCTCGCAAGCCTTGAATGTCTTCCCTGAATGTCATTTTTTGTTTTACCTGTTGTGAGAATTTATTTTTCTTAATTTTATACACATAAAGGCTAGTGATGAACAGCATTACGGTAACATTTAGGGATATTCACTTTGCTAAGTACAAAGACTAGTAGCTTTAAACGGGTACGCTCTTAGAAATTTCGCCATTATCAGCTATATAGGGTAGCGGTAATGTCTGTCTCTCGTGTAAACTACCGCTCTTATTTCAGGCAAGCCTTAGCGCACGGAAAGATTCTTTCTATGCTTTGGCCATGCAGTCATCATGCAAATTGAGGAAAACATGGAGCTTGACGCTATTATCAATCAGGCACAAAGCCAGATTGACGCTGCAGAAGATGCAGCCACATTAGACCAAGTTAGGTTCGAATTCATGGGTAAGAAAGGTAAACTTACCGACTTACTTAAAGGGCTTGGAAAGTTATCGAACGAAGAACGTTCTGCCGCAGACTAAAAGATTAATCTAGCTATACAGGTTATTTAGCAAGCTACTCCTTCAGAAAGTGTGTTTTACATATTGAAGTGCTTCGTACAAAGCTAGTCGAGAAGCAATTGGAATAACTTGCCTTCCCATTAAAGGCCAGCCCCGAAATTGATGATGGGTTCCACAATTTTGACCTTCAGAATGTTTCAGCTGGTTCCCCTGCGCATGTCGACTACTTTGCTTTTTATTTTTACCCAGGGATTATTCACCGTATTCAAACCGCTGATATCCAAATTCATACATAGAAGTGGAAAAGTCGCCACTACGTACTTCGCTCCATGACTGTATATCGTGACGAAAGACCATAATCGAGCCTTCAAAACTTTCATTAGATAATTTATAACCTTATCATGTATAAGGGTTTGGTAATATAAAAATGAATGTTTTAATTAGCAAATATTACTGATAAGCCTAAAAGTTTAGATCGGTCTGACGGTAGCCTATTATCTTTAGGCGCTTTATTTAAATTTTCTTCGTATGAACAAGTTAAACCGAAAGTGCGACAGCATAATTAGAGTTAACAATAATAATGCCCCAATAGATGGCGAACTTACCTTAATCGTTTCCACACTTGTTAGAGTGAATCTAACCGTAGAATCTACAGGATAAGTAACCCCAGCATTTACATCATCAACCCTTTCAATAAGTCTAAGTGAGCCGCCGCCGCTTTGGGTATCTGAAGTAAGGTCGTTATCGAACCATGAAACTGGTGATGCGAAGTCAGGCATTTCGTCGCGCAGTAAGGTATCTTCTCCAAACGCTAAAAAATCGTTTAGTAAATCATAAAAGCCGAAGCTTAGATGCAGTGTTGTGTCTATGTTTCCGTTCGAAAAAAGGGTAGTTTGTCTAGCGTAATCTTTAAGCGATATGCCATCGCCAATATAGCCATCGTCATAAGTTGGCCCGTCATACATTTCTAATATTTCTTCGGGGTAATACTCATCGTATTCTGCTTGATAAACTCCCTCGTTGTTGAGTCGAAAGAGCATATCGCCAAATTCAACACTAGATGTTAATGCTGGGCGGTCGTTATCATGAACAGACCACCAATAATAGCCTGTTTCAAGTCTGCCTCGAATTGGCGCTGAAGTGTCTAAGGTAAAAGAACCTGTTACCTGTTCTCCCAATAAATCAAAAGGATCGAAAAATTCCAGCGCAGAGTTTTCTATTTCTGAGACAACCCCGTTGAAGTTATAAGTTACAATTGCACTGTTTACCGAAAAGCTCGCAAAGATGAAAGCAATACTACTTAGCAGTTGACGATAGGAGATATTCATAACGTAGCCCTAATGATTGCTAGAAATTATACTTTAGTCTAATGGTGAATGCGTGGCTAGAACTTCTTCATTTTATCGTTAGCGTTTTGAATAAAGTTGTAAGTTTTCCCCTGCGTAAGTAAAACCCACAAAATTTCGCCATTATCAGCTATATAGGGTAGCGGTAATGTCTGTCACTCGTGTAAACTACCGCTTTTATGTCAGGCAAGCCTTAGCGCACAGAATAATTCTTCCTATGCTTTGGCCATGCAGTCATCATGTAAATTGAGGAAAACATGGAGCTTGACGCTATTATCAATCAGGCACTGAAATTAAATTATTATCTTGCATCACTGGCGTTTTCGTTGTGATAATTCTCCTGAATTAACACCAATGCACAAAATAAGGTCAGCGCCTTCTAAATTGCAAATGAGAACTTCTTGATTGTAGTTTACAACAAGTTGCAAAATGCCAAAGGACTCACTTTTCTTTCTACCTCATTTTCTTTTTGAACAATGTCCAATAGTCATTTGCGATTTTTTCGATACTGTAATCGAAGCTACGTAATTTTGATTGCTTACTATAATGCTCTACCACCTCTGGTGTCTGAAAACAGTTGATGGCGTCGGTGAGCATTGCCGAACTATTTACAGGTACCAATACACCGTACTCAGCCATTTCCACTCCACGTGCAGTAAATGTATAGCTTCCGGCTAAAATTTCTGCAGGGCCGGAAGGGCAATCAGACATAATAACTGCTTTACCTAGGACCATTGCTTCTAGCAGTGCGTTTGGAAAACCTTCATTGGTTGACGCAGAAATGTAGTATTTTGCTCGCGAAATTACCGCGTAGGGGTTCTTAGCATAGCCAAGTAGCATAACCCTATCATGTGCTTTTATTGCTGAAATATATTCGACTAGCTCTTTTTGCAACTCACCAGTTCCTAGCACGACCAATGGAGCAGGCTCTGAAGATGCGAGAAAGGCATTTATTAATAGCTTTGTGTTTTTACTTTTAGTGAGTCTACCAACGGATACTATAAATTCACCGGGTAAACTAAATTCCGGTGATTTCTGACCAAGCGCGATTATATCTTTAATCGGATAGGGGTTAAATATTGTAGCAGCACGTCGCTGGTTTACATTATAGGTGCTAACTAAGTTCTCTGTTACGCCCGTCGATACGCCTAAAGCTGTGCCAGCCAACCGATAACATATCTTAGGTATGATATCAGCTATTATTCGTTTAACACCAGAAAACTGATTGTCAAAGTGGCTACTTAGGTGCATGCGTTCGCAAATGACAGTAGGGTAATTATGTACCAACTTGCCAACAATAGCATTGCATACATTGGCTCGAACCAAGAAACTCACACATAAGTTTGGTTTTATGCTTTTGACATGACGATAAACGTTTAAAATACTCAAAAACAAACTTCGCTTACTGTTTGCAATTATGAGATTAACATTTTTTGGAAGTTCTCGCACAATAGGCTCGTCGTCCAGTAAGAGAACATGAACTTCGATGTCGTGGTATAGACTTTTTTGGCTTAAAATATTTACCAGTGCTCGCTCTGCCCCCCCATAGCCAATAGAATTGATAATAATTAGTAAGCGCTTCATAGAATGTTGTAACAATTTAAAAAAGCAAAGATTGCATATGCTTAATAAATTTTCAATGCTTTCTATTTTCCACTATTATTGAAAACTTGCTTCATGAAGGTGAATTACGCGAGAAGTAGTGACCACAACTATTAAACATTGTCGAGATTGTTTTAAAGGGATTTATAAGTGAAAATTGCGCTCTACCAACCATGGATCTATTTGTACGGCGGTTTGGAAAAAAGCTTATTAGAAGTCGTAACCCGCTCTCAACATGACTGGGTTGTTTTTACAGGGCATTATGAGCCGGAAAATACATTTCCAGAGTTCAAAAATGTTGATGTACGGGTATTGAACTCCACTTCCGTAAAACGAACGCTATTTGGTACTTTGATTAGTGCTTTTCACATTGCTCGGCAAAAAATTCCGGCAGAAGATTTTGACGCTGTAGTTGTGTGGTGTGACGGCTTAGGCGACTTTATTTCATTTCGTAATCATTCGTTACCTCTTATGAATATTTGTAGTACGCCATTACGTGCAGCATTTGATCCTGTGTATGAAAGACAGGTATTAGCTAATAGCGGCTTTTTGTATCATCTCAGTTATAAGCTTTTTAAATTTGGCTTCAAAATAGTAGATAAAGCTGCATGGCGGTACTTCGACAGTATCATTACTACAAGCACCGAAGTAAAAAACAGAATTATTGAAGGCGAGCTTTGTACTGATGAATCTAGAATGGTGATGGCATATCCAGGCATTGAATTCAAAAGTAGCCTTGAAGATGTGACTTACGAACCATTTATTCTTTTACCCGGCAGAATTATGTGGACTAAAAATATTCAGCTAGCTATTTCTGCTTTTCTCAAGGCTGATTTAAATACCCCTTGGAAGTTGAAAATTGCCGGTTTCCTTGATGAAAAAAGCCAAACATATTTAGAAGAGTTAAAAGAGCTAGCAAATCGTTCATCTAATATCGAGTTTATTATTTCACCCTCACATCAAGAGTTGAGCTTACTGTATAAGCAAACTGCTTTTTGTTTGTTCCCCCCTTTAAATGAAGATTGGGGTATTGTTCCTTTAGAAAGTATGAACCACGCCAAAGCAGTGATTGCTAACGCAAGTGGCGGACCGAAAGAGAGCATTGAAAATAAAAAAACGGGCTTTTTACTTCAGCCAGAAGTGGACGCGTGGGCAAAAAAAATAAGATTGTTAGCAGGAGATATTCCACTTTGTAAGAGCATGGGTATCAATGCTAATGAGAGGGTAAAATCTTTTTCATGGAGTGAGTTTGTAAAACGAATTGATAATACCTTGTCTAACATTATCAAAGAGTAACATCCTAGTGTTTAGAACTATTAGCTGATAACTTCACTAAATATGTTTTCTTTCGCTGTGCTTATTTGTTTGCGGCTCTTATTACATATTTTACTGTGAGTACAGTTTTCATTTACCGTGTTTATGTGATTTCCCACCAAAATTTCGCCATTATCAGCTATATAGGGTAGCGGTAATGTCAGTCACTCGTGTAAACTACCGCTTTTATTTCAGGCAAGCCTTAGCGCACAGAAAAATTCTTCCTATGCTTTGGCCATGCAGTCATCATGTAAATTGAGGAAAAAATAAACGTTGCTGAATATAAGCTCACCACATATAAATTAAAGGCATATTCTTTCCTGTAGCGTCAATCATTTTACTAATACACAGGTTACAGATGGTAAAAAAAACTGTGCGATTTTACGCCCCTTATAGGAATCAACATTTTTTAAAAGCGATTCCATTACGGAAAAGTAAAGGCGAGGCATACGCACATGAATGTTCTTTGCGCTCCAGTAAAACTTAACCTGCTCGAAGCCGATATCCTCTACCGATTTAACATCTTCAAATGTCCACTCTTTCAAATGAAAACATTCAGGAGAGGCAGAAAAATATTGCGATACATCGTGTGGACCACTAAAAGCATGTGGTGTTCTAAATGCATAGGCGCCACCTTTTTTCAAAATTTGGTTTACTATAGTAAAGTGATGTTCAACATCTTCATCGTGTAAGTGCTCAATAAGTTGGTCACTGAATACAAAGTCTACGCTTTCAATTTCTATTTGCGATAAATCATAGCCGTCATAAACCACGATAGAGGTGTTTTCTGGGAATTGTTCGCTTTTGTCCCTTTGGTCAGAAATATCAACGCCTATAGCTTGTTGGCTGTGTTGAGCTGCCTTTTTAAGAAGTCTTCCATCTCCAGACGCAAACTCAACAAATACCTCATCTTTTTTAAGAAAGCGCTTTATAAAAGCCATTCTATGGCTTACTTTTTTGCGACTTTCAGTTTCATCATTTCGTTTTGTTAAACGTGGATGGTCTGGAACTTTTGAGAACAGCTCATCATACATTTTGCTGTAGATTTCTTTACGCGACTCTCTGTTCGCTGCTTTTAGCTGCGAAGCGAGGTTTTTTTCAACTTGGTAATGGTTTAATACTTGCTCGTATGTTCGGTTTGATGGAAGCGGTTTCCTTATCTGCATTCTACTATCCCTGTATATCTAAAACGTTTTTGTTCTTTTACTTAGGAGATATTAAAGAATGTGAATAGATGTTCAAGGCATTTCTGCGGACAATAAGTTGGTTGAAGAAATTGTGTACTAAATCCTTTATATTCGTTCAAGAAACCGCTTCTCTCTCACTATTCCTATTACCTACTCACCAAAATTTCGCCATTATCAGCTATATAGGGTAGCGGTAATGTCAGTCACTCGTGTAAACTACCGCTTTTATTTCAGGCAAGCCTTAGCGCACAGAATAATTCTTCCTATGCTTTGGCCATGCAGTCATCATGTAAATTGAGGAAAACATGGAGCTTGACGCTATTATCAATCAGGCACAAAGCCAGATTGACGCTGCACAAGATGCAGCCACATTAGACCAAGTTAGGGTCGAATTCATGGGTAAGAAAGGTAAACTTACCGACTTACTTAAAGGGCTTGGAAAGTTATCTAACGAAGAACGTCCTGCCGCAGGCCAAAAGATTAACCAAGCTAAGCAAGTTATTCAGCAAGCTATTTCTGCAAAAGGTGAGTTTTTACGCACTGAAGAGCTAAACAAAAAGCTAGCAGAAGAAGCGGTAGACGTAACTTTGCCTGGTCGCACAGAAAAGCCAGGAAACTTACACCCGGTTAGCCGCACGATTGCACGCATTGAGTCTTTCTTTGGTGAGCTAGGCTTTTCAGTTAAGACTGGCCCTGAAATTGAAGATGGTTTTCACAACTTCGACGCGCTGAACATTCCTGCGAATCACCCAGCGCGAGCCGACCACGATACCTTTTATTTTAACCCAGACATGATGCTTCGTACGCAAACCTCTGGTGTTCAAATTCGTACTATGGAAGCGGAAAAGCCACCATTGCGTATTATCTCGCCAGGGCGCGTGTATCGCAACGACTACGATCAAACTCACACGCCAATGTTCCACCAGGTGGAAGGCTTGATGGTTGATAAGAATGTTAGCTTTACCGACCTTAAAGGTATTTTGCACGACTTCTTACATCACTTCTTTGAAGAGTCACTAGAAATTCGCTTCCGTCCGTCTTATTTCCCGTTTACTGAGCCTTCAGCAGAAGTAGACGTTATGGGTAAAAACGGTCAGTGGCTAGAAGTACTAGGCTGCGGCATGGTGCACCCAAATGTACTTAAAGCTGTGGGTATCGACCCAGAAGAGTACACAGGTTTTGCCTTTGGTATGGGCGTAGAGCGCTTAACCATGCTTCGTTACGGTGTTAACGACTTGCGCGCGTTCTTTGAAAACGATCTTCGTTTCCTTAAGCAGTTCAACTAAGGCAGAGAGTACACATGAAATTCAGTGAAAAATGGTTAAGAGAGTGGGTTAACCCGTCGCTGTCGGCACATGAGCTGTCTGAACAGTTGAGCATGGCTGGCCTTGAAGTAGACGGTGTTGAGCCAGTAGCAGGCGATTTTAAAGGCGTGCTAGTAGGTGAAGTGGTTGAGTGCGGTCAGCACCCGAATGCCGATAAATTGCGCGTAACCAAAATTAACGTAGGTGGCGATGAACTACTTGATATCGTTTGTGGTGCGCCTAACTGTCGTCAGGGCATCAAAGTAGCGGTAGCGGTTGTTGGCGCTGTATTGCCAGGCGATTTTAAAATTAAGAAAGCGAAGCTTCGCGGTGAGCCGTCATTTGGCATGCTTTGTAGTTTCTCTGAGCTAGGTATTAGTGACGACCACGACGGTATTATCGAGCTTCCAGCCGATGCGCCTATTGGCGAAGACATTCGCGATTATCTTGGTCTTGATGACAACGCCATTGAAGTAGACCTAACCCCAAACCGTGCAGACTGCCTGGGTATTCGCGGTATTGCCCGTGAAGTGGGCGTGCTTAATAACCTTGACGTGTGCGAGCCTGAAGTAGCAGCGGTAGACGCAACTATCGATGATAAATTGTCAATTACGCTAAGCGCTGATGACGCATGCCCGCGTTACTTAGGTCGTGTAGTTAAGGGCGTTAACGTTAAAGCGGCATCGCCACTGTGGTTAGTTGAAAAGCTACGTCGCTGCGGTATTCGCAGCATCGACCCTATTGTTGATGTGACTAACTTTGTGTTGTTAGAGCTTGGCCAGCCGATGCACGCGTTTAATCTTGCCAGCATTGAAGGCAACATTAACGTACGTATGGCGAACGAAGGCGAAGCCCTTACGTTGCTAGACGAAACCGAAGCTAAGCTGCAAAGCAATACTTTGGTTATTGCTGACGACAACAAAGCGCTAGCAATGGCAGGTATTTTCGGTGGCCTACACTCTGGTGTAACTACTGAAACGCAAGATATTTTGCTTGAAAGTGCGTTCTTTAGCCGTGATGCCATTATGGGCCGTGCCCGTCAGTATGGTTTGCATACCGATGCATCGCACCGCTACGAGCGTGGTGTAGACCCGCTACTTCAGCGTAAAGCCATGGAGCGAGCAACAGCTCTGGTACTTGAAATTTGTGGTGGTGAAGCTGGCCCTGTGGTTGAAGCCGTAGCTGAAGACAAGCTACCTAAGCAGGCAACGGTTACGCTTCGTCGTGAACGTTTAGCTCGTGTACTAGGTATTAGCATTGATGATGCAAAAGTAACGGAAATGCTTAACCGCCTTGGTTTAGACGTTACTCAAACTGAAGCAGGTTGGGAAGCGGTTGCACCAAGCTATCGTTTCGATATTTCAATTGAAGAAGATTTGATTGAAGAAATTGCCCGTGTTTACGGCTATAACAACATTCCAAACGTGGCGCCAAAAGCGACCTTGGCTATGTTGCCTTCGCAAGAAGCTAAGCTGCCGCTTAATACAATGAAGTCGTTGTTACTAAGTCGTGGTTATAACGAAGCGATTACGTATTCGTTTGTCGACCCTAAAATTCAAAACGCCTTGTTCCCAGATGTGAAGGGTATGGTGTTACCACATCCAATTTCATCTGATATGTCGGTAATGCGCGTAAGTTTATGGCCGGGTTTAGTTGGTGCTGCTGCTTATAATCAGAAGCGTCAGCAACAGCGAATTCGACTGTTCGAAACCGGATTACGCTTTATACCTCAACAAGATGCGCCTAATGGTGTATTGCAAGAACAAGTAATTGGTGGTGTAGTAGCAGGGCGTCGTAACGAAGAGCATTGGGACTTGGGCGATAGCCCAGTTGATTTCTTCGATGCAAAGGCAGACGTTGAAGCGTTGCTTGCCCTTACCGGCAAGCAGGGTGAGTTTACTTTTGTAACAGGGCAGCACAGTGCGTTACACCCTGGTATGACTGCAAAAATTTTGCTTAATGATGAAGAAGTTGGCTATATTGGTGCTATACACCCGCAGTTTACTAAGTTGCTTGGTGTTAACGGCCGTGTATTTGTGTTCGAGTTGGCGGTAGATGCCATTACCGAGCGTAAATTACCGTCGGCAGTACCGGTATCGCGCTTCCCGTCGAACCGCCGTGATATTGCTATTACGGTTAAAGATGAAGTGCGTGTAGGAAATGTCCTTTCTTACATAGAAAAAATTGGCGTAAATCAACTAGTTGCTCTAAACTTGTTCGATGAGTACAAAGGCAAGGGAATTGAGCCTGGCTACAAGAGCCTTGCTTTGTCACTTCATTTACAAGATCCGGATAAAACCTTAGAAGAAGCTGAAATTCAGCAAGCCGTAGATACTGTGGTTAAAGGTCTGGAATCTGAGTTTGGGGCCGCGTTAAGAGAGTAAACTATGGCATTGACCAAAGCCGAGATGGCTGAACACCTATTCGAGAAACTAGGCATTAACAAGCGTGATGCGAAGGATCTGGTAGAGCTTTTTTTCGAAGAGATTAAAGGCGCTCTGGAATCTGGTGAGCAAGTAAAACTGTCAGGTTTTGGCAACTTTGACCTGCGTGATAAAAACGAACGTCCTGGCCGTAATCCTAAAACCGGTGAAGACATTCCTATTAAAGCGCGTCGAGTGGTAACGTTCCGCCCGGGTCAAAAACTAAAAAGCCGAGTTGAAAACTCAGAGCCTGTCGACCAATAATCTTTAGGTCGTTACAATACTGAAAAAGAGCGAGAGGCTTCTCGCTCTTTTTGTATTGCCTCTTTTTTACAGTGCACTCGCACTGATTTTTATATGCAATGTCTTTGGAGGAAAGTGTGAAAAAAGCACTTGTCGTTCTTGCTATTATTATTGCCGCTACCTTTTCATGGTTTGCTTATTTGTCGCTAGATGCTGATAAACGAGATCAAGATGCAGCGCAAGTTCCGCTTATAACAGTGATGGAAATCCTTCACGCAAGCGATTTGCAGCAAGGCGTAAAGCAAGCTGTTAAAAATGATGATGCCGAAGCTGTTGATTCATGGATGGCGCAGGCCCGTGAAGTAGGGCAGGCTGCTAATTTAGCGTCAGAAGATATGGATTACCTTAATTCTGAAACCGCAAAAGACTACGTGGTATTTAATGCTAAGCGTCAGCTGTATAACGAAGCCTTTGAAGCGCGCTATTACGCCTTAGAAGATGTAGAGTCGCTAAAAGCCCAATACCCTGAAGCCAAAGACTTATTCCCACGCACCGATGCGCTGATTGAAAAGCGTGATGCGATCATTCAACAAATTGCCGTAGCCATTTCTGGCAGCGAACAGCCCGATGATGCGGCGCTTCAAGAAGCGCGCAAGCAGTGGCTAGCGAAATCGAGTAAATAAGCAGCTTTTAGGGCTGCTTTTCTCTATAGACTAGTCTATCTCGTCTTTACACTGAATTCTTAACTCTGCGCTGTAATGGCGGCAGTTGCATAACTAAATGCCTGAGATGTTAGTTTTTGGTTAAGTTGCTAATACGCTCAGTGTTGATATTAAATTAACTGAACTAACCTACCGAGATATCCGCAAACTTAGCACCGGTAAGTGTTGCTAAGTCAGCCGGGGAAAGCGCCACTTCTAACCCTCGTTTTCCCGCGCTTACGTGCATAATGGCAAGGCTTTCAGCGCTTTTGTGAATAACGCTGGCTAACCGTTTTTTTTGGCCCAAAGGGCTAACGCCACCCAGCACATAGCCAGTGGCTACCATCACCGCGTTGGCCTGCGCCATTTCTACTTTTTTAACACCTAGTGCTTTTGCCATTTTCTTTTCGCTTAGCTTGGTGTTTACGGGTACCACGGCAACTGCAAGCTTATTATTGTCTGTACTAACCACTAATGTTTTGAATACGGTGTCTGCATTAAGGTTAAGCTTTTCAACGGCTTCTAGCCCGTACGATGCCGCATTGGCATCGTGTTCATATTTTAATACCTTGTGTGCTATTCGCTTTTTCGTAAGTAATGTAATGGCAGGTGTCATTCGGCTTCTTTCTTATAAAAGACTCGGCTGTGTATGGGCTTGCTGGGTAACAAGGGCGTTGCTGCATGCACTGCGTAGTCGTTAAACCCTGCTGTAAAGAAATCTGACAGTGGGTGGCCCGATTGGCCGCCAGGTAAGGTGAGGATTGCGTCTTCAAGGTGGCCAGGGCTTACAAAAAATCGTTCAGACGCACCAAATTTAGGCGCTTGCACGGCGGGCATATACGTATCGCCAAAGCCTTCCACTTGCTGCATGTTTAACATGCTTCCTACTAATGGGATTTGACTCGCGAAGGGGTGTTCTACTGAGAGGGCATTAACCTTGCCCCATGCTAACGTTTCCATATCGGCTTCAACTGGCGAATACTTATCTAGCAGTTTGTGTTTGGCGCGGCGGTAGGCATCCACAAGCAGTTCGTCGAAGCTTTCAGTGTCGGCAGGTAGCCAAGAGCTTGGCTGACTGTGAATTAATTGCCAGGTGGCGGGCTCTATGCCCCTTAATAGCGTTCGGCTGTTAACTCCTTGTTTGTCTAACGTTGAAAGTAAGCCGCCAAAGAGCGTTTGCACCACTTCCTGCCTAAAGTATTTTACCAGCGTATAACCTACGGAGTCTTCGCAGGCACATTCTTTCCATGCGTTTAAATAGGCAAGGTCTGGCTTAAACTCAATGCTTTGCATATTTAACAGGCCATACAGTAAATGCTGCCAAGGAATAAGAAACTGCGCATGATTATCTAGCTGAATAGCGTAAAAGTCGGTTTCATTGAAGGTGTCTTTCTCAAACAGCCTATCTCTTATTTGCTGTCCGCGCGCACCTAGCGCGTAGCCACCGTTACCCCACACTTTCGTGTCTTCTGCCGATATCACGCGAGCGTTCGCGGTCCAGATCCTACCCATACTTGGGTTAATAACTTCAGGTAAATTAGTTGCGCGTTGAGCCGAAGTGTTTG